>JBEKZH010000055.1:0-43141 GCA_049510065.1 Bryobacteraceae bacterium
GCCGAACGGCATAACCGGCAGTCCATCGCCACGCTGCGCATCCGGATCGCCCGTGTCCTGCTTCGGCAGCTCCCCTGCTGCCCCTTTTGTTGCTCTCGCAGTTTATAACACAGTAGTACTAGCCACGAGCTGCTGCCCTACGCCACGCCGCGGATCACCAGCATGGTGCAGTCGTCACCGGGCGACGATCCCGCGTGCGCGCAAATCTGTTCGGTGATGTCCTGAATAAGGCCTTCCGGGTCGGCGTCGCGCGCGCCGGCGATCGCCGCCAGCAATCGCTCCTCGCCGAACTCCTCATCGCCATCGATGCCCGCCTCGGTCACTCCATCGGAGAAGGCTACCAGCGTGTCGCCGGGCTCGATCCGCAGCATCGCCTGCTCGCAATCCCAATGGTTCAGCAGACCGATCACCGGCGCCGTCGAATCGAGGCGCTCCACCTCGCCGTTGGCGCGAACCAGCAGCGGCGCCGGATGCCCGCAGTTCACGTAGCGCAGCGTGCGCGACCGGTCGTCGTAGTCCGCGAAAAACACCGTCGCGTACTGTTCCGGCGGAGTGCTCGAATAGAACAGCCGGTTGATGCCGCGCAGCAGCTCGCAACCGTCGCGCACCACTTCGGTCTGGCTGCGAAACGCCGCCTGCAGGCTGGCCATCAGCAGCGCCGCGGCCATCCCTTTCCCGGACACGTCGGCCAGCACGAAGCCGAGCGCCCCGGGCCCCAGATCCAGGAAGTCGTAGTAGTCGCCGCTCACGTCGCGCGCCGGCACGCAGCGCGCCGCGTAGCGAATGGAACCCAGTTGCTTCACCGGCTGCGGGAACAGCTTCTCCTGCACGTGCCGCGCAATCTCGATCTCCGAACGGGCCAGCCGCTGGGCGCTGCGCCGGACGGCCGCCTCGCGGGCCTGTTTCTCGATGGTGCCCAGCAGCCGGAGGTTATCCCACGGCTTCTGCACGAAATCGGTGGCGCCGCGATGCATGGCATCCACGGCCAGCTCGACGTTTCCCCACGCGGTCATCACCACCACCGGCGCACAGTCCGGCCGCGCCCGCAGCTCGTCCAGAAGATCGAGCCCTTCCTGCCCCGAAGTGGTGTCGCGCGCGTAATTCAGGTCCATCAAAATGAGATCGAACGGCCGGGCGTCCAGCGCGCGCAGCAGAGCCTGCGGAGAATCCACCGTCTCGGCCATGTATCCGGCGCCCTTGAGCAACAGCCGAAGAGCTTCCAGAATGTCCGGCTGGTCGTCGCTGACCAGGACTCGGAGGCCGCCGTTGTGGGCACGCTGGGTGGGTGTGGTCAAAGCGGCGGGCATACTCCTACTTCACACTAACGCACGCGGCGTGCCAGGGGTTCGCCACTTCAGGTGATTGACACGAAGACCGTTATGCATCTGCGATCTCGCGCGACTGTCCGCTATTGGGACGAGTTGTCCGATGCGGCCGCAAGCCGGTTCGCCACAACAGGCGCGGGAACGTGTATGATACTGTACCGGGATGAGAACGCTGCAACCGGTGATCTGGGCGAAGGGCACTTTTCTGAGCCCGCAGCATCTGCAGGCGCAGGACCGCTTCATTGAAAGCGTGCTCCAGTTCCGCCTGGACGCACTCAGCTTCCGGCCGTGGGGCTTCAGCCAGCTCCAGTTCAACCAGGAGCAACTCGCCAACGGCGTGTTTGCGGTACACCAGGCGCAGGGCATGTTTCCCGACGGCCTGCCCTTCGAGATCCCCGAGTCGGACCCGCCGCCCCCGGCCCGGCCCATCGCGGAGTTCTTCGCGCCGGACTCGAACACCCTGGACATTTTCCTCGCCATTCCTTCGTATCGCGAAAACGGCCTGAACGTCTCCATGGCCGCGCGCGGCCTCGAAACCCGCTTCCTGGCCGAGGTGGAGACCTTCCGTGACGAGAATACGAACGCCACCGAGCGTCCGGTACAGATCGCCCGCAAAAACATGCGCATCCTGGTGGAGGGGGAGAGCCGCCAGGGCAATTCCATCCTGCGCATCGCGCGCGTGCAGAAGACCGAAGCGGAAACTTACCAGCTCGACCCGCATTTCGTGGCCCCGCTGCTGGACATCTCGGCCAGCGATTACCTGATCTCCATCGCCCGCCGCCTGATCGAAAACCTCTCGGCGCGCAGCAGCATGTTGGCGGGCATGCGCCGCCAGAAGAACCAGAGTCTCGCCGAATTCACCGTCGCCGACATCGCCAACTTTTGGCTGCTCTACTCCATCAACACGCACTTCCCGCAGCTCCGGCACCTGTTCGAGACGCGCCGCGGCCATCCCGAGGAGCTGTTCGCCATCATGGCCTCGCTCGGTTCGGCGCTCACCACCTTCTCGCTCGACGTCAAGCCGCGCGACCTGCCCGTCTACGACCACGACGACCTCGGCCGCTGCTTCAAAGAGCTGGACGAAATGGTGCACCATCTGCTGGAGACGGTGGTGCCCAGCAACTTCGTGTCGCTGCCGTTGCGCCTGGTGCGGCCCTCCATCTACGCGGCGTCCATCACCGAAGACAAGTACCTGGAAGACACCCAGTTGTACCTGGCGGTGAACGCCGAAATGGGCGAAGCGGATATCATCACCAAATGCCCGGCGCTGATGAAGGTGTGCTCTGCGAATCACATCGAGCACCTGATTCGCCAGGCGCTGCCGGGCATGGCCATGACCCACGTGCAGCAGCCGCCGGCGACCATTCCGGTGAAGGTGAATCACCAGTATTTCAGCCTGAGCCGTTCCGGCCTGGCGTGGGAAGCGGTGCTCCGCTCGCGCAACATCGCCGTATATGCGCCTGCGGATTTCCCCAACCCGCAACTGGAATTGATTGTGCTGTTGCCGGAGCCGGTCACGCCGACGGCCGGGTAGTGGCATCGTCCGCGAGTGCCCGGTTACCGCGTGCCTCTCTGAAGAGGAGAATACCCACGATTAAGCAAGCCGCGCCAACGGTAGCGGAGAAAACAGCAGGCCTGAACAGATTCCAATTGTAAGTGAGGTTCGTTTCCACCTGGCCATGGTCCTCCGGGTCATAGCTGATCCTCTGCATCGTCCCGGGCTCATACGATTCAAGAGCAGTGCGTACCTCTTTCTCCGAGCCGAAGCGGAACCCGAGGCCAGTGAATCGCCGTCCCCCGACCTCGTAGTGGAAAACCATGCGGGCTCCCACAGGAGAAATATGTTTGCTAACCAGGATCGCGTACGTACGCGGCCATTGCGCCACTCTGATCCACTCATCCCTCGCCATCCAGCAACCGATACTGAGAAAAACCAGCCCAACGGCCATCATGCCCAGAGCCAGTACCCTAAAGATTATCCTCTCGATTCGAGTCGGTGGTTCCACAGGCGTTGCGCTCGCTGCTTTCTCCGGGTTGTACGTCTTGCGCCAGCTTCTGAGGGCAGCGATGAATGCCAACGTGGCCGCCACAACATTGACATACGGGTTGAACCATAAGGCGTCTGTTGACGGCTCCGCAAGACCCTGATAGCTCCTGAACGCCAGATAGCCTCCGACGACACTCCACAGCAATGTCCTGGTCAGCCGATTCATTCAAAACCTGATGACTTCAGCGTACTTCAACCTGACGCTCTCAGCCGCTTTCCCGAACGCCGCCGAGCGGACACGAAAGAGGCCGACCTCGGGCAGTTGGGTCATGCTCTCGCTCAGGTTCTTCGGGTGGTGCTAAGCCAGCGCGTTTCCAAAGACCCTCAAGGGCGACTCTGAGTAAAACGGAGTACCGGTTCCAGCAGTCGTCAAATCTCAAAGGAGGCGCGAACATACACTCTCACCCGGTTCCAATCCCGCTCGCTGACGTGGCCCATGACGCTCAACTCCGAACGGTGCATCGTAAGCACATAAGCTCTGAACCACGATTCGGCGCGGAGGCCGGCTGATTGCCAGTCCTGCAGAACGCAGTCTGACGACGTGATTCTCCCGGGAGTCTTCGTGGTTAGGATGCCGACCAGCACGTCGGGGTGTTCGACAAGATATTCCTTGCTTGCGATGACCACAGCCGGGCGGACTTTGGTTTCCAGCGCGCCCGCAAGCACGCCCACCACAACATCGCCGGGGTTCAATCCGATTCCTCTGACTCCTCTGTCTCGAAACGCTTCAGTGAGGCAGACCTGAATTCCTTGAGATCTTCGTCAGACCACGAATCGGACCAGTCGATTCTGCCGTTTGGCGCGATCATGGCGAGCCGTTCGGCCAGCGCCGAAAGCTCGGCTGCCGTGTCGGGCGCAAGACGGCGGAAGGCCGCGACCAACGAGGTTTCCCGCGCGTCGAGCTGCATTTCCATAACCTCTTAAATTAATCAGTATAAGGCGGATGGGATTACCGTGAGAAGACCTGCCGGTCGCGCTGGTTCATCACCTAAGCGTACATCGCATCGGGTGCCAAATCGATGTTGCCCGGCCACGCTACCGCGCCGGTTGTCCGCCAGCGCCAGAATCTTACGATCTATCCGGGCAAACAGCGTCTCGTCGAGCGCATCCAGTTCCTTTTGCGCCGACTGCTTGATTTCGAGAGAGTACTTAGCCACGTGGGCGGGCGCGCCTCAATCGGCCTGCGCGGTATTGCTCGTAAGGTATGCCCTTTTCCTTCCGGCGCGATTCCGACATGAGACCATCCCAGAAGTCCTCCCAGATGGCCCCGTGTTTTTTCAGGTCGATCAGAACGCCGACCTTGCGGCCCTTCTCATCGGTCACAAACTGGATGCCGCTCATCATTTCATTCTCCCCCGGATGAGGCCGGGTGTGTGAAGGTGTTCGAGGACCCCGAACGAAGCCATTTCCGAGCGATTGACGGCCTCCACTCAAGCGCTCAGCCAATGCACCGTCCTCCATCCCATCTTCTCCGCTGCGGCGTTCCCAACAACTAAATCAAGCGAAACACCACATTCCACACCACTTCCACGCAACACCGCGCGAAGATCGAACCCGCCCGTGCTACCGTCAAGGCGCAATGTCCACTACTACGCAGCGTCCCCCGGGCAATCCGCAAACGGAAGGCCCCAGGCCACCGGTGATCCGGTACGACGAAACGAACCCAATTCCCGGGCCGGCCAGGAGTCCAAACTGAGCCCCTGCCAGCCTTGACGCCGCCACACGGGCACCCTACACTGAAGGCGAAATCGGATTTCGATTGCAGTATCGATCATGACTGTCACCGTCAAAAACAAAACCCGGACGCCGCTCGTCGTGCCGCCGTCCGTCCGCCGGCAGGCCGGTCATAAGAACGGCCAGGACCTCGAATTCAGGGTGTCTGGCGGTGTGATCACCATCCTTCCCAGACTTCCCATCGCGGACGACGAGTACACGCCTGAGCAGCGCCGCCTTATCGATGCCCGGCTCGCCGAAGGCCTGGCCGACATCAAGGCCGGGCGCACGTTCGGCCCATTCGACAGCGCCGACCAGATGATCGCTCACATGAAGACGCAGGTCAAAAAGAGAGCAACCGCCGCGAATACCAAACGCTCTCGATGAAGGCTGACTACTCCGAACGTGCCGGCAAAAGCCTGCAAGACCTTCCTGCCGGCGTCCGCACGGCGCTTTTCAAGCAGGTGAAGTTCTTGGAGCAGAACCTGAGACACCCTTCCCTCCGCGCGAAGAAGTATGACGAGAGCCTCGACCTCTGGCAGGCCCGCGTCAACGCAGATTGGCGCTTTTATTTCTTCATCCCACACCCGAAATAGTGCGGCGGGCGCACAATCGGAAACTGCACCATGCGCCATCCCATCTTCTCCGCTGCGGCGTTCCCAACAACCTGCACAATCGAAACACCACATTCCACACGACTTCCACACAACACCGCGCGGAGATCGCACCCGCCCGTGCTACCGTCAAGGCGCAATGTCCACTACTACGCAGCGTCCCCCGGGCAATCCGCAAGCTGAAGCCCCCAGGCCACCGGTGATCCGGCGCGACGAAACGAACCCAATCTCGTGCCACGGAACAACCGATCCCGGTACGACGAAACGAACCCAATCCCCAGGTCGGCCAGGAGTCCAAACTGAGCCACCGCCCCAGGCCGGGGCCGCCTGACCTGCTATACTGATATTCGACTGCTTTAACCGGCCACGCGAGCCGGTTCCCACGGCACCGAGTGCCTTCATAAACTGCCCGTCGCCACGTTCCGAGCGCAATCAAAAGAATCCATCAGGAGGAGTGTATATGGAACAAGACAACGGACGAATTGCCAGGGGATTCCTGCTCGTCAGCGATTTCGATCAGACGCTGAGTTTCAACGACTCGGGGATCGTGCTCAGCGACCTGCTGGGAGTGTCCGGATTCGAGGAGCGCATCGCCGGACTGTCCCGCATCCATATGGTGCAGCAGGGCGGGGAACTGGCCTACCTGTTGCTCCACGACCCCGAATACCGGCGCGTTCGCAGGGAGCACCTTGTCGAAGCCGGCAAGCGTATCCGGTTGAAGAAGAACATCCACCTGCTGTCGCAACTGATCGAGAACCTGGACGGCAACCATTTCTCGTTCTACGTGGTTTCGGCCGCGCCCGAAGAGGTGATTCAATCCGCGCTGGAGGGCATCGTGCCCGCCGATCGCATCTACGGCACGCGCTTTCGCTATCACGCCGGCACCGGGGAGATCGAATCCATCGTGCGCGTGCCCGCGGGCTATGGAAAGGTGGCCGTGGTGGAGGAGCTGCGCAACCACCTGCGCGTCGGTCACGACCGCATCGTCTACGTGGGCGACGGCAGTTCGGACGTGCACGTGATGTTGCACGTGAATCGGCTCTCCGGGCTCACCATCGCGGTCTCGGAGAACCGCTACATCACGCCGATCGCCAGCCGAACCATTCTGAGCGAGGATGCCCTCAGCGTGCTGGTGCCGATTCTCGAGGACATCGCCGGGTGGGATTCCATCCGCATCCGCGCCTTCTTCGAAGCGCACGGCCTCGTGCTGCAGGAATGGGACAAGGTGCGCACCGACTCGCTGACCATCTGCAGCGCCGCGCCGGAGGCCGTGGAAGCGGTCATCTGAAGCCGTAATTCATACAAAACCCGACCGGGATAGTCTTGATTCTCGCTGCTTGCTTTGCTCCGGCGAAGCAGGTAGGTTGAAGTCAGCGGAGACTAATCCCCTTGGTAATCTTATTATTCGGCCCGCCCGGGTCCGGCAAAGGCACCCAGGCGCGGCTCATCACGGAATGGCTTCACATCCCGTCCATTTCGACGGGAGAAATGCTGCGGGCGGAAGTGCAGTCCGGCAGCGACCTGGGCAAGGCGGCGCAGGAGATCATGCTGGCCGGCGGGCTGGTGAGCGATCACCTCATCAACCAGATGCTGGCCGTGCGGATTTCGCGGCCCGACTGTCAGAACGGCTTCATGCTGGATGGCTATCCGCGCACCGTGCAGCAGGCGGAGTTCCTGGACAGCCTGCTCAAGGAACGCAACCTGCCCTGCCCGGTAATCTTTCACCTCGACGTTCCCTACGCGGCGCTCATCGCCCGAACCACCTCGCGCAGGACCTGTCCGAAGTGCGGACGCATTTACAACATCCTGCATCAGCCGTCAAAGGTACCCGGCATTTGCGACGATTGCGGTACGGCGCTGATCCAGCGCAAGGACGACACGGAAGAGACTTTCACCGAACGTCTGCAGACCTACGACGACGTGACCCGGCCGGTGCTGGCGTGGTATCAGGATCGCAACTACCATCTCATCTCTGGCGACCGCTCGCCCAGCTACATCTTCGAGAACATGAAGGAACTTCTCGAGGTGCATGCCGAGAAGGAAGGCAGGCAGCGCTGCACTTCGTGCGAGAAAGCGGAAGAGTGTCTGCTGGGCCAACTCTCGGACAAAGCCCGCGAGCCCCAACCGGTTCCGCGCTGAGGCGCAAACGCCGCGAGCCGCTTTGCCACCGCTTGTTGACACGCGCGGCTCGGTTCCGAGCCGCGACGGTTACGGAGCGGTTACCGCGGCAATCGCATCGATCTCCACCGCGACATCGCGCGGCAGCCTGGCCGCCTGCACGGTGGAGCGCGCCGGCGGGTTGGTGTCGAAGTACTGCCCGTAGACTTCGTTCATCTTCGGGAAGTCGGCCATGTCTCTCAGGAACACGGTGGTGCGTAGCACCGCGCCCAGCGACGACCCGGCCGCCTCCAGCACCGCCTTCAGGTTGCCGAGGACACGATGCGTCTGCGCCACCACGTCCCCTTCCATCAGCTGGTTGGTGGCGGGATCGATGGCGATCTGGCCGCTCAAATAGACGATGCCGTTATGAACTACGGCCTGGGAGTACGGGCCGATCGCCTTCGGCGCCTCCGGCGTGGATACGATCTTCTTCATTCATCTGCAAGCTTCCCACAAGAGCCGTCACCGAGGCCAGGCGCTCGCTCGCGACGAAGCGGTCCAGCTCGTCGGCGATGCGCAGCGGCGCGCGCGGATCGGCAAAATTCATGGTGCCCACCTGCACCGCCGATGCGCCGGCAATGAGAAACTCGGCGGCGTCCACGCCCGTGCGGATCCCCCCGAGGCCGATCACCGGGATGCGCACCGCCTGGGCCGTTTCGTACACCATGCGCAGCGCGATCGGCTTGATGGCCGGGCCGGAGAGTCCACCAAAACCGGCGCCGATGCGCGGCCGGCGGGTCTGCGCGTCGACGGCCAGAGCGATGAACGTGTTCACCAGGCTGACCGCGTCCGCGCCCGCTTCTTCGGCGGCCAGCGCCAGCGGTTCTATGCGCGACACGTTCGGCGAGAGCTTGACAATGAGGGGCCGCCGCGCCAGCGGGCGTACACCACGTACCAGGGTGGCAAGCAGCGCGGGATCGCTCGAAAAGAAGATGCCGCCGGCGTGCGTGTTAGGGCAGGAGACGTTCAGCTCGTACGCGGCGATGCCCTCGGCATCCTCCAGCGCGCGGATCACCTCCATGTAGTCCTCCGGCGTGTACCCGAAGACGTTGGCGATAATGGCGGTGCGATATTGCCGCAGTTGCGGAAGCTTGTCGCGAACGAAAGCGCGGACCCCGATGTTCTGCAGGCCCACCGAGTTGATCATGCCGGCGGCGGTTTCCCACAGGCGCGGCGGCGGATTGCCGGCCATCGGCTGGCGCGACAAGCCCTTCACCACGAGGCCGCCAATCCGGTCCAGATCGACGAGTTCGGCGAACTCGACTCCGTAGCCAAACGTTCCCGAGGCCGCCAGCACCGGGTTCCGCAACGCGATCCCGCAGAGCGTGGTGGCGAGGCGGTCCATTCGGTCACAAGTCTAGCAAGTTGTTTGCGTTCCGGCCGTAATGGTACGCGGGGACTAAACAGGAACCGAACGTCGCTTAAGCGGATTTGCTTATAGTACTTCGGCGTGCCCAGGTCGATGGTAGGGATGTGCGCCAGCTCACCACTGGCGAGAGGGAAGGCTCTCGCCGGAAGCCATTCCAGTCCTTGTCCACGCGGTTCACCGCTTTCACCGGCGTGCTGCTGCTGTGGGTGGTGGCGGCGACGCTGGCGTACGACCTGCATCAGGGCACACTGAGCGTCACCAAGGCGTTGCTGGAGTGCGGCGTAGTGCTGGTGGTGGCGGCGGTGATTTCGCTGTTCACCATCCGCGTGCTGGGCCGCCCGCTTCGCTACCTGCAGCAGGGCATCACGGCCGTGCGCAAGGGCAAGCTGGAGCCTATTCAGGTCAGCCGCACCGGGGACGAGATCGAGTATCTGGGCGAGAGCTTCAATCAGATGATTGAAGCGCTGACCTCCTCCCAGGACGAGATCCGCCGGCATCAGGAGCTGCTCGAGCAGCGCATTCGCCAACGCACCGAAGAACTGGAAGAGGCCATGCTGCGGGCGCAGGCGGCCAACGAAGCCAAGAGCGAGTTCCTGGCGAACATGTCGCACGAGCTGCGCACGCCCATGGCCGGCATCCTGGGCATGCTGGACGTCACGCTCGAGAGCGATATGCCGGACGAGCATCGCGATCAGCTCGAGACGGCGCAACGCTGCGCCTACTCGTTGCTGGCCCTGCTCAACGATATCCTCGACCTTTCCAAGATCGAGTCGGGCAGGATGGGGCTGGAGAAGATTCCCTTCGACATCCGCATCGTTCTGCAGGATTGCGTGCGCTCGTTCCAGCCCAAGGCCGACGACACGGGAATCGATCTGGTTTGTCAGGTCTCGCCAGCGGTTCCCGAGGAGGTGGTCGGGGATCCTTTGCGGTTGCGGCAGATCTTCGCCAATCTGTTGAGTAACGCGATCAAGTTCACCGTTCAGGGCCACGTTCGGGTGACGCTGGACGCAACGCCCTCCAGCGGTGGAGAGATTCTGATCCGCTTCGCCGTCGAGGATACGGGCATCGGGATCCCGGCCGAGAAGCTCCCGCTGATCTTCGAGAAGTTCACGCAGGTGGATGGCAGCGTCAGCCGCAAGTTCGGAGGCACCGGACTGGGACTTGCCATCACCCGCAGGCTGGTAGAGATGCACCGCGGCGAAATCGGCGTGGAGAGCCAGCCTGGCAAAGGCAGCACGTTCACCGTGAATCTGCGCTGCACGGTTCCGCAAGCGGCGTCGGCGAACGCGAAGGCACCCGCGGCAGGCCGCGGCGTAAAGGGGGAATCCCGTGAAGGGTCGCCCGTGCGCGTGCTGTTGGTGGAAGACAATCAGGTGAATCAGAAAGTGGTGACCACGGTACTGCGGAAGCGCGGCTTCACCGTGGAGCTGGCCAACAACGGCGTCGAGGCCCTGGAGCTGCTCGAACGCGACGACGAATACCGTCTGGTGATCATGGACGTCCAGATGCCGGTGATGGATGGCCTCGAAGCCACTCGCCGAATTCGCCTGAACCCGAAATGGCAGAAGCTTCCGATTCTGGCCATGACCGCGCACGCCATGAACGGAGATCGCGAGAGGTGCCTGAGCGCGGGCATGAACGGCTACATCTCCAAGCCCGTCCATCCGTCCCATCTGCTCAGCGTCATGGACGAGTACATGTCCACGCCGGAGACGGCCACCACCGGGGTTTAGTTCACAACAAACGCGGCTCGCGCCGCGTGTCCATCAGGCTTCAGACTTTGCCGGCGTCGCGCTTCCCCGCGCCCACTTCCGGCTCGTGCGTGAACCGCTTCAGCCCGTGCAGCGTAAACCAGCAGAGCACGCTCAGGGCGATGGCGATATCGTAGCTGTGCAGGGCCACGCAGGCCCCGATGGCGGCCGTGGCCCACAGTCCGGCGGCGGTCGCGGTGCCGATCACCGCGTTCTGGGTCTTGAGAATGGCGCCGCCCCCGATGAAGCCCATTCCGGCCACGATCCCCTGAAGCACGCGCGAGACCACGTCCCCATACTCCTTCTTCATGCTCTCGGCGCCCATCAGGAACGCGCAGGTGGCGATGGCCACCAGCGGAAACGTGCGAATGCCGGCGGTGTGCTCGGAGCGCTCCCGCTCAAGTCCGAGGGGAAACGCCAGCGCATAGGCGATCGCGATATCCAGCAGGCGCCACAGATCGAAGGTCATTGCGTGTCCACCCAGGTTCGAATGAAATCCCAAACCCTCTCGATATCGTGCCACGTTGTGCGCACGTTGCCAACTGCCAGCCGCAGGACATACGTGCCGTTCAACACGGTGTGCGAAAGGAAAGCGAGACCGCTCGCGTTGATGGCCTCCAGCAGCGCACGGTTCCGCTCCTCGGACCCTTTCAGGCGGAAGCAGACCACCGAGAAACGCACCGGCGCGAGGATTTCGAAGCGGCCGTCTTCTTCCAGGCACGCGGCGAACCGCCGGGCGAACTCGCAGTGCTCGCGGATGATGGCGGCGATACGCTCGCGGCCGAAGTAGCGCATCACGAACCACAGCTTCAGGGCGCGGAAGCGGCGGCCGAGCTGAACGCCGTAGTCCATCAGGTTCACGGCGCGGTCCGGCGTTTTGAGGTACTCGGCTACCAGCGAGAAGGCGCGGCGCAGCACTTCCGGGTGGCGCGTGTAGAAGGCGCTGATGTCCACCGGTGTCAGCATCCACTTGTGGGGGTTGGTCACCAGCGAGTCGGCGCGTTCGGCGCCGCGCAGAGTGTCGCGAAACTCCGGGGCGATCGCCGCGGTGCCTCCGTAGGCCGCGTCCACGTGCAGCCACAAGCCGTGGCGCTCGGCGATGCCGGCGATCTCCGGGATCGGGTCCACGCTGGTGGTGGAGGTGGTGCCTGCCGTAGCCACCACGCAGAAGGGCTTTCTTCCGGCGGCGATGTCTGCCTCCACAAGTTGCGCCAGCACGTCGACGCGCATCTCGAAGCGCTCGTTCACCGGCACCTGGCGCACGCGATCCTGGCCGATGCCCAGGGCGATCGCGCCTTTCTCGATGGAGGAGTGCGATTGCTCGGAGGTGTACAGCACCAGGTCGCCGGAAACGCCCCGGCGGCGCACGTTGGGATCGGCGCGTTCGCGGGCCGCGGCGATGGCGTGCAGGCTGGAGATGGACGCGGTGTCGTAGATAATGCCGAAGAACTCCGCCGGCAGCCCGAGCCACTCCCGCAGCCAGCCCAACGTCACCTGTTCCAGTTCGGTTGCTGACGGGGACGTGCGCCACAGCATGCCGTTGACGTTCAGCGCGGCGCACAGCATCTCGCCGAGGATGCCGGGGCCCGAGCCGGAGATGCCGAAGTAGGCGAAGAAACGCGGATGGTTCCAGTGCGTCACGCCAAGGACGATGATGTTGCGGAAGTCCTCCAGAATACGTTCCATCGGTTCGCCGCATTCCGGCGCGTGCGCGGGGAGCGCATCGGCGATCTGGCCGGGTTGCACGTTCGGCAACACCGGGTATTCGCCCACTCCAGCCAGGTAGTCGGCAATCCAGTCGACCACCTCGTGTCCGGCGCGCCGGAACTCTTCGGGAGGCATGTCCATATTCTTCATTGTTGAACGAACCGGGCGTGCGTGCGTTGACGTACCTCTGGCGTCCTCTTTGCGCGGAGACGAAGCAGCGGTACAATAGAGGCGATGCTGTTGCCGTCCGCATCCCGCCCTTCTCTCTTCGGCTCCGACTGAAGTCCTCCTTCTGCGTTCAGTCACGCCGCCTGAAGCGGCGAACTTTCCACTCTGAAACAGCAGGAGAACTCATATGCCCAGCACGGAACTGGTCCGCCAGGATCTTCCCGACATTTTCACCGAGCTGCCGGGTCCGCGCGCCCGCGCAGTGGTCGAGCGCGATCACGCCGTCCTTTCGCCCTCCTACACGCGCGGCTATCCGCTGGT
This sequence comes from Bryobacteraceae bacterium, assembly GCA_049510065.1. Taxonomy (GTDB): domain Bacteria; phylum Acidobacteriota; class Terriglobia; order Bryobacterales; family Bryobacteraceae; genus CAWACP01. The sequence continues at coordinate 13,176 of JBEKZH010000055.1, forward strand.
GGCCGCCCGGGGCGAAGGAGCCATTGTCGAGGATGTGGATGGCAACCGCTTCCTCGATTTCAACGCCGGCATTGCCGTCTGCTCCACCGGCCACTGCCACCCGCGCGTCGTGGAGGCCATCCGCCGGCAGGCAGGCGAGCTGATCCACATGTCTGGCACGGATTTCTACTACGACAGCATGGTGACGCTGGCGGAGCGGCTGGCCGCCAGTGCGCCCGGCGGCGTCCCGCGCCGAGTCTACTTTGGCAACTCCGGAACCGAGGCGGTGGAGGCGGCCATGAAGCTGGCCCGCTATCACACCGGCCGCGAGAAGTTCATCGCCTTCTTCGGCGGCTTCCATGGACGCACCCTCGGCTCGCTCTCGCTCACCGCCAGCAAGGTGGTGCAGCGGCGCGGCTTCGGACCGCTGGTGCCCGGGGTTCATCACGTACCCTATCCGTACCCGTACCGGTTCGCCGGCAGCGCGGACCAGTGCGCCGAGGCTTCGCTCGCGGCCATCGAGCAGTTATTCCGCACCACCGTGCCTGCCGACGAGGTGGCCGCGTTTGTGGTGGAGCCGATCCAGGGCGAGGGCGGCTACGTCGTGCCGCCGAAGCGCTTCTTCGAGGGACTGCAGGAGCTGGCGCGGCGCCACGGCATTCTCGTCGTCGCCGATGAAGTGCAGTGCGGCGCGGGGCGCACCGGCCGGATGTGGGCCTCCGAGCACTTCCACCTGGTTCCCGACATCCTTACCAGCGCGAAGGGCATTGCCAGCGGAATGCCGCTGGGCGCCATGATCGCGCGCGCGGAGCTGATGAACTGGGGTCCCGGCGCGCATGCCTCCACCTTCGGCGGTAACCCGGTGGCGGTGGCGGCGGCGCTGGCCACCATGGAGCTGATCGAAGAGAGCCTCATGGAAAACGCCCGGATCATGGGTGAGTTGCTCATGGGCCGCATGCGCGAGTGGCCCGGCCGGTTCCGGCATGTGGGCGAGGTGCGCGGCATCGGGCTGATGATTGGCATCGAGTTCGTGCGCGACGGCGAGTCGAAGGAGCGCGCGCCGGAACTGCGCGACCGCGTCGTGGACATGGCGTTTCAGCGCGGCGTGCTGGTGCTCGGCGCGGGGCCCAACAGCATCCGCCTTTCGCCGCCGTTGATCGTCAGCGACGACCAGTGCCATTTTGCGCTGGACACGCTGGAGAGTTGCCTCGCGGCCGTCGAGTGAATCCGGAAACCGCTTGCTCACGCGCGCGGCTCCGTTTCCGAGCCGCGACGGTCACGGAGCGGTTGGAGTGGTTATTCTGTGTCACCCTTCCGCCGGCCGCATCGGCAGCGATCGGTGGCGCGTTCCCGTGGCGTCGAAGATGGCGTTGGAAATCGCCGGCGCCACGGCCACGATCGGCGTTTCGCCCGCGCCCGCCGACGGCAGATCCTTGCGATCGAGTAATACTGTCTCGATGATGGGCACGTCGGTGAACCTCGGCACGCGATAGTGCGAAAGCCGCGCGTTCAGAATCTTCCCCTCCTCGAACTCGATCGCTTCGAACAACGCCCCGCCGAGTCCCATGATCACGGAGCCCTCCACCTGGTTGCGCAGCCCGTTGGGATTGACGATGGCGCCGCACTCGAATGCCGTCACCAGTCGCAGCACGCGGATGCCGCCCCCGGGTTCCGCAACAACCTCGGCGCAGGTGGCGACGTAGCCGCCCTTCTCCACGCCGCAGGCCAGCCCCCGGCCGTGTCCCGCGGACTTCGCCCGGTCCCAGCCGAAGCGCTCCGCCGCGGCGTTGAGCACCGCCAGCAGACGATCGTTCTTCAGGTTCTTCCGGCGAAACTCGAGCGGGCCCACGCCGGCGGCATGCGCCAGCTCGTCCATGTGCACTTCGCGCGCGAAATGGTTGGCGGTCGCCGCGAGGCCTCGATACGATCCCTGGCGTAACGGCGATTTCGATTCGTGAAACTCGATCTTCCGGTTGGTCACCATGTAGGGCGTCTGGATGCCCGCGTTGCCGGAGTTGTAGTTGTGAAACTCCCAGTCGGTGAGGAGGCCGTCGTTGTTCACCGCGCTGGCGACATCGATGACGCCGCCGGGCCGGAAGTAGGCCCAGGTGAATTCCTCCTCGCGGGTCCAGACGACCTTCACCGGTTTGCCGGCGGTCTTCGCCAGCCGTGCCGCTTCCACAGCCGTCTCGCCGGTGTGCTTGCCGCCATAGCCTGATCCGGGGTCGGGCATGATCACGCGGACCTTGTCGTCGGCCAGGTGAAACGCCTGCGCGAGTTCCTGTTTCACGCCGAACGGACGCTGCGTGCCGGTCCAGACAGTCAGCTTGCCGTCGCTCCACTCGGCCACGGCCACGCGCGGTTCGAGCGGCGTGTGCGCGATGTAAGCCACCGTGTAGGTAGCCTGCAGAGTCCTGCCTGCGGACGCGGTCACCGGCGCGCCGGGCCGCAGCACGCTCACCAGATCCTTCGAGGACGGTTGCGGCGTGGTCTTCCACTCGGCGTGAATGGCAGCGAGGGCCCGCCTGGCCGTGTCCTGATCGGGTGCCGCGACGCCGACGAAATCGCCGTCGTGCACCACGGTCACGCCGGGCATCGCCTCGGCCGCTTTCGTGTCCACGGAGGCGAGCGTCGCTCCGAAGGCGGGCGGTCGCAGCACCTTGCCGTGGAGCATGCCCGGCCGGCGAATGTCAGACGGGTACTCGTGCTTCCCGGTCACGATATCGCGGCCGTTCACCTTTGCCAGCGGCTGGCTGGCGATCTTCCATTCCGGAGCCGGAGTGACGGCGGGACTGCCCATGGTCTCCACCAGGTTCTGTCCTTTGGTGAGTTGCCCGAAGCCGAGCGAGCGGCCGGTGGCCGGATCGGTGACCTTGCCGTCGCCCACCACCAGCGCATCCGGCTTCGTCTGCCACTGCTTGCCGGCGAGCTCCTGCAGCATTTGTCGCGCCGCCGCGCCCGCCTTGCGTAATTGCGGCGCCATGCGCGGGGTGCTCATGCTGCCGAACGTGCCCATGTCGAACGGCGTCAGGTCGGTGTCGCCCATCACCATGCGGATGGAGGCCACCGGGCTGCGCAGTTCGTCGGCCACCGCCTGTGCCAGTGACGTGCGGATGTTCTGGCCCATTTCCACCTTGCCGGTGTAGACGGTGATGACTCCGCTCTCATCGATGTGCAGCCATGCGCCGAGCGTCTGCGGGACGTCGGGGCCACGCTCGCGGCCGCGTCCGCCGGATTCCTGAAATGCCTCGGCGCCTGGCAACGTGAGTGCGATCAGGATTCCGCCGCCCAGCAGTTGGAGGAACTCGCGCCGTTCCGGTGCGAAGCGCCAGACTGGCCCGGCCGAAAGCTCGTAGCGTTCCGGTTCGTGCGGGTTCATCGCGCGCCGCCCTTCGCCGCCAGCCGAACCGCGGCCACAATGCGCGGATACGTGCCGCAACGGCAAACGTTGCCCTGCATGGCGCTCACAATCTCCCGGTCGTCCGGATGCGGCGTCCTGCTCAGCAGCGCAATCCCCGAGAGAATCATGCCCGGCGTGCAATAGCCGCACTGCATCGCGTCCTCCTTGAGAAACGCTTCCTGCAATGGATGCAGGCGCCCATCCTGTTCGAGCCCTTCGATGGTGGTGATCTGGCGGCCAGCCGCCGCTCGCAGCGGCGTACTGCACGACCGCACCGGCTGCCCATCCAGCAATACGGTGCACGCGCCGCACTGGCCTTCGCCGCAGCCGTATTTGGTCCCGGTCAGGCCGAGGGCGTCGCGCAGCACCCAGAGCAACATGCGGTCGGGCGGTGCATCGGTGTGGAGTTTTTGGCGATTAATGAGAAGTTCCATCAGCCGGTTCCTTCCTATACATACAAGAGTAGACGCTCCCGGACGGGACGTTCCGCGGTGCCCGCGCGTCATATTGGTGTGACTTCTCCGCTACAATGGCGTCTTATGGCGTCGCTTGACGACAACCCGCGGGACGGGTCGTTTGACCTCGTGCCGTGGAAGAAGGTGGTGGGCACGGTAGTTGCGGTTCTGCTGGCCTTCCTGTTTGTGGTGTCGGGAGGCTGGAAGCTGGCCGCGCCGTTCACGTGGGCGCAACTTGTCGGCCAGCTTCGCGTGCCCGCTCAGTTCGCGCTGCCTCTGGCGATCCTGTCCGGCGTCGGCGAAGTCTTCTGCGGCGTGCTCATCTTCGTGCCCCGGTTCCGCCGCTGGGGCAGCCTGCTGATGTCGCTGATGCTGGTGGGCTTCATGGTGTATTTCGCCATCAACTACAACGCGCTGGTGGGCAAGGATTGCAGTTGTTTTCCTCTGGTGAAACGAACGGTAGGCCCCATGTTCTTCGTTGTCGACGCGCTACTCCTTGCTGCCGCGGTACTGGCCGGTTGGTGGGCCCGGCGCGCGTCCGGCGTGCGCGAAGCGCTCATCATTCTGGCGGCCGTCTGTGTGTTCGCGGGAGTCTCCTTCGGTGTGAACAAAGCGCGGGAGAACGCCATCCGAACGCCCGCCACCGTGGTGGTGGATGGGAAGCCATACTCTCTTCGCCAGGGGCGCGTTTTCCTGTTCTTCTACAATCCCTCGTGCCTGCACTGCGACGCCGCCGCGCGCCGCATGTCGAAGCTTGCCTGGAACGATACCGCCGTGGTGGCCATCCCCACCGAGGGGCAGGAATGGGCCGCGGCGTTCCTGCACGACACCGGGCTGAAGGCGGTCACCACCCTCGACGCGAAGAAGCTGCGCGAAGTGTTCCAGTTCGTCGACCCGCCCTATGGCGTGGCGCTCGATAACGGCCGCCCGAAAGCCGTGGTGGCCACGTTCGACGACAGCGAGCCGGCCCGAACGCTGCGGTCTATCGGGTATGTGCAGTAGCAGCCACGGACCGCTCCGTAACCGTCGCGGCTCAGTAATGATCGTTCGTGTTCGCAGGAGGGTACCGAGCCGCGACCGTGAGGGAGCGGACAGTAGATGATCTCCCTTGACGGCGGCTCGCTGACCATCGAGCAGGTACAGGCGGTCGCGTTCCGCGGCGAAGAAGTACGCCTTGCGGCGGAGGCCGTCGAGCGCATGTTGCGATCGCGCGCGGTGGTGGAGCGTCTGGCGGCCGGCGATGCGCCTGTCTATGCAGTGAATACCGGCGTCGGGCTGCTGGCCGACGTGCGTGTGGCCGCCGGCGAACTGGAGCAGTTGCAGCGCAACGTGGTGCGCTCGCACGCGGCGGGCATTGGCGATCCGCTCGCACGCGCGGAGGTGCGAGCCATGATGCTCATCCGCGCCAACGTGCTGGCGGCGGGTTGCTCGGGCATCCGCCCGGTTGTCGCCGAGCGCCTCTGCGATCTGCTGAATCGCGGCGTGACGCCGGTTGTTCCCTCGCAGGGCAGCGTGGGCGCCAGCGGCGATCTGGCTCCGCTTGCGCACATCGCGCTGGTGCTGATTGGCGAGGGCGAAGCCGAGTACCGCGGCGAGCGCCTGCCCGGCGGCGAAGCGTTGCGGTGTGCCGGTAGCGAGCCGGTGACTCTGGCATCGAAAGAAGGCATCTCGCTGGTGAATGGCACACAGGCCATGCTGGCGGTTGGCGCGCTCGAACTCGGCGCCAGCGAAGTGCTGGCGGCTACCGCCGACCTGATCTGCGCCATGACGCTCGACGGCCTGCGCGGGACGCCCCGGGCCTTCGACGAACGCCTGCAGCAGACGCGCCCGCACGCCGGCCAGATGCGCAGCGCGGCACGGCTGCGCGCCCATCTGGAGGGAAGCGAGATTCGACAATCGCACATCGCCTGCCGCCGCGTGCAGGACGCCTACTCGCTGCGTTGCGCTCCCCAGGTGCACGGTGCCGTGCTCGACGCGCTGGCCGAAGCGCGCCGCACGTTTTCGATTGAGCTCAACTCGGTCACCGACAATCCCGTGGTCATTGACGACGAGATCGTCTCCGGCGGCAACTTCCACGGCGAGCCGCTGGCCTTCCAGCTCGACTTTCTGGCCATCGCGCTCACCGCGCTTGCCGGCATCTCCGAGCGTCGCATCGACCGCCTGGTGAATCCCGCGCTCAACGAGGAACTCGCGCCGTTCCTCACCAACCATCCCGGTCTCGAATCCGGCTTCATGATGATGCAGGTGTCGGCGGCCTCGCTGGTGGCGGAGAATCGCGTGCTGGCGCATCCGGCTTCCACAGGTTCCATCACCACCAGCGGGAACAAAGAAGATTTCGTGAGCATGGGCATGACCTCCGCGCTCAAGTTGCAGCGGGTGGTGCGCAACACGCGGCGGGTGCTGGCGATGGAGCTGCTGACCGCACGGCGGGCGCTGGATCTGCTGCTGCCGTTGCGGTCCAGCCCGACGATCGAACGGGTGCGCGCGGCGCTCGGCGAGATGGTGCCGCCATGGACCGGCGACCGGCCCTTCACCGCGGACATCGAGCGCACGGCGGAGTGGATTGCCGCGGGCGGAGCCGTCCAGGACGCAACGGCTTCGTGATGGCGGGTGGTCCTTGTCCAGGTTGTCCCGGCGATTCTTCTTGTGCCGCCGAAATCTCGATGCTACAATTCCTAAGTTCTTCTCATTTCCGTTGCCGTGGAGGGACCATGAGGGTTTTGCAGTGTTGCCTGTGGCTGATTGTTTTTGCGCAACTTGCGCTCGCACAATTGACGGACACGGTGGCCACACCGGAGCCTGGGACGGCCGTTTTGCTCGCTTTGGGCGTTGCCGGCCTCGGCTTCGCCGCCTGGCGCCGCCACCGGAACAGATAGGTGCTTGCCGCAAACGCGCCAGGGCCACGCGCTGTGCGGTTTGCGCGCATGACCAGGAGCTGGTGGTTTGCCCTTTTCGCCGCGGTTCTGGCCGTCTACTTCGTGCTGGCACGCTGGACGGCGACCGCTGAATACCTCTGGTCCAGTGAGGCGTGGTTCACCAGCCCCGCTTTCACCCTGATCCACCGGGGCTATTTGGGCACTACCATCCTCGAATCGAAAGGCACGTGGCTGGAGGGCATCGACCGCCACACCTACTGGATTCCTCCGCTGTATTTGCTCCTCGAAGGATTCTGGTGCCGTCTGTTCGGATTCGGCCTGCTGGCGGTGCGCTCGTTGTCGATGGTGGCCGGCGCCGTCGTCCTGCTGGCGTGGTACTGGATTGTCTCCAGCCTCTCAGCCAGGCGCGGCATCGCATTGCTGGCGATCGCGATCACCGCTACCGACGTACGCTTCCTCACGTTCGCCGCGGTGGGGCGCCCCGATATGGTGTGCGCGGCCCTGGGCGCAACCGGCTGGGCGGTTTACCTGCTCCTGCGCGAGCGTTCGCTTCCTCGCGCCATACTCGCGGGCAACGCCCTGACGGCCGCCGCCTGTCTCACCCATCCCTGCGGGGAATTGTACGCGGCGGGATTGCTGCTGCTGGTGCTCTACTACGACCGCCGCGGCATCGGCTGGCGCAACTCCGGGCTGTTCTGCCTCCCCTACGCCGCCGCGCTGTCGGCGTGGGGCGTCTACATCCTGCAAGCGCCAGCTCAGTTTGCGCGGCAGTTGTCCGGGAACATCGGCGGAATTGGAACCGAGTTCACGGGCGTGAATCGGCTGGCGGGGCTGACCTCACCGCTCGCGGCACTGAAGCGCGAGTACTTTCTTCGCTACGGCCAGACCTTCGGCTGGCACGCCACCACCGCGGCGGAACGCATCCAGCTATTCGCTCTTCTCATTTACACGCTGGGCGTGGCGGGATGCCTGCTTACGCCATCCATTCGCAATCATCGCGGCAATCGGGCGCTGTTGTGGGTCGGCTCGCTGACCTATGTGACGATGGCCATTCTCGACGGGTTCAAGAGCTCCGGCTACCTGGTCCATACCATGCCGCTGGCCGCCGCTTTGCTCGCAATCTACGTGCACCACCTGTTCTTCCGGACGCGCCACGCCAGGTGGGCTGTGGCGGCGGCGATGATCCTGTTCGCCGCGGTTCAGTCCGCGGCCATCGGCCGGAGTCTCGCGGTGACTCCGCAGCGCTGGGCCTACCAGAACACGCTGGCATTCCTGCGGCACGCTGCGGCGCCGCCCGACATCATCGCCGCCGGCGAGTTTGCCTTCGCGCTCGGCTTCGACTCCGGCATGGTGGACGATCTTCGGCTCGGCTACTACAGCGGCCGGCGGCCGCCTTTCATCGTCGCCAATGACATTTATCTTGGCTGGCTGGTGCATTCGGCTGAGTTGGAGCCTCCGGTGCACCAGTACATGGTCCGGCTCCTGCGCGACGAATACCGCGTCGTGTTCCGGAACGCTGGTTATACGGTCTACCAGCGCATCAGTGCCGGAAGTGCCGCACGCCCGTGAACACCATGGCCAGCCCCAGCCGGTCCGCCGCGGCGATCACCAGGTCGTCGCGCACCGACCCGCCCGGCTGAATCACCGCCGTGATGCCGTGCTTCGCGGCCTCCTCCACGCCGTCCGGGAACGGAAAGTACGCGTCGGATGCCAGCACCGTGCCCGCCAGCGGCAGCACCGCCTTCATCGCGCCCACCTTCACCGAATCGACGCGGCTCATCTGGCCGGCCCCGGCGCTGACGCTCTGCCCGGCACGCGCGTAGACGATGGCGTTCGATTTCACGTGCTTCACCACCTTCCACGCGAATTCCAGCGCGCGCCATTCTTCGTCGCTGGGCTGGCGCTTCGTCTTCACCTGCGTCTGGGCGCGATCCAGCTTGTGCGTGTCGGCGGTTTGCACCAGATAGCCGCCGGTGATGGACTTCACCACCGGTTCGTCCGGCGCCGTCGCCAGCACCTTCAGCACGCGCAGGTTGCGCTTTGCCGCGAACAGAGTCAATGCGCCGGCGCTGTAATCGGGCGCGGCGATCGCTTCGACGAACGTCTTCGTGATCTCCTGTGCCGTCTCTTCGTCCACCGTTTGGTTGAACGCCAGCACGCCGCCGTACGCCGAAATCGGGTCCGCCTCGTACGCCTTCCGATAGCTGTCCACCAGCATCGCGGCCTCCGCGCAGCCACAGGGATTGGTGTGCTTGATGATGGCGGAGGCGGGCTCGTCGAACTCCTGAATGAGCTGCCACGCGGCGTCGAGATCGACGAGGTTGTTGTAGGAGAGCTCTTTGCCCTGGATCTGTTCGGCCGCCGCGATGCCGCCGCGCCGGTTCGAATAGAGCGCCGCCGACTGGTGCGGATTCTCACCGTAACGCAGGCTGAACGCGCGCGGCGCACGAATGTCGAGCACGGCGGGTAAGGCCTCGGCATCGGCCACGCCGTCCTTCACCGCGCCGTCCTGAGCGACGGTGACGTGAGCCAGCCGATTGCTGATCGCGCGATCGTACGCGGCCGTCGTAGCGAAAGCCTTCTGCATCAGGCCCCACAGCGTGGGCTCGCACAACTGGCCATCGTGGTCGATCAGTTCCTTCAGGATCGCGTCATAATCCGACGGCGAGGTCACCACGGCCACATCCTGCCAGTTCTTGGCCGCCGCGCGAATCATGGTGGGCCCGCCGATGTCGATATTCTCGATGAGCTCCTCGAAGCCCGCGCCGGCCTTCGCCGCCACCTTCTCGAACTGGTAGAGGTTCACCACCACCATGTCGATGAGCGGGATTCCGTGCTCGGCGAGGGCCGCCAGATGCTCGGGATTGCTGCGCACGGCGAGGACTCCGCCGGCCACGCGCGGATGAATGGTCTTCACCCGTCCGTCCAGCATCTCCGGGAAGCCGGTCACCTCCGCCACTTCGCGCACCGGAACGCCCGCCTTTTGGAGGGCACGGGCAGTACCGCCCGTCGAGATCAGCTCCACGCCGAGCTGATGCAGGGAATGCGCAAATTCGACCACACCGGTCTTGTCGGTCACGCTGAGCAGCGCTCGCTGAATTCGGGCCATGTACTTCCATGGTAAACACTGCTGACACGACGCTGTCAGGAGGTGTGCGGCATACTTGGCCCATGGAAACTAAACAGAACGATGGCCGGGTGGATTACATTGAATTCGCCGCTCTCGACATGGCCGCGACGAAGGCTTTCTACGCGGGTGTCTTTGGCTGGAAGTTCACCGACTACGGGCCCGACTACATGAGCTTTGAAGACGGCCGGCTGGCCGGAGGGTTCGTCCGGAGCGACAAGGTTGCGCGGGGCGGGCCGCTGGTGGTGATCTACGCGGCCGATCTTGCCGGCATGGAGGCGAAGGTGAAGGCGGCCGGGGGCGTCATCGTGAAAGAGGTTTTCTCGTTCCCAGGCGGGCGGCGGTTCCACTTCACCGATCCGAGCGGAAACGAACTTTCCGTCTGGTCGGACCAGTGAGGCGACCGTCAATCTAACCCGACGCGTCGACGCATTGCTCCCCGGGCAACTGGCCGGCTCCCGGGTCAGATAGCGCAGGAACAGGAGGAAGATGATGAGCAGCAGGGTTTCATTGAGCGAGCCGGCCACCGCAGCGGCCCAGAGCCCGGTGAAGCACATCGGTCCACTCGCGTTTGCGAGAGGAGCGCAGATCCGTGCTGTTGCACCGTGGATAATTCATGGCAAGTTGCGCTGGTGCCGACAGGCCGGTAAAGATCTCACATTGTGTTTGCGCGCCGCGCCGTTTCCACCATTTCGAGGACCGCTTCCACAACCAGTTCCGGCTGGTCGAGATGAATCCAATGCCCGCTTTCCGTCGCCACCACATGGCGGACGTTGTGCGCGATGGCGCGAATCGTTTCGTCGGGGACCGGCGGGTTCCTCCCGGCCGTGAGCACCGTAACCGGTATTCCGTTGGTCAGGGCCGCATCGCGCATTTCGTCCGCGCTTGCCGGCAGAGCTTCGAAGTGGGCGGCCATGGCCAGAAACGACCTGGGGTTGCACCAGTGCGCCGCCACCATGGGCCAGACCTCGCGCGGCATCTTGCCCACTTCGCCGGCGAGCCGGTTGATGACCGTGGCGCCGTGACCGCTGGTGCACCGGCCGATGGCCCGCGGCAGCCGTCTGGATCCGGCCATGAACAACCGCACGGCCAGGCGCACCACCCCGATGCGCGCCAGAAAGGCTCCCCGCCGCGCGAGCCGTATGCCAATCGCCAGCATGCGCCGGTGACGGTCCGACAGGGGCGACCACTCCTCGGGATGCAGCGCGTCCACCAGCACCAGCCCGGTCACTTCCGCCGGGTACAGCAACGCGAAGCGGCGCACTACCAGGCCACCGAAGGAATGGCCCACCAGCACGTACGGCGGCTCCACGCCGGCCGCCCGCAGCGATGTGCGCAGTTCCACCGCGATGTTCGATACCGTGCGCGGCGTCTGGCCGGGATCGCTCCAGCCGAGTCCGCCGCGATCGTACGCCACCACGCGAGTCAGCGCGGCGATGGTCTGTTGCACGCCGCGCCAGTTCAGGCTGGTGGCCGAGATGCCGGCTTCGAACACCACCGCGGGGCCACCGGCGCCCAGCGCATGAAGATGGATCCTCCGGCCGTCGCCGATCGTCACCATGCGGCCGGGCGGCGGCCATAGCCGCGCATCGCGCCGCAGGCCCAGCCACTGATACACTACGCCCGCCGCGATCAACGCGGAAACCGTCACGGCGATCCAGACAATGAGGGTCACGTTTATCGGGTCAGCAGAGCGGGATCGAAGTCGCTGGCGGCCACATGCGCCTTCGCGGACCCTCGGCTGACGATCAACAGCGTCGATCCCCGCCGGCCCCGCATCCTGCACTCAATCTGGCTGGCTGACCATATCCCCCTGGACTCACGCAAGCCGTAATAGATGAACTCCTTCACGCTGGCCGAACTTTTTACCGCCTTCTCGACGCGCACCGGATAATAGACATCCTTGTCCAGCCACGATGTCACCGCCGAGTAGTGCGAGCGGTCCGCCGGCCCCGGCTCGCTCCGCACCAGATAGCAGGTTCGAGCCCCGTACTTCGTCTCGCTGACCAGGGTCTGGGTGCGCCAAAGGAAGTGACTCTCCATCAGGTCCTCATACGAGAAGTTCGTATCGAGAAGGGCATCGCCCCAGTTGTCCGAAGGCAGTTCCCGTGGAGCCCGGTCTCCGCTATGGCCCAGGCGGACGGTGGCGCGGCCGGTACGGGGGCTCTCCAACAGCAGGCGCACCCGCGCTGGCGGCGGGTCGGTCACCTCGCAGAAGATCTTCAGCATGTCGCCGAATGCGCGGGCTCTCATCGAAATCTGATACGAGCGGCGTTCGCCGGAGTCGGACAGGCGCACCAGCCGCCCGCTCGCCTTGAAATCGGTGGCGTCGCGCCGGGCGAGCACTCGGGCCAGCAGCTCCTGTATGGTGAGGGTCTTTGGCTGCTGGGCGAACAGCGGCTGAGCGAGCAGGGCCAATCCCAGCAGCCCGCGGGCAGAATTCCGGAAAAGAGATTTCAACCACGGATAAACACAGATAAACACGGATACGCAATTTGCTTTTAATCTGTGTTTATCTGTGTTCATCTGTGGCCATTTCCTTTGCTACTGCGGACATATGCGGCCATCGCGAATGTGGACGTTGCGCTCGGCGGCGCGCGCGATCTCCGGCTCGTGCGTCACCACGATCAGAGTCATGTTTCGGCTGGCCTGGATTCCGGCCAGAATGGCCATGATCTTCGCCGAGTTTTCCGTATCCAGGTTACCGGTCGGCTCGTCGGCAAGAAGAATCTCCGGATCGTTGGCCAGACTGCGCGCGATGGCCACTCGCTGGCGCTCTCCCGCCGACAACTCGTTGGGGTGCTGTTGCAGCCGGTGTTCCAGCCCCATCTCCACCAGCAGCGCCTCGGCTTTTTCCCGGCGCTGGCGCGCGCCCAACGGGCCCTCGAACATGGGAATCTGCACGTTCTCCACGGCCCGGAGCGTGGGCAGCAGATGAAACGCCTGGAACACGAAGCCAACCTGGTGAGCGCGGTAGGCATCAAGGTCGAAGGAATCGGCGAAACTCCGTCCCTTGAAGAGGATTTCGCCGCTGCTGGGCTGGTCCAACCCACCCAGCAACTGGAGCAGCGTCGATTTCCCGCTCCCGCTGGGTCCGCTGATGGAGAGGAACTCGCCGGCCCTCACCTGCAGGTCGACTCCTCGCAGGGCCTGAATGCGTCCGCCGTCGTAACTCCTGGTGAGGGCCTTCGCCTCCAGCAGGCATTCATTCATAGCGCAGCGCCTCCACCGGAGCCAGACGCGCGCCCCGCAGCGCAGGCACGAACCCGGCCACCAGGCCGATCAGCACGGCGATCGACAGCGCCTCCACCGCGTGCAACAACGGAATCGAGGCCTGAGCGATATTCGCGGTGGCCGGAAGCACGGAAAGGACGCGGAGCGCCGCCAGTCCTCCGAAGAGCCCGAGCACGCCACCGGTGAACCCGAGCACGGCGGCCTCCATCAGGATCAGTTTCATCACGCGCCAGCGCCGCCAGCCCAGCGCCCGCAGCACCCCGATCTCTCTGGTCCGCTCGAACACGGACATGGCCATGGTGTTGGCGATGCCCAGCGCGCCAATCAGCAGCGCGATCAGCGACGTACCCCATGCGGTGGAGCGCGCCAGCGTGGCCAGTTGGTTGTTCTGCGCCCTCTCGCCGGCGGGAACGGCCTTCAACCCCGGCAGCGCCGCTTCGATGCTCGCGCGGGCCCGCTGGACATGCTGCTGTTCGGACTCCCCGGCGGGCGCGGGGCGGAGACGAACGTGAAATGCACTGACCTTGTCTCCGAGGTCGGCCAGCCTCTGCAATGGAGCGAGCGGCAGCAAAGCGGCGCCGGTCTCGAAGGCCGAACCGCCGCGAAAGACGCCCACCACGTGAAATGGAGTGCCCTGGAGTTCGAGCGTGTCGCCCACCTTTTTCCCCAGATTGTCGGCCAGGACTTCGCCCAGCATGACCTCGGGCTGGCCGTCCTGAAACCGCCGCCCCTGCAGAATGGTGAGCGCGTCCATTTCATAACAGCCTGCCGGCCACGCGTACACCAGGGCGTTCACTTCGGGCGTCAGATCCATCATGTTCAGGATCATGGGGACGGCGTCGGCCACCTCCGGCAGCGCGCGCAGCTTCGCACCAACGCTCACATCCACGGAGGTGTTCAGGAACGTCTTCTGGACGACCGCGATGTCGGTGCCGGCGCTCTGATAGGCTCTGAGCCACTCCCTCTCGAACGACCTCGAGAAGCCCACCAAAGCCACGAAGGCCGCGATGCCCACGGCGACGCCGCACAGCGTGAGCGCGGTCCGCAGGCGGCGGCGCAGGATGTTCCTCAGTGCGATTCGAAACAGAGACATGACTACATCGGCAAGCGCATAGTATACTGCACCAGTGCCGCTCACGGAGGCCAGGCTCGTCTTCATCAGGGGCGTCGTGATCTGCCTGGACGCAGTGGTTTCCCTGCAAGGACACGCGGCGAAAGCCGCGTTTGGCGGTACCGGGCGAGGACGCGGCTGCCGCCGCATGTCCATGGGGTCCGGAAGGCGCACGCCCGGCTGGCTGGCGCAGCTTGCGCGGGGCTGCAAATACCCATGAAGCCCGCCTTGGCACACGCACGCTGCGTCATTTTCGCTCTGGCCTGCGCGTTGTGCCTGTTCCTCTGGCAGGCGCTGACGGTTCGCTACAGTTACTCCGGAAGCTGGACCGGCCTCTTTTGCATCGGCGCCCTGTACGGCACGCCGCCGCCGGCGCTCGCATCCGAAGAACTCTACGTCTTTCCGGACAGCGTGGGCTACGACGGCCAGGCGTATCACTACATCGCGCACGATCCGTTCTTCCGCCGGGGGTTCGCCCGCAGCATCGATGCTCCGCGATTCCGCTATCGCCGCATCCTGGTGCCCGGGCTCGCCTTCCTGCTGGCGGGCGGCGAGGATCGCGCGGTGGATGCCGCATACATGGGCGTGGTGCTGGGCTTTGTTCTGCTGGGCGCGTACTGGCTGGGCCGCTTTGGCGTTCTGCTCGGATACGGCCCCTGGCTGGGGCTCTGGTTCGCTCTGGTACCCGCGGTGCTGGTCTCCATCGACCGCCTCACCGTGGATGTCGCGCTGGCCGCCTGCTGCGCGGGATTCGCGCTGTACGTGCGCGAGTGGCGTCCCTGGAAACTCTATGCGGTGCTGGTGGCCGCCGCCCTCGCGCGCGAGACGGGTCTGTTGCTGATCGCCGCCTGTGTTCTCTGGCTGCTGGTGGGCCGCCGCTTCCGCGAAGCCCTCCTGTTCTCCACCGCCGCGCTCCCGGCCGTGTGCTGGTACGTCTTTGTCAGCCTGCACACGACGCCTGAGCCCTTCGAGTACCTCACTCCGGTTCTGTTCTCGGGGATCGTGGGCCGTGTCCTTCACCCGGCGGCGGTAGCGGCTTCCTCAGGCATCCGCGTTCTGGCCTTCGTACTGGATCTGCTCGCATTGGCCGGCGTGGCCGGGGCGTTGCTGTGGGCCTTCCTCAGAGCACTGCGCCGTGCCCTGACCCCGGTTGCCATTGCCATCTACTTGTTCGCGCTTCTCGCGACGGTCCTCGCTCCGGGCGACGCATGGTCCGACGTGTACTCGTTTGGCCGGACGCTGACACCGCTGCTGCTGTTGTGCGCGCTCGACGGCCTGGCGGGAGGAAGCAGATGGCCGGCCCTGGCGATGCTGTTGGTGGACGCGCGCATCGGCCTGTTGATGGGCGGGCAAATTCTGAACGTGCTGCGCGGAGTGGCGGCGCTGCGGTGAATCATTCGGCGCGCGAAAGTCCCTGACAGAACCCACTCACAATTCGCTCTATGGCCGGTGTGGCCTCGGCGTACGTGGAGGTTTGAACCATGTGGTTCACCAGCCGTTCGCGGTTGCGTTCCGATGTCAGGAGGGATCGGATTTGCTCCAATACCGGCGTCTCGCAAATGCTCGCGACGTCGCGGCCGAGGAGTTCTGCACCCGCCAATTCCATGTCGAAGCCCGCATTTTCCAGCAAATCCAATTCGTCGCCATAGAGACGATCGGCGTTCCCGGCATCTGCGTAGGTGGTGAGCAACCGGTGAAGGTCGGCTGCATCCTTGTTGCTTTCCCGGCCTCGATCCGCCCACGCCGTCAACTTGAGCAAGGTCAGGCCGGGCGCCGATGCCACATGCACCGTAAGGCCCTCCTCTATTTCGATCGAAACGGACGACGCCAGTGCTTCTTCGAAACCGGCAACGTTCATGACGATGTCCCGTCGCGGGGGCCATGCAATAGTTCCTTCGGCAGATGCGATTCCGCGGAATGGGATGAGATCGACCGGGATGGAGAAGCCGGCGGTTTGGTCCGCACAGATCAATCGCTGTCGTGCTCTCGGATCGGCTGCGAACGCGCGGGTCGCGATCAGGCGCTCTTTCAGTAGTTCAAACTGCGTCCAGCTTTCGACGGCGATCCCAAAGTCGATATCGCGGGTGGCGCGGCCCGGCCGCAGTCCGTGAACGTTGACCAGGATGAGGTCGCGCGCCGTGGCGCCCGCCACGAAGTACTCGCATTCGGCTGAACGCGCAGTCGGGTCCAACAATCGCAGTACTCGCACCACCGGCCGATCGACGGGCTTACTCAGGGGTTTGGAATGCCGGCGCGATGCGTCGTTCATGGATCAGCCGTGCCGCTTCCACATTGCGGCCGTCATGTGTCGCCATAAGGTCGGCATAGGCAAGAACCGGTGGAACCACATCCGGTATATCCTGGTGCGCGAAATTCCAGAATTTCTCCAGGATCTCGACGTTGCCGTTCTCCTCCGCGCGCATTCGGCCGGCTGCGATCAGCTTTGCGATGGGTTCGCGGGCATAGATGGTGAATTGCAGGGGTTTGAGATACCGGGTTAGTTTCTCGGCGGCCGGCTCGCCTCCCCACTGCGCTTTTTGCCGCCTGAGGTCAATCTGGCGAAGCCGTTCGGGGTCGGCGCGGAACCGGCGGGGGTTGAGCCTGGGGCGGAGAGTCGTGGCATAGTGCGTGACCCATTCTTCGAGCATTCGCTCCGGGTCGAGGAGTTTCCGATCGTGCCGGGTTTGGAGCCGGAGAAACCGTCGGGCTTCGAGATCCTTCAGGACCGGGCCCACCGTGCCGAGCGCCACGCCGGCCCGCGCCGCGATCTCGCGGTAGTTGGTGCGAATCAGTTCCGGGTGGCACAGCAGCGCGAAGACGATCTGTAGTCCGGCAGGATGCAAAGCGCGGAATCGGTTATGGTGCAGTTCGGGAGGGCGAGTCTGGCCCACCGCGTAGACCAGCAATCCCGGCGCTTCCAGATAAGCGTTGCCAGCAGTGTCGATGAATGGCAAATGGAGTTGGCGGCAGCGTTCAGCAACCTCCCGTGTAATGTAGGGTGCGACCAGCAACGGCGGCTTGCGCAAATCCCGGGCTTTGATGATGGCGGGGGTCTCGAATCGATCGACAGTTTCTACCTGAACACCGAAGCGGTGTTTGCGACGGCCCATTCCGATCTCGACAATGGCGTCGGCCAGGCGATCTCGCCCTGTGGTCGTCCGAAGCACACAGGCGCCGATCCCCGTGGTTCGCTCCAACGCGACTACGGCTCTGTTCAAGATGCGTTGTTTCTGGGTTGTCATGGCCGTGCTCCGGGGGCTGGTTCCAGCAACGTGTTCACTTTCCTACATTGTACACGTTCCGTGAACATTGTACATTAATGAACACAGGCAACCAACGTCCCTGACAACTCAAGCTTCCGGCTTCGACTCTTCCCCCGCGCCCCGCTCCCGCGCCGCCACCCGCTCCTGAATCAGCTCCAGGAACGCCCGCGCGGCGTGGCTCAGCACGCGCTTTTCCGGATACACCAGCCGGATGTGCCGCTCCACGTGCAGCTCCCGCACCCGCACTTCGCACAGGTTGCCGGCGGCGATGTCCTGCTCCACGCACATGCGCGGCAGAAAGGCCACGCCCTCGTTGCGCGACACCAGCAGCCGGATGGTCTCCACCGTGGGCATCTCCACGTCCATGTTCAACGGCACTTTGGAACGCTGAAACTCGCGAATCACAATCGCGCGATAGGGCGACAGCACATTGTGGGCGATGAACGTCTCCATGCCCAGCTCCGTGATCGGAATCTCCTCGAGACTCGCAAACCGATGGCGCGGCGAGACCACGAATGCCAGGTGGTCCTCGTAGATCACCATGGATCGCAACCGGCTGTCCTCGGGATCGTAGCTGATCACCCCCAGCTCCAGGTCGCCATCGATGAGCTGCCCAGGGATCTTGCTCGACAGACACCGTCGCACCTGCACCTTCACCTTCGGGTACATCCTGCGGTACTGCTCAATCGACGGCAGCATGTACAGCGTGGTCGATTCATTCGCGCCGATAATCAGCCGCCCGGCCGAATGGTCGCGCAACTCGGCCAGCGCGTTGTCCAGCTCGCTCTCCAGATTCTCGAACCGCCGCGCGTGCTCGAGCACGATCTGGCCCGCGTCGGTAACGATGAGGTCCTTTCCCGAGCGGTCGATCAGCTTCTCGCCCAGATCCGATTCCAGCTTCGCGATGGCCAGCGAAACAGCCGGCTGCGTCCGCAGGAGCTTCTCCGCCGCCCGCGAAAAGCTCTTCTCGCTCACAACCGTGAGGAATACCTTGAGTGGGTACAGTTCCATAAGTCCAGCTTATGTCATTAGCATAGCTCATGTACGAGGCGATCATTATAAATTTGCCAAATACAAGATACCCCCGCATAATGGGAGATTCAGGAGGGAACCCCGTTGCCTGATCGCGTATACATCTTCGATACCACCCTGCGGGACGGCGAACAGTCGCCCGGTTGCAGCATGACCGTACCCGAGAAGCTGCGTATGGCGGCAAAACTGGTGGAGCTCGGCGTCGATATCCTCGAAGCCGGCTTCCCGATAGCGTCGCAGGGCGATTTCGAGGCAGTGGACGCCATCAGCCGCGAGTTTCCCTGGGTGCGGGTGACGGCGCTGGCACGGGCCAACAAGCTCGACGTCGAACGCGCCGCCGCCTCGCTCCAGCACGCCCAGCGGCCGCGCATCCATACCTTCATCGCCACCAGCGACATCCATCTGAAATACAAGCTGCGCAAGACGCGGGAGCAGGTGCTCGCCGAGGCCGTCGCGGCGGTGGAGCTGGCGCGCCAGTACACCGATGACGTGGAGTTCTCGGCCGAGGACGCCACCCGGACCGACTACGATTATCTCGAGCAGGTGTCGCTCGCGGTGGCGGCGGCCGGCGCAACCACCGTGAACCTTCCCGACACCACCGGCTACTCGGTGCCCGACGAATACGGCGAGCTCATCGGCCGCATGGCTCGCGCGCTGGGCGACAGCGCAATTGTAAGCGTGCACTGCCACGACGATCTCGGTCTGGCCGTGGCCAACTCCATTGCGGCGGTGCAGGCGGGCGCGCGCCAGATTGAGTGCACCATCAACGGCATCGGCGAGCGTGCCGGCAACGCGTCGCTGGAAGAAATCGTAATGGCGTTCAAGACGCGGCCCGACCGGCTGCCCTTCGAGACCGCCATCGTCACCGAATATCTTTTCCCGGTGAGCTGCGTGCTCACCGACACGATTACCTTCGGGCCGCAGCCGAACAAAGCTATTGTGGGCGAGAACGCGTTCGCGCACGAGGCGGGCATTCATCAGGACGGCTACCTGAAGGAAAAATCCACCTACGAGATCATCGACCCGAAGTCGGTGGGCGTGCCCGAAAGCCGCCTGGTGCTGGGCAAGCACAGCGGGCGCCACGCGCTGAACCAGCGCGCGAAGGATCTCGGCTTCGAGCTCAAGGGCCGCGAGCTGGACGCGTTTTACCACCGCTTCATCGCTCTCGCCGATTGCAAGAAGGGCTTGCGCAACGACGAGATCGTGCACCTGCTGCGCGAGGTGTGCAGCATGGCGGCCCAGGCCGCGGCAAGCGACTAGGTCAGGGCAGGTTCCCGACCTGCCATCCTAATCTCATGAACCTGAACGTCCTGATACTGCCGGGCGACGGCATCGGTGTCGAAGTCACCAACGAAGCGGTGAAAGTACTCGAGCGCGTTGCCGCGAAGTACAACCACACGCTGGAGCTGAGCGATGGGTTGCTCGGAGGGATCGCCATTCATCGCTGCGGCACGCCGTTGCCGCAGGAGACCGTGGATCTGGCGAAGAAGGCCGATGCAACTCTCATGGGCGCCGTCGGGCTGCCCGAGTTCGACAACGCCCCACCGGAGAAACGGCCTGAGCGCGGCCTGCTGGGTCTGCGCAAAGTGCTCGGCGTGTTCGCCAACCTGCGCCCGGTGCGCACGTACCCCTCGCTGCTCGATTCTTCGCCATTGAAAAACGATCGCATCGCCGGCACGGACATGATCATCGTGCGCGAGCTTACCGGCGGCATTTATTACGGCACCCCGCGCGGCATTTTCGGGGAGGGCGCCGAGGAGCACGCCGTGAACACCATGTCCTACACGCGCCCGGAAATCGAGCGCGTCGCCCGCGTCGCCTTCGCCCTGGCCCGCAATCGGCGGAAGAAGGTGACCAGCGTGGACAAGTCGAACGTGCTCGAAAACTCGCAGCTCTGGCGCAAAGTGGTCGTCGAGGTCGCCGCCGAGTATCCCGATATCGCGCTCGACCACCTGCTGGTGGATAACTGCGCGATGCAGCTCGTATTAAATCCGCGCCGGTTCGACGTGCTGCTCACCGAGAATCTCTTCGGCGATATCCTGAGCGACGAAGGGGCTGTGCTGGCCGGCTCCATCGGCATGCTGCCCTCCGCCTCTTTGGGCGACAAGCGCGCATCCGGTGCGTGGACCGGTCTGTACGAGCCCGTGCACGGCTCGGCGCCCGACCTGGCTGGACAAAACAAAGCCAATCCGCTGGCCGCCATTGGCTCGGTCGCGGCCATGCTGGAGTACAGCTTTGGCCTTAAGAATGAGTCGGCTGCGGTCAACCGGGCCATGGAGGCGGTCATCGAATCGGGCCGTGTGACTGCCGACCTGAAACCCGCTGGCAAGCCGGCTACGACATCGGAAGTTGGGGACGCCGTCGCGTCTCTCGTGTGAACATCATGCAACCTCGCACTATCGTTGAAAAGATCTGGGACAGCCACGTGGTCGCCGAAAACCCCGGCGCGCCGTCGCTTATTTACATCGACTTGCACCTGGTCCACGAAGTCACCTCGCCGCAGGCCTTCTCAGGACTGCGCGAGCGCGGTCTGAAGGTGCGCCGGCCCGATCTCACTTTCGGAACCGTGGACCACAGCATCCCCACTACGCCCCGCTCGCTGCCCATCGTTGACCCGATTGCCGCGGCGCAGGTGCGCCAGTTCGAGACCAACTGCCAAGAGTTCGGCATCCCCTTCTTCGGCCTGCACAGCGACCACCAGGGCATTGTGCACGTGATCGGCCCCGAGCAGGGCCTCACCCACCCGGGCATGACGCTGGTGTGCGGCGACAGTCACACGGCCACGCACGGCGCGTTCGGCGCGCTGGCCTTCGGCATCGGCACCAGCCAGGTGGAGCACGTGCTGGCCACCCAGTGCCTGCTGCAGCAGAAATCGAAGACCTTCCGGGTGCAGGTGGACGGCGCGCTGCGCCCCGGCGTCGGTGCCAAGGACATCATCCTGGCGCTTATTGCGCAGATCGGTATCGGCGGCGGTACCGGCTGCGTGCTGGAGTACACCGGGTCGGCCATCCGCGCGCTGTCCATGGATGAGCGCATGACCGTGTGCAACATGTCCATCGAGGGCGGCGCGCGGGCGGGTCTCATCGCACCGGACGACACCACGTACAGCTTCCTGCACGGCCGGCCGTTCGCTCCGAAGGGTGCGGCATGGGAGGCCGCGCTGAAGCTCTGGAAACAGCTTCCCACCGACGAAGGCGCCGCATATGATCGCTCGGTGACCATTGACGCTTCCGCGCTGGAACCGATGGTCACATTCGGCACTAACCCCGGCATGGGAATGCCGATTTCGGGCTCCGTCCCCGACCCGTCGTCAATGTCCGATCCGCTGGAGCGCGAATCCCTGGCGAAGGCTCTGCGCTACATGGACCTCGAACCCGGCAAGCCGATTGAGGGTCACGCCGTCAACGTGGTGTTCATCGGAAGCTGCACGAACTCGCGCATCTCCGACCTGCGCAGCGCGGCCGCCGTCCTGAAAGGCCGCAAGGTGGCGCCGGGCGTGCGGACCATGGTGGTGCCCGGCTCGCAGGAGATCAAGCGCCAGGCCGAGGCCGAAGGGCTGGACCGCATTTTCCGCGAGGCCGGCGCCGAGTGGAGGGAAGCGGGCTGCTCCATGTGCATCGCCATGAACGGCGATCAGCTCCAGCCCGGCGAATACAGCGTCTCCACCAGCAACCGGAATTTTGAAGGCCGTCAGGGCAAGGGAGGCCGTACGTTCCTGGCCAGCCCCCTGACCGCCGCCGCCAGCGCCGTTGTGGGCGCGGTAACCGACGTAAGGAAACTGCTCAATGGAAAAGTTCACGCCGTTTGAAAGCCAGTTCGTGACCATGCCGGTGGACAACATCGACACGGATCAGATTATCCCGGCGCGGTTTCTGAAGACGATCTCGAAGGCCGGGCTCGGCGACCAGCTCTTCTACGACTGGCGCTACGACGCTGCGGGCGCGCCGAAGCCCGATTTCGTGCTGAACAAGCCGGAGTCGAAAGCACGCCACATTCTGCTCGGCGGCGACAACTTCGGTTGCGGCAGCTCGCGCGAGCACGCACCATGGGCGCTGACGCAGTACGGTTTCCGCGCCGTGGTGAGCACTTCGTTCGCCGACATCTTCCGCCAGAACGCGCTGAAGAATTCGCTCGTGCCGGTGGTGGTGCCGCGCGACGTGCACGCGTGGCTATTCGCGAATCCCGAGGCCAGCCTGGCGCTGGACCTCGCTGGTCAGGCGCTGATCCTGCCCGACGGCCGGCGGGTGGAGTTCCCGGTGGAGGAGTTCGCTAAACACTGTCTGCTGGAGGGCGTCGACGAGCTCGGCTACATCCTGCAACAGGAGAGCGCCATCGCGGCGTACGAGCGCCACCGGCCGCTCTCGGTCAACACTAATTCTCACTAAACACAGCGTCATAAGTACTTGCGCATCCGCTCCCTTGGAGACGCGCCCCAAACCATTGATTCTGCAGAAGAGGTCCCGTGCGTCTCCATCCTTTTGGGTGGGCCGCCGCGGCCCATGGCTTTCGCAAAAACGGAAGGGTTTTTCTCACGCAGCGGGCCTCCTGTCGGGTTGCGAGGCACTTTCCAGACCAGATGAAAGAAGTACAGGCATCCAGCGCCCCAGGTCGAAGGTCTCGACACTGGCATACTGTTCGCGGGTCAGATCCGGCGCGAGCAATACCGTCGCAGGGCGTCCCCGCTGCTTCGCCCGAACTCGCACCAATGTCGCTTCGATCTCGAACAGCGTATTCATCATAGCCCGTGCGGACCTTTGATTGCCGATTGCAAGACGTGCCAGACTGACCAGTTCCAGGCCAATCACCGTCGCGAAGGTGTGTAAGCGCAAGGAACTGTCGGACCACTGATGAGAAGGGCCCCATGGCGCCACCCCGCCCTTCCTGGCCCGTCGGAAGAGTTCCTCCACGTTCCACTGGCCGCGGAAAGCATGCACGATCCTGCCGGTGCTCCAGATATGGCGGTCGGTGCAGAGCACGCGCCGGCCCAGACGGGTCCGCTCCAACAAGCGCCGTCGCGCCGCGTCGACATGCCAGTCGAGCGACAACCGTCTGCCACACAGTTTGACCTCTGTCACAACGAACTCTGCCAGGTGCTCGCGGTTTAATGCTTTCTGAACCCGGCTTTCCAATGCTTCGCGCTTAATGCGGCCGCTCGCCGCCCGCCGTCCCAACTTCCGCAGTTCTTCCTTTGCTTTCCGCAGCGCTGCCGCAATGCCTCGCTTCTGCCCGCGCAGCAGTTCCTGACTTTCCACCACCACCAGCGTGCGGTCCAGTTCTGCCACCCGCTGTTGCAGGTCGCGCGCGGCGGCCACGCGCTGGCGCATCTGCTCGGACGTGACGCCGTGATCGCGGCCGCGCAACTCCTTATAGGGCACCGCCGGCACTTCGATGTGCAGGTCGATGCGATCGAGCAGCGGCCCGCTCACCCGCCCCAGGTACCGCTGGATAATCGCGCCGGTGCAACGGCATTCCCGCGTGGTGTCGCCGTAGAATCCGCACGGACACCCGTGCAGATAACAACTGCACCTTCAGCATGAAGCAAGATGGGCGCGATTTTTGACGTGTGGAACCTCGTCGAAGCTGGGCCGCTGACTGCGCGCAGGCGTTAACAAACTCCGGGAGGCGGAACCAGAGATGCAGAGAACGGGTGCGGAGACGGAGTGGAACCGAAGCAGTTCTGCGGAAATCCGCAGCCGTCGTCCGCCCGCGCGGTCCTGACTACGAGCGGTGGGCGGCCACACCCCAGCCTCATTGGACTGGGACAACACAAGCGCTCCGCAGCGCCAATATCGGCGGGATCATTTATCATTGAAGTTTCGAGGTATCGCAGGGCGTCGGGTGTAAGGATATGGCCCGCGCTTGTCGGTTCGTGGTGCTCGACCACCATCGCGATGGCTTTCAAGAGTCAGAGAGGACACGTTTTGAATAGGACACGAGAGTGGTTCGAGACACCGTACCGGCTCGGCGAGAAAGAGGTCAGCGGCAGATTCGTAGTCCCGTCTGGGATCAGGTGCACACACGCCAGCACTATCGCCAGGTGTTTTCAAGAAGTTCCTTCAATTGGCGTTATAACGACGAAGAGTATAAGCCTGTTGCCGAGAGCCGGATACCGCGAGCCAATTCTCGCTCAGTACGCAGACGGAAGCTACATCAATGCCGTGGGCCTCACTAATCCCGGCGCAATGGCGTTTCGGGCGGAACTTGAAACCGTTGATATTCCTGGAAACAAATTTCTTCTCGTTTCCATATTTGGCGCCTCAGTTTCAGAGTTTGTTGAAGCAGCGCGACTTCTGAAACCAGTCGCTGATGGCTTTGAGCTGAACATGTCCTGTCCGCACGCCAAAGGTTATGGCGCTGAGATTGGAGCGGACCGAGCCCTGCTTTGCGAAATCACTCGGGCCGTTGTGGCCGCCGTCGACGTTCCGGTATTCGTCAAGTTCTCAGCGATTCTCGGAGATCTCGCCGGGGCTGCCGTCGCTGTGGTTGCAGAAGGCGCATCCGGGGTCACCGTAACGAACACCATCGGCCCGGCTCTTGTCAACTTAGACGACACTCCGGTGTTGCGAAATGGGCTCGGCGGTCTCTCGGGAGACGGAATCCGTCCCCTCGGCGTTCGCGCTGTCATGCAACTTCGGGCTGCCTTAGGAGCAGACCCGGTTATTATCGGCATGGGCGGCATCTCTACCCACCAACACGTTCATGAATACGCCAGTGTCGGCGCCGATCTCTTCGGCGTGGGTAGCGCCACTGCGTGGCTTGACAGCCGCCAGTATGCGGCGTATTTCTCCCACCTTTTGTCCGGCGTGATTGAGAGCCCGGCGGGCGAGTCCGCAGGGCAATCCTCGATCCCGAAACCAAGGCTTGAATACTTCCGCACCAGCCTCGAGTCGAGAGAGCAAATCTCTGAAGATCTGTTCAGAATCTCGTTCACGGAACTGCCAGCCGTTTACCCTCCCGGATTTCTCGCCGGCAAGTTTTTCTTCATCATGTTGCCTGGAGTGGGGGAAAAGCCCTTCGCCCTGTTCTCAGCGACGGAACGATCCGTAATAGTACGCACAGTCGGCTTGTTTACCGAGCAACTCTCCAAACTGGAAGTTGGATCGAAGCTGTTTCTGCGGGGGCCCTATGGTAAGCCCTTGCCGCGGCATCAAAACAAAACGATCGTGTTGGTTGGAGGCGGCACCGGTACAGCTTCGTTACTTGAGGTCGCTCACGATTATAAGTCCGACAATGAACTAGCCTTTGTTCTCGGTGCGCGCTCTCGCACCGGTCTTTTTGGCCTCGACGAGTTCCGAGCCCTTGGATCCGTATACCTCGCTACCAACGACGGTAGTGTTGGCTTTGGAGGGAACGTACACGAGGCGCTCACAGACCTGGCTCCCTCGCTCTCCAAGCGTCTGTCCAGGGATCTTATCTTCATTAACTGCGGGCCGGAACAGATGGTCAGGGCGTGCTTTCAGGTCGAACTCAAACTCGTTGACAGTCAACAAATCCTCGGGTCGATCGAGTATATGACAAGCTGTGGCGTGGGCATCTGCGGAAAATGCGCCAGCCCGTCCGGCGCCTTGACGTGTATTGATGGCCCGTTCCTGAGTCTGGCGGAGTTCCAGCCTCTGCTCTGAGGAATGGCCCGGCGTTGCCTCGATGGCACGAAGTCGCGATAGCTGGATCGGAAGGGACACGCGCCGAGAGCTGGCGGATCATCCAGCGATTCCAGTTGCCGCTGACGGCGAAGGCGGTCCGAGTAGCCTTGCAACTAGTTCTGTATGTCCTTCAACCCATGCCGGAGAATCGTTCCAAAGAGTCTTGCGCAGGCACGCGTGTAGCAAAGAACTCCGTGCCTTCACCTCTACTTGAACGGAGATCGAAGGACCTATGGCAGGATGTTCAGTCGTGCCATAGTGTTTCCTGACCCGGTCACAGGTGAATAGGCTTCCAGCCGAAGTGAAAATCAGGGTACAGGCGACGGTGATGTCGGCTCCTTCGGGCGGTGCTGACGCAATTGGCTTGAGGTCAAAGGCAAGGGACGTTTGGTAATAAGGAATGGAATCGGTCGGCTGGTACGTGAGCTGCAAGTCGGAGGAAAGGCAGGTCTCAAGGGATTCGCTCCAATAGTCAGCGAAGATCGGGATCGCCTTAAGCTGGTCCACAAGTTCGCGGTTCAAGGTGCTGTGAGCTTCGGTGGTCATTGGGTTCTCCGATGTAGGTGATCTGGAGCGACGCGATACCGCCCCCGCAGGGGATCTGAGCACGCCGCCTGGCTGCTTCTGGAAGGCGTAAGAGCACCCACGTACGCGTGCTACAGAGCAGACGAGCGGGCATGATCTGAGACCTTTGTGGATTCCATTGTATAGCGCTTTCGGCCTGCGGGTCGGCCCGAATGGCGACGGCTACAACGGGCGTATGAGATCCGCAAGGACCTTGAGCACGAGGATGATCAGTGCCCTGCGGACATGTCTCCAGATCCTGCTCAAAGTGGTCATATCGCTTTTGGCCTAAGTGGTATAGTCCGGGAACCTGGCGGGCGAAGGCGCGTCTCTTGTATTAGTGGGCTGCGCGGGAGTTTGCTTATCCCGCAGATGGCCGAGGAGGCTTGGATGCAAGCCACTGTCTGGGTTTGCGCCGTCCTCTGCACGGCGCCGATGCTTGCAGGAGAAAGGATGAAAGTCTCGGTCTGCACTATGGGACGCCTGAGTGAAAAGGTGGTGGTGGGTGCTGAAGCCGAAGTGGCGGCGCTGTTTCACTCCATGGACGTCGAGGTCGCCTGGGAGAAATGCGAAGCTGGACCAATTGGGGAGGAAGCGGAGCAGCAGCACTGGTTCACTATCCGGCTGCGTGACGGCGGGCCCGTAGTCATGCCGGGTCCGGCATCGCTCAATACCCTGGGGGAGGCTTTCTTTTCGGACGATCAGGCCGGCTACGTAGCGGACGTGTATTACCTGCAGAGCCAGGCGCTCGCTTCCCGGAAACAGGTCGAGCCTGTCGCACTGCTGGGCTGCGTGATTGCGCACGAACTGGGACACCTGCTACTGGGTCCCGGCCATACTCCCAATGGAATCATGCGCGCCGCGTGGGACAACAGAGACCTGGAGGCTATCCGCTTTGGGTCGCTGAAGTTCAACCGTGCGGAAAGCGCTAGGATTCGCAGGGTGTTGCAGGATTCCGTTATTCGCAGCACCCCCGCGTTCTGAGGCTTGCGCGAAGCAAGCGAACGCTACGGATTCTTCATCAGATGTCGCCCGGAGACGCCGTTGCCGCCCGCGGGCTACCCGGCTCCCATCGCGGCGAGCGCCACCCTGTCGAATGGACCGTTAACGCCGGTTAACGCCCCAGACACTCGGCTCAAATCTGTGTCAAGTCAGCGGTTGGCGACTTCACTTCGTGGTCGCTCAGTGCGAGTCCTCGCGAATCACGGTCAGCGGACCCAGCAAGCCGGAAGGTAATAGCGGCGACGTTGCCTTGTACGGCTTCACGTCGGCGAACGTGTACTTCGCGGCTCCCGGCTGCTGATCGCCGATCAGGCGGTTGACCCACGCGTTTACCACCTTGATCGTGATCTCGTTTGCGCCGGGCTTTAGAGCGGATGTCGCATCCACGCGCCAGGGGGAATGCCAGGTTTCGCCCAGTTCCTTGCCGTTTACGGCGACGACGGCGAGGTTCCGTACGTCGCCCAAATCGATCCACAAGCGCGCTCCCTTCGCGAACCAGTTGGACGAGGCCTGGATGGTCCTGGTGTATGTTCCTATGCCGGAGAAGTATTTCACTCCGGGATCGTTACTCGCGCTCCAGTCCGAAAGGCGGGCCATCGTGATGGATGCAGGAGCTCCGCGATCCGGCTGAAAGCTGACGTTCCACGGGCCCTCGATCGTGGCCACCGTGGTCACTTTTGCGGCCGGGATTACGCGCGAAGTCTGGGTGGCCGGCTTGCGGAACACCACGAACACCGTGCCCCAGGGCTCCAGATGAAGCGGCACTGTTGTGCGTCCGCCGGCCACCTTGAACGACACGGGCTCCGTAGTGCCCGTCTCAGCTCGCCACAACTCCGGCTCCCTGCCGGCGACGCGGAATGCCGCGTCCATGGCCGCGGCGCGGTCGCTGCGGTTATCGACAAAATAGATGTCGCCATCGCTCAGACGGCGGTGGACGAACTCCACGTCGGAATTGTCTTCGTGCTTTGTGTAGTCGAAGTCCGGATCCAGATGCAACGTGCGGAACACGTCACTCAACTTCTCGCCAGCGTAGACGGTTCCCTTGCCGACCTTGTGGACGCCGCTGCCGTCACCGAACAATTCCGTTGCGAGCCTCTCGAACTCGGCCTGGTCGTCCCCCAGGCTCGGATCGTTGGTCGGCTTCGGCCCTGCGACCACGGCGCCGTCCGCCACCAGCGCATGAATCTTGCGCAAGACCGGGAGCGACATATGCCGGCTATGGGGATCCAGCCCCAGCACCTTGTATTGCATGCCGCTCTTAGTAACAATCCGGCGATCGGAGACGCTCAGCTCATGGATCAGGGCGTCAGCGTTGATGTAGTCGAAGCCGTAGCCAGCAGGAATCTCCGGCGCTGTATTTCCGAAGATTTCCGTCAGATTCGAGTCCTCTCCGTAGAAGTAAACCAGGTCGGCTCCGAAATGCCCCTGCTGCAGCAGGTAGCTCGACCGTGCCAGGTAATCGATCCACGGCCCGGCCTGCTCCGCCCAGGTTTCGTTACGGTTGAACCACTGGCCGAACGGCCCGAGAGTCAGACCGGGAGCCTTGCCGACCAGCGGCTGGTGCGCCGACTCGTGAATTACGAAGCGATTGATGCCGTTGAGCAGTTCCTGGTCTGCGGTCGGCTTCAGCGTGGCCGGCGACCACGCCCACGGCGCGGCTGCGGCGGTGAGCGATTCGGCCGCCGCCAGGTTCTGACCGTAGATGTGGGCCACCGACGCCGACTCGCGGTCGTCCGCGTTGTAACCGTACTGCACGTGATTCACACCCGGGCTCTGGGTCCACATCGCGCTCATGGGCACTTCGCTGTACTTCTTCACCTCCATGCCGTCGGCCACGAGGGCGCGTCCCGACTCGTGCGACTCCACGTAGTGGCCCATCCCACGTTCATGCAGCGTCTCCTCCAGCTGCCCGTAGTGCTCATTCGCGATCAGATCCGCGATGGTCTTCCGGAAGTCCCACAGGAACCGGTCGCTCGCCTGGGCGCTCTCTACAATGCGGCCGGTGAGCACCGGAAGCCACGGCGTTGGATCGTAGCCGCGCAGTTTCCTGAACTGCGCCAGTATGTCGTCAGTCCAGTTCTGTGACCCGGCCTCCCAGCTGTCGTTGATCACGTACCGGATGCCCTTGCGGCCCATTTCATCGGCGCCGACAGTTTCCTTGTAGTTCCTCATGGCCACAGGTGGCCACAACTTGCAATGAAAATGGACACGAGCAGGGGAGTATGCTGCTGATATCCGGGTGCCGGAACAGAGGTCGTACAGCAATGGTGCGGAGAGAGC
>JBEKZH010000056.1:0-35840 GCA_049510065.1 Bryobacteraceae bacterium
TCTCTCCGCACCATTGCTGTACGACCTCTGTTCCGGCACCCGGATATCAGCAGCATACTCCCCTGCTCGTGTCCATTTTCATTGCAAGTTGTGGCCACCTGTGGCCATGAGGAACTACAAAATCGTCTAGAGCCCGCTGGGGTGAACCCCTCCCCTGAGACAGAATCGCGTGGCTACACCGGCCACGACATTTCAGCATTGGACCGAGATGCCTCGCGGGGCCACTTCTCGGCGATGGAAGAGCCTGAACCGTAGACACAGGACATTCGAGCGTTGAAGCTTCAGTGCCTGGGCCGGATACACAGACACTCAGTGCCATGGGCGTGTATTCGCAGCATGGCATCCGTGATGTAAATGCGGCTTTGGAACGTAGTTGCCACTTGCTTGTTCGCTTTCGTGACAGGACACGGTGCGCGAAAAGGACCTCGGCAACCGGCCTGTTCCCGCTTCCGGCCGCAAGCTGATCGGGCGGCTGGTGCGGGGGCGAGGGTTTTACGAATCGCTTACACCGCCCTGATACTCACGGGGGCGGCGGATGTTACGTTGAGTGCCATGATGGTGGCCCAGGCCGCACCGGTACGCTCAGTGAACGCGCGCATCTTCGCCGGAATGGCGACGGTGGCCACTCTGGCGGCGCTCGTCAGAGCCGCAGGCGGCGCCAAGGTCATCGTGATGGCGCACGTCCTGGGCGCCTCGCCGAGGGTGGATGCGTTTCTGTTTGCGTTTTTGGTCCCCTCATTGTTCTCCGACGTGGTGGCGGGCTCGCTGACGCCGAGTATCATCCCGGTTCTCACGGCGGTGCGGGTGCAACACAGCGAGGAACGCGCACGCAGGCTCTCCGCCAGCATTCTGGCCGGCAGCACATCTCTGCTCCTGGCGATTGCGTGCCTGCTGGGCCTGGGCGCAAGCTTGATTGTCCAGCTACGCGGAGCTTCGGGCAGCGCGACCCAGGACCTGACCAGGTCGCTGCTTTGGGGGCTGCTGCCGTGGC
Organism: Bryobacteraceae bacterium; assembly: GCA_049510065.1. Classification (GTDB taxonomy): domain Bacteria; phylum Acidobacteriota; class Terriglobia; order Bryobacterales; family Bryobacteraceae; genus CAWACP01. The sequence goes on from JBEKZH010000056.1 coordinate 992, forward strand.
TACCGCTGACCGGCGTGATTGTCTGCTGGCGGGCGATTCTCAACATGCACGAGCGGTTTGCGATCGCCGCCGCTGTTCCTGTCGCAACGCCTCTGCTGTCGATTTTTCTCCTGTATGTCGCCGGGCGCGGGGCCGGCGTCCGCGTTCTTTGTTACGGGACCTGGGGCGGCGCCCTGATTGAGGTGCTGATTCTCGCGGGGTGCGTGCGGCAACTGGGCTATCCACTCCTGCCGCGGTGGCTCGGCTGGACGCCGGATATCCGGGCGGTGTGCAAACAGTATCTGCCCGTCGCCGCGGGTGCGCTGATTACTTCCGGGTCGGGAATTATCGACCAGGCGTTCGCTGCACGGCTGGCGCCGGGAACGCTCTCGGCAATCTCCTATGGAACGAAGCTCACCGGCGTGGTTCTCACCATCGCGGGGACGGCGCTGAGCACGGCCGCGTTGCCCTATCTCTCGCGCATGAGCGTTGACCGCGACTGGCGCGGGTTCCGGCACACCGTCACCCGATACGCGACGGCCGCGGCGCTGGCGGGCGTCCTTGCCGCGGCGGTGCTGATCCGCCTCTCGGACCCGCTGGTGCGCGGGGTCCTGCAGCACGGCGCCTTCACCGCGCAGGCAACCGAAGCGGTGAGCATGTTACAGCGTTGTTCGCTTCTGCAGTTGCCCTTCGCTTTCCTGCTGGCACTTGGGTTCGTGACCGCCTCTGCTCTCAAGGCAAATCGGCTGATGCTCACAATTGCGCCGGTAGCTTTGATAACTACGCTCTTGTTCGACTACGTGCTGATGCGATCCTTCGGCGCGGCCGGCATCGCCACAGCTCCCGCGGCGTCGGGTGCAGTCTCGCTCACAGTTTTGTTCGTGCTTCTGCGGCGGACCATGCGCCGGCTGCAGCGCGCATCTGCTTCATCTTTCTGATGTTTACAACATTTTGACGCAATCAAAACCACTTCATTAGCCAGTCTCTTTACGCTGGCTGTATGGAGGCGAGAGAGCCGTCGTGGGGATGTCGGTAGCAGCGGCGAGAGCGCTCGAAGAGCAGCCGGTTCGCACGGCCGCTCGTCCGCTTTCGTGGGCGTTGGTTACTTTTGCCGAGCGGGTGCTCGCTTTGGTGTTACTCATCGCATTACTGCCGGCGCTCACCGCGGTAGCGGTGGTGGTGGCGGTTCTGTCGGGTAATTCGCCGATGATCGCCCTCGCACGCGCCGGACAACGAAGGAGGCGCGTCTGGCTGATCAAGTTCAGGACGATGTGGGGAGAAGAGGGCGCCGGGAGCGCCGGCGCCGGGCTGATCGAGCGCATCGAGAAGGCGCTTGTGCCGCAATTCAAGACGGAATCCGATCCCAGAGTTACAAGTTCGTTCGCCGCCTTCTGCCGGCGTTACTCGATTGACGAGGTGCCGCAGTTATGGCATGTCGTGCGGGGCGAGATGGCGTTGGTGGGGCCGCGACCACTTACGTACGAGGAATTGGATACCTACTACGGATACGATGCCGACGAGGTGCTTGGCGTTAAACCGGGGTTGACGGGATTGTGGCAGGTAAGAGGCCGCAACTCTCTGACGTATCCGCAGCGCCTGGCGCTGGACCTGTATCTGGTACGCCACTGGTCGCTTCGTTTGTATCTGTCTGTGCTGGCGGCCACAATTCCCGCTGTGTTCTCGGGCAGAAATGCCGGTTAACGCCGGCTTCGAGTACTAGTTTCAACTTACTCAATCATGAAGAATCGCTCTATAAGAACCGCAACGCTCATCTTCTGCGGCGCCGCTGTCATGGCCCTGTGCGGCGACTCCGTATCGCGCGGGCAGGAGATCTTCGATAAGCAGTGCGCCAAGTGCCACGCGCTGGACAAGGACAAGGAAGGGCCTCGCCTGCGGAACATCTTCGGAAGGCCCGCGGCCTCGGTTCCGTCGTTCCAGTATTCCGATGCGCTGAAGAGCGCGAAGTTCAGTTGGAACGAGATCTCACTCAACACCTGGCTGACCGAGCCCGACAAGATGGTTCCGGATAACGACATGGCCTTTCATCTGGACAGCGCCGCCGATAGAAAAGCAGTTATTGCCTATCTGAAGGGTCTGTCCGGTAAATAGGAGTTCTCGAGGTGAAACGTATCCTCGTCGTCTGTGTGACGGCCGTGTGTGTGGGCGGAGCGTCGTTGGGGCTTGTTGTAGCCTCCCGGCAGCCGGCGAATGGCGCGAAGCTCGTGGAGTGCGTAAGTGACGATCCCGCCGTTTCCGCAGTATTGGCGAGGTCGTGTCAGGATTGCCATTCCGACCGTACCCGATGGCCCTGGTACGGACATGTCCCGCCCGTGAGCTGGATGCTGAATAACGACGTGAAAGAAGCGCGGAGTCACATGAACTTTTCCCAGTGGAGTAAGTACTCACTCGATGACAAACGGCAGATTCTGACCGAGATGGCCGCCACCGTTCGGAACAACCAGATGCCACCGGGGCGGTACATGCTCATGCATCCCGATGCGCGGCTCTCGACCGACGAAAAGGCGCGGCTTGACGGCTGGACCAGAAGCGAGCGGCGGAAGCTGCGGACAGAAGCAGCCCGGAGTAGCAGGCAGTGATCCTATGCATGCGAATGCGTGTACTGGCCGCGGTTGTCCTTCTGTCTGGGGCGGGCGCCGTTGCACAAGCCGCGACGTTCGTTGGTAGTGACGTCTGCCAGAGATGCCATCCGGACGAGCGCGGGCAGTTCACCCAGAACCCTCATTTCAGGACTTGGGCACTCAATCACGAGCCGGGGACGGGCTGCGAAAGTTGTCACGGTCCCGCGAGCGATCACATCAAGAAGCCTTCCCGGCGAACTATCTTTTCTCCTTCGGCGCATACCGTCGAGGAATTCACGGAGCGTTGTCTGACCTGCCACGCCACCGACCTTAGCCGGGCTGGCGTTCGACATTCGGAGCACACTCGCGCCGGCGTTGGCTGCACTTCGTGCCACTCCATCCACCAGTCCGCTCCGCACACTGCGCTGCTTGCGCACCGGGAACCCGATCTGTGTTACGGCTGCCATCCGACCATACAAGCCCAGTTCTCGATGCCCTTCAAACACCGCGTGAATGAGGGATTCATGAAATGCACGGATTGCCACAATCCGCACGGAGCATTTGCTCCTTCGTGGCGCATGGCCGACCGGCCCCATATGGTTGGGCAGAGCCTGCTCAACGAGGAGGCCTGTCTGGGGTGCCACGTGGAAAAACGCGGGCCGTTCGTCTTTGAACACACGGCCGTCCGCGTGGACGGCTGCGAAACGTGCCATATGCCGCACGGTTCCACCAATCCGCGCATGCTGAAACGGCCGGTGGTATTCACTATGTGCCTCGAATGCCACAACGGTTCCGGCTCGGGCCGGACGGGGCTGGGCATGCCCGTTCCGAAGAGCTTTCATAACCTGGCGGATCCTCGTTACCAGATCTGTACCGGGTGTCACGTCCGAATCCACGGATCCAATGCGAATGCGTTCTTTCTACGCTGAGGGGCCTGAGTCATGAGATACCACGCGATCTGCCTCTGTTGCCTCGGCGGCGTGCTGTTTGCGCAGCAGGCAGTAACTTCGACACCCGAAGCAGCGGAGTCGTCTAAGAGCGATACCGTTGGCGACTATGCCGTCACTCAGTCTTTCGAAACGGGCTATCGATCGCTCTCGGTTTCCGGGAATGAAGGAACCTATCGAAGCCAGGTGAATCTCGGAAACGGTCTGCGGCTGTTCGATGGCGACGTCGAAGCATCTTCGAAAGACGGCAAGGGCCTGTTCTTCGACCAGCTCAGTTTGAAGGCACAGAATCTGGGGAACGATCCGTACGAATCGGCGCGATTTCGAATCGAAAAGAACGGTTGGTATGAGTACGACCTGAACTGGCGGCTCAATGACTACTTCAATCCGGGGCTGACAACGGCAAACGGCGTGGACGCAGAGAGCCTGCAGCATCGCCTGCAGGACCACGACCTCACGCTGCTGCCGCACTCGCGCGTGAAGTTCCTGCTCGGTTTCAGCCGCAGTACGGAGGACGGCCCCGCGCTGAGCAGTCTTGTTGACGCCGGACTCGGAACGGTGCCGTTGTTTCAGAACGTCCGCCGGACTCAAGACGAGTATCGGGCGGGCATGGAAGCGAAGATCTGGGGGTTCAAAGTCAACCTCCTCCACGACTGGGAGTTCTTTCGTGATGACACGGTGGTATCTCAGGGTAGCCCGGCCTCGTTCCTTCGACTCCAGCCGGATCATGGCGAGACGACCGGGTGGCGAGGATTCCTGGCGCGCGATTTCGGGAGCACACTCGCAGTCAACGGGCGCGTGACATATCAAGGTTCGGGACACGGGTCGAGCGTAAACGAAGAGACTCTCAACGCGCTTCCGTCCAGCGTTCCTTCGCAACAGATTGTAATTGCCGGCGAAGCCAGCCGGCCAGCTACGGCGGCCAACCTGAATGTCATATGGTCGCCAACGGAGAAGCTGTCGTTCACTAACCAGGCATCGTTCGATCAGTTGCAGATGAACGGTAATGACACTTATCGGCAATTCAACACTGGCACGCTTGACTCCGTCGTGGTGAACTTCCAGTTCCTGGGCATTCGGCGCATCTCCGACGCACTCGACGTCAGCTATCAGCCTTGGATCTGGCTGGGAGTCAGCGGAGGTTACGAGGTCTCGACACGGCGCTTTCGGTCCATCGCACAAGCGAGCGACAACAGTGAGCCGGCCGCTGGGTCTTATCAGCAGAACAACACGCTTCACGCGGGAACGGCCGGCATTCGGCTGCGTCCTGTCAAGCGGCTATCCATCAACCTGAGCGGCGAAGTTGGCCACACCGATCACCCCGTTTACCCCGTGAGCGAGAAGAATTACCATGCCTTTCGTGGCCGTGTTCAGTACAAGGCAGGGTCGTTACTGATTGCCGCCACCGCGCAGGCCGACTACAATGTCAACTCGGTTTCCCTCAGCTCATTCAGCTCGCAGTCGCGTAACTATGGGGCCGAGGCAGGGTGGACTCCGCGGCCCTGGCTGACCTTCGATGTTACCTGGTCGAAGTTGCACCTGAACACCGCGGGCGGGCTGGCGTACTTTGTGAACTCCGCCATGATTACAGGGACCGATTCTCTGTACGTCAGCAATCTTCATTTCGTCAACGCCGGCGTGCGCCTTGCGGCTGGCAAGAGGGCGGAGATCTATCTCGGCTACAGCCGTGTCCAGGACACTGGCGACGGCCGTTCCACCGCCACCGGCAACGGCCTGAACCCGGTACCTGCGTTCAACGTCGCGCAGACTTACCCATTGCTATACGACACACCGCTGGCGCGCGTCTCCGTGCCTCTTATTGCCCGGTTGCGATTCAATGCGGGCTGGCAGTATTACCGCTACAATGAGCGATTCCTCGCGATCCGGGATTACCACGCGAGCACGGCTTACACGAGCCTGACCTGGTCGTTCTGACGAGTTGAGTGCGCGTCCAATGCGGGGACAGGCAACGAGATTCCGCGACAACGTTGAGTTATTGTCAGTGGCTTCCCGGTGCGGAATTTCGCTACCCGTCCTCGAACTGGGCCAAAGTTTGTCACGCCGGTTACTGTCGTGCAAAAGTCCTGTAAAAACAGCACATCACGGGAGTTCTCAGGCCGGGAGAAGCGCAATCCACCAGACGTGTGCTGTACACTTCATTCTGTGGTCCCAGCAACTGTTCTGGTTATTGACGACGACGAAAGTCTACGCGACACGGTCCACCTTCTGCTGGAGCGAGAGGGATTTCGGGTCCTGTCGGCGGCGGACGGCACGGCCGGATTCAACGAAGCAGTAACTTCCCGGCCGGATCTTCTGATCGTGGATCTCCGCCTGCCGGGCATGAGTGGGATCGAGATCTGCAAGCAGATCCGGGCCTCCGGGATCAAAACTCCGCTCATAGTTCTTAGCGCCGTGGGCGAGGAAGTGGACAAAGTCCTGCTGCTCGAGATCGGCGCGGACGACTATGTGGTGAAGCCATTCGGAGCGCGCGAACTGCTGGCGCGCATCCGGGCGGTGCTGCGCCGGGCGCAACCCGAACAGCCGAAGATCATTCAGTTCGGCGATGTGAGTGTGAATCTCGAAAAGCGCTCCGTGGTCAAGCGGGACCGCGAGTTAAAACTAACGCCGGCCGAGTACAACCTGCTCACTTACTTTCTCAGTCATCCGGACCGGCCCCTTACGCGAGACCTGCTTCTCAACTCGGTCTGGGGTTACGAGTCTTTCCCGAATACACGCACGGTGGACGCGCACGTGGTTAAACTCCGGCAGAAGCTGGAGACCGATCCGGCGACGCCGCGGCATTTCCTGACGCTGCACGGCGTCGGCTATCGCTTTGTCCCCTGATGTCCGGCGAAATGGCGATGGACCAGGAGCGGCTCGTACTGCTCGTTGAGGACAGAGCGGCGTCGGCCGCCGCACTGGAGATGGTCCTCGGTAACATGGCCTCAGTGACCGTGCGAACGGTTTCAAACGGAGCCGCCGCCTGGAGTCTTCTGGAGAGCGGCGACGGGGAAAAGGTCTGCGCCGTGATTACAGACCTGGACATGCCGCTGATTAACGGAATGGAACTCATCCGGCGGATTCGGTCGAGCGCCGTTCACGCCGATACGCCGGTCATCGTGATCAGCGGAACCACAGAAGTAAACGCGCCCAAACAGGCGCTGGAAGCGGGCGCGAACGCGTTCTTCCCGAAGCCGTGGTCTCCGGGACGAGTGTGCGCCACGTTGGAGCAACTCCTGTATGAAAGAAATGCGAAGCGGCATTGAGGTTCGCGCCTGGTACGCGCGAGCGGCGGGCATCGCCATTCTGCTCTCACTCGCTCCGCATCCGCCATTGCGGGCTCAGACCGCGGCGGATACGCGTCAGGTCATCGACCGTCTGGAGCGTCTGGAACGGCAGAATGCGGAATTGATGGACGAAGTGCACCAGTTGCGAGCACAACTAAACGCTCTGCAAGCGACGGCGGCTCCTGCCGCGCCCGCCACCGAGGACGCGCTGGCCATCCAACAGGCGCGGATCGATGAACAGGCGCAATCGAAAGTGGAAGCCGCGCACAAGCTCCCGCTGCGGATCACCGGCACGGCTCTGTTCAATGCGTTCTACAATACGCACGCGGATGCCGGCCTGTACTCGGGAACCGCTGCCTCAAAGCCCGGCCGAGCCGCGGCCAACGGCAGCCTGAGCCAGTCGATCATCGGACTGGAGTTCCAAAGCCCCAACACGGTTCTGGGGGCCAAAGTGCACGGCGATCTGTTTGTGGACTTCTTCGGGAGTGCGAACGGCGCAACGAATAGCAACGCGTATGGCCAGTGGCCCATGCCACGTTTGCGGACGGGCACGATTTCGGTGGACTGGGATTCGCGCAGCGTGACCGTGGGAGTGGACAGGCCGCTCATCTCTCCCTACGCCCCGGACTCGTTCGCTCAGGTGGGGATTCCTCCGCTCAGTGGCGCCGGCAACCTGTGGTTCTGGGAGCCGCAGGCACGGTTCGAGCAACGGGTGAGGCTGTCGGATGACAACACTCTGCGGCTGCAGGCGGCGCTGTTTGCCACCCATGAAACACCAGATTATGTTCCCAGCGAGTACGCACTCACACTCGCTCCAAGGCGACCGGGCTGGGAGGGGCGCCTGCAGTTCGCTCACCGCAGCGGAGAGGATGGCGGCTTCGATATCGCCACAGGTTTTCACTTCAGCGAGACGCACGTTGCCGGGCAGAGCGTCGCTTCCGGTTTGTTCTCATTGGATGGCCGGCTCCGAATGGCGCGCTGGTGGAATCTCGCTGGCACCTTCTTCGCAGGGCAGAATGTGGCTGGCATCGGCGGCTCCGGACCGGGGTTTACCATCCTCTCCGATCAGATTGTGAGGCCGGTGCACAGTGCGGGAGGCTGGCTGCAACTAACGCTGGTCCCGACGGAGCGTCTCTCTTTCCATCTGTTCGGCGGTGCCCAGGACAACCGCCGTTCGGATTTGTGGGGCGATGCGATCCGTTCGAATGCGTCCTACGCGGGCAACGTATACTATCAACTCGCCCCAAACGTCTTCGCGGCGTTTGAAGCAGCGCGGACGCGGACCGAATGGACCGTCTCCGGCCCCCGGCTGCGCAATCTATATGACCTCAGTCTGGCGTATCTTTTCTAGTATCGGCTCCCCGTGGTGGGACGAAACGGCCACTTATGCCGCAAGCTGTTAGTATGTCACGATGTTTGCGAATCGGACTACTTAGTATCGGTCTGATTGGGCCCGTGCTCGCCGCGACAGTCACCGGCAAGGTGGAAGTGACCGGTGCGCGTGGCGCGGCGGGAAACTCCAGCGTGGCCGTCTGGCTGATGCCGAAGAATGGAACTGCGCCGTATCGGCATCCCGGCGTGGTCCGGATGGTACAACAGCACAAACAGTTCCAGCCGCATGTTCTGGCAATCCAGGCTGGCACTACCGTCGATTTCCCGAATCTCGATCCGATCTTCCACAATGCGTTTTCCAATATCGACGGGCAGCCGTTCGATGTGGGCCTGTATCCTCCGGGGTCGAGCCGCCGTATCCTGTTTCACAAAACCGGCATCGTGCGTGTGTTCTGTAACATCCATCAGTCCATGAGCGCGGTGATCGTGGTGGAGGACACCCCGTGGCTGGCGGTGAGCAACGAGCGCGGTGGGTATACCATAGCCGATGTGCCGCCCGGCGAGTACACCCTCCACGTGTTCTACGAGCGCGCGACCAAACAGACGCTGGAGAGCCTGGTCCGCGCGGTCGAAGTTGGCGAAGGCAGAACCTCCGTGCCGGCGCTGCAGATCTCCGGAACGGGCTATATCGCCGTGCCGCACCAGAACAAGTACGGTCGCGACTATCCGCCAGCCGGGGATGAAGACGGGTCGTACGGCAAGACGCGATGAGCCTGCTCAGCAACCTCTCTCTTCGCGCGAAGTTCCTGCTGGCCACCTTCGCCAGCATCGCGGCGCTATTCGTGCCAACGGGGTTGGTCATCGAGTACCGGACCGTGCGGACGGCCTCGCGGAGTTTGCAGAAGGAGGCGTTGGCGAGCCTTGAGGCTTACGAGTCGTTGTGGCGCGCGCGCGCGGATCTGCTGGCGTCGGTGAGCCTGGCGCTGAGCGGCATGTCGGATGTTCGGGCGGCATTCGGAACGGGCGATGAAGCCACCATCCGAGATACCGCCAGTGAGCGCTGGGCCAAACTGTCGCACGAGAGCGCGGTGTTTCTGGTCACCGACCCGAGCGGACGCGTGATCGCTTCGTTCGGCGAGAAGCCGCCGGCCACCGTGACCGAGCACGTGCAGGCGGTGCGCGACGCGGCGAAGGCCTTCCCACGGCAAAGCAGCGGCTTCCTTTTCCGGGGCGGCAGCCTCTATCAGGTGGTCATCACGCCGGTCTACGTGGGTTCCGGGACGGACGCCGCGCTGCTGGACGTGCTGCTGGCGGCCTATCGGGTGGACGACAAGTTGCTCGATCGTTTCAGCGTTTCCACGGGCGGAAGCGAGTTCCTGTTTGCCGTGGGGAACAACGTGGTGGCGTCGACGCTGGCGCCGCGGGAGGTTGCCACCTTCAGTGCCGAGTTGTTCCGCCGGGTGCACGGAGGAGCGGCGGAGCGGGTGAGCGCGGGGAACACCGACTATCTGGCGCTGCGGCGGCCGCTGCTGGATATTGGCGGCCAGCCGCTGGGCGACGTGTGGATTCTGCGTTCGTTCGAAGCCGAACAGCAGGCCGTCTGGGTGCTTCGCCGCGATCTGGCTCTGGTGTGGGGCGGGGCTCTTCTTACCGCGCTGGCATTGGCCTGGGTTTTGGCGCAGCGCGTGATGCGGCCCATCGCGCGCCTGGACGCGGGTGCCGCGGAAGTGGGCCGTCAGAACTACGCGCATCGTGTGCCGGTGACCACCCGCGACGAACTGGGACGTCTGGCCGACGCATTCAACCGGATGTGCGAGTCGTTACAGCGTGCCAAGGCCGACCTGATCCGGCAGGAACGGCTGGCCGCGGTGGCGCGGCTGTCGAGCTCTCTGGTACACGACCTTCGCAATCCCCTGGCGGCCATCTACGCGGGTTCCGAAATGCTGGCCGAAGGAGACCTCACGCCGGCGCGTGTGCAGCGCCTGGCTACGAACATCCATCGCGCGTCGTTGCAGATCAAGACCATGCTCGACGAGTTGCTGGAGGTGAGGCGAGGCGGACACGGCGACGCGGAGTGCTGTTCGGCGCGCGAGTTGATTGATGGCGCATGGGAGTTCCTTTCCACGCGTGCCGATCTGAGCGGGGTAACGCTGGAGACCGACATCGACGCGGATCTCCTGATCACGGTGCAGCGCACGCGCATGCAGCGTGTGTTCATGAATCTCTTCGCCAACTCGATCGAGGCGATGCCCGAGGGAGGCACCATTACGGTGCGCGCCTCCGTGGACGACAACTACGTCCTGATGCATGTCGAGGACTGCGGGTGCGGAATTGCTCCGGAGGTGCGCGAGAAGCTGTTCGAGCCGTTCGTCACCGGGAAGAAGAGGAACGGGATGGGGCTCGGGCTGGCGCTGGCGCGGCAAACCGTCGCCGACAACGGAGGCGAGTTGTGGTCCGACGCCGCGGTCCTCAAGGGAGCGCGATTCTGCCTGCGGCTGCCGAACAGGGGTGTGGCTCACGCGGAGGAACTGCTGCATCACAATGTGGGGCAGGATGGAATCCTGCGCGGCGGTTGACTACCGCCGCTGTTCGGGTGCAAACGCGGCGGTGGGCCGATTGACAATCGGCCGCAGCTTAACAAGCTGCCCCACAGAGCAGCAGAGCCGCAACCAAACGGAAGGGCGGGTCGGGGACCCGCCGCAGGCTGAGAGCCTGCCCCACATCGAATCGTCGCGCGCTGCGAAGATTCTTTCGAGTAATAGTACAACTGCGGCAAGGACCGCTCTCTTACGGAGCCGCGCGCGCCAGCAAGCGGTCTCGCTCAGTGCGACGCGCTGCCGGCGTGTCCAACAGCAGGGATCGCATCTCCCGGCGGAACACCGGCTCGGAAAACCGGGCAGCCCAAGAGCGTAGTTGGTGCGGGTTCACGTGCCTCTCCGTGATTTCGAACTCGACCAGCGCCTTCTCCAGCCCTTCCTCCGTGGGTTCGTCATATAGGACGCCACAGGGGACGTCCGGCGGCACGATCTCCACCGAGCCTCCGCGCCCCAGAGCGATAATGGGCTTGCCGGAAGCCAGAGCCTCCACGGTGGCGATTCCAAAGTCCTCCTCTCCGGGCACGATGAGACCTCGCGCGCGAGCGTACAGGTCCTGGAGTTGCTCGTCGGGAACCCGGCCGCAGAATTCGACGCTGGAGCCGGCGAGGCTGCGGAGCGTGCGGTATTCCGGCCCGTCGCCAACGATCCGAAGTCTGCGGCCCGTGGTGGAGCAGAGGCGCACCGCGTAGGCAAGCTGCTTGTAGGCCACCATCTCAGACACCATCAGAAAGTAGTCGCTGGCGCGTTCCCAATGGAAGCTGTCCACATCCACCGGAGGATGGATGACTCGGGCGTCGCGCCGCCACACATGGGCAATGCGGCGGCGCACGTTGTCGCTATTGGCGACGAATTCGTCGACGCGCGCGGCCGTGGCGAAGTCCCACAGGCGCAGGTAATTCGTGAGTGGAATCATCGCCAGGCGCTTCAACAACGATTGCGTCCAGTCGTTGCGATAGGCGGGATAGAGGTCCCACAGATAGCGCATCGGCGTGTGGCAATAGCAGACGTGCCGCGCGTCCGAGCGAGTGATGATGCCCTTGGCGGGGCCGGATTCGCTGCTGATAACCAGATCGTAGTCGCGCAGGTCGAAGCTCTCCAGCGCCATGGGACACAAAGGCAACAGGGAACGATAGAGCTTCCGCGCCGGATTCAGCCAGGAAGCCTGAATGCGGTGCGCGCGGATGGTGTCGGAGACGTGCACCGGATCGTAGAACAGCGTGAAGATGTCCGCCTCGGGGAACATCCGGCAGAGCGCTTCGAGGACCTTCTCGCCGCCGCGCATTCCCAGCAGCCAGTAGTGGACAAGGGCAACGCGCATTACGCCGGCACCCCCGCGGCTTCCAGTTGCACGGACCGGTGGAGCGAGCACACGCAGCGGCGGCAAATCGGATTCGATGGTACGTCCAGGTTGCGGCGGAAAGCCAGCGCACGCTCGGAGTTGAGCACCTCCGCCAGGGAATGATCCCTGACGCTCCCGATGGGAGGGTGAAAGAAGCAAGGGCGAACTGTCCCGTCATGATCGACGACGGCGGAGACCCAGGGCGCGTTGCAGAGTGGGGCCTCTGGTTCGGCTCCGCCGGCAAGAGCGCGAAAATACTGGACAAGGCGGCGAAGTTTCTCCGGGCTTTCCGCGACAATTGCCCGTGCCGGGTCGGCGAGCAGGCGCCGGATTTCAGCGTCGAGCGCGTTGATCTCCTGGTGCGTCAGCAACAGGGACAGGCCTCGCGGACCCAGCGTGCCGGCCGCGTGGTTGAAAGCGTCCGAGCTGACGTCCACCGCCAGGAACGAAACCGACGTCAGGTGGAGAGACTGGGCTGCGTGCGCGGTATCAAGCAACGCCGCGTGGTTGGCTTTCTGGATGGTGCACCGGGCCGCAATGGGATAGCCGGGCGCCACGGCGCGGACCGCGCGCAATCCGGAGGCGAGTTGATCGAAGGCGCCGATGATTCCGCGAATCCGATCGTGAATGCCGGGCGGGCCGTCGAGCGAGACAATCACGTCGTCGACGTGCGCTGCGATTTCGCGCGCGTAGCGGCCCAGCAGCAGCCCGGACGTGAGAACCGTCACCCGGATACCAGCGGCGCGAAGCGTGCGGGCCATGTCGAACAGATCGGAGTTCATGAGCGCCTCGCCGCCCGTGAAGACCACCCACTCCACGCCGAGGGAGCCCATATCGTGGAGTTGCCGATCGAGATCGGCGGCCGTGAACTGGCGCGATTCCGTGGTGCGCCAGATATCGCACATGCCGCAGCGGCAGTTGCAGCGGTTGTGCGCGGAGATCACCAGCACCGGCAGACGGCTCACGTGCGCGGTCATGTGGTCACCTGCCGGCCCGCCAGCGACAGCCCCACGGGCATAGGCGGAGTTTTCGAGCGCAGATGCACGGAACCGCGGCCGCTGATGGTGAGGACCTGCGGCAGCGATTGTTCCCAACGCGATGTGAGTTCGGAGGTCGCGAGTTGGAGTGTCCCCGCCACCAGCACCGCTTCGGGCATCTGTCCCAGCAGCGTCCGGGCCGGCGTGAGTCCGCGGTCGCGGAACAGGAGCAGGTCGGCAACGCCGCCTGGCTGTATGGTGCCCTCGCCGTGCGAAAGACGCAGCACATTGGCGGCGACCTCGGTCACCATCCGATAGAGTCTCTGTTCGCTGAGCCCCGAGACCCGCCGGGCGATGCGGAGTTCGTCGATCATGTCCCCCTCCGCGGTCAGGGCCGAATCGGTTCCCAGAGCGATGGGCAGACCCGATTCCAGAACGTAGCGCGGCAGCGTCTTCCCCAGCGTGAACAGGTTCGAACTGGGGCACCATACCAGCGAGCAGCCCTGCGCCCGAGCCAGAGTGAGCGACTCGCGGTTGAGCCCAACCGCGTGCACCATGACGGAGTTCGATGCGAACATGCCCAGGTTCGCCAGTGCCTCCATCTCCCGCCTGGCGGTGCCGTTGGTGGCCTCGCCGGCATGAAAAACGAAGGGGCGCGTCTTCGGGCAGGCCGAGTGCCGCGCCGCGAGGTCACTGCTGAACTCGAGCGAATGCGCCCACGAGAAAGCGCGTACCACGCGCACGGGAAATCTTTCGCTGAAGGCCTTGTTCCACGGATTGTGATGGCACACGGTGGTGACGCCGCTTACCAGATTCTTGAGCCCGCCCCAGAGCAGACGTTCACACAGGGGAACCGCGAGCACCTCCTCAATCGGCTGCTGGAACACCGTGTGGATATCCAACGCCCACTCGGCAGCGCTCTTATAGGGGCCGTTTCCGAGCCGTGGAAACAGGTTGAACTCAAGATGATCGTGGGCGTTGATGAGGCCGGGCAGGATGAGATAGCCGCTGCAATCGAGCCCCCGTTTGCCAGGCACACGGCCCATGGCCCGAATGCGGCCGGCGGCGGTAGCGATGTCAGCGGGTTCGGCCCGGTCGGCTGCGATAGCCACGCGGGCTCCGCGCAGGATCATGTGCGCCTCCACAGCACCGCGTAGATTGCCGGGATCAGACACATGCTGGCGAAGCTCTGCTCGCGCCCACACTCGCGGAAGACGGGCCTCTCGGGCTCGCCGAACGGTACTTCCGCGAGGTGCTCCACTGTGAGCCCGTGCCTGCGGGAAGCGGCCAGATACTCGGCGACGGGGTGCGCGCGATTGTCGATCTCGTACACCTCGCCCGCGCGGCGGAACGACCGGCGCCATCCGGAGGCGATCGCCGTTGGGTGAATGTCGGTCACCATGACGCGGCCGGCGGGACAAGTGATGCGCGCCAGTTCCGCGACAAGCTGCGTGGGAGACTTCATGTAGCCCGCCGCAAACGCGCAGACGGAGAAGTCCGCCAGCCCATCGGGAAAGGGAAGCTGAAGCGCGTCGGCCTGGACGAAACATCCTGTCGCTGCCCGGGCCAGCATGGGGGCGCAGAAGTCAGCGCCGAAAACATGCGCGCCCTCTTGCGCGGCGAACTCGGCCCATCGTCCCGTTCCACAGGCGACATCCACGAAGGTGTGCCCAGCGAGAGGCGGCAGCCAGGGACTCACCGTGCGCCTCTCCAGCTCCAGCAGCGGATTGGGCGTCTCGTCATAAACAGCGGACCAGATGGCATGACCCTCCTGTACGCCCACCTGCATCACAGACTCTCGAAGCGCGGCTTGCGCAGGTTCATGAACTGTTGCGCCCATTCCAGCTCGAACGGATACTGGTACACTCCGAGACCGTATCGCCATGCGCTCAGCGATTTCAAAACGAGGCGCCCCCAGCGCGGCAGATGGATGTCCTGAATGGTGGGCCAGCGGCAATTCACCACCAGCTCAAAGCCGTCAATACGTCGCTTCACCCGCCGCGGCAGCCACGGTGTGTTCGGCTCCGTGCGAATCACGAAGTTGAGCCAGCGTTCCGTGGCCCATTCTTCCAGCGTGTCCGGGAATTTCACCTGGTCGCCACCGCCGTAGGAGCCGTCGGGATGGGGCACAGGAATGTAGTGCTGAACGATGATCTCAGACTCCGGATTGAGCTTTTTGATTTTGCGAATGAACTCGATGCTCTGCCGGGTGTCGCCCTCGGGATCCTGCGGATTGCCCACCACGAACGAGAACTCCGGGACGATACCGAAGCGGCGGATGCGTGCCGCCAGCTCCAGCGTCTGCTCGCTGCGAAGCTGCTTCCCCATCTGGCGCAGAACTTCGTCCGATCCCGATTCCGCGCCGAAGAAGATCATGGTTGCGCCCGCCGCCCGCATCCGCTCGAGTGTCGCGTCGGAATAGCGCAGTACGATATCGATTCGTCCTTCGCACCACCAGCGAAGCTTCAGCCCGGCGATGCGATCGCACAAATCGAGGGTGTGGTTCTCGCGCAGGAAGAAGTTGTTGTCGTAGAACTGGACCGCGTTGATGCCATATGTGCGCTGCAGATGGGTGAGAGTCTTCGCGGTACGTATGGGCGACTCCATCTTTTGCCGTCCGTCGAAGAGCGGGACCACGCCGCAGAACTTGCAGCGGAACGGGCAGCCGATACTGGCCTGGTGCACGGCCGTCCGCGAACCCAGAAACGTGCGCGCAATGTACTTTTCGGGAGAAACAAGGCGGTGATAGGGCAGCTCCGGGAAATCGTTCGGCGATCGCAGCGGGCGCGGCGCGTTGTGCACGTGCAATCCGAAGACGTCTTTGTACGACAGGCTGTTCACCGCGGACATGCTCATGCGGCCGCGAATGGCCTCGATCACTTCCAGAAAGGCCTCTTCGCCCTGGCCGCGCACCACCATGTCCACGTAGTTCGCGTTCAGCGTCGCGTCGGTGTAGAGCGAGGGGAAGTATCCTCCCCAGACCACCGGGACGCCCGGGTGTCGGCGGCGGAACTCACGGCAGAGCGAAACGGCCGAGGCCATCTGCGGTCCCGGCATTACCGAGACCGCGAGCAGTTCGACGCCGTGTTCCTGCTGGATGCGGTTCAGCGTGGCGCCGGGGTCGGGGTCCAGATTTCCGTCGACAATGGCGTATTCCTCGCGGCCCTCCAGCATAGCGGCGAGCGACAAGACGGCCAGCGGAAAGCGCCGGTTCTGCGGCCGCGTGCTCCGAGGATGAAGCAGAACAATCATGCCCGATTCGCCTCCCCAACCAAAACCCAGAAGCGCGATGGCGGTCTCTTGCGCAGCGCCCATGCTTTCAGCGGGCGGCCATGCCAGCGCCATCCGTACCACGGCCTATAGATGGTCCAGCGCAGATCGAACTGCCGGGCAAGGCGATCGAGCATGGTCTCATCCAGATACTCGATGCTTCGCTGCGTGTCGGAGGGGAACCCGAAGCGCGCCTGGTAGCGCCGTTTCCGTTCCTCCACCATCCGCAGGCCATGCTGCGGAAGCTTGTAGACGGGCGTGTCCATGATCACCACGGCCCCGGCGGGCTGCAACACGCGCCTGGTTTCCGTCAGGGTCCGCTCGTAGTCGGCCGAGTAGTGGAAGGATGCGTTAAAGATGGCCAGGTCGGCGGACCCGGCGGCCAGCGGGATGTTGTCGAACTCGGCCTCCACCACCGGGAACGGCGTTCGCGCAGTGTAGTGGCGAGAGGCGCGCAGGCCGTCGCGGGGATCGGTGAAGATATCCAGGGCGATGGGCGAATGTCCGAGGTTCGCCAGCCGCCACGACATCCAGCAGTTTCCCGCGCCCAGATCGAGAATCCGCAGGGTTGGCCCGATCTTACGTGCGAAATCGGGTAGTACGCGTTGTTCCAGGCAGCGCCAGCTCTGCGCCCGGATTCGCCATTGATCGGAGAGGCCGCCGCTGAGATCGCGATAAGGCAACTCGAAGTACCACGCGGCGTCATCCGCGCCCCGGCCCTCGGCGGCCCGAACAGCGGAATACTCACTCAGAAACTGCCGGCGCGTCGCGGCTAACATGCGGGCCTCCGCCGGAACACATACAGACGGTGATCGCCCAGGGCGCGCAGCAGGGGACGATCTCCCAGCAGCGCGTCCGCTTTCGCCCCCAGGCGCACTGCTCGCACCGGAAGATTCACGAACGACGGCGGCACGAACACGCCGACGCCAACGCTTTGCATCAGCTCGAACGCTGGTTCGAATGCACCCCGCACTTCCCGCGCGGAAGGATAGTACACCAGTATCCCGAGCGACGATGGAACGCCACCACGCCGCAATCGCCGGAAGGCGGTGCGCACGCGCAGGTGCAGGCCGAACCAGGCCATCTCCCAGGCGCATGTGCGATTCAACAGGCACACCACCGCGTAACCTCGCGGCCGTACCAGGCGCCCCAGTGATGCGGCCACCTCGCTCAGATTCGGGGTGCAGTTGAGCGCGCCGAAATCGGAGAGCACGCCGTCGTAGGTGGCATGAATGCGGTCCAGTTCTTCCACGGCAAGCTGCGTCGTGGCCACGCCGCGCGAGGACGCCACGTTCACCATTTCGCCGGAAGCGTCAATCGCGCTCACGTGGATGCCATGGCGGCCCAGGTGCACGGCATCTTCGCCCGTGCCGCACCCGACATCGAGAATCTCGTCGCCGGGTTGAAACAACGAGTCGATGACGCGCCAGACCGTCTCGCGCTGCGCCCGGCCCGCGTCGGATTTCGTCCACAGCGCATCGTAGCTGCTGGCGATGCGATCAAACGGGGCCGACGAGGTCATGCCTCCACCTCGCAGACTGTCGCGGCCAGACCGGCGCGCGCTGCTTCGATGCGCGCGAGATCGGCAAAGGGCGCGGTCTCGGCCTTGAGTAACTCATCGGCAAACTGGTAGAAGCGGCGCGAATGCCGCGCCCGCACGGCGATGTCACGGTCGGTGGAGTGACGCCAGGCGCCAATGTTCACCAGCTTCGGCCGGATCTCGTCGTAGTAAGGCGTCCCCTGAATGGGATATGACACGGTGGTCAGGCAGACTTCCGGGCTGCATTTCTTCACGTGCGCGATGGTCGCCTCCACGTCGTCCATCTGCTCGCCCTCATAGCCCCACATGATGAACATCCCGGTTTCGATGCCAACCGACCGGCACAGCCCCACCGCGTGCTGCACCTGCTCTATGGTGACGCCGCGCTCCATGGCGTCGAGAATGCGTTGCGATCCGCTTTCCGAGCCGATCCACACGCGCAGGCAACCCAGCTCCGCCAGCGTGGCCGCCACCCGTTCATTCACCCGGTCGGCGCGAGTAATGCACTCGAAAGGAACCTTCAACCCGCGGCGCGCCATCTCGCCGGCGTAAGTGAAAAGCCAGCCGTGATGAATGGTGAATACATCGTCGGCCATCCACAGCATGTCCGGCTGGTATCGACTTAGTAAGTGCTCCACCTCATCCACCACCGCGACAGCCGACCGCCGGCGATGTGTCTTGCCGTAGACCGAGTGGCTGCACCAGCGGCAATGGTACGGGCATCCCCGCGCGGTGATCACCGACAGCGACCCTCGCCCGTGGTGCTCGCGCCAGGTCCGCACGTAGCGCTGGATATCGATGCAGTCGCGGTCCGGCCAGGGCTGCGCGTCGAGGTCCTCGATCAGCGGCGCGGCTTCGGTGTTGACCAGAGACCCATCCGGCGCGCGATAGATGAGCGACGGCAGGTCTTCCGAGAGAGCGCCGCCCGCCTTGAGCCGCGTGAGCAGTGCGGCCATGGCCAGCTCGCCTTCTCCACGGACAATCGCGTCGGCGCCGGCGTCCAGATACTCGGCGGCGTAGTTCGACGGCTCCGGTCCGCCCAGCACAACAAACCATCCGCGCTCCTTCGCGTGTTGGACAATGCGCACCACCTCGCCTCTGGTGAGGAGGTTGGCGTACACGCCCAGCACGGACGGCCGCTCGGCGTCCAGCACGTTCAGCAGGTCCGCGCGCGAGCCGAATGTCGAATCGTAGATCTCCACGTCGAAGCCCAGCCGCCGCAGGTGGGACGACAGATAGAGAATGCCCAGCGGCGGATACGGCTTCATGATCCGCCGCTCTTTCGGATCCGCCGCGAGAAAGTAGCCGTGCGTGAGCAGAAGGTCCATCGGTTACGCGGCTCCGGCGCGAGCGAGAATCGGCAGCGGTGAAACCTTGTTGCGGCTGGCGGGCTCCAGTTGCGCCACCAGCTTCCACGCCGCGGAGGTGCTGGCCTCGCCGTTCCTGACCTCCCGATGCAGAGCGTCGGCGAGAGCCCGATAGAACTGCGTCGTATAGGTGCCCTGGAACATGATGTCGAGGTCGCCCGAATCGTTCCAGTTGGTCTTCCCGGTATTCTGCGTGCGCACCATTTCGTACAGGCGCGTGTTGGGGAGCGGATACGACACGGAGATGCCAACATCGTCCGGCCTCGCCGCGCGCACCATGGCGATGGTCTGCCGGATGTCGTCCCACGTCTCGCCGGGATAGCCGAATTGCAGAAACAGGCAGGCGCGAATGCCATGGGCGCGCAGGTTCTCGCGGGCCGCGCGGATCTCCTCCACGGAGACGTCCTTCTCCATGGCGTCGAGAATTCGCTGCGAGCCGGATTCGGCGCCCATCCACACCTCGGCGCAACCCGCTCGGCGAAGATCGCGAACCGTGTCCCGGGTCATCAGGTCGCAGCGCGATTGCATCTTGAACGGCACTTGTGCGTCGAGCTGCTCCACGGCGTCGGCGAAGTCCGCGGTCCACTGCCGGGAGAGCGCGAAGATGTCGTCGGCAAACCAGATCAGGTCGGGATCGTAGTCGCGCTTCACGCGCAACATTTCCCGCGCTACGTCGGCCGGAGGATGGAAGCGGTACGTGCCGCCGTAAATCGGCTTCGCGCACCAGTTACACCGGAACGGGCAGCCGCGGCTCGAAACCAGGTTGAGGGAGAAATAGCCGTGGGCGCGCATCCATGCGTCCCGGTACGCGGAGATGTCCACAAGATCCCACGCTGGACCGGGGATCTCGGCGAGGTCCGGTACCGGACGCCGTGGTGCGCCGTGCCGGACGATGCCACCCGCGTCGAGCCACCGGAGGCCGGCCAAACCGCGCGCATTGCCGGCGCCGGTGCTGCACAGTTCCAGCAGCGTCTCCTCCAGTTCTCCGGCGATCACGCAATCGAATCCATGGGCCAGGTATTCCGCGGCGTGATCGGCCGAATCGGAGCCGTTGACCACGATGGGAATGCCAGCGGAGCGGGCTGCGGCCGCGTAACCGAACGCCACCTCCCGGCTCCGCACCAGACACATCTTCGTAAGGAAGTTGAAGTTGTCTTCGGCCACCACGATCACGCCCGGCCGGTGCCGCTCCACCGCCTCCGCGAAGCCTTCATCCGGTGCGCGGAACGTGGAATCGAACACCGCCACCGAATACCCGCGCTGGCGCAGCAGCGACGCGGCAATCAGCGTCTGCAGCGGCGGGTACGGCTGCATTTTCTTCACCTGTTTGGGATCGAAGAACAGGTGGTTCGAGTGTGTGAGCAGGATGTCGGCCATCTTGATTCAGCAGGTCACCGGTTCGGAAGAAAGCAGCGACGCGTCCACCTTTGGCTTCGGCATCGCGGGAAACATCTTCTTCGCCGCGTTGTTCAGCGCGATTTCGAAAGGCCATCCGTAACGATCGTGATCCAACCTCCAGCGCGACGTAATTCGCACCGCGGTGCCCACCGCGCTCGCCATCGGATGCGGCTCGTATCCGGAGATGGCCACCCGTGAGAACGCCAGCCGCAAGTACTCGCGCATCGTCTGCAGGCGCGCATGCTTGCGCCCGCGCAACCAGGGAAGCTCGGTATACCGCGGGAAGAAATCGGTCCAGCCCTCCAGCGTTTTGGGCACTTCAATCCCCAGCGCGAAGGCATTCTCCATCACCGGCGAGCCTGGATACGGCGTGAAAATGTTGGTCCAGAACTCCGCGCCAGGATAACGGCGGCAAACGTCCATAATCAGCCGGATGGACTGGCGGACGTCATCGTCGTTCTCACCCGGGAATCCGAAGATCATGTTGAACGATGGGCGAATGCCCGCCGCGGTCAGCCGGCTGGCCGAGTCGTGAATGGTGTCCAGCGTCTGAAACGTCTTGTGCATCAGCTTCCACACCCGCGGCGACCCGGAATCGGCGCCCTGTGAAACCTGCGAGAGTCCGGCCCGGCGCAGCAGCTTGAGCTCGTCAACGCTGAGGCGGGTCACCAGGTTGGTGGTCGCCTGAATGCTCCAGTCAAATTGCACGCCGCTTCGCACCAACCCCTCGGCGATGCCCAGCGCGCGTTCGCGATCCACCAGGAAGTTGTCGTCCACCACCCACAGCAGACTCAGCCGGTAGCGCCTCACCAGGTCCGTGGTTTCCTCCACCACCTGCTCCGGGTCGAGCGCGTTCCATTTGCGGCCGTACAGCCCCTGATTCGTGCAATAAGCGCATTCGTAGGGACAGGCGAGGCTCGAAGTATACATGGCCCAGCGGCGCCCGGCGACGCGCTCGTAGGCGTCGAAATCGGCGAGATGATACGCCTTGGGTGGAAGCTCGCGGATGGGCCGAAGCTCGCGTGGCGGGTTGAAACACAGCCGCCCGTCCTCCTTGTAGCCCACGCCGGCGAGGCCCTTCATGTCCGCGCCGTCCTCAATCCGCTGGACCACCTCCAGCAGCGCATCCTCGCCCTGCCCCTTCACCACAATGTCCACGTATTCGGCGGCGAGCGTTTGATGCGGCAATAGCGAAGGATGCCAGCCGCCCAGGATGACCGGCTTATCCGGATACCGTTGCTTCGCGGCGCGCGCAATCTGCACGGTCTCGCGAATCATCGGGCCCGTTACCAGGGACACCGCAAGGCACAACGCATCCGAAAGCTCTTCGAGCACACGTTCGCGGAAGTGCGGGGTAATCGTGGAATCGATGATCCGAACGTCGTATCCGGCGCGCAGCAACGGAGTGGCCACCGCCAGAATCCCCAGCGGCGCCGTAGCCTCACGGCTGGAAAACGCGGGAAAAAAGAAAACTACTTTCTTGTTGGTTGCTCGATTCATGTCGCCCTTGCGTTGCACTTACAGCCGCTGAAAAAGGCCAGGCTGAAGGGCAGTGTTGGTTAGCACTCGCTTCAGCCTGCGCATATTACTCATCAGCCTGCTTGAGTATGTCGCAAGGTCTGCCAGGCGGTCCGTTCCGGCATGTAAAAGGTTTGTATATAGTGCCGGGGCGCGGCCGCCAACACCTTTGCGCAACAAGCGTTTACACGCTTCTTACAGAGCGTTTGCGACTGCCCTCCCGCGCGCCCGTTATGATCGAGTGGACCTGGAGCTTCCCTCATGCCCACCGCCGCTGCCGCACTCGAGCCCGTAACTAACGACCCGCTACTTACTCGCACGCCGCTCGAATACGAAGGGCTGTTCTACCCTTACGAATTCCCCGTCCGCATCCGCTCGAATTCTCCAATCGCGCTCCGTGCGGCGGAGGTGAGCTGGGGCACGTACAAGAAGCGATTCGACACCCCGCCGTTGGACGTTCGTCTGATGATCTCGGAAAGCTCCAGCCCGGGACGCCTCGATCCGCCGGTCTTCCGGTCGCAGGGGCATCTTCTCAGCATCGTCGGCGACTCGGAGAACTTCGCCTGCCTCGACCTGCGCGAAGGATTCAGCTTCGGCTGGGTGACTAAGAACACCGCGGCGAATACCGAGTATTTCCGCCAGTGTTTTCTCGACGTGATGATTTACCCGCTCATCGAGATCCGCCACCTGGTCACGGTCCATGCGGCGTGCGTGATCCGTCGGGGGAAAGGGATTCTGCTGGCCGGCGACTCGGGCGCCGGGAAGTCGTCTCTAGCCTATGCGTGTGCACGCCGGAAATGGACCTACGTGTCCGACGACGCCAGCGCGTTTGTGCGCGGCGCGGACAGGCCGATGATCATCGGCCATTCCCAGAAGTTCCGGTTTCGCGAGCCCGTCGGTGAGCTGTTCCCGGAGTTTCTCGGCCTGAAGAGTTCCATCCGGGCCTATGGCAAACCGACCATCGAAATCCGGACCAGCTCGCTGGAGAACTTTCGAACGGCGGACCAGAGCGCTGTCGACGCGATTGTCTTCCTCAATCGTCACGACCATGAGTCCGGTCCCCCGGTGTTGCGGCCCGTGCCGCCCGAGGAGGTCTGGAAGCGATTCAGCTTCTCGGTCTGGTCCGTGCAAATGCCGGAGTACCACGAGCGCCTGGCCGCCGTGGAGGGTTTGATGGACATCCCAGCGTACGAGATGCGCTACGGCGATCTCGATGCCGCTATCGATCTTCTGGAGACGCTGGCGTCCTGAGTGAGAAATGAGTTTCATTAGTAATGCAGCCACGTGGGGCAGCCAATCCTGGCTGCCGCCGCGTTTCCACGCGGCGTCGGGCCGGCTGAAAGCCGGCTGCGGGCAGGATTGCCCGCCCCACCACTCGGGAGAACTCTAGCCAGTGCCCCTTGATCTTGCGTGCGTGCCTAATTCGGTTCTCGCGGTGCTGGAAGCTCTGCGCTTCAACGGGAGGTCGACGGAGCGGCTGAGAGCGATCCGTGATGAAGAATGGCCGGCGCTACTGGCCTGGTGCGACGGTCGCCAGGTAACCCTGCTGCTGCACGCCTTATGCGCGGGCAAACTTCCCGATGCCGTGCAACAACGAATGTCCCTCAACCGCGATCGCTATGCGGCGCGGTTCGCCCGGCTGGAGAGCGAGCTGGCGGAAATCGTGGATGCTCTGGACCGTCGCCACATCCAGTTTGTCCTGCTGAAGGGAATCACGCACGCGCCGGCCCTCACGCCGCACCCGCTTCTGCGGGCCCAGGGCGACATCGATCTCTGGTTCGCCGGTGATGCCGTCCAGGACGCGCGCAGGGCGCTGGCTGACCTTGGGTACGCGCCGGGCCGCCGCCACCGCGCCAGGGACGATCGGCGTCACCTCACACCAATGGCCCGCCCGAGCGCCTGGAAATGGCGCGGCGACATGTTCGATCCCGAAATGCCCATCCACGTGGAGGCCCACTATCAGTTGTGGAGCGACCAGGCGGAGCACATCTCCATACCGGGTCAGACCGATCTCTGGAACCGCCGGACGGCCCGCGAATTTGCTGGCCGCTCGGTCTCCGTTCTTTGCCCGCCGGACCTTCTCGGCTTTGCGGCTCTGCATTTTCTCCTGCACCTGCTGCATGGCGATCTCCCACTCCAACGCGCTTGGGAGATCGCCCATTTTCTCCACGAGAACGCGCGTGATGAAGCGTTCTGGGGCCGCTGGCGGCAACTGCACTCACCCTCGTTGCGGAGGCTGGAAGTGCTGGCTTTTGCGATCGTGCAGATCTGGTTCCACTGCGACGTGAACGACTGCGTGCGTCGGGAAACCCACGCTCTGGCGGACGACGTGCGCCTGTGGCTGGATCACTTCGCGCTCTCGCCGTTGAGACAGCGGAGCGATCCGAACAAAGACGAGCTGTGGCTGCATCTGGCGCTCATCCCCTCGGTTGCGGGCCGGGCCCACGTGCTGTTTCGGCGGCTGTTCCCATTCGTCCTGGCCCGCAAGGGCGGCTTGTCCAGATCGCGTCTGGCGCACCATGGCCGCACGCTCACACCTACCGTGCTGGGCGGCCTCCACTGGCTGCGGCTGAAGCGGCAAGTGAGTCGTGTGGCCGTTCCGGCTCCCTCGCAGTAACGCGAATCGCGGACATCACCTCGCGCCGCCAACGATCCACGTTCCAGTAGCTTTCCCATTCCGCGCGCGCGTTCTGAATCACTCGAGTAAGTTCCTGCGGCGGGCCGAGCATCACCGCGCGGAGTTTCGCAGCGAGACCGGCGGGCGTGGCGTCGGCGGCGAGGAATCCGGTTACGTTGTCCCGCACCGCTTCGGGAATCCCTCCGCTGGCCAGCGCCACCACCGGAACGCCGGCTGAGAAGGCTTCCAGAACAACTCGCGGCAGACCGGGTTCCGCCGTGGACGGCACAGCGAGCAGGTCGAAACCGCCGAGCAACTCGCCCACATCTTCGATCCAGCCCGTGAATCGCACATCCAGTCCGGCAGCCCGCCGCCGCACTTCTGCTTCGTACTCGTCGGATGAGAACAGGGAAGCGCCGGCCACAGTTACCGTGATGCGATGCCCTTCGGCAGCCAGCAGGCGGACTGCGTCCAGCAGAACAAGGTGACCCTTCTCCGGCGAAATTCGTCCCACGATGCCGACCCTCCGCGGAACCTCCGGCGGGTACTGCCGCGCGCGGAAGCCGGCATCCGGCACGCCATTTCGTATGACCAACGGCATGGCGGCGGCGAGCGGCGCGGCCACGTGTTCGCAGCATGCGATCACCGTGGAAGTACATCGCTGGAGAGCCCACCGGACCATAGCAAGATCGGAGCGGCGCTCGAGATAGTTGTGCGCGTGAAAGACCACCGGGCAATGTCCTTGTGCCGCCAGGGCAGCGCCGGCCAGAACCCGCGGGCCGTTCACGTAAACCACGTCGATCCCCTCTCGGCGGATCACTCGCCGAAGCGCCACGCGTTGCCGGAGCACGTCGGAGCAGAACCGCAGCGCGTCGGAAACCCCCTTCTTCCCCGGCGTGTATGGCCCGCACGCGATCGCGGCGGTGGCCAACCCGTAGTCCCGCACGGAACGAAGCAACGTCCCATCTGCCGGCGCAGCCACCACCACAACGCCGCGCTCCGGCCAGCCGGAAATCAGATCGAGCAGGCACTTCTGCGCGCCGCCGGTCTCGCCGAACTGATCCACCATCAGGACGTTCATGCGCTCTGCTCCCGCGCCTTCAAAACCGCCATGGCGATCACAAAGAAGAACACGGGCAGAAGACGCCAGTAGGTCAGCAGGTCGGCGGCGCCCATCTGCACTATCTCGCCGACCCAGAACGAGAATGCCCACAGGCCGTAGAACGCAGCAGCCCGATTAGCAGAACGTGCGGCCCGATAAGTGGCCCGCAGGATGGCCACGTGTAGCGCGCACAAAGCGGCCAGGCCCGCGATCCCGGTTTCGATGAACGCGCTCAGGTAGGTGTTGTCGGCGATGATGGGCTGGCCCAGAACGTCGGAATACGGCAGCGTCTTGTAGCCCACGCCTATCAACGCGCGAACCGGATGTTCCATGGTGAACGACGCGATCGTTTGCCAGCTCGACACCCTGCCGGAGAGCGCCGCGTCACTGGCGGAGAACGCCAACTCGAACGTCTTCTGCGCGCGTTGCACCCACCACTGCGCCAGGCCCGGCGCGAGCGAAGAGACCACCACCGACACCATCGCCCCTGCCGCCAGCACCGCCGCAGCAACGCGCAACCACTTCACTTCTCGGCGCCTCACGCACAGCATGGCCCCAATCGAGACAACCACGTTCAGCACGCTCGCGCGTGAATACGAGAACACCATCGCCGTCGCCAGAGGAACCGCACCGGCGGCGGCCATCCAGCGGTTCAGCCCGCGGCGGCCCGGCGCCAGCATCGCCGCCGCCACCATCACCAGAAAGAACGCGCACATGTTGCCCAGCGCGCCGGCATCGTAGAACAGTCCCTGAGCGCGCCGGAGCACCCGGTCCGCCAGCCAGATGAACTGCGGGCTGTAGCCCGAAGGAGCCGGGAGCTGGTAGAAGAAGTCGACGCAGGCGAAGAGCGCGGAGAGCACGCCACCGGCGAACAGCAGTTTCGCCGGACCCAGTTCGCTCGCCGCCAGCGTCTGCCCCGGCCCCGATACGACGTGCACGAAAACAAACGGCGCCATCGCGAACAGCAATACGCGAACGGCGCTCCCCACCGCGACCTCGACGCCGGAGTACAACAGCGCCATCGGCACCGACGCCAGCATCAGCGCCGTCAAAACGACAGCGGGCGCGGTGATGGGCGATTTCGCGTGCGTCCAGCGATGTGCAAACAGGAACGCCGCGTACGCGCCGAAGGCCGCCAACAGTAAGGCCGGATGCGCTCCGGAATTGCCAACGGAAGCCGGCAGCGGAGGAAGAAGCAGCACCGCCCCCAGGAACAATCCCATCCAGGCAACCGAACTGGACACCATCCATGCCAGGAGTGGCAACGCGGCCAGCAGCCCCACGGCGCAGAGGCGTGGCAACGGTGGCAGAACAACGACTGCAGCCGCCGTCAGAGCGATGGCGATTGCCGCGGTCCGCTCAGCGGGATGATATGGAACGCTCTTCATGCGAAGCGGCGGTCGCGCGGACCACGGCGGGCCTTTGTCTGGGTACGCCGGCCATGAAATTCAGCCACGCCACGGCGAAGCAGGCTGCCAGAAGCGACGCGGCAATTGTGTTCAACAGCACTTTGGGCGACGATGGCTGACGTGGCTCCACGCCCGGGTCGATCACGCGCAAATGCTCGCTGCGCAGCCCGTTGAGCGCGCTGAAATCGCGTACTCGGCTGAGCGCGGCTTCGTACGCCTTGCGGGCGGAGTCGAACTCGCCGCTGGCCACGGCATGGCGCTCGGTAAGCTCGGCCAGAAGCTTCCGCTTCGTCGAGACTTCCTCCGCCAACTCGCGCTCGCGCCTGGCGTATTCGCTGGCTCTCGCGCCGGAGGCGTTCATCAGCACGGTGCTGGATTGCCGGTCCTGCGCGTCGCCGTCGCGGGCCCGTATCCGCCATTCCGCGGCTTCGGCTTCCGCCTGCACGCGAAGACGACTGACCTCCGACCGCAGCCCGATGGCCGCGCTCACCTCGCCCTGCAACGTTTCCGGCGTGCCCTGCCGCGCGGCCATTTCCCACTCCGCGCGCGCTTTCTCGAACCGGGCACGCGCGTGATCGAACTCCTCCGTCACGTTCCCGAGCGTGTCCCGATCGGCGGCCATCGCCTCTTCGCGGCTGGCATGGATGCTCTGCTCCGTGATGTACCGCACCATCGCAAGCGCGTCCTTCGGATTGGGCAGCGTCGCGCTCACTTCCAGCACTCGCGTCTCGCGCTGCACGGCCACTTTCAGCACGCGTTTTCGGAGCTCCATGATTCCGCCTTGTCCGGCATCCAGATGGAACCGCCGCGCGGCCTGCTGGAAGAGCGTGTCGCTGGTGAAGAATCGCTCAAACGTACGCAGCGAATCGAGGTATGTCGGATTCACCACCATCGCCGCGCGCGGGTCATTCGTTCCCGGCGGATCGATAATCACCGTCGAAGTCGCGGTGTAGCGGCGCGGCAGGAACTCGCTGATGGCAAAAGCGAGTAGCCCGGCCGCGGCCACGGCGATGACCACAAAACGCCACCGCGCCAGGACATACGCGGTGCGCTCGCGAACCGTACGATCTTCCGTGATCGGCATGGAGTTCTTCTTCCGATCATCCGCTGGAATGGCCCGCACACTTGTTCGAGGGATGTAAAGGATCGGTCAATTCCGCGCCGAAATGCCCCTTCGGTCTCCTGTCCCGCGCAACAATTGACCATGGACCGCTCCTTCCCGGCCCTCCAGGCGCATTGCCGGCGCGCCGCCTTCTACCTGGCCTGGGCCTCCGCGGTCTCCATTCTCGTCTCCATCGCGGTCTCGCAAATCCTGCTGGCGATGGGCATCGTCGCCCTGCTCGTCTCTGGCCAGAGGCTCCGCTTTCCTCCCGTCAAACTGCCCCTCACGCTCTTCTTCCTCGCCACCGTCGCGGCCGTCCTCGCCTCGGGCGACCCTCGGCATGGCCTCCCGCAGATTCGCAAGTTCTACGTGTTCCTGATCGTCGTTCTGGTCTTCAACACATTCCGGACAGTTCGGCAGATTCGCGCTCTGGTGCTGGGCTGGACCGCCGCCGCCAGCGTCTCGGGACTCTTCAGCCTGCTGCAATTCGTTCGCCTGGTGCGCCGCGCCGATGCGGCTCAACTCAAAGACTACGGGTATTTCCTGTACAACCGGATTACCGGATTCTCCAGCCATTGGATGACCTTTGGCGGCGAGGAAATGATCGTGCTATTGGCCTTGCTCGCGCTTCTTTTCTTCTCAATCGAACGCAAAGGGAAGTCACTCGGCCTGATTTGCGCGCCCATTCTGCTGGCCTCGCTGGTGCTGGGTCTCACCCGCAGTGTCTTTCTGCTGGGCTTGCCGCTGGGCGCCGCTTACCTGGTATGGCACTGGAAGCGATGGTTGCTCCTGGTCATCCCACCGCTTGCGCTCGTTGCGTTCCTCTTCTCTCCTATGCAGGTGCGCGAGCGAGCGGCTTCGGTTTTCGCACCGCACCACGGCATGGACTCGAACACGCACCGCGTCATCACCCTTCGCACCGGTCTGGCAATGATCAAAGCGCACCCCTGGCTCGGTCTCGGGCCGGAGGAAATCGCGCTGCACTTCAACGACTATGTCCCGCCGGACGTCCCGCGGCCGCTGCCGCCCGGATGGTACGGCCACTTGCATAACATCTACCTGCAGTACGCGGCCGAGCGCGGTATTCCCGGCATGCTCATGATGATGTGGTTCATCGCGAAGGTGCTCTACGACTGCCTGCGATCGGCTCGCCGGAGCACAGGCGACGCCCGATTCGTATTCCTCGGCGTCGTCGCCGTTACCATCGCGATTCTCGCGGAGGGTTTCTTCGAGTACAACCTGGGCGACAGCGAGGTCCTGACCATGTTCCTGACCATGGTGGCTTGCGCATATGTGGCTCTGACGTGCGGCGTCAGCCGCGTTCCCGGCAACAGCGCAAAGCGAACAACAAAGTCTGCGCAGCGGACGGACCAGAACATGTGCGAGCATCGGCTCCCGGAAGGACCCCATGCGGTCCGGAAACTGGAATCTGCTTGAATTCGCTCCTGTTCGCCACAGCACGCTTCCTTGTGATCGGAAACCGACCCCCTGCCCTGTTTGCAGGTGTGCGCCCCTTGGCTCAAGAGTGCGAAAATGAAAACCGCCTTGGGCACAGTGGACCGCATGATTGTTTTCAATAGTTTACAGATAGGTCACCTGCCTAAAAGACAGGAGGTCGCTTCTGCCGAGCCAGCCTGGCCGCGCTTTCGGAGGTCCGGATTGTCACGCGAGAACTTCCTGTTTTCAAGGGCTTAAGTTTCAATCAGATCCGCGCGTCCTGTTGCGGCTTGTTGGGCTTTGTTGAACTTGGATGCGGCGGGCAGCTACATTTCTATCTACATCGCAAACTCAGTGACGAGCCGGACAATTCCTCAACGGTAACGGTATCATCAAAACATGGGCACGGTGCGCATCACGGAAGCAGAACTCGCTCGCGATCTCCACGCCATCCTGAGTAAGGTAAAGGGTGGCATTGAAGTCGTGGTGGAGCAGGACCATCGCCCTGTGGCCATCATCAGGCCCTCGAAGACGGCGGGGCGCATGATTTCGGAGGTTCTCTCCGATCTGCAATCCCGGGGCAGTGATGCGGTCATGGACGACGATTTCTGTCGCGATATCGAGGAAGGGATCAAAGCCCAGCGCCAACCGTGGAACCCGCCCTCCTGGGATTAGTTCTCGACTCGAGCGCACTGATCGTCGCCGAACGAAGAAACCGCACAGCAGCCCAAGCCATTGAGAGCGTGCGCCGGACGGCCGGAGAACTTCCAATCGTCCTAAGCGTAGTAAGCATCGCTGAGATCGGCCACGGCATTTATCGCGCGAACATGCCTGAACTACGCGAGCGTCGCCGCGCTTTTCTTGATGAGCTAAAGGCCACGGTGCCTGTCCATCCCGTCACAGAAGTAACCGCCGAGATCGTTGCACGCGTTGGCGGTGAGCAGGCAGCTAAGGGAATCAATCTTCCGCTGGCAGACTTGTTGATCGGCGCGTGCGCTCTGGAACTCGGGTACGCGGTCGGCACCAGCAACCTGAAGGACTTCGGACGCATTCCCGGCGTGCGTATCATCCAGCTTTGAATGTGCCTGTCAAAACTCCTCACGGATGGGCCCACTCCTGACGAGGTCGAGCACCACAGAATGGCTCTGCCATTCGAACCACGTTTCAAACACCGGCCTGCTCATCGACTTCGGCCAGTCGAGTGGTTCGCGCCACCAGCCATCGAGTTCATGGGCGAAGATCTCCTTTGCGAAACGGCGCACCAGGCGTTCGGCCTCCCTGTCACTGCCGCATTCCGGAAGAAGATAGACCGTGGGTTCCAGGTTGATCTCTTCCAATGTCAGCTCGTGGCTGGTCGGATCTACGGAGTGCAGCCAGTCGAGGAATGGCTGTCTGGCGGTCACCACCACCGCCGTGCGGTTGAGACAGAGCATGTCTCATCTATATTCCTTACTGCTGCCATCCGCCATTGCTCTCACCCAGGCGAGCGGGGTTCTGACTGCGCGATGACATTACCGCATGATTGTCGAGAGCGCCGGCGAATAGCGAGCGCCGCAGGGAGACAATGGCAGTGACTGCATGTTCCCGCTTTTCGCTTACCTGTGCGCCTTCGTTCACACACGCCATGATCTCGGGCTGGAGATTCTGGCCCTGCGCCAGCAGGTCTCTGTGCTCCAGCGCAAACGCCCGCGACCGCGGTTGAATGACCTGGACCGCCTGTTCTGGCTCGCGCTGAAACAACTTTGGTCGCGATGGAGCGATGTACTCATCGTGGTCAAGCAGGAGACCGTAGTCGGCTGGCATCGTTCGGGATTCCGGCTCTTCTGGCGATTTCGCTCGCGCGGCGGCGGACGGCGAATCGACGAAAGAGTGTTCGAAATCGTCCGGCGCATCGCGCGTGAGAACCCGTCGTGGGGCGCTCCACGAATTCACGGTGAGCTGCTCATGCTGGGCTTCGACATTTCCGAACGGACGGTATCGCGCTACCTGATGCGCAGGTTGCCGCGTTCCGGCGATGCCGCAAAGAACTGGCTCGCGTTTCTGGCGAACCATCGCGAGGCCATTGCCGCGTTGGATTTCTTCACCGTGCCAACTATTACCTTCCGCCTGCTCTACTCCCTCTTCGTGATCGATCATGGGCGACGGCGCATCCTGCACTTCAACGTAACGGCCCACCCGACCGCCGAGTGGGTGATGCAGCAACTTCGGGAGACGTTCTCGGATGCCGATCACCACCGTTTTGTCATCATGGATCGCGACTCGAAATTCAGCCCGGAGGTCATCGAGCTTCTGGAGTCCTCCGGCATCCGGGCTGTGCGCACCGGCATACGCAGTCCCTGGCAGAACGGAGTGGCGGAGCGGTGGGTGGGCAGCGCGCGGCGGGAGTGCTTCGATCACGTGATTGCGCTCGACGAATCGCACGTCCGGCGGCTGGCTCGCGAGTATATGGCCTACTACCATGCCGACCGCACCCATGACGGGTTGGGCAAGGATACTCCGAATGGTCGCGCGATTGACCCAAAGCCGTCTGGAGCAGAGCTGGTTTCGCTGCCGCGCGTCGGCGGCCTTCACCACCGGTACTGCTGGAAAACCGCCCTAGATAGTTCACGCACCACGCGGCACTTAGGCGACCGCCAGGAAATCGGTAAGTAACATGCCGAGACACTGCACTGATTGATCCCGATTCAGTTCTGGCGACCCACAGGGGCGATTTGAACGCCCGACCCCCTGCGCCCAAGGCAGTTTCCAGTACATTCCGGAAACGCCTTGTTTTCAACTGCTTAGGTTTCAATCGGATACGTGCATCCGGTGGGAGTCTGTTGAACCCTGTTGAACCCTGTTGAACCCGGATGCACTGGGCAGCTACAGAATCATCTACACCGGGCTTCCAAAGCTGGCATTATCATGAGGCTCGCCTCCTCATCTGCTCAGGCCGCATCAAGAACCTGCACGGTCAACTGTTTACCCATTGCGCGGAATGCCACCTCCAACTGATCCAGTCGGGAACTGTGACCGAGATCGAGAAGGCGATCCACCTGGGGAAGATGGCAGTTCAATCGTCTTGCCAGTTCGGTCTTGCTGATCCGCGCCACCCGCATCGCTGAATAGAGGGCCAGTTTCGCTTCCGTCAGCGCCGGGAGCACGACGTACGGTCCACGCCTGAAGGGCGAAGGTCCGGGGATTGTCTGGCGATCTTCCACATAGCCCATCAATGCGGTTTCAAGGGCATCCACAGCGCGGGCGAGGGCCTCCTCGCGATCGCCGCCGAATGTGTGAGCCTCGGGGACGTCCGGGAAACCAACCAGAATTGTGCCGTTGGTGTCGCGTTGCAGTTTAACGGGGTATCGCACCATGATCGCTCCTTACTGGAGACCGAGGTCCTTCTTGATCTTCTCCGCGAGCCCTTTGCCGATCTCCTTGTGGGAGCCATGCATAGGAAGCACGGAAAAGCGCCGCTTCAATCGCACCTTCAGATGGCCTCCCTTGCCGGGTTCGAATGTACAGCCCTGCTTTTCCAGCCACCGCTTGAATTCGGCGCTCGTCACCGATTCGATGGTACAACACATGTGTTCATGTTGCAACACATGTGTTTCAGGCAATCGGATCAGAAATGGCGGGTGCCGAGCAGAATTCACATGATGCGACGAACGGCCGCAGCTTTGTCTGCACAGTCCCCTGTTACCGCGGGTGAGCGCGGGCGCGAGAATGGACTAACGACATGCCGAGGATCATTGATCCGTTCCGGTTTGTGCTGATCGCCGGCGCCGGGTGGATGAACCAACGCCAACTGCTGATGATCGATTACCTTCGCGAGGAAAACCGGATTCTTCGCGAACAACTCGGCGGGCGGCGGGTGCAACTCAACGACGACCAGCGCCGTCGACTGGCCGCCAAAGCGAAAGGGTTGGGACGGAAGCTCCTGGCTGAGGTCGCGACCATTGTCACGCCCGAGACCTTGCTGGCCTGGCATCGGAGGCTGATCGCCCGGAAATACGACGGCAGCGGCCAGCGCGGGCCGGGACGACCTCGCAGCGCCGGAGACATCGAAGCTCTGGTAGTGCGCATGGCCGAAGAGAACCGTGATTGGGGCTATCGGCGCATCCAGGGCGCGTTGTCCAATCTGGGGCACGAGCTTGCCCGCAGCACAATCGCCGGGATTCTGGAACGGCACGGCATCGAGCCGGCTCCGGAACGGAACCGAAAGACAACGTGGAAGGAATGTCTGGCACGACACTGGGAGCTGATTGTCGCTGCGGATTTCTTCAGCGTGGAAGTGTGGACGCGAAAGGGCCTGCAGAGATTCATGGTGCTGTTCTTCATCGAGTTGGCGACGCGCAAGGTGGAGATTGCCGGCATCGCGACTGGAGCGGATGGTCCTCTTTGGAGAGGAGTCCTTGCGGAGAGCCATTCACGAGTTCATGGCCCACTACCACACCGAGCGCAATCACCAGGGACTGGCCAACCAGCTCATCAGCCCGGAACCTGGCCATCCCGTTAGGGCGGGCGTGGTCCAGCGCAGGCAGCGACTGGGCGGCATGTTGAACTACTACTACCGCGCTGCCTGATTCCTTTTGAGATACCGACTGGGAGTGCCACGCCACCCTTGCGCCTGTGTGCATGCGCGAAGTCAATCGTTCGCGTCTCGGGCGATTTCCGGGTGAAAACGAGACCGTCTCCGTGGTCCACGTGTCGTCCGCAGTCTCTCGTTGCCCGCGACTTTGCCGCGAGCGGCGACCATTCGATTTTTCGGACCATACGGCTACAACAATGACTACAGCCGTTTTCTCGGGCATGGAGAAAACGGCTGTATCTTATTGATTCTATTGGTCGGGGCGGGGCGATTTGAACGCCCGACCCCCTGCGCCCAAGGCAGTTTCCAGTACTGTTTGAGAACTGCCTGTTTTCAAGGGCATTCGGACAATTTAGTGGATGGAGGGCAAGAGGTCCAAGCCGCCGCAGTGGAAGTAGATCGCGGCAACGAAGTTCTTCTTGTTGCGGAATCCCCGAGCGGTGTACTTGATCCACTGGATTTTGGAGTTGAGCGACTCGCTC
>JBEKZH010000057.1:0-35936 GCA_049510065.1 Bryobacteraceae bacterium
CGGAGCGATGGAGTTTCCCATGCACGACCGCAGGAATCGCTCTGTCTCCCGGGGGTGGCATCCCGCACAAACCGGTGGCGCAGCCTCGGCGCACACGGCAAGCAGCAGAACCAGGAGGACGCGAATGGAACGAGACATGCGACGACGGTGATCCGCAGCGATTCCCCTATGCTACCGCGATTGCCATCCGGAGGTCCTACTGCGCCGCCATCAGTTGCGCCTTCTGAATCCGGAACGTGATGCTCCCCGGATTCCATTTCAGATACTGATCCAGCGTGGCGAGGGCGTCGGCCTTCCGTTGCCGGCCGTAATACAGACCGGCCAGCTCCAGATAGGCGCGCTGCAGCGACGGATCGAGTCCGATGGCGCGCCTTAGTTCGCGTTCGGCGCCTTCGAAATCACCGGCCATCCGCAGGTCATAACCCAGACTGAGCGCGTAGTCCGCGCCATCGGGCTGCGCCTCAGCCGCACGCTGGTGGAAACTGATGGCATTGGCCAGGTCGCCTCGGTTCCTGCGCACGGAGCCGAGGACCGACAGCACCAGCGGATCGTCATTCACTTTTCCGGGCCCGAGGTTTTCGAGGATGGAAAGCCCGGACTCGGTGAGCTTTGGAACATTCTTCGCCAAGGCCACCAGGAGTTCAGCGAGCCCCAGGTTGCGTTGCCGGAACTGCGCCGGCGGCTCGGCCCACGCTTCCAGGTGCTCCAGTGCTTCGACGGGTGGTTGTTCCAGAGGCAGCGGGCGCGCGAGGATGCGGTGATCGGTAATGGCGCTGTGCTGGACGTCGGATGCGGCCGAGTGGGGCATGTGGCAGGACACGCAGTCCATCTGCTCGGAGGGATGGGCGGTCTTCGACAAGGAGGCGTGGCACGATCTGCAAATGCCGCGCATTTGCTGCTTGCGGTCCACTGGCTCGCCGTGCGGATGGTGACATGTGCCGCACCACATCCGGCCACCGCTCTCTCTCGCGCAGCGGCTCACGGAGAGCTGTTCGACATGGTTCACCACATTGGCGCCAGTCTCGTGGCGATTGGACACGTACGCGGTCATGACATCCTCGAGTTTCTGGCCAGGCTGGAAGTCCGACAGCGACTTGCCGGGGTTCAGAGGGCGGACCAGGCCTTCCAGATGACACTGCTCGCACACGCTGGCACGAACCCTGCCGGTGAGTTTCGCCGGGTTCACGATGGTTGCCGCCGAGGGATGTCGCAGATGCTCCCGGCTGGGACCATGACAGCGTTCGCAGGTGATGGGCACCAGCGTCGCGCTGACGACACGGCGGCCATCGGGGCCGGAGAACTTCGTGGCGCCGGTGTGGCAGTATAGACAGGCTTCGTTGATGGGGCGGTCAAAGTCGAGGGCCTGCCAGCTCTCAAATCCAGGGGAGAGATCCCACCCGTGGCGCTTGTACCAGGAGAGAGGAGACTGGGAAAAGTAATCGCCGACTCGCACGATGTAGCTATAGCCGAACAGATTCGCGCCAATCTGATAGTCGATGGGATACTCGGCCGTGAAGCCGGCTTCCCAGAGCCGGTGTACCATTCGGCCGCCGCGCTGCTCGATGGTCAACACGCTTCCCGAAGCGTCATGGGTGACGCGGCCGTCCGGTCGTGGAGCCGGCGGAGCGACGGAGTTCCCCATGCACGACTGCAGAAATCGTGCCGTCTCCTTCGGGTGGCATCCGGCACAAACGGGCGGCGCGCCCTCGGCGCAAACGGCGACCAGCAGAACGAGCGCGAGTGTTACCGAGCCGCGACCGTAAGGGAGCGGTCCATGCAGGGCGCCAGACAATTCCCCCATGCTACCGCGATTACCGCCCGATGATCGCCTGAATCGCTTCCAGCTCCTTGCCGGCCTCGGCCCATTTGCCCTGCGCGTTGAAGTCGCGATACCTCTGGAAGTGCTGGCGGATCTCGGCCAGCCGTGGGTCCGCCTGCGGTCTCTGCTGCTGTAGCGTGGACACCGGCGCGGAACTCGCGGGCATCGCCTGCTCCTGGGGCGCCGCCGTTCCCATGCTGGCGGCCAGTTGATCGAGCGCCTGCTGCCAGGTGTCGGTGTAGACCAGAGTGTTGCCCATGGCCAGCGCGATCTTCTTCAACTGGGGCATGCTCGCTTCCGACGTCTGCCCCTGAATGTAGATGGGCTCCACATACAGGAACGTGTTCTCGATGGGCAGCACCAGCATCTGGCCGCGCAGCACGTGCGAGCCCTGCTGGTTCCACAGCGTCAGGTCCTTGGAGATGGTCTGGTCCTGATTGATGCGCGCCTCCACCAGCATGGGTCCCAGAATGGTCTCTTGCTTGGAGAGGAGCAGAATCACCTTTTCGCCGAGATGCGCGCCGTCGCAGCGCGCCATCATGAGCCCGGTCAGGTTGGGACGGTTGCGCGGCGTGAACGGGATCATCAGCAGAAACTCGGGTTGGGTTTCGCCGGGCAGCGTCGCGGTCACGTAGGTGGGCGCCAGCGGGACCGCTTCCGAATTCTGGCCGCTGGTGTATTTCGCGATGTCCCACGCGTCGGACTTGTTGTAGAAAGTCTCCGGGTCCCTCATGTGGAACATGCGGTAGACCTCGGCTTCCGCCTGGAAAATCATCTCCGGATAGCGCGCGTGACGGCGCAGATCGGCGGGCATCCGGGAAGCCGGAGTGAACAGTTGCGGGAACAGATGGCGATAAGCCGCCAGCAACGGATCCTGTTCGTCGAAAACGTACAACTTCACCGTTCCGTCATACGCGTCGACGGTCGCTTTCACCGAGTTGCGGATGTAGTTGAAGGTCCCCAGGCCCTCGTTGGAAATGGCCCGCGAGTAGGGGTGCGCATCGGACGTCATGTAGCCGTCCACGATCCAGACCAGATGGCCCGAGTCGCTGAGAACCACGTACGGATCGGCGTCCCACGAGACAAAACCGGCCAGCTCGCGCAGACGTTCCGTGATGTTCCGATGAATCATCATGCGGCTCTCCGGCGTGAGGTTGCTGGTGAGCAGGATATTCCAGTCGCTGCGCGCGACAGCCGCCAGGGTGCGCAACCACAGCGCCGAAATCGGGAACCCGCCGCGCCCGTCGTAGCGCACCAGCACGTTGCTGGAGCCGGAGGGGTAGTTGAATTCCTCCTGCGCGGTGCGGACAAACACGGGGTCGTGCACCTCTTCGCCGTAGTAGATCTCCGGGCGAGTGAATTTCAGCTCCGGGACTGAGATCACGGGCGGGGCATCCTTGATGAACAATACGGGAAGGCCGGTGGGCGTGATGCGGTTGGCCTCGGCCATTACCATGCCGTAGCCGTGCGTGTACATGAAGTGGGTGGCAATCCAACTGTTCTGTGCGTCGCCCAGCGCTTTGAGATCGAGCTCGCGGGGCGATATGAGGACCTGGCGCTCCTGGCCGTCGATGTTGTAACGGTCCACGTCGGTATCGGAATACACGTAGGGCCGCAGCGGTTGCATCTGCGACACGGTTTCATGGAAAGCGTGCCAGTCCCACAGGCGGACGTTGTCCAGCAGCGCCTTGTGCGCGGACAGATCGATGCGCTGCTCCGGCCGCGCCTGAAAATCCACTTCGCTGGTGCGCCGGTCGAGCGCGAACGCCGAGCGCGTCGCTTCGATGTGGCGCACGATGAACGGCCGCTGCAGCGAAATCTCGTTGGGCCGGACATAGACCGAGCCGACGATGGGCGGCAGAATGGCGCGGATGACGATCGCTACCAGCACCACCAGGGCGTAGCGGGGCCGCCGGATGGACACCGCGAGCGCCGCCAGCAGACAGCAGCCGGCCAGCAGCCAGGTGAGCGGCAAGGTGACGTTCTGGTCCACGTAATCCATGCCCGCCATGAAGCCGTGATCGCTGAGCAGCAGGTCGTACCGGTGCAACAGGAAACTCGCGCCCAGCCCCAGCAGCGCCAGCACGATGATGGCCCGCAGGAAGAACGACTCCAGCGCCCCGGCCAGATGGAGCGAGCGGATGTCGAAGTTGACGGAGAGCTCGCGCACATCCGCCGGCATGTCCCGCTTGAGTTGCCAGGCACGCGCGGTGAGCCAGTAGATCACCATGGCGGCGATGCTGATGGCCAGCATCAGGGACAGCAGATCCTTGTAGAACGGGAGTTCGAAGAAATAGAACGACAGCGGATGTCCGAAGGCCGGGTCGCGCCAGGCGGCCGCCGCGCTGGTGAGCCCGCGCCCGCCGAAATAGCGCACGGCGACCCACGTGTCCATGGTGGCCGTGGCGATGATCAGGGACAGTGCAAACAGCACCGCCGCGGAAATGCGCGCATAGAGGCGATGCTGGCCCAGGCTGGTGCCGGCGAACCGGAGCGCCCGTGCATGGGCGATCCAGAACACCAGAAAGGCAATGATGGTGGCGAGCACCGGCGGCGTGAGGCCGTAGAGCAGCATGGTGAGCCAGGTCTGAATCTGGCCCATCTCGCTCCACCACTGGTAATCGATCACCCAGGACGAGGCGACCCTCACCAGGATGAGCAGGGCGATGACGGCGGCGATCAGGCCGATGCAGCCGCGTTGGGTGCCGCGCGGCGCGGGGAGTTGTTTACCGGCAGTGTAGTCCACTGCAAGCAGTTTACTCCCCTGCTAAGCTGACAAGCGGCTATGGCCGAACGAATTCTTCTGGCGCTGCTGATGGCCACCTCTGCGTACGCCTTCTGGTGGCGCTTTCGTCCGGTCTGGCGCAACATCCGAAACTCGAAGCGCGATGCCGATTTCCGCCTGCGGCCACTCGGCTGGCGGGTGCGCGATTTCCTGTGGGAGGTGATGCTGCAGGGCAAAGTCATCCGCCAGCGTCCGCTGCCTGGCCTTGCGCACGCGCTGGTGTTCTGGGGCTTCTGCGCGTTCGCCCTGGTCACCGTGAACCACTTCGCCGTGGGCTTCGGACTGGGCTTTCTGGAACGCGCCGGCGTGTTCGGGCGGTTCTACTTCAGCCTCGCCGCCGCGTTCGCCGTGATGGTTGCCCTGGGCATTACCGGTCTGGCCGTCCGGCGGTTCGTCGTGCGCCCGCGGTGGCTGGGCCCGGTGTCGCCGGAATCGGGCGTGATCGCGCTGTTGATCTTCCTGCTGATGGCAACGTATCTGGCCGCGCTGTGGGTACCCGAAGCGTCGGCGGCCGGCCGGGCCCTGTGGTGGGCGCACGCGCTGGCCATCCTCGCTTTCCTGCCGCTGATTCCGCACACCAAGCACCTGCACCTGGCGCTCAGCCCGGTGACCGTGTTCCTGAAGCGCGCCGAGTTCGCGAGCGTCCCGCCGCTGGCGGGTGACGAAGATTTTGGTCTGGATACCGGCCGCGACGTCACCAAACTCATCTCCCTGCAGGCGTACTCGTGCGTGGAGTGCGGGCGCTGCACCGAACACTGCCCGGCCAACCTCACCGGGAAGGTGCTCAACCCGAAAGAAATCGCTCTGGGCGCTCGCCGCTATCTGAACCAGTTCGGCGCCGGGAGCGAAGAGCCGCTCCTCGGCGTGCACCTGTCGCAGGAGGCTGCGTTCCAGTGCACCACCTGCGGCGCCTGCGAGTTCCAGTGCCCGGTGGGCGTCCAGCATCTGCCGATCCTCATCGGGCTGCGGCGCGGCGCGGTGAATACGGGCAAGTGGGAGGACGACCACGGCACGAAGTTGTTCCTGAACCTGGAGCGCAACGGCAACGCACTCGGCTTCGCGTCGAGCGAGCGCGACAAGTTCATCCGGAAACAGGAGCTGCCCATCTTCGACGGCTCTCAGGAGTATTGTCTGTGGCTGGGCTGCATGGGCGCGTACGACCCGCGTGGCCGCGAGATCGTCGTGGCCTTCGCGGAAGTGATGCGGCACGCGGGGGCCAGCTTCGGCGTGCTCCGCAAGGAGCGCTGTACGGGCGATCCCGCGCGGCGTCTGGGCAACGACCTTCTGTTCGGCCAGCTCGCCGAGGCAAATCTCGACGCCATGCGGCAGAGCGGGGTGAAGAAGATCGTCTCCATCTGTCCGCACTGCGTTCGCACCGTCGCGCAGGACTGGCGCGAGTTCGGCGAACCTCCCGCAATCGAGCACCACAGCGAGTTCATGGCGCGGCACCTGGAAAGGCTGCCGGTGGGTCCCACGCGGGAGAAGGTGGTGTACCACGACCCCTGCTATCTGGGCCGCTATCGCAACGTCTACGACGAGCCGCGTGGCGTGGTGGCGCGATTCGCCGAGCCGGTGGAGGCGGAACGCGCGCGGGAGCGGTCGTTCTGTTGCGGCGCCGGCGGCGGGCTGGCGTTTCTGGGCGAGGAGAAGGGAAAGCGCGTGAGCGTGGAGCGGGCCGAACAACTCGCGGCTACCGGTGCGGGCGTGGTGGGCGCGGCCTGCCCGTTCTGCAATTCGATGCTGCGCGATGCCCTGTCCGGCATGGGCGAGGGCGCGCCGAAGCTGCTGGACATCGCGCAAATCGCGGCCGCGGGGTTGCCGGAGCACCAGTCTTCAGTCTGATGGCCACCACGCTGGCAGATCGGCAATCGAATCCAGCACGGCGTCGGGACGGATGCCCTCCTCCAGGTCCGGCGCCCGGAACTTGCCGGTTCGCACCAGCGCGGCCTTCAAGCCAGCCGCCTGCGCGCCGGCGATGTCGGTGCGGATGTCATCGCCGATCATGAGCACGTCCGCGGGCGCGAGGCCGAGCCGGCTCACCGCGGCCTCGAAGAACTCGTGCGAGGGTTTTCCCAGCACGATGGCCCGGCGTCCCGTGGCGTGCTCCAGCGCCGCCACGAACGGAGCGGCATCCAGGCGGACGCCGTCCGGAGCCTGCCAGTATCGTGTCATCCCCAGTGCGATCAGCGTTGCGGAGGGGTTGTGGTGCAACAGCCGGAAAGCGCGATTCAGCGCGTGGAAATCCCAGCGCTCACCGAGATCGCCAACAATGACGTAGTCCGCGCCGGTCTCCCGATCCTCGGGCAACACCTCGAATCCGGCGAACTCGCTGCGGGTTTTCGGCGGGACGAACAGAGCGAGCGGACCGCCCGGCTTCTCCGCGAGCCATGCCACCGCAGCCTTCGGCGGAGTCAGGATCTCTTCCGCGCCTGCGGGGATGCCAAAGCCGGAGAGCTTACGCGCGATCACGTCCGCGCCACGGGAGGTCGTGTTGGTGACGAACAAGTGCGGAATCTGGTGGCCGCGAACCCACTCGACAGCCTCCGCAGCGCCCGCGATGGGTTCGTCGCCGTTGTACAGCACGCCGTCCAGATCGAACAGAATTCCGCGCATGGCAGACTCCATCAGCCTACACTGAAGTCGATGCTTCTCATGAGAGTCGCCCTCACCGCGGCACTGCTCTGCGCCTGCACCGTGGCCGCCCAGCCCGTGCGCCTGATCTTCGATACCGACATCGGCAACGACGTGGACGACGCGCTCGCGCTGGCCATGATTCACGCCCTCGAAAGCCGCGGCGAAGCGAAGCTGCTCGCCGTCACCGTAAGCAAGGACAACAAGTACGCCGCGCCCTTCGTCGACGTGGTCAACACGTTCTACGGCCGCGGCGAGATCCCCATCGGCGTCGTCCGCAACGGGAAGACGCCGGAAGACAGCCCCATGATTCGCGTGCCCGCCGAGCGCCGGAATCCCGATGGGTCGTACGTCTACCCGCATCGCCTCACCGACGGCGCGGATGCACCGGACGCCGCCCAGGTTCTTCGCCGCGCGCTGGAAAAGGAGGACGACGGCAGCGTGGTGATTGTGATGGTCGGCTTCAGCACGAATCTGGCGCGGCTGCTCTCATCGGCGCCGGACCTGGTGAAGCGGAAGGTTCGTCTGCTCAGCGCCATGGCCGGTTGGTTCCCGGCGGGCGAGCCGGAGTACAACGTGAAGACCGATATCCCGGCGGCGCGGCAGGTGTTCCGCGACTGGCCGTCCCCCATCGTCTTCAGCGGCTTCGAGATCGGGCAGGCGATGCTGTTCCCGGCCGCCAGCATCCAGCACGATTTCGCCTGGGTCGCCAACCACCCGGTGGCCGAGGCCTATCGCACGTACATGCCGATGCCCTACGACCGCCCGATTTGGGATCTGACCGCGGTCCTCTACGCCGTGCGTCCCGACCGCAATTACTTCTTGCTGTCTGCGCCAGGCACCGTGGATGTGGACGACAAGGGCCGGACCGTGTTCACCGCCGCCCCGGACGGCAAGCGCCGCTACCTCATCCTCGGAGAGCAGCAGAAAGCGCGCACGCTGGAGGCGCTGATCCTGCTGGCCAGTCAGCCGAAGTAGTGGACCGCTCCATCACTGTCGCGGCTCGGTTACCGATCTACCGAGCCACGACGGTAACGGAGTGGTCGAATCGTCAGAACCGGTACAACGCCGTACCCGGCGCCGGGGCCGCGGGCTCCTCTTCCACTTCGCCGCCAGCGCCCACCGGCTGGGCTTCGAGCGCGGGCTGCATCGGCCGGCAGTAGATGCCGTCATCGCTCAGGTAGACCTCGAGTTCGGCGGGGCGGGGCAGGGAACCCTGAATCACCGCCTCAGACAGCGGGTCCTCGATGTACTTCTGCAACGCCCGGCGCAACGGACGAGCGCCATAGCTGCGGTCCGTAACGGTCTTCTCGAGCACGTAGCGCGCCGCGTCCTCGTTCACGCGAATCCTGATCTGCTTGGCCACCAGGTTCAGATTGATCTGGTCCACCATCAGGTGGATGATCTTCAGCAGGTCGTCATCGCTGAGCGACGTGAACAGAATCACCTCGTCCAGGCGATTCAGGAACTCCGG
Source organism: Bryobacteraceae bacterium (assembly GCA_049510065.1). Classification (GTDB taxonomy): domain Bacteria; phylum Acidobacteriota; class Terriglobia; order Bryobacterales; family Bryobacteraceae; genus CAWACP01. Next base: position 8,710 of record JBEKZH010000057.1, read on the forward strand.
GTTGAACGCACGCTTCACCTCGGCCATCACCATATCTTCCACCTTCGACGGGATGCCCGTGAACGAAGGCGCCGCGAAGCCCATCTGCCCCTTCTTGTCGAGGAAACGGGCCCCCAGGTTCGAGGTCATGATGATGATGGTGTTCTTGAAGTCCACCGTGTTGCCCAGGCCGTCGGTGAGCTGGCCGTCCTCGAACACCTGCAGCAGGATGTTGTAGATGTCCGGGTGCGCCTTCTCGATTTCGTCCAGCAGGATGACCGAGTACGGCTGCCGCTTGACCCGCTCGGTGAGCTGGCCGCCCTCCTCGTAGCCCACGTAGCCCGGAGGCGAGCCGATCAGCTTCGACACCGAGTGCTTCTCCATGAACTCGGACATGTCGAAACGGACCAGCGATTTCTCGCTGCCAAACAGGAACTCGGAGAGAGCCCGCGCCACCTCGGTCTTGCCCACGCCCGTGGGACCCAGGAACAGGAACGAACCCGAGGGACGCTTGGGCGACTTCAGGCCCGCGCGCGAGCGCCGGATGGCTCGAGATAGCGCCGAGAGCGCCTTGTCCTGGCTGATGACGCGTTTGTGCAGTTCCTCCTCGATGCGCAGAAGCTTGCTGACTTCCTCTTCCTTGATGGCGGTCATGGGCACGCCGGTCCAGCGCGCCACCACATCCTCGATATCGTCCTTGGTCACCACGCCGGTGGAGGTGTCGTCCAGGTTATACTTCTCCCTCAGCAGGCGCAGGTTTTCGCGCTCTTTGCGCTCCTCGTCCGAATAGAACCGCGCTTTCTCGAACTCGTGGTTCGCGATGGCGTTCTCCATGCGGTGAACGATGAACTTGATGCGCTTCTGGATGTCGGCCACTTCCGTCGGCAGCGTGGTCTGACGCAGCTTCACCCGGGCGCCGGCCTCGTCGATCAGGTCGATGGCCTTGTCCGGCAGGAAGCGGTCCGGGATAAAGCGCGTGGAGGCGTGCACGGCCGATGTCACGGCTTCGTCGGTGTAGGCCACGGCGTGGAACTTCTCGTAACGCTCCTTGATCCCGAACAGGATCTTGATGGCGTCGGTCTCGTCCGGCGGCGGCACCTTCACCGCCTGGAAACGCCGCTCGAGCGAGCGATCCTTCTCGATGGATTTGCGATACTCGCCCGGTGTGGTGGCGCCGATGCACTGGATCTCGCCGCGGGACAGCGCCGGCTTCAGGATGTTGGCGGCATCCAGCGACCCTTCGGCCGAGCCCGCGCCCACCAGCGTGTGCAGCTCGTCGATGAAGATGATGGCGTTCTGGTTCTCCATCAGCTCCTTCATGATGGTCTTGAGCCGCTCCTCGAACTGGCCGCGGTATTTCGTGCCCGCGACAATCAGGGACAGGTCGAGCGCCAGGATGCGCTTGTCGGCCAGGAATGAGGGCACGTCGCCGTCGGCGATTTTCTGCGCCAGGCCTTCCACGATGGCCGTCTTGCCCACGCCGGGTTCGCCAATCAGCACCGGGTTGTTCTTGGTGCGCCGGCACAGGATCTGCACCACGCGCTCCAGCTCGTAGTCGCGGCCGATCAGCGGATCCAGCGCGCCGTCCATGGCCGACTGGGTCAGGTCCCGGCTGAACTCGGCCAGCAGCGAGCTTTCCTTGGGGCGGCTGGACGTCATCTTTTCCGAAGAAGACCGCTGGATCTCTTCGCGCACCTGGGAGAGGCGCAGGCCGCGCTCGTGCAGGATCTCGGCGGCGAAGCACTTCTCCTCCCGCAACAGGCCCAGCAGCAGATGTTCGGTGCCGATATGCTTGTGGCTCAGGCGCTCGGCTTCCTCGGCGCCATAGGCCAGCACACGTTTGCACTCGTGGCTGAGCGGGAGGTCGACCGACGTCGACACCTTCTCCCGGATGGTCGTATGCGCCTCGATCTGCTTACGGATGGACTCGATGGCCGCGTGCGACCGCAGGAAGCGATTCGCCAGCGCCTTGTCCTCCCTCAGCAGGCCGAGCAGCAGGTGCTCCGTTTCGATGTACGGGCTGCCGAACTGGCTGGCCTCGTAACGGGCGAAAAAGATCACTCTGCGCGCTTTCTCGGTATAGCGTTCAAACATATTCCCTGTCTTTCGATGCTGCGGTACCGTTCGAAGTTGCGTCGGCGTGGTACGGCCCGATCATCCCGCGGTCCAGTTCGAGGACCCGGTCGCACCGCGCCGCGAATGCGAGGTTGTGGGTCACGTAAATGGATGTGAGCCGATGGGTGCGATGCAGATCGGCCAGCAATGACATGATCATCTCGCCCGTCCGAAAATCGAGATTGCCGGTCGGTTCGTCGGCCAGCAGGACCTCGGGATCGGACACCAGAGCGCGGGCCAGCGCCACCCTCTGCTGTTCCCCCCCCGATAATTCACCGGCGCGGTGTCCCGCGCGGTTCCCCAGGCCCACTTCATCCAGCCTCGCCAGCGCCCTTGCTGCCGCTTCCGCGCCCGGGACGCCTCGGATCATCAGCGGCATCATCACGTTCTCCTGCGCCGAAAACTCCGGCAACAAGGAGTGATTCTGCCAAACGAACCCAATTGTCCGATTTCGGAAATCCGCCAGTTCCGCATCGGAAATCACGGTTATCTCTTTATGGTGGAAGTATATCGTTCCGCCGGAAGGCCTGTCCAGCCCACCCAGCAGATATAGGAGGGTGCTCTTTCCGGCACCCGATTCTCCCACCAGCGCCAGCCGCTCCCCCGATTCCACCCGCAGGTTCAGGTCCGAAAAAACGACAACTTCGCTCTCGCCGGATTTGTACCGTTTGCCGAGGCCGATGGTCCGGATGGCCGGACCCCCGTCAGGTTCAGGGCTGGTCTCCACCTTCTCTACTTCCAAGCTACCACGGGGGGTGCGGCGACAAAGGGTCGTCGACTTCACGGCTGCGCGCAGCCGTCTCTGTCTTCAGACTCCCGGCGGTGGCAGCCGACCCCCATCGCGGCCTCCGCACCCTCGCCGTGCACCCTCTGGCCAGCAGCCCTTTGACCCGGCCGGGGAAGTTCTGGCATAATGGCCTGGACAGTTTTGGAAGAGTCAGTTTCCGTCCCGGTTTGCTTGAGTTATTCCTCCGGCCAGTCCGCGGTTGTGATCCCTGCTAGTCCGAAGTTGTCAGTCAGGAGTGTATGTGAGACTTTTCGTCGGTAACCTTCCCTATTCCGCCACCGAGGCCGATCTGGAGAGCTTCTTCGCGGAGGCCGGTGTGACGGTGGACAGCGTCAATGTAATGCGCGACCGCTTCAGCGGCGAAGCGCGCGGGTTCGGGTTCGTTGAAATCGGCAACGACGCGCAGGCCAATCATGCCATTGAGTCGTGCAACGGCCGGGAGCTGCTGGGTCGTGCGCTGGTGGTGAACGAAGCGCGGCCCATGGCTGCCCGCGAGGGCGGCGGCGGTGGCGATCGGGGGAGTCGCCGGGGCGGTGGGGGCGGCGGGAATCGCGACCGCTAGGAACTGCAAGGGAGACAGACCGGAACTGGCCGGGCCGCGCGCTCGGCCTTTCGTTTTTGGCGCGGCGATTTTCGGGAACCGCCGGGCTTGAGCCAGCGTGTTCTTTGGTGACGCCCATGATGACAAAGCATCTCTTGCCTTCTGCGCTTCTCCTGCTCACGCCGTTTGCTATGGCAATTGCCGCCGCACCGTCCGATGACCTTGCCGATCTCGAAGGGAGGGCGGACGAGGTGGTTCGGGTCAATATGAACTCGGCCACCCTGTGGGCTCTCTCGCAGGCGATTCCCGATGACGCGGGCGAGGATGCCCGGTTCTTTCAGGCTCTGTCCGGCGTGTCCGAGATCAAGGTGGTCTCGCTCTCGTTCCACGGCGGGGGAATGCCGCCACAGGAGGACGTGGACGCGGTGCGCGCCAGGGCCATCCCAGACGGCTGGACACGGTTTCTCCGCTCGCACTCCACGGACCCGGAAGAGATGGTGGCCGGTTATGCCGGTCCGGGTGGCCTCGCGATCATCACGGCCGAGCCCGGCGAAATCACCACAGTGCACATCGACGGCGTGTTCTCCAGTAGTGCGGTTCCCCTGCTGAGCCACAGGTTCGGCCTGCCGGCGATCGGGTCCGGCGAGGCGCAACCTGCTCTCACGACGCGTGCCGAACACGCCGCCGCCGCAACCATGCATCCGGAGAAGCTGGATTTCAAGCGGATGGTGCGCGATATCGAAGCGCAGGAGGGCATCCATCACTTGCGGATTCCGTTGCTGGGGCTCGTCACGCCCGTAGCTCGGATGGCTTCCGGCGGGCGCTTGCGGGCGCTGGATCTGGCCGTGTTCGAGGACGCTCCGCGCACATTCGTGGATGCTGCGGATCGGGTCATCCCGGAAGGCTGGTCACGCTTTATCGAGGTCCGGGACGGGAAGGAATCGACCAACATCTACGTGGGAGCGGTGGACCAGAACATGCCTCTTCTGATTGCTACCTGGGATGGGGACGGCGTGCTGGTGACGGTGAAAGCGAGCCTGAAGGATCTCTGCAAATCGCCGCTCGCATGGGCGGATGCGGGCCACCGGCACAACGATTAATACTCCACGTCCACCAGAAACAAACCGCGCGCCGGTGCGCTGGGACCCGGCGCAATTCCGCAGCCTGGTTGCAGCCGCGCGCAGACGTCCGCCGCGGACAGATTGCCTTTGCCCACCTCCAGCAGCACGCCCACGATGTTGCGCACCATGTGCTTGAGAAAGCCGCTGCCACGCACCTGATACAGCAGCCGCGCGCCGTCGCGCCACACGGCGGAAGAGTGGACGGTGCGCACCTTCGAGCGGCCTGCTTCATCGCTCTCATCGGACGCCGCGAACGCCGTGAAGTCATGATTGCCCTCGAACAACGGGGCTGCGGCAATCATGGCCTCCTCGTTCAGCGGGTACGGATGGTGAACCACGTAGAGCCGGTCGAACGGCGGGCAGATCTCCTCGCGCCAGATGCGGTACTGGTATGTTTTGGCGCGCGCATCGAAGCGCGGATGAAACTCGGCCGCAACCTCTTCGGCGGCGAGGATGCGAATGGAACGCGGCAGCAGGCGATTCATCGCCCACCGTAAGTTCTCCGCCGGGATGGGATTCTCTATCGAAAGAGCGGCCACCTGCGCCAGCGCGTGCACCCCCGCGTCGGTTCGGCCGGAGCCGTGCACCGTCACCGGGCCACCTTCGATGGCCGACACCACGTGCTCGAGCGCGCCCTGAATGGTGGGCAGGTCCGGCTGCACCTGCCAGCCGTGAAACTCCGTGCCGTCGTAAGCGATGGTGATGCGAATGCGGCGCATGCTTGTTGGTACCGGTTCTACAATTAGATTTCACCATTGTGCCGCAGAAACTGCTGAGAAGAACGCAGCTCACGTTCATCTGGGTGGCGCTCGTACCCGTGGTGCTGGCCGTGCTCGCCTGGTGGGGCAGCCTCCAGTATCGCGAGCGCGTCCGCTGGGTATCGCACACCCAGCAGGTATTGAGTGAGATGGACAACCTGTTTCTGGCCGTCACCAACGCCGAAACGGGCCAGCGCGGGTATCTGCTCACTGGTGACGAGTCGTATCTGGAGCCGTTTCGCGCGGCGCTGCCGCAGGTGGACCGGTCGATTTCGCGTCTGCGGGATCTGATTCGCGACAGCGGCGCCGACCAGCAGGCTCGTCTCGACGAGCTGGTGCCCGCCGTGCATTTCAAGATGGACGAGCTGCACAGCACCATCGAACTGCGGCGCACCCAGGGCGAGGCCGCGGCTACCGCGGAAGTGCGAACCGGTGTGGGCCGGCGCGCCATGGACACGATTCGCCGGATCACGCTTTCCATGAACGTTCAGGAAGAGCGCCTGCTCGCGCAGCGTCTTAACGCGCAGCGGACTACCGAGATTCGCGCCGCCGCCTGTTTCGGAGCGGGCATCGTGGTTTCCATCGGGTTGCTGTTCTTGGCCTACCATCTGATCGTCCTCTACGCTTACGAACGCAAGCGCGCCGAGCAGGAAGCCGTGCGGCTCAACGCCGAACTGGAACAGCGGGTGACGGAGCGCACCGCCGAGCTCCGCGCGGCCAACGACAGCCTGCTCCGGTCCAACAGCGACCTGGAGCGTTTCGCCTACGTCGCCAGCCACGACCTGCAGGAGCCTCTGCGCATGGTGAGCGCCTACGTGGACCTGCTGGCGCGCCGCTACGAGGGGAAACTGGACAAGGACGCCGACGACTACATCCGCTTCGCCGTCGACGGCGCAAGCCGCATGAGGCTGCTCATCAGCGACCTGCTCTCCTATTCCCGCACGGGCATGCAGGCCTTGCGGATCGCGCCCACCGACTTCGAGAAGGTCCTGGAGACGGCGCTGGACAACCTGCGGATTCTTCGCGAGGAATCGCTGGCGGAGATTGTGCACCAGCCTCTGCCGGTGGCGCCGGGCGACGAAGCGGGACTGGTGCTGGTGCTGCAGAACCTGCTGAGCAACGCCATGAAGTTCCGCCAGCCGGACCGGCCGTCGCGGGTGCGTGTGGTGGCCACGCGACACGGCGGCGAATGGCGCTTCGTTGTGGAGGACAACGGCATCGGCTTCGACGGCCAGTATGCGGACAGGATCTTCGAGATCTTCCAACGATTGCATTCCGGCAGCGCCTACCCGGGAACGGGAATCGGTCTGGCCATTTCCAAGCGGATCATCGAGGCGCACGGCGGCCGGATGTGGGCGGAATCGACGGAGGGCGCCGGGTCGAAGTTCTGGTTTTCGCTGCCCGCAAGGGAGGCGTAATGCTCTACCTTCGCGCATTGATTTTCACCGTTCTGGTGCCCGGCTTCGTGGCGGGCTGGGCCCCGTGGATGCTGCTCGGCTCCGGCCACGCGGTGCGCGCATTTGATGCGGGGCCATGGCGCTGGGCCGGGTTGGCGCTGACTGTCGCGGGCGTCGCCGGATATCTGTTGTGCGCGGCGGATTTCGTCCTGAAAGGCGGAGGAACGCCGGCCATCTGGTTCACGCGCCACCTGCGTTTCCTGCTGGGAGAAGAGCCGCGGGCGATCGTGCAGCAGGGCCTCTACCGCTACTCGCGGAACCCGATGTACGTCAGCGTGGCGGCGGTGGTGTTCGGGGAGGGTTTGTTCTTCGGGTCGGCGCTGCTGCTGCTTTATGGAGTTGGCGTGGTTATCTTCTTCCAGTTGGTGGTGGTGTTTTTGGAAGAACCGCATTTACGTCGGAAATGCGGCGCGGGCTACGTCGAATATTGCCGGAAGACACCACGCTGGATCGGCTTGTGATACGATTCCGGCCATGAGAACGATCATCGCGGCCCTGGCCATCGCGACACTGTCAGGCGCGTTCCCCGGCGCGCCTGCTTCGGCGCCGCCGTTTTCGGCGAAGACCATGGACGGCGAGAGGTTCACCAATGAATCGGTGAAAGGGAAAGTGGTGCTGGTGCAATTCTGGGCCACATGGTGTCAGTATTGCCGCCGCGAACAGCCGATAGTGGACGACATCGCGCGGGAATTCGCGGAAAAGGGCCTGGTTGTGCTCGCGGTGGACGTGGGCGAGTCGAAGAAGAAGGTGAAGAAATATCTGGACGAGTCGCCGCGCGCCTGCAAGATCGTCCTCAACGAAGACACCAACCTGCCGGCGCTGTTCGCGGCGACGGCTTATCCGGTTTACGTTTTGATCGACAGGGAAGGGAACGTCGCGGGGATTCAGCGCGGGGCCGGTGGCGAGAACTCCTTGCGCCACTTGTTGAGCAAGGCGGGGCTGGAATCGGAATGAGCCTCAGTCCGCGCCCAGCTCTCGCCGGATCTCGGCGGCGATGCGCTCGGCGGCGGCCTGGACGCGCTGCATATCCGGCCCTTCCACCATCACGCGTGCCAGCGGCTCGGTGCCGGAGAAGCGCACGTTGACGCGTCCCGAGCCGGCGAAGGCGCTCTCGACATCGGCAATCGCGGCCTGCACGCCTGCAAGCTGGTCGAGCGGTTTCTTGTGCTTCACGCGGATGTTGACCAGCAGTTGCGGGTAGACGTGCAGGTCCTCGGTGAGTTGGTCCAGATTCCGCCCGGTGCGCCGCATTACGTCCATGACGCGCAGAGCGGTGAGGAGGCCATCGCCGGTGGTCACATGGTCGAGGAAGATGACATGGCCGGACTGCTCGCCGCCCAGAATGGCCCCGCGGTCGAGCATGTCCGCGAGCACGTACTTGTCGCCCACCGGCGTGCGCACGAGTTCGATGCCGTCCGCTGCCAGCGCCTTCTCCAGCCCCATATTCGACATCACCGTGGCCACCACCACCGGATGGCCGTTGCGGCCGCGCAGGCGGCCCGCGCGGTGGAGATCGCGGCCGTTGATCAGCAGCACCGCATCGCCGTCGACGATCTTGCCGGAGTGGGATACGAACAGAGCGCGATCGGCGTCGCCATCGAAAGCCACTCCAAGCTGAGCGCCGCGCCGCAGGACAACCTCGCGAAGGGCGTCGAGATGCAGAGAACCGCAGTTCAGGTTGATGTTACGGCCGTCGGGCGACACACCGATGGCATGCACCTTCGCGCCGAGCCGTTCAAACAGGGGTGGGGCCAGCCAGCACGCGCCGCCGTTGGCGCAGTCGACGACAATGTCGAAGCCGGCCAGACCGCCCGGCGCGGTGGAGGCCAGGTGCTCGGCGTAGGTGCGGTCCAGACCAAGATCGGGAGCCAGTTCCACCGGCAGCGGCGCGGTGCCCGCCGCCAGTGCGCGAAAGACGCCCGCTTCGATTTGCTCTTCCACCTCATCGGGCAGCTTGTAACCGGAATGATCGATGACTTTGATGCCGTTGTCCTGAAATGGATTGTGCGAGGCCGAAATTATGACGCCGGCGGCAAACGGCCCGGTTTTCGACAGATATGCGATGCCCGGAGTGGTAGTGACGCCGGCGAATTCCACGGTAACGGCATGGCGCGCGAGTCCCGCGCCTATCAACGCGGCAATCCATGGCCCGGATTCGCGGGTATCCATGCCAATTACCACGGCCGGCTCGCGTCCCGACGCAGTTACCCACTCGCCGAGGGCAATCCCAACCGCGAAAATCGTCTTTTCGTCGAGTGGGCTGTCGCCGGCGACCCCGCGAATTCCGTCGGTCCCAAAGAAATGGCGGGCCATTTAATGATGTAAATCCCTCTGATTCGTCTTCTGCACGATGACTTTCCAGGTTACTGCGCTTTGCGCGGCGGGCTGCACCTGAGGATCGCCGGTCCAGACGTGCACCTGCCCGGCGCGTTCGCCCACGATGCCGGTCAGGTCGATCGGATCGGTCTGCAGGCGGGTGACGACGGCCACGTGGCTCTCGGGTCCGCGGACGCGCAGGGTGGGTGGCTGAAGCTCGACGCGAAGCATCTCATATCCGGCCGGCGGCGCGCCGCTGTACCGCGCTTCCACCGGCACGTCTCTGCTGAGGATGCGGTCAAAGCGGAGGCGGATCTGCGCGGGGATCGCCCGGGAAAACGCAACGCCCAGCGGCAGGCTGGCGTTGCTGGAGGTGATGTTGAAGGTGCGCTCGCCGGGGCCCTGGACGTGGGCAAAGTCCAGGACCACGCTCACGGCGGCCAGGTTACCCTCCTGGAGGCGGCGCGATGGGCCTCGCAACTCCAGGGTGACTTCCCCGGGCATACCCGAGCTGATCTCGAGATCGTCCGCCAGATTCTTGTACTGGACCCGTGCCGCGACCGACGTCGCGGTTTCCGCGTCGCGGCCGATGGTGGCCCACAACGCGAATGCCAGCAGCAGCGAGAGCAGCTTCCAGCCGAGGTTGTGCGTGAGCAACCGTCTCATGTCCGGGCCTCTTCCAGCAGCCCGTGGCAGAAGTGACTGCGCGTCCAATTCGGGGACAGGCAACGAAATTCCGCAGCTTTCACGGGAGCTCCACAGTGGTGCGCCGGTCCGGCTGAGCGGCGCCGTCGAGGGACCGCAGATCGCGGCCCGGGTTGCGGCTGGTGAGCACCTCGCGCACGCGATCGAGCGTGACGTTCAACTCAATCTCGCCGAGAGCCGCGAGAGAAATACGGCCGGTTTCCTCGGACACGACGATGGAAAGGCAGTCGGATTCTTCGGTGACGCCGATGGCCGCGCGATGGCGCGTGCCGAGTTGCGCGGAGAGCGCGGGATTGGTGGTCAGGGGCAGGAAGCAGGCGGCGGCGGCGATGCGATCGCCCTGCACGATGACGGCGCCGTCGTGCAGCAACCCTCCCGGATGGAAGATGCAGATGATAAGGTCTCGCGAAAGCCGCGCGTCGACGGCAACGCCGCTCTCGATAAAGGTGCGCAGGCCGATGTTGCGTTCCACCACGATCAGACCGCCCACCTGCTGCTGGGAGAGCTGGGCCGCCGCCAGCAGAATCTCGTCGGCGAGTTCGCGGCGCTCCAGCGGGCTTGCGCCAAATGCGCGCCGCCGCCCGAGGCGCGCCAGCAGACGCCGCAGCTCCGACTGGAACATCACGATGAGCGCGAAGATGGTGTACGGCGCCAGTGCCGCCAGTATGGTTCGCAGCAGTTCCAGATGCAGCGCCACCGCCACCAGGTAGACCAGCGCCAGGATGGCGACGCCCGTCAGCACGGGTGCGCTGCGCCTGCCGCGCACGATCAGAATGAACTGATAGACGAGGAAGGCGACGGCGAGGATGTCCACCACCGCCGTGACGGTGAGCTTCGGCAACTGCGCGAGCAGCGCGGTGAGCAGATCCCCCATGCGCTGCCATTGTACCGCGTGGTCGAAGCGGGCCATTTCGGTGGCCGCGAGTGCGGATCGGAGCGGCTCACCAGTAAGACGCAAGCCACAGTTGGAGCGTCAAATCGTGCCGCGTTTCGTGGGCCGCGAGGTTCGGACGAAGTTCGCCGTAATAGCGCTCGCTCAGAATATCCGCTCTCAGGTGGCCCGCGCGTGCGAGCTGCCGCACGTCGTCACGATCACGTTCCATGTTTCGCTCCAGTTTGGAGAGAGCCAGGTCATGGGCCTCAAGAGCGAGGAGCCGAAGACGACGCCAGGCGTCGGGGAACATGGGCACCAGCCGGTCCTCGTAGTTTTCGGGCGGCGTAGCGACGGTGACAGGTCCAGGTAGACCTTGTGCTTTTGGTGCAGGGCCGATCCCTTGCCGCCGATCCTCGCTAGATCATTCCTCACGTTCGGCACCACGCCCAGGAAATCAACGTCGCTCGTGGTGCGGGCGACTCCGTAGAACTGAGCCACGACAAAGCCGCCGCAGCAGTGCAGGTGAACGTCTTCGCTGAGGCGGGAGTCCACCTCGGCGAAGAAAGATCGCCACGGCTCCGGCGGCTCTTCAATGCGCGGCATACGGTAGCTGTTCGGCTGTCAGGCCGGTCAGCAGGCTCCAATGGGCCGCCGCTTCAGGACGATTCTCTCTTAGCCAGGCGCGTTCACGCTCCGGCATCGAATCGCGGCAAAGCGTTCCTTCGCGGGCGAGGCGGGCTTCCTCCAGTTCATTCTCCCACCCGGACAGAAGCCGAACCGCACCCTGTTGCTCCGGCAAAGCGCGCGCTGTTTGCTCCGCGAGATGCACGAGGTAGCCCAGCCGGTTTTGAGCGTTATTCAGTTTGGCGCGGTCTCGCAGCCATTCCCAATTCAGATCGGTGTACGTACTCAGGACCCAGGGCAATGCTTCAACCAGGCGTGTGTCCAGGTCCCGCTTCACGACGGCGCCGAGCACCACTTCGGCGGGATTGCTCATCGCCCTGGAGCGAACGTGCTCGAAACCCGGATAGCCCAGAGATGCCAGCTTTCGCTGAAGGTCATCCGGTGAAGCTTTCTGAGTGTCCAACGGCTCGGGCAAGGGGAGAGCCGTAGGCGAGAGTCTGTAGAGCTTTGCGGCCGTGCGAGCGAGGCCGGCACCGGCCACCCTCAACCCGGTTTCGAGCTGCGACAAATACGGCTGCGATACGTGCAGCGAACGCGCGGCCGCAACCTGAGTCAAGCCCGCTTTCTCGCGTCCGTCCTTCCACTGCCCGGCGGTCATTCTGTTATTCCGTCCCGAAGCCAATATAGCATGATAAGCTATATTGTTGCAGAGCAAGCATGGGCTACGGCGATGTTTGTGCCTCCGGCAGGCAGTGATCGGTGAGTGCCTGGAAGAGTTGGTGAGCGCGGAAGGAGCCGAACCCTCGACCTACTGATTAAGAGTCTGAATCAGACAATGTGGCAACCGGACAGCGTGGACGGCTGCGGTGGTTGCAGATGTCTGCACGTCAGGCTATGTCTCCGCTCCGCTGGCGGGCCAGTTCGTCGGCGGCAAACGCCAGAAGCTCCTGTAGACACTCGATTCTCAGCAGCCTGCCTGCCTTGCTTCTTCTCAAGCCCGCCGCCGCCACAAAGGGGAGCCTGTTATTCCGAACCTCGCCCGCTTTCACCGCGGCAAGCGCGTCTTCGGCGATCTCGTAGATCTGACACGCAGGGCACTCCACCCGCGCCATCACCGGGCCTCCGCCGGGGACATAGTACGCAATCGTTGCCTTCGCCTTGCACAGCGGACATGGCCGCGGCTCCTTCCATGAATTCTGCGGGTGTTCGAGAGAATAAGTACCGCTACAGGTAGCGAGTCCCATAGGACTCATATCGAACGGCTGCCGGCTTCGGTTCGGGCTTTTTGGAAGTGCCTCAATCGCAGCCCGGCCGCCGTCGGAGGCCCATGCAAGCACCGTCGCGCGTGTTCAGGCGTGGCTCGCCAGCGCAGTGTCGAGATTGCCCCACGAAGGCGCCATATCTGATTCAGTTGGTGAGCGCGGAAGGAATCGAACCTTCAACCTACTGATTAAGAGTCGCGCCCGACAGCGGCACGGCCGCGATTGAAAGCAAAGGTAAGATTCTAAGAATGAGGTAGATAGCCCATATATTCTGATACTCAGTTATACGTTCCTTTACCGTCGTTTTCCTGACCTCCTCCCCCAGGTATCCCTACAAGTCGAGAATCACCCCCCCGATGCTGATCATGCTGATGATGGTGAGGACAACGAACGACGACTGTCCCTTGAGCGGGCAGTTGTTGCAGCCCAGGGTACGTTGAACTCGAATCGGAACTGGACAATGACCCTTTGGGCGCGTCCGGACAAGTCCCCGCGCCAGTTTCATGGAGCGTTCCTGTTCATTATTGGGGTGGGGGACTTTTCAACCGGCGAAGTGGGGAAATCTCAACAGGCGCTGACAAGTGAGCTACTTTGAATTGTCAGGGAGGTAGCTCACTACCAGATTTCAACTGTCGATGACAGGTGGTAGGATCTCTGTCAGCCCCAACTGCGGATCATTCGCAATCGCGCGCTCTTTTCATTGCCGGGGGGCGGGCGCCAGGGCCCCCAACGGGCTCATCGGGGTTCCGGTTGACGTCGGGCATCCACGAGTAGGCAGCGAAATTCGGAGGGTAGTAGCGGACCGATGGTAGAGGCGGCCACTTGTGGAGGGCGATGAAGTCCTGAAGGTGGGGCAAAGACGTGAAATCGGGATTGCCGGCCTGACGGCAACACCACGCCTCGAAGGCCTTGCGCCACTCCGATTCCTGCTCTGCTGAGGCAGGGCATGCGGGAGCCGCATCTGGCGCCAACGACTGGTATCGTACGTCCGGCTGAATCAAGGTCACCTCCGGGCCACGCACAGCGCAGACGCCGAGGCCGCGGGGCTTGCCCTTGCCAATGTGGATGGTCTCCTGTCCCAGCACGAAGAGGAGCACGCCAAGCTCCTCACCGGAGAGATTGTCAAACTCGATTTCAGCGTCAAATGAGACGTTGTTGACGGCGAGCAAGGGGGCGGGACACTGTTTCAAAACCTTGTCGTGAAAGCCGGATTGTCGGCGATGGGCGTCCCACACGGCCTGCCCTTCGGGCGGGTGCTGATTGAAGTACATCTTCCGGCCCTTCAACTCAGGAGAGTCGTCCGAGTAGCTGGCCGAACATCCATCGACCTCTCGCCCGGCGAGATACATGGGGCGGGACTTGCCTCGTGTCGCCGGCGAAGTAAGGGGAGCGAGTTCGATGGCCAGGCCAAGGCCGGCACAGTTCGACAGTGCGTGGGGAACTCGATCCAACGCCCACGCTACTTCGTTTTCGCGTTTTTCGGCAGGCGGCCCCCACGCTGTCTTGACGGCGACCTTGGCCTTGAAGGGATGGCTGCGGGTCTCAGCGTCATGTTCGGCCTGAAAACCGAAGATGCGCTCCGCCAGACCAAGACCGTAGTCGAGGCCGAGTTTTCTGGGCTGCTTGAACGGACCAGCCAGACAGGCGATCGAGCGCCGGGCAGGCCAGAGGTAGTTTACGTTCTTTCCGAACGAAGTGATGTGACCGTTCGTGGAGGTGTAATAGATCTCCGTGCCTGGATTGAGCTCGGCGAGAGGCTCCCGTATCTTCTCTTCGAATTCCTCGTTGGACGGCAGCGGCGGACGATAGGCGTTGGTGAGTGCCGCTTTCAGTTCTCTCTGTCTAATTAACTGGGCCGGTGTCAGATGATGCTGGTGATTCAGCGCATTCCATTCGACGTATAAGGGCCGGTTAACCGTCTCGGCTTCGACTGCTTTCCGAAAGTGCTCGGCATAGTGCGAATGTTCTAAATTCTTCCGATACTCGGCGATGATGTCCGCATCGAGGGTCAGAGGTTCCCCGCCGCCGAAGTCCGTCGCGTCTGGACTACGCGTGCAAGTCCTGCGATTCAACAGGAACATCGCCCGATCACGGTCACAAGGACGGGTCTTGTTTTGGTGCCCCGTGCGGACGGTCCAGGATCCGTCCGGGTTTTGGTGCTCTAGCTTCCCGACTTGGAAGGCCCTGCGGCGATACGGGATGACGGAGTCGTTCTCCTTGCTGAAGACGCCGAAGCGATCATTCGCCGCGGCTTCCACCATGCTCCGCAGGACACCCTTCAAAGACGAACCGGGTATGGCGTATTGCGCCCCACTCTCGCCCGACTTGCGCATGCGAAAAAAGTGGCGAGGCGTGCGATCTTCCGGCGGCCGATCTTCGTTGTGCTCCGGGATGAAAACGGGCGTGAGGGTTTCAATCCTGAAACGGATGGCGCCGTGGAAAAGACCACGCATCCAGCGATCATGCCCAGGGTGAGGCGATAGGTCGAACCAGGGCTCTGGCTTCACGCAGCGGACGAAGTTGTAGGGGTTTCGGTTGACGTCGGGAGAAGCACCGGTCGGCCCCGGCGGGACCTCGTCGGGGCCGAAACTCACCAGTTTCCACATCTTGCCGTTGGGCGATTTGAATACGTTTCCGCGACGGAAGGCAAGAAACCTGTCGGTGATCTGGAACCTCGATGCCTCAATCGGGGTATTCGGCTCCCCATCGAGTTCGCCCATCACTTGGTCGCCGACGGCCTTGTCCACAACAAAACGCATGTCATCCCTCCAAGTCCATTCCAAGCTTGATCCCGCAAAGGCGGTGCGCGACGGTGCGGGGTTGATTCAGGAACTCCTCGAGTTTATAGTGCGACGACACTGTGGCGGGGAGTTCCGGGAAGTACTCAACCAACTCCAGGTAAGGACGGTCGTTGTGGACGGGGGACTGGTGCGCCGCGAGCCACATATGGCACTTATTGAAATCCGCGAACAGGTGTGATTCCAGAAAGGCTTTGGTTCTGTCGCTGTAACTGCCCCAAAGGTAGCACCGCTTGGGGGTTCCGCGGACATGCAATTGATCGCCCTCAATGGTGCTTTCCGAGATCTGCCACAAGCGGTAGCCCGCCGCGCGAGCGACCCAGCGAATCTCACCGACGGGGCCGAAGATGCGCCCGACGGTTGCGCCGTCCAGGAACATTGGCGCAACCTCGGTCTCGCCGAGTTCCAGCGTTTCTAGACGTTGTATCAGATGCCACACCGGTGGTCCGAGAGCTTCAAAGCGGTCGCGGACCCAGGCGCCGGCCGCCGCGGAGTCCGGGGCATCGAAGGTCAGGATATGGAGAGTCATGATGCCTCCTCACCAGCTTTGGAGATACACTCGCGCCATGCCTTGCCTGCCACGTTCCAGTAGTCGCCAAAGGCGTCAAAGCCAGGCTGAGTCCAGCGGCCCTGGGTGCGGCCCGGACGTGAGTTGGGAGCCCGAACCTCAGCGGGTGAGGGCGGATAACCTGCGCCATCCAGCAGGTCGAACTCGGCGGACAGGATGCGGGCCTTGCAGAGTTCCCCATAACCGCGAGTGGTGGCCCAGCCAGCGCGGAGCCGGAGACCTTCCAGCAGGTCGCGCAGGAGGAGGCCCCAGAGCGCCAGTGAGACCAATTCGCGCGGGCCCAGGGAAATGCGAATGATCGCGCGGAAGAACGGGCTTTCAAGTGCGATAGCGCTGAACTTCTGGGTGTCGGCGGCGAACCCGGTAATGCGGTCGATTGCGACATGATCGAGTTCGACGGTTGGGATCTGAGCGGCGGATGTGATAGTCTCTCCCGAGCTATCGCAGATAGTACCTTCGCCGACTTCAATGGACGACTTCTTGCCCATTTCCTGGCCCTTGGCGACACCGAAGAAGTCATCGATGTGGCAATGCGGAACGCCCATCGTGCGGCAGATGCGCACCGCGCGCGTGCGCAACAGGCCGCGCAAGCTTGACCCGCGAAGGCAGGGCAAGCCTTGGGAAGTGAAGTAGATCGCATCGGCGTGCGCGCTGGAAGCCGGGGGAACCGAGGCGCGGGAGAGAAAGTTGCCTTGGAACGGGAGCAGGAGATCGAAGATAAACAGTGACTTCGAGGTTGACTGCAGTCTGGGAACACCGTCTGAGGGTGACGGATCGGGCGGCGCCCAATTCGGCTCTAAAGCAGCTCTCACGCCGAGGCGGTGGCGCAGGTAATTCCCGAGTCCGGCGGGGTCGTCACGGTGAAACACGCGGAACTCGACGGAAGCGAGTCGCACCCGACCGTAGCCAATGCCGCTGTGGGCCCCCAGTCGGAGCTCGCCATTCTGAAGAGCGCGGAGCGCTTCCTGGATGAGCCGAAGGGAGTCGCCGTCCTCCTCGTCGCCTTCGAAAGCGCAGACAAAACGGAATTTCGCGCCAGTTCCCACAACCTCCTCGTCGAACTTGGCGCCCTCGGCGGCGGCACCCGTGTTGGCGTCTATCCGTACATGGTCGCGAATCTCCTCGGCGGAGACACCGATAACTGCGGCTTCGTAGACAGTGAGTTGGCCCTGACCGCCGCCCGCATCGCCCGAGGCGGAGCCGAACAGCCGATGGACCTCGGCATCTGTACTACCGAGGCGCCCACACTCACGAAGGAGGTGGGACTTTAGGACGCCCTTGAGCGATGATCCAGGGATGGAGGGATCCTGGTTTGGAGAGCCGTTGACGCGAGCCATGGGGGAGTCTGTGGCGGGGTGCCAGACAAGGCCCGACCCCACGTGGAGTGGCGACTCAGCGACAAGATCGCCCTCGATTTCGAGCCGATAGGGCCGGTAGGCGTTCATATCTGTCCACCAGTGAGCTTCTCTTCCTCGGCGCGCAGCTTGACCAGTACGGCAGACAGGAGGAAGGCTTGTTGGGATGCCGTGCCTGGCCAACGATTGTCGGTGAGCGCGCCCTTCAGGTTCGTCCAAGGCTTGACATCGCTTTCATGCGCGCGGCGCGGTAACGCGGGACCATTCACCCCGGCCTGCCGGACCAGCGACAGCGCTTGCTGGACGGCGCGTGAGCGATCCGGCTTCCATTTCCGGGCGAGTTCGGCAGCGAACTGGTCCAGTCTCAGGAGGTCGGGCCAATCGGATTCGCTGAAGCCCGGCCAAGGGCGGGGATTCACGAGTGTGGACGTGCCGGTGGCGCCAGCGCGGATACGTTGGTTCAGTGTCCCGCTCAGCCATGGTGGGTTGACCGCGACCCAACCGAAGCCTTCGTGGCGGCGCAGGCCAAGACCATCGCGCTCGACAGTGTCCAGCCATTGGCTCAAAGCACCGGGATCGGCGGTGATGCGCCAGCAGGAACCGGTGCCGATACCGGCATGTTGCTCCTTGGGAAGGTGCCAGAACCCATTCCAGCCGGTGATCTCCGCGAACGTGCTGAAGCCACAGACTTCGCAGGCGTCGAGGCCCAGGTCCCGTAATGAATCGGCATCCAAGCCACGCAGCCATCCGCCATGGCGTCCAGGAACGAGCGCGGGTGACATTAACTGAACATAGGCTGAGCCGGATTCGTCCGCTGGACGCTGCCAACCGAACGCGGGCTCGGCCGCGTCGGAGAACCCGATCTCCGCGCGGCCATTGACGCTGTGCCGCTTGCCGAGAGCGATCTCCCTGACCGCGTCACGCTCGCCCTGGGGAGGGAGGGAGGAGATATAGGCATAATAGGTCTGGCTTGCTTGTAGGGTCTCCCGCGAGAACAACGCCGCCGGGCGGGCCGACTGGCTGGCGTAGTGCAGTGAGACATGCATGTCCACCCGGGTACGCGACCGGTCGGAACCGCACGGCGCTCCCTGCTCCACCCGGAGCCACGGATCGTTGAGACGCTGCCAGATAATCGCGGCACCGTGGTCGTCCTGAAGCGGCCTCGGCTCAGTGGAGAAGTCGTTCCAGACGCCGAAGCCCGCGAAGCCTTCGTCGCGCTTCACCTTCATGAAGGAGCGCGGCATTGGGACACAGCCCTCGGGCCAGGCATCGCTCCAATGTGGACCGTCCCGGCCGAACCATGCAGATGCCCGCTCCTGGAGTCCCGCCAGACGTAATTCCTCGTAAATGGCGCCCCGCAGCACGGTGGCGGGAATTACCTCGCGGGTACGCATCTCGTTACTGACCGCTGCGCCATTCCCGATGGTTGCGGGTTCCTTGAGAGTCAGGGTGATGCGGTGGACATTCATGGCGACGGGACCTCCTGTTCGAGCTTCCGCACCTCGTTGACAACCCCGGTCACCCACGAGGCCGCAATATCGGGAGTGACATCCACCCGTGGGCCTCCGTCGACACGGTAGCGGACCCTGGAGCAAGAGATCCGGCCCAGTCCGGAGGTCCGCTTACCGCCCAGAGACTCCGTCAGCACGAGCGCGAGGATCAGGAACCGGACATCGCTGTCGAACTCGCCGCCTTTTGCCTCGATAGTGACGTCGAACGCTGCCCCTGAGGCGAAGTTCTCGATCACGCGCAAAGTCCTCGAATCGGCGACGCCAGAGTCAGCGTTAATGGCGGTCGCGGCGACACGGAACCGGTCGACGCCAGCCGAAGCGGACGGCTGGAAGCGCCACCGGACCACGCCTGAGTTGCGGAAGATGCGGTTGAGAATGGGGTGCGCCGTGGCGGAGGAGACGCCGTTTTCGACGGCGTGTTCTGCGTACCAGCGGCAAAGGCGCTCGGCGGAAAGACGGATCGCCCCCTTAATACCGTCTCCGTCGATTTCGGCGGCACCTGAAATCGAGGAGCGGCGGACAATGCGGTCGGCGTAGGCGGGACTCGACAGGCCAGAGCCGACGTGTAGTGCAGTGTCGAATGTCCATGTCGCCTGAATCTGAATGGTGGGCATGACGCTACTCCATCCTGCGGAACGTGCGAACAAGTTCCGCCAGGTCCAGCAACCCGCAGCACTGAACGGTTTGTCCGCGGATAATAGCCGTGAACCACGGTGTCAATCTGGGATAGCGCTCGGTGCGGGAAGACCACTCGGTCATATGTCGGAAGACCAACTCGCGCGTTCCGCGTTCCAGTTGCAGCAGCCAGCGCTGGTAAGCGAGATCAGTCAGGGATCCTCCAGCCCACAGGGCGGTTTCGAGTTCCACCCAGCGACTGGGTGAGACGCTGCGAGCGAGTTCCTCGGCAGCGGCTAGCATCTGACCTGCGCGAGACAGCGTCCATGGGCGTGTCGTGAGCCGGTATTCGGTACCCCCGGCTTGGTAAGTCAGACTTTCCTTACGGAGCGCGGTGATCCCTACGCGCCCGGATGAGGCGAACCACTGGAGGTCGACGAAGCCAGTTGTACTATTGGCTGCCGCGCGGCCTTCCTTGGCGGAGCTCTGCAACTCGTCGGCAAGTTCCCACATCATTTGGAACGGGTAGCCCTGCTTTGCATACAGGATTCCGAAACTGAGCGAGAGGGCGTCGTTTCCCGTGAAGTGCCGGAGCACTGGGTGGTTCTTGACAATCTGCTCGAACGCGTGACCGAAACGAGCGACAAGGGGAAGGGCGAGGTCGCGCCGGCAAAACAGGGCAGTGTCCTCGCCCGCGCGCACGATGGGGGCGATAGGGAAATAGGCTCGGCAACGGCGCTCCTCATCCGCCAACGTGCTGATAGCGATCTTCAGCGCCCGCCATATGGAATCGTCAAGTGAGAAGCTGAACCAGGTCAGGGCCTGCTCCGGACTGACCCGATCAGGTTTGGCTTCCCCGTAAGGCCAGCGTGCGCGGTTGCGGACCTCCTCCCAGGTCTCAGGGGTCCACGCCAGCCGGTCACCAAGATCGGACCAGTCAATTGAAGCGAGGATTCGGTTCATCCCGTCGGCGTCGGCCTTGACGAGCGCGAGGTACTGATCGGCCACACCCTCGGTCAGGTGATCGAGCTTCCAGGGAGTCTTGAACCCGCGGAGCAGCGGATCGAGGTGTCTAGTGTAGTTGGTGAGAGTGCTCTGTCCCCGAGCGAAGCGCTGCTCGGCCGCCTCCGAGACCAGTGCCCTGCGTTCTTGCTGCGGATTGAGGCGGCCTGGGAACCAGTGATTGGCGGCGCGGGAAGGGAGCATCTGGCAATTGGCGGCCAACGGGGGTAGCGCCTCATGGTCTTCACCGGTCTTTGCGTCCTTGAGTGCCCGAACCCGCTTCTCCAGTTCTTTCCGCCCTTGATTGAAGTCGTCGGTGTACTCCACGATGGCGAACGTGGAAGGGAGATTCAGCTCTTCAACGACCTGTGCCCGAATCTGTGCCAGTATCCCGGCAAGCTCGGGCAGGCTGGTGGAGGTGAGCCAGAGCGCGCCACTTACAGGCATGACGATGCGGGTATGGGCCGCGTCCTGAAGAGCGTCGAGGGCTCCGGGAACCGTAGCCCCGATATGCCACGACGCTCCAAGCATCTCCTTCAGCTTGTCGGTGGATCCAATGATGTGCTGGCGTTGATCGACTTCGACGGCGGCGAGATAGGGCATGGTTATTTCGAACGACCTCCTTTCTTAACCGGAGCCGGAGAAAGCCGGGGCTCCGGCCTGGGCTCGAGCCGTTTCTCGATGGTTGCGAGACGCTGATCCATCGTGCCTTGCCATACTTGATTGCGGTTCGATTCCTTGAGGAACTCGGTGCGGGAAACAGCGGGATCGGACGGGGGTGCCGACTCCCGCGCGCGCTCTTGACTCGCGACGTACACCAGAATGGCCGCCGAGATGAGGAGGAATACGCCGATTCCCCAAACGGCCGGCCGGAAGAGCTTCCGATTGGCCCAATTGTCCTCTTCACCGCGCTGCCCGGCATCAAGCTCCCGTCGCCGGGATTCCTTATCGGTGTCAGATGGAGCATCTGGCAAGTGTTCCAGCAAGAACCCCTTAGTCACCCTGTAAGCGGGGTAGACGAAGGCAGTCACCAGCAGCGGTAGCAGGAGATGCAGGAAGCCGCCCCACGGGCCCGACCATCCAGCGGCGAGGCGCTCGATAGGTTTGTCGAGCAACTGGTGCGAGAATTCGAAGGAATAGAACGTGACGATGAGGATCTCAAAGTACTCCAGTTTCCGCTGGATCTCGTTGGCGTGTTTGGCGAGTTGAGCGCGCTCGTCATTCGAGATCTTGATTTCCTCTTGAATTGCTTTGGTCTGAGCGGCCAGGTCGCGTCGCTCTTCGGAGAGGTCGAGATCGACGCGTGCACGGTGAATTTCGGCAAAGTCAAGGCGCTCGAAGAGACGCCGAAGGAGGCGGCACGCAGGATCGGGCTTGGCGAGGTCGCGTTGGAGGTTGGAATACTCGATGAAGGATTTCTTGCGTTCCTCGGGCGTCGTGGCCTCGGACATGAGGTTGCCTAGTACGGCTAGTTTCGTTTTGAGCCCTGCCGCTGTCTCTTCCCCTTCGCCTGTCCAACTCGCGCAGGCGATTCCGCGGCGCGACCAGACCGTGATAACCCCGCTGTCGCCCTGCAGATGATCACGCTCGAACGTCTCGGACACCCCCTCCCGTTTGTCGTCATCTTGACGCGCGAGGGTCCACAGGACTCTGCCGACGGTGTCAACGGCGGTCGGAGGTAGTTTGGGCGGCAGTTCTTTGGAGAGATGAAGGTCCCAGAATTCGAGGGGCGAGCCCGTGGGCTCGCAGCACGGGCGCAGCTCGGTTCTGTCGCTCTCCCGAATCTCGAAACACTCAACCTTGTCCTTAAACAGCGTCGCCTCGAGGCACTCGCGGAGGCGCTTTTCAAGATCGTAGCCGGTGGGGCAGTTCCGGCGACACCCGCGCAGCGTCCACCAGCCGTGAACACTGTCCGCTATCTGCAAGGATTCGTCCGAGTTGCCGTCCAACTTCAAAGCAGCGGTCTCGATCCATGAGCCGTTCGGAGCGTCGGCCCCCAACCTCTCGAACAAGGCATGCAGGTCGAGGTCCAGACGCGGGTCCGCCGCGATGAGAATCAAGTCCGCGAGCTCGGATATCACGACTGCGAACCCGTTGTGGTCGCGGCTGTGGACGGTGTCGCGCCAGGCCCAATCGGCGAGCAGGAGCGATTCGGGATCCTCCACCCAGATACCCTCGAAGACCTTACGGGCGGGGACTTGGGCCGGCGTGCCGCGAGGACTCAGGAAAGCGGCGAATCGTCTGGCGCGGCGCACGTCGCGGGCATAGGCCAAACGGTCGCGACGCAACAACTGCCGCTCGGATTCGAAGTCCGAAAGGAGAATGGTGTCGTGGAATGGATGGCACGCTTCGTGGTCCTCAAAGAGCGACGCCAGCTTCCTGACGAACTCCTGTTTGTGGTCCTTCCCAAAGTCGCGTCGGCGTCGGCAGGCAGCGAGAAACAGGCTCCGTGGGCGGCCGTCCAATGGGGTAGTAAGCGGACCGCGCCGGAGTTCAGCGAGCGTGTATGCGCCGAGCCATTCCCAGGGTTTGGCCCCGTTTGGCAGGTTGCCGGTCTTCCATTCGTTGAGGTCGCTGACTGCGACGTCGGTCCCCCTCGTATCGGCCAGATACCAGGCAGCATAAGCGTCGAAGCCCGCACTATCCAGGACGTACAGCCTTCCAGGCGGCCCCGACTTCGCGAAAAAGCACACCGGAAGAACGCCGGAGTTCCGAAGGGCGCCATTCAAGCGGATCAATTCCGCTGCGTTAGCAACGCTCGACTCGCTCGTGTAAACGCCGAGTTCTGTTGACACGCGACCTATTCCTGTGCTGATTGAAGGTGTATATTACCATAAACAGACCCGAAATAGCGCATGGAATCGACGTTGGGTCTGCCCCAAAAGACAACTTCCTCGCGCAACCGAGCGCGAAGGACCCAGGGGGATAAGAATGGCTGACGTTGAGTGTCAGGGGGATGACGGCGAGAAGGCTCCGGATCAACGCCTCACAAGCGGCGCCGCATCCGCATTCGGCGCAAGAGAGCCTTCCTCGCCAAGCGTGTGGACGTGCGAGCAGCTCGAAGAAGCATGGCTGCGTGTCGAAGAGAACGAAGGATGCGCCGGCGCCGACGGCGTCACCGTCCAGCGGTTTGCCCACGTCTCCGACACGGAGCTGGCCCGCCTGTTGGCGGACCTGATCTCAGGCGCCTACAAGCCACTTCCGCTGCTGGAAATGCACATCGAGAAGAAGCCCGGCGCGCCCGAATACCGCCGCCTGTTGATTCCTGCAGTGCGGGACCGCATCGCCCAAACCGCCGTCACGCGGCTGTTGACCGCTCCGATGGAGCAGGAGTTCCTCGAATCCTCGTTCGCCTACCGGCCGCACCGGGGAGTGGACTCGGCTATTGCCCGCGTCGTGCAACTGCGCAATCGCGGATTCCGCTTCGCCCTCCGGGCCGATATCCAGAGCTACTTTGACCGGGTCGGGCACGCGAAACTGATGGAGATGATCGCGGCCGACCCCGCCGCGCGCCCGTACGCACCCTTCATCGGTCCCTGGTTGAGAGCGCCGGCCTGGGACGGATCGCGCCTGACCCAGCGTACCGAAGGCATTCCGCAAGGGTCGCCCATCTCGCCGCTCCTCTCCAATTACTTTCTCCTCTCCTTCGACCAGACCGTCGGGGAAGGGCCCGCGCACCTGATTCGCTATGGCGACGACATGCTATTGCTGTGCGCAAGTGCGGCCGACCTCGATCGGGCGGAGTCCACGGCGGCCGCCGCACTCCAGGCTCTGGGTCTGAATCTCAGTCCCACCAAAACCCTGCGCACCGATTTCGACCAGGGTTTCGACTTTCTGGGCGCGTTCTTCCTTGGCGGCCGCGTGTTGCTGCCGTGGAAGAACGAGCACAAGCGAGCCAAAATGCTCTTCTTAGCCCGGCCGATGCCGGCCGCGTTGATTGCCCGCTATCTGAAGCGGCACGCCGGCCGTCCCCCGGGTAGGCGCAGTCCAATTCGCCATCATCATCCCACCCCCATCGAGATCACTGCCATGGCATTCCTCTATCTCACTGAGCAGGGTTCCATTGTTCGCAAGAGCGGCGACCGCGTCCTGGTCGAGAACGACGGAAGGGTCTTGCTGGACCTGCCCTGTCACAAACTGGAGAGCATTCTTCTCTTCGGAAATGTCCAACTCACCTCGGCGGCCATGGCCGAACTCCTGGACCATGGCATCACCATGAGCCTGTTCTCCCGGCACGGCCGGTTCCAGGGCTCGTTGGCCCCGCCCGCCGGAAAGAACATACCCCTGCGGATTGCGCAGTTCGATGCGTATCGCGATCCCGGTTCGTCGTTTGAGCTCGCCCGGACAATCGTGGCCGCCAAGGTGAGGAACGGACTCACCGTCCTGAGCGACTTGGCGCGACGTCACACCGGCAGCGATGTCGCCGCCGCGGTCTCGGAACTCAGCGAGGCTCTTCGCTCCACTACCGATTCTGGCTACGTGCAGCAGTTGGATGGCGTCGAAGGATCGGCCGCGCGCGCGTACTTCACTTCGTTGATGAGCTTCAACCGGAGCCTGTTTCCCTGGCCCGGGCGGCTCAAGCATCCCGCGCCCGACCCGATCAATGCGCTTCTGTCGCTCACCTACACGTTGCTGATGCACGAGCTGATGGGCCTCACCGAGGCGTGCGGCCTCGATCCTTACCTGGGCTTTCTCCATCAACTGGACTACGGACGGCCCTCTTTGGCGCTGGACCTGGTCGAAGCATTCCGGCACCCGATAGCGGACCGGTTAGTTCTGTCCGTCCTTAATCAGACGATCTTTGGCGAGCCGGACTTCCACAAAGCGCCGGACGGCCAGGGGATGGTACTCCAGGCGGACGCGCTGAAGCGTTACTTCGTGGAGTATGAGAAGTGGATGACCCGCGCGCCTGCTGCGAGACCGGCTTACCGCCAGAGCTTGCGCGCCGAGGTGGAGTCACTGGCGAAGCACTTTCGCGATCATACGCCCTGGACGCCATTCGATGCGAGCCACGTTGCCGGGGAGGACGATGTGTGCGCTACATAGTCTGCTACGATATCTCCGACGACGGCCGCCGAGCTCGGTTGGCCGAATGCCTGAAGGACTTCGGCACGCGCATCCAGGAGAGCGTGTTTGTGGCCGATCTCGACGAAGAACTGGCCGGGCGTATGAGGGAACGGGCGCTGGCCATCACTGATCCTCAACTTGACGCCGTTCACATCTTTCTGCTATGCCGGTCGTGTGCAAGTCGGCTGGAAGTGTACGGAATCGGACATGTACCGAAAGACGAAGACTATTATATTGTGTGAGCTGCCGGTCATAACCGGGGGAGGGGGGCGCATTGCGTGCAAGTGGTGACTTTACAGTGGCTTGCCCGCGAATCGGCACTCGTCAGGCATTTCCTGCCAATGGATTTCCGGGGGCGTGGTCGGAATCGGACTCTAAGTTGTTGTCGCGTAATGGGCTGTTGAAGGCAGCGTGTCAGAGAGGGCCCCGATGAGAAGGGGACAGATACTACGGAATGACGGGCACTACCATGCCTAATCACAGAGTGTCAGAGAGGGCCCCGATGAGAAGGGGACAGATACGCAATTGCTTTGTGCTCATTTGTGTGAGCTCCTTGTGTCAGAGAGGGCCCCGATGAGAAGGGGACAGATACGTTGTCAATCTCATAGCCACACCTTCTTTCCTTCGAATGTACTGGTGTCAGAGAGGGCCCCGATGAGAAGGGGACAGATACCCATCAGAGTCTCCTTATCAGATTCAAGTGTTTCGTGTCAGAGAGGGCCCCGATGAGAAGGGGACAGATACTCACACACACGCGTAAATGCTGTCGTCATGTATCCTCGTGTCAGAGAGGGCCCCGATGAGAAGGGGACAGATACAACCATATCACCTCTAGTTCGGTGGGATAACTGCTTGTGTCAGAGAGGGCCCCGATGAGAAGGGGACAGATACGGCCAAGCTTGCGAATATGAGCATACCCACCCCCGTGTCAGAGAGGGCCCCGATGAGAAGGGGACAGATACCTGAGCTGAGAAATCGGATGAACTGACTTCATGTAGTGTCAGAGAGGGCCCCGATGAGAAGGGGACAGATACAATCATCAATGCTATTGTCATATGCTGCTGTACTCCTGTGTCAGAGAGGGCCCCGATGAGAAGGGGACAGATACGCTACTACACTACCAGCGTTGATCATTGGAGCCTCCGTCGGGTGTCAGAGAGGGCCCCGATGAGAAGGGGACAGATACTCCTATCAATGCCTGCCGAGTTGGTCAGGACTTACTGTGTCAGAGAGGGCCCCGATGAGAAGGGGACAGATACTCCTATCAATGCCTGCCGAGTTGGTCAGGACTTACTGTGTCAGAGAGGGCCCCGATGAGAAGGGGGGGACAGATACGGCGATAATCGATAGTGTCATATGTGCCTCTATGGTGTCAGAGAGGGCCCCGATGAGAAGGGGACAGATACTTACAACTTGGATGTTGTCCATGTGTGACCTCTCTGTGTCAGAGAGGGCCCCGATGAGAAGGGGACAGATACGAAGTTGTGCATGGTTCCCTCTCTTTCACGTAAGGGTGTCAGAGAGGGCCCCGATGAGAAGGGGACAGATACGTTTCTGGTCCGGAGGAGCGGTTGTTTCTAAGGGCAGTGTCAGAGAGGGCCCCGATGAGAAGGGGACAGATACAAAATCTCTTCGTACGCATTAATGTCACCTCGCTGAAGTGTCAGAGAGGGCCCCGATGAGAAGGGGACAGATACTTTGTCAATCTTTCGGCAAACTCAATGTATGTCAGTGTCAGAGAGGGCCCCGATGAGAAGGGGACAGATACAAAG
>JBEKZH010000058.1:0-36931 GCA_049510065.1 Bryobacteraceae bacterium
CATTCATCAGCAGCTTCGCCTTTTCAGGCTCATCCCGCATTGGAATCAAATCGGCCTTTCGGGCTCTCTCCGCATTGGAAACGAACCCCCGCTTCAGGCTCACTCCGCATTGGACAATTCTCCCCCTACCAATTGGGCGTTGGGCGTGGTAACCTCACTCCTATCATGAGCGTGAGCCCTCTGGAAGCCTCCACCGTATCCGCGCGTCTTCGGTCCGGCAGCCGGTTTCTGCCGCTGGCGCTGGCGGCCCTGCTGGCCTGGCCATCGGTATCCGCCGCCGGGCGGCTGGATCCGGCCGAAAAGCAAACCCTCGAACTGACTCCGGGAGTGGTGTTGGTAGCTGTCACCTACCAGGTCACCGCGACGTTCCAGATCAACGATCAGGAACAGAAGCTGGAGCTTTCGTACACGGTCACTGGAACTGGTTTCATCTACCGCCCCGACGGCTACGTCATTACCAACGGCCACGTGGTGGCGAGCGCGAACATGAAGGACGCCCAGGCGCAGGCCGATCTGCGCCAGAGCATCCGGCAGGACATCCTGATCGAGCGGCTGGTACCGGCCTTCGAAAAGGCCACGCATCGCGACCTCAGCGGGCACGAGGATGAGCTGGCCCAGGCCATCAACCTGCACATGAGTTACAGCGTGCCCGAGCTGAAGATCTACCTCGCCAACCATACCGGGTTCAACGGCGAGATCAAGGCTTACAGCGATCCCATCACCATGGGCGGCAAGGACGTGGCCATCGTCAAGATCGACGCCAACAACCTGCCGACGGTGCGGCTGGGCGATTCCAACAAGGTCCACATTCAGGAGCCGATACGCGTCATTGGCTACCCGGGCAAGGCCTCGCCTCTGGATATGAAGCTGATCGGTCTTGAATCGCTGTTTGTGCCCACGGTCACCAACGGCCACATCTCGGCAGTGAAGGTGGACTTCAAGGGCAAGCCGGTGATTCAGTCCGACGCGGCCATCACCCACGGCAACAGCGGCGGCCCGGCGTTCAACGAGGCGGGCGAGGTGATCGGCATCGCTACATTCGGCCCGGAAGTAGCCGGATTCAACTTCTTCGTGCCCATCAACACCGCCATGGAGTTCGTGAACCAGGTGGGCACCAAACCCGAGCAGGGGCTTTTCGACAGCCTTTGGACGGAGGCGCTGGACACCTACGACGCCGGCAAGTGCGAGACTTCCAAGAAGAAACTGGACGACGTCCTGCGCATCATGCCGAACGAGCCGGACGCCACCCGCCTGTTTGCGGCCGCCGAATCCTGTGCCGCCGCCGAAGGGCCGGTGGGCCGCATGATGGAGAGCGCCGGGTGGATGATCTGGGGTCTGGGTGGCCTGCTGGTATTGCTGGTGGCGGTCGCTCTTCTGATGATGATGCGCGGAAAGCAGCCTGTTCCGGCGCCGGCCATGGCGGGAGCGCCCGCCGCCGGTCCCGCGGGCGGCGCGCACAAAGTGGAATTCCAGCCACAGGCCGGACTGCCACCGGCCGCCGAAAAATCATTCGGCAGCATACAGGTGACCTCCGGATCGTTATCGGGACGCCGTTTCCCGGTCACCAAAGCCGGCCTGCTGCTCGGCCGCGACGGCTCGAAGTGCCAGGTGGTGTTCACCGAAGACGTCGTTTCCAGCGAACACGCCTGGATCGTCCCGCTGGACAATGGCGTGGTGGTGATCGATCGCGGATCGAGTAACGGGACGTTCATCAACTCGGTGGACTCCCCGCGCGTCAGCAAGGTTGGCCTGCAGAATGGCGACCGTGTGTATCTGGGCAAGAAGGGGTCGGTGGCGATCACCTACTTCGCGTCCTGAAAAACGTCAGGGAGACTGGAATGGCTAAGTTTTGTGCGAACGGGCATCAGATGGAAGACTCCTGGCAGATTTGTCCATACTGCCAGAAAACCGGATTCCAGGGGAGCGCAGCCGCCGAAGCGGCGAAGACCAGGCTGGAAACCGCGCCGCCTCCGATACCAGGAGCCGGCCGCAAGACGGTTCTGCTGTCGGAGATGCGGAAGGCGCCCGTGGTCGGCTGGTTCGTGGCCATGAGCGGCGAGCAGAAGGGCGAGGATTTCCGCGTTCGCGACGGGCAGAACGCGCTCGGTTCCGCGCCGGACTGCGACATTGTCATTCGCGATGTCACGGTCTCCGGCCGTCACGCCAGCATCCGCCACAAGGACCAGAAATTCATCCTCACCGACCTCGATTCCACCAACGGAACGTTTCTGAATGAGGGCGCGGAATCGGTTGCCCGCGAGGACCTGAAGGATAACGACACGGTCCGGGTGGGTGACGTGGTGTTGAAATTCAAGTGCCTGTAGGGCGGGCATGATCGTACGTCCCGGCATCGAACTGGCGAACCTGACCGACACTGGTTGTGTACGCGAGCGCAACGAGGACTACTATTGCTACTTCGAGCCGGACGACGACGAGGCCTATCGCACGCGCGGCCGGCTGCTGGTGGTGGCCGACGGCATGGGCGGCCACGAAGGCGGCCAGGTTGCCAGCGGCATCGCTGTCGAGATGGTGCGCCAGACCTGGAGTAGCGGAACCGGCGACCCGGCCGATGATTTGATCGCGGCGCTCAGCAACGCCCACAACGCGATTCAGGATTACGCTCGGGAACACCCCGAGCTGGCCGGCATGGGCACCACCTGCACCGCCGTCGCCCTGATTGGCGATCTCCTCTACTACGGCCACGTGGGCGACACCCGCCTGTACCTGATCCGCAACGGCGCCATCAGCCGCCTGACCCACGATCACTCGCTGGTACAGCGGCTGGTGGACAGCGGGGCCATCACCGAGGAAGAGGCGGCGGAGCATCCCGATAAGAATGTGCTGGTGTCCGCCCTGGGAATGCGCGGCGCGGTTGCGGTGGACGTGCCCGACGGGGGCGTGCCGCTTCAGCCCGGCGACACGCTGCTGGTTTGCACGGACGGCCTGCATGGGCTGGTGACGGACGCCGAGCTGCTCGACGCGGTCAAGCGGTGTGAGCCTCGCCAGGCTTGCCAGGAACTGGTACAACTGGCCAGGGACCGCGGCGGTCCGGACAACATTACTCTGCAGATCGCGCGCCTGGCCGGGCTGCCGCCAAGGACCCGCGCCGCCAGCGTGAAGAAGACCAGGCCGGAGTATCCGGCGGTACAGTCGGAACAGCCATGACCGGAACGGAGATCGGCAACTACCGCATTCTCGAGAAACTCGGCGAGGGCGGCATGGGCGTGGTCTACAAGGCCGTAGACACTTCGCTGGACCGCATCGTTGCCATCAAGGTGCTCAACGGGGATCTCTCGCGGGTTCCCGAGTTGGTATTCCGCTTCCGCGGCGAGGCGAAGGCGCAGGCCAACCTCAACCACACCAACCTGGCCACGCTCTATGCGTTTCTCACCGTCGGGGACAACGCCATGATGGTGATGGAATTCGTCGACGGCGAGACCTTCGCGCAAATGATCCGCCGCCGTGGCCCGCTGCCCGCCCAGGGCGCCGTGCCCATGTTCCGCCAGGCGCTGCTGGGATTCGGCTACGCCCACCGCGCCGGCATCGTGCATCGCGACATCAAGCCCAGCAATTTGATGCTGAATCACCAGGGCATCGTCAAGGTAATGGACTTCGGCATCGCCAAGGTGATGGGCGAGCGCGGCCTGACGCGCACGGGAATGCAGGTGGGCACCAGCCGGTACATGTCGCCGGAGCAGGTACTCAACAAGGAAGCCGACATCCGCAGCGACATCTACGCGCTCGGAATCACGCTATACGAGATGCTGACCGCGAACACGCCGTTCCAGAGCGACAGCGAGTTCCAGATCATGTCGGACCACGTGCACACTCCTCCTCCGCCGCCCACGCGGTTCTATCCGTACATTCCGAAGGGCGTCGAGAACGCCGTTCTGAAGGCGCTCGCGAAGAACCCGGACGAGCGTTTCCAGACGGTGGAAGAGTTCGGCGTGGCGCTGGAACGTCCCGACGATTTCGGCGTCGTCGCTTCGGTGGCTGCCGTCTTCCCGCCGCCGCTGCCGCCACCATACACCGCGCCGGGACAGCCCGCCTGGGCGCCCACCGCAACCTTGCCGGCGGCTGGCCCCGCGGCCGTTCCTCCGCCGCTTCCGCAGTACCAGACACCACCACCGCAGTATCCGACGCCACCTCCGCAGTACCAGACACCGCCTCCGCAGTACCAGGCGCCCCCGCCGTATCAAACGCCGCCTCCGCAGTATCAGCCGCCGGCCCCGGCTCCACTGCCCGCCACAGGGCTGGGGGCTCTGTTGGCCACATGGCCCGGCCGGATCGTGGTTGGGGGTATCACGGCTCTGGTCCTGCTCCTTGGAGGCTTGCTCCTGCTGAGACCCGGGCCGCCGCGGCCGCTGCCGGCCCCCGTCGCTCCGCAGGTGTCTCCGTCGCAGGTCATGAATCCCGTGCCGGGTCCGGAGCGCGTGAACATCGAAATGAGCCACGCCGCGCCGCCCGCCCTGCAGGTGCAGGCGTTCGAGGCCTCGCCGAATCCGGTTCGCCCGGGACAGCGGGTGACCCTGAGCTGGTCCGTTCCTGGCGCCACTGAAGTGACCATCAGTCCTTCGATTGGCACGGTCCCGGCGCAGGGCAGCCGGGCCATCAGCGCTCGAGCCGATGCCCAGTTCACGCTCACGGCGAAGTCCGCCGACGGCCAGACGGTGTCGCGAACGCTGAACGTCCTGGTGGATAGCGGCGGCGCGGGTAGTTCGCCGCCGGCGCAACAGACTCGTGCGATTGCCCCCGCGCAGCCGCCACAGCAGACGCAGGCTCCCGTGCAGACCGCGCCCCCGCCGCAGTATCAGGCCCCACCGGCTCCGCCCGCGCCGCGGCCCGTACCGCAGCAGGCTCCTCCTCAACAGGTGCACGCCAGTCCGGTAATGAACCTCTATCACGATCACGGCGTAGTCTCGGGTAACCAATCCGCGTGGCCGAGTTGCTGGGGCCAGTTGCAGATTGGCGGCGGGCGGGTGGTTTACCATGTCCTCGGCACCTCCGACGGGCGCCGCGACGATTTTGTGGTCCCCGTTTCTCAGGTGGAGGAGGTCAGGGTGAATCGGATGCCGATTCGGGGACGTCCGGCTTTCCACATGCGCATCAACGGGCAGAACTTCAACTTCGTTCCCGCGTCCGGTTCGCCGGTGCTGTTTGTGAACGTGATCGAACAATGGCTGCAGGCAAAATGACAAGGCGGGGAAGCATCAGATGATCGGAACCAGGGTGGCAGGCTATCAGATTCTCGAGAAGCTCGGCGAGGGCGGCATGGGCGTGGTCTACAAGGCCGTCGACCTCTCGCTCGACCGCGTGGTGGCCATCAAAGCGCTCACCGCGGAGCTGGCGAAGAACCCGGAACTGGAACAACGTTTCCGCGCCGAAGCACGGGCGCAGGCCAGCCTCAACCACGTGAACCTCGCCACTCTCTACGCGTTCCTGGTGGAGGGCGGCTCGGCGTGGATGGTGATGGAGTACATCGAAGGCGAGACCTTCGCCAGCATGATCCAGCGGCGCGGCCCCATTCCCAGCCAGGAGACGGTCCCGCTGTTCCGCCAGGCGTTGCTGGGGCTCGGCTACGCGCACCGCATGGGCATCGTGCATCGCGACATCAAGCCCGGCAACATAATGCTGAACCGCCAGGGCATCGTGAAGGTGATGGACTTCGGCATCGCCAAGGTGCTGGGCAATCGCAGCATGACGCGCACGGGTACGCAGATGGGCACGGCGTGGTACATGGCCCCGGAGCAGGTGACGAACAAGGGCGTGGACATCCGCTCCGACATCTACGCACTCGGCATCACCCTCTACGAGATGCTCTCGGGCCACGTGCCCTTCGAAAGCGACAGTGACTATCAGGTGATGACCGACCACGTGAACACTCCGCCGCCGCCGCCCACGCAGTTCTATCCGTACATCCCGGCGGGCGTGGTCAACGCCGTTCTCAAGGCCCTGGCAAAGGACCCCAACGCGCGCTTTCAGACCACCGAAGAGTTCGGCGCGGCGCTGGAGAACCCGGATGGGTTTGCGTGGACACCCGCGGCTGTCGCGGTGGCGCCGGGTGTCGTGGCGGCCGCATCCATGCCCGTGACTCAGGCGCCCATGCCCCAGCCTTCGACGCCAGGCAACATGGCCGCCACGGTTGCTATCACCCGCCCCCCGGAAGCACCGCCACCCGCGCTGGCGCCCCGGCCGGGTTTCGCGTGGACCATGCCGCGTCTGGCGCTGCTCGGTCTTGGCGTGGTGGTTCTGGCCGGCGCCGCCGTGTATCTCCAGATGCATCCGCCGTTTCATCCGAAGGTGCCGGATCACGGGACGTCATTAGCTCCCATCACTGCGAATACCGGCTCCTCCGACACGGGGACCAGGGCGCAGGTGGAGATTCCTCCCGTGCCGGTTCCGCAACCGGCGGCGCAAAACGATGCGGGCAGGACTTCGACGGGCGGCGGCGTGCCGCGACCGGGCACTCAGTATTCACCGAGCCAGGGGCAACAGCGGCCGCTGCAACAGCAACAGCCGCAGCAGCAGCAACAACCGCAGCCACCGCAGTCACAGGAAGCTCCGCCGCCGGCTCCGCCTGAGCTGGTGATACCGGCCGGGACCACCATTGCCGTCCGCACCATCGAGCCGATCGATTCGAGCAGAACCTACCGCGGCCAGAAGTTCTCGGCCAGCGTGGCCGCGCCGGTGTTCGTCGCTGGAAACGTGGTTGTCCCCCGCGGCGCCGATGCCCAGTTGGAAGTGGTGGATGCGACCGACTCCGGGCATTTCAAGGGGCGCGCCGAGCTGGAGCTGCGCCTGGTGGCGCTGTCGGTTCGAGGACGATTCCGCACCGTGCAAAGCGACTCCTTCCTCCGCGAGGGCTCCTCGCGCGGCAAGGCTAGCGCTGCGGTGGTCGGAGGAGCGGCGGCCGTGGGCGGCGCCATCGGCGGAATCTTCCACAAGAAGAGAGGGGCGGCGGAGGGAGCGGCTGCCGGGGCCGGCGCGGGCGCGGGCTCCGAAGCGATGACCCGCGGTGACGTGACCATCCCCTCGGAGACGCGCATCGAGTTTCACCTGCGGACAGCCGTGCCGGTGATGTGACCGGGCCCGTTGTCCTGGTCCACGGCCTCTTTCAGATGCTGGGTGGCCTGGGTGCGGAAGACTACTTCTCGCCGAGGCCTCTGCTGATTCCGGATCTGCCGGGCTACGGCCGGAATCGGGGAGCGAGCGTGATCTCGCTCTCGGCCGCGGTCGACCACGTCCGCGAGGAGATTCTCGCGGCGGGCTTAGAAAGCGTACACGTTGCCGGCCATTCGCTGGGCGGAGCAGTGGCCGTTCTGCTGGCTCATCGATATCCGGAAGTGGTTCGGTCCGTCATCGATGTGGAAGGGAACTTCACGCTCAAGGACGCCTTCTGGTCCCGGAAAATGGCGGAGATGGACGCGGCCGAAGCGGAGGCACTGCTGGGAAGCTATCGCGCGGACCCGCCGGCTGGCTTTCGCGAAACGGCATCGAGCCCCATTGCGGAACGTATCGCGATTGCCAGCCAGGGGTTGAGCGCGCAGCCGGCCAGCACGGTGCAGGCGATGGCACGCTCGGTGGTTGAGGTCACCGCCAGCCCCGGCTATCTGGATGACGTACGCCAGGTCCTCCACCGAGGGACGCCATTCCACCTGGTGGCCGGCGAGCGCTCGCGCGACGGCTGGGACGTCCCCGGCTTCGTTGCCGCCTGCGCAACCAGCATGACCATCCAGCCTGGAGCCGGGCACATGATGATGCTGGAGAACGCCGCGGAGTTCTTCGGCATCATCGCCGGGCTGTTGTAGGGACATGCGGCGACAGCCGCGTTTTGAAGGTACCGAGCGAGTACGCGGCTGCCGCCGCATATCCACTGAGTAACACCACGCCCCGAAACGGGTACCTCAGGACCGGGTAACAAAACCCGATAAACGCGCCCCACCCACAGTCCGTGAAAGTAACTCGCCGAGCCCGCCGGCTAGCTGACCGCGATTTCCTTCTGCTTCTGCAGACGGGTGTTCAGCAGCCGAACCTTGATCGGTACGCCCCCGACCGCCGGCGCGACCGACCGGCCGATCTTCTCGAACGTGGCCACGGTATCCTCATCGTTCCAGGCACCGTCCTGAACCGCGAAACCAACCACCGTGCCGCCCGAGCCCTTCGACAGTAGAACCGTGACGCCTCGATCCTCCAGGTAGCCAACCGACTTCAACGCCTCCCCGAGGGCTTTGGCTTCCTGTTCGGTGGCTGTCCCGCTGTAGCGAATCTCGTCGTTGGCGCCCACCGTCAGGCTCGGGTGCACCACCGTCTCCTTCTTGACCTCCAGTTTGGAATTCATGTATTGAAGCTTGATCGGAAAGCCTCCTACCGCCGGCGCGGCCGTGCGGACCATCTGTTCGAACGCCGGGAGGATGTCGTCGTTATTCCAGTAGCCGTCCTGGACGACGAACGAGACGATGGTGCCGTCCGATCCTTTGGCGAGGACAACCGTGACGCCCTGGTCCTGCAGGTACCCCTGCGTTTTGAGAGATGCACCCAACGCCCTGGCTTGCTCTTCGGTAGCCGTGCCGCTGTAGCGGACCTCGTCCCTGGTGCCGATCGTAACCTTCTTCGTTCCGACCGAGAAATTGAAACTGCAGCCGACGGTGAACGCGAAGGCAAAGGTCGCCGTCAAAACTCCCAATGCGAGCCCGGCGCCGCGGATTCGCAGCGGCAAAGTGGTTTCGTTCATGGATCCTCCTATGGATCGTCGAATTGTATCACTCTGCCGGTGATCGCGAGGCTCGCCCGGCCAGTCGACGCTGTTTGACACTGTTTTCACCCGGCCCGTATACTGGTTTTTGAGCTTATCCGTAGTGTGTCCAGCGAACGAGCCGGGCCCGGGGTCAGGATCAGATGCCAAAACGAACATTTCAGCCGAACAATCGCAAACGGGCCAAAACGCACGGCTTCCGGGCGCGCATGAAGAGTAAGGACGGCCGCGCGGTGCTGGCGCGCCGCCGCGCCAAAGGCCGGCACAAGCTGTCGGTCAGCGATGAGAGGGCGGTCCGGAACGCCGAGTAAGTTCGGCCGTACGGCCAGCGTCCTGTACGCCAACAGGTTTCAGGTTCCCGAAGAACGCCAGAATCCTACGTTCCACCGAGTTCCGTCGTGTATATGAGGATGGAGCTCGGTTTACCGGGCGGTACTTTTCAGCCTTCTGTCTCCAGCTTGATCGGGCGCCTGGCGAGGGGCCACGGCTGGGCTTCACGGTGCCTCGGGCGTTTGGGAAAGCCGTGAAGCGGAACCGGGCCAGGCGGCGGATCCGGGAAGTGTTGCGGTTGCGGTTGCCGGAGATCGGCTGCCGGTGGGACATTGTCATTAACCCGAGGCGTTCGGCGTTGGATGCCTCTCAGGAAGAGTTGCAGCGGGAAGTGAGCCGCCTCGTTCACCAATGCGCCAGGCCTTGATCTTGTCATTGCGTTTCTACAAGCGCTGGATCTCGCCCATGTTGCCGTCCGCCTGCCGCTACTATCCAACCTGCTCGGAATATATGCTGAACGCCGTGGAGAAGCACGGCGTTTTAAAAGGTGTGGGGATGGGGATTGGCCGCCTGCTGCGGTGCCACCCCTTCCACGAGGGCGGCTTCGATCCGGTTCGCTGAGGAGACACAATCGAAATGGCAGATTCGCAGGGGACACCCGGTCCCACGGGAGGTGGCGGCAGGAAAGAGCTCTCGATGGAGATTCGTCTCCTCATTGCTTTCCTGCTGATGGGCGCGGTCCTGTTTGTGACCCCCTATTTCTACAAGACTCCTCCGGCGCCCGTTCAGAAACCGGCCAGCGCGAAGACGACGGAAGTAGCGGAGGTGGCGAAGGCGCCCGAGACTCCGCCGCCCGCACCTGCCGCGGCGCCGGTGCAACCCGCCACGGGCGCGGGGGTGGAGCAGACGTTCACCATCAACACGCAGTTGTATGAGATCATCTTCTCCAACCGCGGCGCCGTGGTGCAAAGCTGGACGCTCAAGAAGTATCGGGATCACGCGGGCAAGCCGCTGCAACTGGTGAATACCGCCGCCGTCGGAAAGGTCGGCTACCCGTTCTCCTGGGTCTTCAAACAACCGCCGACATCCGATCCCAACAGCGCCTTGTTTGTGATGAAGCCGGACGCCGACGGGCTCGGCGTCAGCTTCGAGTACTCGGACGGCCACTCTGTGTTTCGCAAGTCTTTCCAATTCACTCAGGGCAGCTATCTTTCGGAGATCAGCTCAGAGGCACTGGTGAACGGCGTGGCGGCATCGCATCTGCTGGCGTGGCGT
Organism: Bryobacteraceae bacterium; assembly: GCA_049510065.1. GTDB lineage: Bacteria > Acidobacteriota > Terriglobia > Bryobacterales > Bryobacteraceae > CAWACP01. The sequence continues at coordinate 10,298 of JBEKZH010000058.1, forward strand.
GGCGGGTTCGGTGACGAGTCGGCCTATGCCGCGGCGGCGGCGCAGCACACCCTCTACTACGATCTGAGCGCCACGTCCACCTTCCATCCGAACGGCTCGCTGGAGACAAAGTCGGCCAAGGACGCGAAGAAGGGCACGGTATCGGACCGCGGTAATTATTCCTTTGCCGGAATCCAGGACACGTACTTTGCGGCGGTGTTCCTGGAGCGGCATTCGGGTTCCACCGAGCTCGACACCTTCAGCGACAACGTCGCCGGCGCGCCCGGCGCGAAGGAAGAGCCGTACGTGGGCATGGCTGTGGGCGATGGCGGGGCCATCCGCTTCCTCGCCTATGTGGGCCCGAAGGATCTGGACATTCTCGGTGGCGTCGACCCGCGGCTGAAGACGCTCATCGACTGGGGCTGGTTCGAGGTTCTGGCCAAGCCGGTATTCTATTCGCTGCGCTGGGTGGATCGGCACGTGGCCCACAACTACGGCTGGTCCATCGTGCTGGTCACGATTGTCATCAACCTGCTGCTGCTGCCGTTGCGCTTCACCAGCCTGCGCTCGTCGCGCAAGATGCAGGCGCTGGCCCCGCAGATCAAGGCCATCAACGACCGCTACAAGAGTGTCTCGCTGCGGGATCCGCGCAAGGCCGAGCAGAACCAGGAAGTGATGGAGCTGTACAAGAAGAACGGGGTCAACCCGATGGGCGGCTGCCTGCCCATGCTTCCGCAGATCCCGATTCTGTTCGCGTTTTATAAAGTGCTGGCGGTCACCATCGAGATGCGCGGCGCGCACTGGCTGTGGGTGAGCGATCTCTCGCAGCCCGAGCAACTGGCCATTCGCGTCCTTCCCATCGTGCTGGTCATCACGCAGTTCCTGGTGCAGAAGATGACCCCGACTCCGTCCGCCGATCCCACGCAGGCGAAGATGATGATGTTCATGCCGCTGTTCTTCGGGTTCATCTTCTACAATTATCAAAGCGGGCTTGTATTATACTGGTTGACCGGAAATCTGGTGGGCATCGCGCAGCAATGGGCGATGAATCGCTTCGGACCCGCTCCGCCGCCGCCGGTGGAGGTGGTGAAGACGGGCGGAAAGAGGAAGGGGAAGTAGTGGCTACCGCTGAAGGACAATCCAGCCCCCGCTATCGCGCCGACGACCTGGCGCCCCGTCTGGAGGCGTTCCTGAAACCCCTGCTCCGCGCCGCCGGGTTCGAGCTCCAGTTCGAGGTGGCCGAGGGCGCGCACGCTCATCCCGATTTTGAGGACCCGGATGTGGTGGTGCGATTCCGCGGCCCGGACGTCGATATACTCCTGGAGAACCGCGCCGAAGTGCTGCTCGCGCTCGAGCATCTGGCGATGGAGGTCCTGGCAATACCCGCCGAGGCCCACTCCCTGCTGTGCTTCGACGCCAACGATTACCGCATTCTGCGCATCGAGGAGCTGCGTCTGAGCGCCGTGACGGCCGCGGAGAAAGTGAAGCGCACGCGCGCGCCGTTTCACTTCAATCCGATGAGCAGCCGCGAGCGCCGGATCATCCATCTCAGCCTGCGCAATGAGACGGACGTGCGCAGCGAAAGCACTGGCGCCGGGCCGTACCGTCAGGTGGTGGTGGTGCCGGCGGACATGAAGGAGATTCCGGCGCCGATCATGCCGCCGCCCTCTTTTCGTGGCGGTGGTGAGAGGGGCGGCGAGCGTCGCTTTGGCGGCCCTGGGCGCCGTGATGAGGGCAGAAGGCCATCGGGGCCGCCACGGGGCGGACGGCGCCGGCCGTCGTAGACACTCTCGGAAGACCGCTCCGTGACCGTCGCGGCTCGGTTCCGATGTCCTGTTACTGAGCCACGACTGTAAAGGAGTGGTCATACCAGATTGCTGCTTCGCGACACCATTGTTGCCATCTCCACGCCGCTGGCACGCTCGGGCATTGGCGTGGTGCGTCTCTCGGGCGTTCGGGCCCGAGAAATCGCCGAGACCATCCTGCGCTTCCCCGGCGAGCGTCACTGGCAGACGTGGACCGCGGCGCTCGCCGAGCTCGTGGATGAGCAGGGCGCCGCGGTGGACCGGGTTGTGGTCACGTTCTTCGGCGCCCCGCGGTCCTACACGGCAGAGGACGTCGTCGAGATTTCCTGTCACGGGTCCCCGGTGGTTCTGCGCTTCTGTCTCCAGCGCGCCATTGGCGCGGGCGCGCGTTTGGCCGAGCCGGGCGAGTTCACCTTGCGCGCGTTCCTCAACGGAAGAATTGACCTGCCGCAGGCCGAAGCGGTCCGCGATCTGATCGACGCGACAACTCTCTATCAGGCACGCGTGGCTGCGCAGCAGGTGGAAGGCTCCGTGTCGCGGCGCCTGCATCCTCTGAAGGAGAAGCTGCTGGAACTGATCGCGCTGCTGGAAGCCGGCATCGATTTCGCCGAGGACGATGTTTCGGTAGCCCCCACGCCCGAAATCCTGGCGCGGCTCGCGCCCGTGCACGACGGCATTGAGCGGCTGCTGGCCTCGTCGGCATACGGCAAGCTCGTACACTCCGGTTTCACGCTGGCCATCGTGGGCAAGCCCAACGTGGGCAAGAGCAGTCTGTTCAACGCGCTACTCGGCCAGGACCGCGCCATCGTCACCGAGATGCCCGGCACCACTCGCGACGCTGTTTCCGAGTCCGCCGAAATCCGCGGTATTCCGGTGCGTTTTGTGGACACCGCCGGCATCCGCGCGGGCGAGAACCGCGTGGAGGAGCTGGGCATCGCGCGCAGCTTCGAAGCCATGGCCGACGCCGATCTCGTGCTGGTGGTGCTGGACCTCTCCGCTCCGCTCGAACAGGCCGACCTCGACATTCTGAAGCGCGCCGAAACAATGGGGCGTGTGCTTGTTGTGGGCAACAAGTGCGACCTGGCGCGCGCGCTGGAGCCGGTTCGCGCATGTAAAGCTGTCTCCGCACTGACCGGCGAGGGCATTCCGGCACTCGCCGAGAGAATCATTGAGACGCTCTCGCCGGCTGGTGTGGAACATCAGGAATCCGGTTTCATCACCAGCCTGCGGCACGAGGGGCTCCTGCGGGAGAGCCTCGAGGCGCTCGAAAACGCGCGCCGTGCAGCGGAATTCGGCATCCCCCACGAGATGCTATTGCTGGACCTCTACGCGGCTCTTCGGCCCATTGACGCGATCACCGGCGCCACCACGGCCGACGATATTCTCAACCGTATCTTCTCCACGTTCTGCATCGGCAAGTAGCTTACTATAGGTGCATGCCGCGCTATGCCGCTGTCGATATCGGCAGTAACTCGGTACGGATGCTGGCCGCCGAAGTAGACGCTTCGGGTCAAACGCGCGTACTCGCCGAAGAGCGCCAGGTGACCCGTCTGGGCGCCAGCGTCTTCCAGTATGGCCGCATCAGCGAGGACGCCATGCAGCTTGTGTCGCAGGTGCTGGCGAGCATGGCGCAGACGTACCGCAAGCTGGACGTTCTGGCGGTGCGCGCCGTGGCCACTTCCGCCGTCCGCGACGCCGGCAATCAGCGCGAGTTTCTGGATCGCGCTTCCGTGGCCCTCGGCAGCCGCGTGGAGACTATCTCCGGCCAGGAGGAGGCGCGGCTGATACATCTGGGCGTGCAGGCCCGCTGGCCGCATCCTCAGAAGCGGCTGCTCATCGTGGACGTCGGCGGCGGCAGCATGGAACTGATCCTCAGCGATCGCGGCGATTTGTCCGCGGCCTATTCGAAGCCACTCGGCGCGGTGCGGCTGACCGAGGTTTTCCTGAAGCACGATCCGCCGGCCCCCGCGGAGCTGCGCCGGATTCATGAGTACATCGACGAGAAGATCGCACCCGCCCTGCGGCGCATCGGCCCGCGGCAGTTCGACCGCGTGATCGCCACTTCGGCCACCGCCGCCGCAGTGGTGTGCGCCGTGAATCGCGTTCCCCGGCCCCGGCGGGATGCGGCGGATCGCCTCAAGGCAACCACCGCCCAGGTACGGCGCCTCTTCGGCGAAATCTCCACGCAGAGTCTTGCGGCGCGCAGGAAGGCGCAGGGGATCGGCCCGCGGCGCGCCGAGATCATTGTCGCCGGCACGGCCGTGTTTCTGCGCGTTCTGGAATTGTTTCAGGCACAGGCGCTGCACTATTCGGCAGCTGGCGTTCGCGAGGGGATCATCGCCGATCTGTTTGCACGCGGCGCGGGCCGTGAGCTCGCCAGTCTGAGTCGCGACCAGCGCCGTACCGTCGAGGAAATGGCCCGCCGCTACGGTGTGGCGATTCCCCATGTGCGCAAGGTTGCCGCCCTGGCCGGCGAGCTGTTCCATCAACTCGAGCCTTTGCATCGGTTGCCGCCGCCCTATGGCCGCCTGCTCGAGGCCGCCGGGTTCCTGCACGACATCGGGCACTTCGTCAGCGACTCCAGCCATCACAAACACTCGCAATACCTGGTGGTGAACTCCGACATGCCCGGATTCACCGACGACGAGCGGCGTTTGGTTTCGCTGCTCTGCCGCTATCACCGCAAGTCCATGCCTGCGCCGCGCCATCCCGTGTTTGAGGCCCTCGCTGCGGAGGACAAGCGAGGGGTTCTTCTGCTCACGCCGCTGCTGCGCATCGCCGATTCGCTGGACCGCAGCCATGAACAACGGGTGGAGTCGATGGAGGCCGTCCAGCGCGATGGCGCGGTGGTGCTCGGTTTGGGCTCTTCTACCGACGTGGACCTGGAGATCTGGGCCGCCGAACGCGTGGCCGACCACTTCCGCCAGGTCTACAATCTGCCGGTCACCTTCGTGCGGGCGCCGGCGGCGCGAGCTGCCGAGAAGCGAGCGGGCAGGTGAGGTGATAAAATAGCGAGTGAACCCTGCTGGGAGGTCGTCTAATGGTAAGACTGCAGACTCTGGATCTGCGTATCGGGGTTCGAGTCCCTGCCTCCCAGCCAACCTGTCTTTGAACTCGAACTACTTTTCGTTCCACTTCTCCGTCTGAGTGTATATGAACCTGCAACGCTTTCCGTTGTTCCTGGCGGCATGCGCCTGTCTGCTGGCCGCGCAGTCGCAACCCGCGCCGACGGCGCCTCCGCCGCCGGGCGTGGAAGAGGCTCTGCGCGAGCGCGTGCGGTCGTTTTATCAGGCGTACGTGGATGGGAAGTTCCGCAAAGCGTACGACATCGCGGCCGACGACAGCAAGGACGGGTTCCTCACCGCGACCAAGCCACACTACGATGGCTGCGAGATCCAGAAGATTGTCTTTTCCGATGACTACGCGAAGGCGGCGGTGACGACAGAGATCCACACCAGCTTCTTCTTCTGGGGCCAGGTTGCGCCGGAGAGGACGACGGAGGAGAGTCACTGGAAGACCGTCGACGGGCAGTGGTATTGGTACATTCCCGCCGCGGGACCGGACAACGCGTCCTACACGCCGGCCCAGCGCGCAATGATGATGCGGTTCAATATTAGTCCTCCTGGCGGCGGAGGGCCTGCACCTGCACCTGCACCTGGGGCTGCGGCTCCCGGTGGCCCCGTTGGGGTTTCGCCCGGGGTCCCGTCCGGAATGCCATCGGGACCCCCGCCGGGCTTCCCGCAAGGGAACCTGGCTGGCGGCGCGGGTGCGCCTTCGCCTGGCGGCGCAGCGGCCGCCGCGGACCTTCTACGGCAGCTCCGTAGCCAGGTCAGGCTTGATAAGGACAGCGTCGAACTGCGCGCCGACCAGCCCGGGAAAGCGGTTGTGATGGTAAAGAACGCCATGAAGGGTCCGGTACAGATCGCCGTGGCCGCCGCTCCGACGCCCGGGTTGACGGTGACCTCCGATAAGACCGAGGTCGGCGCCGGTGAGTCCGCAACTATCACGATCACGTGGAAGCCGTCTGGGTCACACGTAGTGCCGCCTCCCGCATCGTGCGGCGTATCGGTGAAGCCAACGGGTGCCTTCCTTCCGTTCAAGGTTACGTTCCGGTAGCCGACTGTGGGGCGGACGGGCAGTCTGCCCGGGCAGGCAGTCCTACGCCGTTTCACACTTCACAGGACTGCACTGCGACTCCTCTGGTTGGGCGGCCTGGCCCGCCGGCTGACAGCCCGTTTGCCATTCAGTACGTCATTTCGGAGGTCCGCTCACGTATTGCCGCGCGGCCCGATTCGGAGCCTACACAAAGAGCCGGTCGAACGTCTCGCGCGTGCGGCCCTTGATCTGCGCCAGTTGCGCGGTGATGGGCTGGCGGCACATATGCTCCGGGGCCCAGCGGTGCACCAGCTCGGTGAGGCATTCCATCTGCGTGGTGGAGCCCGGCAGGTTGCCCTCGGCGTGGCCGGTGTACACGCGCAGGCCGTGGTCCACGGCGCGGTAGAACGTCGCTGCGTCGCGCAAAAACTCGGCGTCGGCGCGATCCAGATGGCCGGTCTTCTCGATCACGTCGATGCGCTCGGGCGTGTTCAGCACCTTGAAGAACAAACCGGCGGCCTTCAGGCGCAGGTACATCAGAATGAAGTCGATGTCGTAGTAGCCGCCGAGGCCGGCCTTCAGCGGATTGGTGGAGCCCTGTTCCTTTTCCACGCGCGCGCGCATGTTGCGCAGCGATTGCCGCGAACGGCCGCTCTGGCCGTAACGGCGCCAGTCCACGTCCTGCAGCCGGTGCAGGAAAGCGGTACCCGCGTCCAGGTCGCCGGCTACCGTGCGCGACTTCATGTAAGCGATGCCCTCCCACGCCTCCGCGCCGCGCGCGAAATAGTCAAGGCAGGAGTGGTCCGTCTGCACCAGCGCGCCCGAGCTGCCGTTGGGACGCAGCCGCGTATCCACGGCCAGCAGCGTTCCCTCGCCGGTGTAGGCGGTCAGAATGTCAATGATGCGCTCGGCGACCCTGGTCCAGAAGATCTGCTCGGCGCTGTCCCGGTCGGGGATCACGAACAGGAGGTCGGCGTCGGACGACACGTCGAATTCGTACATGCCCAGGCGGCCGAGCGCGATGAGCGTCATCTGGTTTGAAGGTAGGTAGCCGGCCTGGATGGGCGGGTGCGTGTCGAGCGTCTGCCGCACGGCCAGACGGTAGGCAGCGCCGAGGATGGCGTCGGCCAGGGCGGAGGTCCGCTCCAGTGTGGAGAACACCCAGACGCGCCGGCAGATGCTTTCGGCCTCGATACGGAACATCTCGCGCCGGAAGAAGCGGCGCAGGCTCACCGTGTCGGCAAGGTCGTCCAGATCGTCGGCGGGCCGCTCTTCCAGGTTGGCCAGCGCGTGCAGCAGGTCGGGCGCGCGAATCAGCTCGTCGGCGAAGTACGGGCTGTTCTCGAAGATGTCCAGGACGTCGCGGGCGAGCGCGGGTTCGCGATCCAGCTCGGGCAGCCATTCCGAATTGGCGATCACTCGCTCCAGGAAATGCTCGAACATGCGCGCGCCACGCTTCATGGGGTAACGCGAGAGCAGACGCGCCAGCGCGGGAGCGCGCTGATCCAGAAAGCGGACCACGTTGCTGGCCACCGGTTCCGCCAGGGCATCCTCCGAGAGCAGCTCCGGTTCCGCCGGCTCCGCCACGGTGGCGTAATACATGGGCTGCTGGGCGTGAATGACGCGCTCGTAGATCTCCTCGACCGCCTTCAGATGGCCGTTGAGCGTGCTCGCGAGGTTGTCGCCGGAAGGGTCTACGCCGGGTTCGTGAGGCATGCGGCGGGCCAGCGCTTCCAGCTCTTCGCTGTCGGTGGGGAGCGTGTGCGTCTGCCGGTCGTCCTCGAACTGCAGGCGATGCTCAAGGTGGCGAAGGAAGGAGTACGCGGCGGCCAGACGGCCGTATTCGGCGGCCGAGAGCAGGCCCTTGTCGTTGAGACGCGAGAGCGCCAGCAGCGTGCCGCCCTGTTGCACCCAGGGTTCGCGCCCGCCATGGAGGCGCTGCAGACATTGCACCAGGAACTCGATGTCGCGAATGCCGCCGGGCGCCAGCTTGATGTCGAAGCCGGTCTTGCCGGGACGCCGGGCGGCGAGCTTTTCGCCGATGCGCAGGCGCGTGGCGGAGACCGCTTCCACGGCCGAAAAGTCGAGGCTGGATGCGTAGGTGAGCGGAGCGGTGTCGTCCAGAAGCGCCTCTCCAGTGGCCCGGTCGCCCGCCGCTACCCGCGCCTTGATGAGCATCTGCAGCTCCCAATCGCGCGCGCGCTGCTGATAGTACGACTTTGCGCCGTCGAGCGAAATGCAGATTTCGCCCAGGCTTCCGTCGGGCCGCAGGCGCAGGTCCACGCGGTAGCACATGCCCTCCACGGTGTAGGTGGAAAGCATCTCGGTGTACTGGTTGCCGACCTTCTTGTAGAACTCCTTGTTGGAGATGGGGTGCTTGCCGTCGGTCTCGCCGTTGGCCGTATACACGAACATGAGGTCGATGTCGGAGCTGTAGTTCAGCTCGCGGCCCCCGAGCTTGCCCAGCGCGATCACCGCGAAACCGCACTCGCGCAGCACGCCATGCTGGTCGTGGCAGCGAGGCGTGCCATGGCGGCGGATGAGGGCATCGCGGATGCGCCGGAAGCTCACCTCCAGAATGGCGCCGGCGAGGTTGGAGAGCTGCTCGGTGGTTTCCGATAGCGTGGCCAGTCCCAGCACGTCGCAAATCAGGATGCGCAGGATGGCCCGCCGGCGGAATTGCGCGAAGACAAGCATGTCCGGAGGGCCGCTCTCAGCTCCCGCCAGGGTCTTCTCCAATTCCGCAACGTACTCCTCGGTGGAACGGACGCGTTGAAGATCGGGAAGGGTCTGCAGCCAGTCCGGGTGCTGGATCACCTCTTCGGTGAGAAAGCGGCTCCACGCGAACACCGCCATCATGTGCTGCGGGCCTGACGGGGACGCGGCGATGGCCTCAAACGCGGCGGGCTTCTCGCGCTTCAGCGTGGCCATGCCGTGCACCACGCGGTCCGGATCGGGCGATACCGTCAACAGCGACTCGATCTGCCGCAGCGTCTCCGGCCGGAGCCCTTTGGCGATGGCCTCGAGATCGTGACGGGCGCGGCCGGGCTGGCGGAAGCCGGGGATGCCGGCGATGACCTCGAGGATGCTCATACGCTCAAAAGGCGGGCAGCGCGGCCCGCCTTCCACTACTTGCCTAAGGTTACCGCAGAACCGATTATTCGCAAAGAATGTCAAGCCGCCGCGGCCGGTTTGCGACATAATCGGGCCGTGAAAACGGAAACGCTGAACTCGTATCAGGAGCGGATGGGGCGGGTCCTCGTCCACATCCAAAACCATCTGGACGAGCCGATGCCGCTCGACCAACTGGCCGGGGTGGCCAGCTTCTCTCCCTGGCATTTTCATCGCATCTTCCGCGGCATGGTGGGGGAATCCGTGAAGGAGCATGTCCGCCGGCTGCGGTTGGAACGCGCCGCCCAGCGCCTGAAGGCCTCGGACCGGCCGGTGCTGGAGATCGCGCTGGAAGCCGGTTACGAAACGCACGAGTCATTCACCCGCGCCTTCGCGGCGATGTTCGAGTCGTCGCCCTCGGCGTTTCGTTCGGGAGCCCAGTCGCCACGGCCGGCTCCCAACGGTTCCGGGACACCGCTCGAGGTCTCGGTCCGGCGGATCGGCCCAATTCGGGTCGCATTCGCGCGGCATGTGGGGCCTTTCGACGAGGTGGGTGAGGCGTGGCAGAGACTGATGATGTGGGCGGGCCGCCAGGGGCTGCTGGGTCCGGGCGTGCGCATGGTGGGCATCGTGCAGGACGACCCGGAAATCACCGCGCCGGAGAAGCTGCGGTACGACGCCGCGCTGGTGGTAGAAGACGGCGTCTCCGCGTCGGGCGACATCGGGATTCAGGAAGTGGGGCCGGGCGAGTACGCGGTTGCGCTGCACGTCGGGCCGTACAACACGCTGGGGCAGACCTACGTCCGGATGTGCGGTGAGTGGTTGCCAGAGAGCGGACGGGAGTTGGAGAGCGCTCCGGCCATCGAGTTCTATCTGAACTCGCCGATGACGGCGTCTCCGGATCAGTTGCGCACCGAGATCTGCCTGCCTCTGGCGGTGTAATAACCACTCTCTTACGTTCGTGGCTCGGTAACTGAGCCGCGACAGTGATGGACCGGAAAGGAGCGTGCATGCGCAAGATGATTTGGATTGGTGCGGGCGTTCTGGTGCTACTGCTCGCTGTCATTGCGGGCGTGGCCTGGTACTGGATGATGGGACCCATGTATCGACCCGGCGACGTGCGGGCCGGCCGCAACGTGGCGGAACCGCTGACTCCGCTGGCGCAGGGAGGCAGCCGCTGGACGGTGGCGCCGGGCATCGAGCTGCATCACTTCGAACAGGGCAGCGGGCCGGAGATCCTCACCGTGCACGGCGGTCCGGGATTTCCACCCACCGAGCCATGGGCTGCCGGGCGCGTCCTGGGGGAGCGGTACAAGCTGATCTACTACCATCAACGGGGGTGCGGCCTTTCCACCCGGCCCATCGCGTCGTTCACGGACCGGAACCAGTACGCGAACATGCAGCTCCTCAACCGCACGCTCGGGTTTCCCGCGCAGATTGCCGACATCGAGCGGATTCGTCGGATTCTGGGGCAGGACAAGCTGGTGCTGATGGGACATTCCTTCGGCGCGATGACCGCCGCGCTCTACGCCACCGAGTTTCCCGAGCATGTGAAGGCGCTGGTGTTCGTCGCGCCCGCGAATCTGACGGTGCTGCCGGTGAAGGGCGACGATCTGTTCGCGCTGGTGCGGCGGCGGCTGCCGGCGTCGATGAAGGATGAGTACGAACGCTATCTCACCGAGTACTTCGACTTCCGTGGCGCCTTCACGCGAACCGAGCCGCAGTCGTCCGAGTTCTACGGGCGGTTCGGCAAGTACTACTTTGCTGCGAGCGGCGCCATGCCGGCGGGAAGCGACAGCGCTGGCGCCGGCTACGTGCCGCTGGCCGCGTATCTTGGCATGGGTAAGCATCACGACTACACGGCGGCGTTTCACGGCGTCACGGCGCCAGTTCTGGTGATTCATGGAGGCGGCGATCTTCAGACGGAGGCCACCAGCCGGGCGTTCGGGCAGCTCTTCCCGAATAGCCGGTTCGTTGCGGTAGCGGGGGCCAGCCACTTCGTGTTCAACGACCGCCCGGAGGAGTTTGCCGCCGCGGTGCGGGGGTTTTTGGATCCGCTGATGATGTAGGGGTTCATCCCCCCGAGATGATCCGGCGCACGTCTTTCAGCAGTACGTACAGATGCATCGGATCGACCGGTGACGGGATGAAATCGAAATGCTCGTAGAAACGCCTGGCGGTCTCGTCCTTTGCATGGACCGCAAAGGCACGAATGCCGGCGATATCGGCTGCCTGCAGCGTGCGCTGCATGGCATTTCGTAACAACGCCTTGCCGACGCCCTGACCGTGCCAGCGTCGATCCACCGCCAGCCGGGCGAGCAGCATGATGGGTACCGGATGCCTTGCCAGACCTTTGGTCAGCCGGGCCGGCGCTTCCTCGCGGGTCACGTGGCCAACCGCGAGCGTGTAGAAGCCGACGACGACGTCTTCGGCGATGCCCAGGTATGTTTGCGCCGCGCCCGGCTGCTGGTTCTGCCAGGCATAGCGCAAGAGATATCGATTTAGTTCCTCGCGCCCGCAATCGAAGCCCTCAACCAGGTGCTCGCGTCGCAGCCTTTCAACACGCCGGGTGGGTGTCACCGCCTGGACCGGGTATCGAAGAATCCGGGTTCTTTGAGGAGACGCTCTAAGCGGGGCAGGGCGCGCGGAGGTGCGTCAAGGGCGGCCAAAAACACTTTCCACTGTTTGGCATCCAGACCAAATGTCCGCCGGTCTGCGAGTGCTTCGTCGGCCCGGGCGAGCGCGCTCTCCAACACAAACTCACTTACCGAGCGGCGAGAGGCTGCCGCCGCTGCCTGTAGGGCCAGTTTGGCCTCACGAGTGAGACGAAGGTCGAGCTTTTCGCTACGTGTGGTCTGGGCAGGCACGTCTTCAACGTAGCCGTTCTGCCCGACAATGTCAAGACACGGCGGGTGCCCTTACTGGTCCGACCGCTTCCGCTCGTACGGGGCCTTCAGATACTTCGCGGCTTCTTCCTGCGCGTTCTGCGTATTGTCTTTCGTGCGCACGGCCTGGTGATACTCGCTCACCGCGCGCTCCCGCTGGCTGGTGACGTCGAAGATCTTGCCCAGATTGATGTGCGCCCAGACCTCGATCCAGCGCGGCTCCACGTCCCCGTTCAGCGCCTCGCGAAACTCGTTCGCCGCCGACTGGTAATTGTTCTGCTGGAAGAACAATTCGCCTACGCGATAATGCGCCATGGAACTGTTGCGCTGCACGTCCAGCGCCTTCTGATATTCCTTCAGCGCCTGCGAGTACTCGCTGATCTCCGCGAACTGCTCGCCGCGGCGGATGGCCACCGCCACGCGCATGGGAGCCGTGTAGCGCAGCACGATGCTCTTCGGGTCGAGCGTCACCACCTTGGGCTTGCCGAACGTATCCACGCTGAATTCCGAAGAGGTACCCACTACTTCGATCTGCTTTTCCTCGGGATTGCCTTCGGTCTCGATGTGCAGCGTCACGGGCATGCGGAACGTATCCAGATCCTGCGCCACCTTGCCCATCACGCGAAAGCCCTTGGCCGTGCGGAACACGGTGTAGTCGAGCTTGAACTCGGGCGCGCCGCTGGAATCGATCCATTGCAGGAACAAGTAGTCCAGTTTCTGACCGAAGATCTGCTCAGCGGCGTCCTCGAACTGGCGCGTGCTGACGGTCTTCCAGGCATAGCGATCGGGAACGTCCTTCACCAGTTTGAAGAAATTCGGGTCGCCCATGGCCAGCCGAAGCATGTTCAACACCGCCGCGCCCTTGCCGGCGGTCACCGCCCAGTACTCCACCGAGTAATCCTCCAGACGCGCCGACTGCGCGATGGGCGGGTTCTCCACCGAGAGCGCATCCACGTAATCGTCATGCAGAGCGGCCTGGTAATCCGCGTTGCCCTGGGCGTGTTCCACGTAGAGCAGTTCGGCGTAGCGGGCGCTGCCGTTGTCCAGCCACAGCGAATTGCGCGTGGACGGCGAAACCAGCATGCCCCACCACTGCCGCGCTAACTGATTGGCCAGCACGCGCTGCGCTACCAGATTGCCAATGGTCCCCGGTGAAAGGAACACCAGCCCGGGAGCGGAATAGCCGTTGGGCGTGCCGTCCTCGGTTTCCACAAAAGTCAGGTTGGCCTGCGGCGGCAGACCGTACAGGCTGGTGAAGTAAGACATGATCTTACCCGCCTCTTCGCCATAGGGCTTCGCCATGTTCGCCCGCGAGCGGAAGTAAAGCGTGCTCACCACGCCCTCGGAATTCACCTTCACCGGCTGGCCCTGGACCACGGCAATGCTCGCGGGGAACGATTCGCGCGCGTAGTGGAACGAGTACACGGTCTTGTCGCCCGCGGACTCGGTGTGGGCGATGCCGCTGGCCAGCACGTCGAATCCGCTGGGGACGGTGATGGTGGTGTCCGCGGCGAAGCGGTCCGTGGTGTAACCGGCCACCGGGAACCAGCGCGCTGGATACATCAGATACGCGAAATCGTTGTGGATGGCGGCAAAGCGGATGCCGTACACCGGCGAGTCCTCGGTTCCGGCGAGGCGGCCGTCGTAGGTGAACGTCACCGTGCCGGCCTTGCCCTTGACGAGCGGCTCGGGAAAGGTGAGCCGCAGCGTGAAGTCCTGCTGCGAGCGGGATGCCGGAATCTGACGGCCGGCGTCGTCCACCACCCGCGTCACGTTCAGCGCGTTGTTCAGTTCGAAAGCCACGGTGGAGACGTTGTTGTCCACGGGCGCGAAGTGCACCTCGACGGTGGCGGCAATGGATTGCGTGCGCGGGTTGATCTCCGCGTCGATCTTGTAGTGGTCGATGTCGATGCGGCCGGTGCTGGCCTGTCTCTCCTGGCCCTGCGCAAAAGTTGCGGCGAGGAAGACAACGAACGTCAGGAACGTGAGCTTACGGGACATGAACGGGTTCCTTCTTGAGATACGATTCCACAATATCAGCCGCCGCCTCCATGGGATCGGCGGAGCCGGACAGCTTGCGCGACACCTCGGCGAGGCCGGCACGCATTTCGTCCAGGGCGGCAGGGTCGTTCAGCAACGCCAGTGCCTCCGCGGCGAGGCGCGGCCCGGTTGCTTCCCCCTGCATGATTTCGGGGACGACGCGTCTGCCGGCGATCAGATTCACCATGGAGTAAAATGGCACGCGGACCAGAGGTTTGCCCAGCACCCAACTGAGCCAGGTTACCCGGTAGAACGCGATCATGGGCAGGCCCAGCAGGGCCGCTTCCACGGTCACGGTTCCGCTGGCCGCGAGCGCAAGATCGGCGCACGCCAGAACATCCCACGTCTGGCCTTCGAATACCTGGACGGATGCACCAGAAAAGCGTTCCCGGAAATTTGCCAGGTCCGCGCGGGCAGTAAAGCCGGGCGCCAGAGCCAGCAGAAAGCGCGCCTCGGGCCGGGCCGCGCGGATGCGTTCGGCCGCGTCCACCAGGTATGGCAGATGACGAAACGCCTCGCCTGGGCGGCTTCCGGGCAGCAGCGCGATGGCCGTGCCGTCCGCGGGAATGCCGAACCGGGCCCGCAACTCCGCCACTGGCGCGGACGGGCGCACAATGCGGGTAAGCGGGTGGCCAATGTACACCGCCGGGATGCCGTGCGCGGTGAAGAAGTCCTGCTCGAAGGGGAAGATGCACAACAAGCGGTCGATGGTGCGGCGCATCGCCGGCAGGCGGCCCTTTCGCCACGCCCACGCCTGCGGCGCGATCAAATAGATGACCGGGATGCCCAGTTTGTTGAGCTGGCGGGCGAGGCGCAGGTGAAAATCGGGGCTGTCGGTGAGGATGGCCGCCTCCGGGTGATTCTCGCGGGCCCAGCGCAACAGCTTGCGGTATTCCCGCCAAATGCGCGGGATGTGTTCCACCACCTCCACGAGTCCGACCACGTTGAGACTGGCCTGGTCCACCACCGTTTCCACCCCGGCGGCGCGCATGCGCGGACCGGCGCAACCGGCGAACGTGAGATCAGGCCGCCGGCGCCGGACGGCTTCAACCAGACGCGAGGTGTACAGATCGCCCGATGCCTCGCCGGCCGAAACCAGAATCTTCGCCATCCCTCGCCTCTGCAAAAAGTCTCGTGCTCACCATAGTTTAGCGTAGCAAGCGCCTATTTCAGGGCCGTAAAAGGCCGGGGATCTCTGGTAAACTTAAGTCGGAAATCTTCCACGGGATGTCTACCCAGGGTTTTGTGGCCAAGTTGAGCGTCGGTCAGTTTGCGGAGCGCTTCCGCGACGAGATGATCCCGCTCAGCAACACGTTCTCGTATTTTTGCGCTTCGGTGCCCATGTCCGAAGAGGAGCTGAAGGAATACCTCGAGGAGCCGATTGCGGCCCTGCCTCCGGCGATCTCGTCGGCGCTGCCGCGCATCTCCATTATTCTGGTTCCGTATCTGGAGCGTGCCGAGGCGCGCAACGGCGCGGTGAAGCCGGGCGCGGAGTTGGTTTCGATGGAGAAGCCTCCGGACGACCTGGTCTCCTGGGCGTCGCAGGTGCGCCTGAACAACCAGGAAGTGCTGATCTTTGCGCTCAAGGATCAGAACGTGGCCGAATACCACTACCGTTTCTATCGCCTCATCGCTGCGCTCACCGCGGACCGCTGGTCCGACGAGGTGCAGTTGGAGTATTCGACTCTGCTGCGCGAGGAACTAAGTGGCTCCGTGCACGGCGAAGTGGACGAAGAGAGCTGGAGTTCGAAGCAGGCGCTGGTGGGGAAGCACAAACATGTGCGGCGGGATTCGCGGCCGTTCCGCGAGTATGTGCGGCAGTCGTTTATCGACACGCTCACGCTCTACCTGCACGGCATCTGCTGCGACATCGACGTGGACACCGGCCCGCGCCAGTTGCCCAGCCGCTATCTGCGGAAGAGGCTGAAGCTGCTGCAGACGCTGTACGCCCAGCCAGGCGGCTACGCGGTTTTCCCGGAAGACTTGAAAGAGCCGGCGTAGGGGCGGACGTCTTCGGCTATACCCGAAAGCACCACAGGCGCGCGGTCGGGGAACTCAGCTACGAGCGACAGGTTGCCGCCCATCGCCTGGACTGTCTTGCGAAGCGTAGACAGGAGAAGATCGCTGCGCTTCTCGAGTCGGGAAACACTGTCCTGAGTGATCCCCAACTGCTTGGCCATCCGAACCTGTGTCAGCTTGCGCGCCTTTCGGAGCTCGCGCAACGTCATTTCCTCCGCGATCAGTTCCGCTGCGCGCGACTCCACCTTTCTGCGCCGGGCAGGGCTCAGTCTTCTGATCTTGTCCTCAACGTTGACAGCCATACTCACGTCCTCTCCGCTCTCAGCCGCACCAGGTGGGCGTCAAAACGCCGGTCGGCCTTTTGAATCAGCCCGGTGTAGAAACGCTTCTGGCGCATGCCCGACTTGTCGCCCGCCACGAGCAGAATCGCCTTGCGCTTCGTGTCGAAGGCAAAGGCCACCCGCCATGCGCCATCCGAAGCGCTAAAGCGCAGCTCCTTCATGTTTGGGTGGCGGGACGCCCTGAGCGTGTCTACATGCGGCCGCCCCAGCTCCGGACCGAACTTCCGAAGAAGCCGTGACAAGGCCAGAATCTCGTCCTGCACATCACCCTGCAACTCGGCGAACTCAGGTTCGAACTCGTCGGCCAGCTGGACGATCCAGGCCACACCTCAGATTATGATCTTAACTTCATATGATGTAAAGATCATATCGCAGGCTGGACGCCCACCAGTTCTTCAATCTCGAAGATCGCGGCGAACGGGCACTGGATGTTGGCGAGGTTCTCGCTTGCGCCCAGCCTGCGATCCACCAGGCAAATAGCGCCGAGCACGTTGAGCCCGGCTTCGCGCGCCCGCTCCACCGCCGTCACGGTCGACCCGCCGGTGGAGCACACGTCGTCGACAACGACGACATCGATCGCGGCCGGCAGCGCCAGGCCTTCCACGCTCTGCTTCATTCCGTGCGTCTTCGGCTCCTTGCGCACGACAAAGGCGTTGATCGGTTCGCCCGCGCGGTCCAGACTTTCGCGCGCGATGGCGATGGCAATGGGATCGGCGCCCATGGTGAGGCCACCCACGGCGGCGGGCCGCCAGCCGAGCTGGTCCATCTTGTCGAGGAACGCGCGGCCAATCAGCGGCATTGCGCGAGCGTGGCAGGTGGTGAGCCGGGCGTCGATGTAGAGATTGCTGCGCTTGCCGGAGGCGAGGACGAAGTCGCCGGTGCGGATGGACAGCTCGCACAGGAGCTGTTTGAGAGCGGTGCGGTCCTGGGCTGGCATGGAACCTCTATTGTACGCGCCGAATCTGTGGTTTAATGGCGAAGAAGAGGCGAACACATGAATTTGTCGCTGGGGTTGACCGAGCTGGCACCGAGAGGCGGCCTGGAAGCGTCGGTGGCGCGCTTCGAGCAGTGGATGACCGTGCCCGATTCGCCCATCCGCGCGATTCGGCGGCAGCCCGCCCGCGAGGCCGCGTACGCCGGGATGCCGGAGGAACTCGACCCCACGCTGCGGGCGATGCTCGAAGCGCGCGGCATTCCGCAGCTCTACACGCACCAGGCCGACGCGTTCCGGCTCAGCTCGGCCGGCAAAAACGTCGTCGTGGTGACGCCCACGGCCAGCGGCAAGACGCTCTGCTACAACCTGCCGGTGCTGAACGCCATCGTCGCGGACCCGCACGCGCGCGCCCTCTACCTGTTCCCCACCAAGGCGCTGGCCGAAGACCAGTTGCATGAGATGCAGGCGACGCTGGACGCGGCCGGGTCGGCGATTCGCGCCTTCACCTACGACGGCGACACGCCGCAGGACGCGCGCAAGGCCATCCGCGAACGCGCCAACATCGTGCTCACCAATCCGGACATGCTGCACGCCGGGATTCTGCCGCACCACACGAAATGGGCCAAGGCGTTCGAGAACCTGCAGTACATTGTCATCGACGAGCTGCATTACTACCGCGGCGTGTACGGCAGCCATCTGGCGAATCTGCTGCGGCGTCTGCGGCGCATTTGCGCGTTCTACGGGTCCACGCCGAAGTTCGTCTGCTGTTCGGCCACCATCGCCAACCCGCGCGAGCTGGCGGAGGCGCTGACCGAGGCGCCCTTCGAACTCGTCGACAACAACGGCGCGCCGTCGGGCGACAAATACTTCGTGTTCTACAATCCGCCGGTGGTGAACCGGCAGCTCGGCATTCGCCGCAGCTATCTGCAGGAGACGCGGCGCATCGCGACGGAGTTCATCGAGCGGAATCAACAGACCCTGGTGTTCGCCAACAACCGCCTGGCCACCGAGCTTCTGATCACCTACCTGCGGGATGCCTGCGAGCGCGGGCCTTTACCCGGCGACGCGGTGCGCGGATATCGCGGCGGCTATCTTCCACGCGAACGCCGCGAGATTGAACGCAAGCTGCGCTCGGGCGAGATCCGCTGCGTGGTGGCCACGAATGCGCTCGAGCTGGGCATCGACATCGGTTCGCTCGATGCCGTGGTGATGGCCGGTTATCCCGGCAACATCGCGTCCACGTGGCAGCGGGCAGGGCGCGCGGGCCGGCGGCAGACGCCGTCGCTGGCGGTGATGGTGGCCTCCAGCGCGCCGGTGGATCAGTATATCGTCGAGCACCCCGAGTATTTCTTCGAGCGCTCGCCCGAGCACGCCTGTATCAACCCGGACAACCTCGAAATCCTGATGAACCACCTGAAGTGCGCGGCCTTCGAGCTGCCCATTCGCGACGGCGAGAAGTTCGGGCCGCACGATGTCGCCGAGCTGTGCCGTTTCCTTGACGAGGACACCGGCCTGCTGCACCACTCCGCCGGCTCGTGGCACTGGACTTCGGACACGTATCCCGCCGACGCGGTCAGCCTGCGCAGCATCAGCAGCGATAATTTCGTGGTGGTGGACATCACCGGCGACCACCAGATCATCGGCGAGGTTTCCTTCCCCATGGCCCTCACCACCCTGCACGAGAGAGCCATCTACCTGCACGAGGCGCGCCAGTATCAGGTGGAGCGCTTCGACTACGACGGCCGCAAAGCGTACGTGCGCAGCGTGGACTCCGACTACTTCACCGACGCCATCGACTACACGCAGGTGCGCGAGCTCGATGAGTTCGCTTCAGCGGATCACGGCGGCATCCGGCTGGCCCACGGCGACGTGCGCATCAACCGCCAGGTGGTGGGCTTCAAGAAGGTGAAGTTCTACACGATGGAGAACGTGGGCGCCGGCCAGCTCTCCATGCCCGAACAGGAAATGCACACCACGGCGTTCTGGCTGCACTTTCCCGCGGCATTTCTGGCGCAGTTCGAGGATCTCTCGCCCACCGAGAAACAGAACGGCCTCACCGGGCTGGGCAATGTGTTGCGCACCGTGGGCGCGCTGCTGCTGATGTGCGACCCGCGCGACATTGGTACGGCCATTACCGATGCCGTGTCGCAGGAAGAGCGAGCCTGGGAGCCCGACCTGTTTCTCTACGATAACTATCCGGGCGGTATCGGCCAGAGCGCGCCACTGTTCCGCATCGCGCCGCGATTGTTGGAGGGCGCAGCGGGCCTGCTGCGAAACTGCCCGTGCGAGAGCGGTTGCCCGGCCTGTGCCGGCCCGGTGGGCGAGATCGGGGAAAGAGGGAAAGAAGCGGCGTTGCGGATGGTGGCGGCGCTGTGTGCTTAGTTGCGCACGAACTCGTAGCGCTCCAGCGTGGCGGCCATGCCGTTGCCGCCATCGTGACGAACCACCTTGCCCACGCAACGAAGCCGCACCTGGTGCTGAGCCTGCCCCACGGGCAACGTGATGAAGTACTCGATAGTCTCGCCAACCGGCACGGCAATGTCCGCGATGAACAGGACACCGTTGGAGCTCATGTTCCTGGTCTCGGCAATGCGGGGTTCCGGGGCGGCGCCCGTCCGGATCAGCTCCAGCGGGAGCTTCAGATCGAATCGGATAGCTTTGCGTTGGTCCGTCACGTCAAATCAACTGTATTGGACTTCAGTTCTAAGGTCAATACCAGTAAGGGTTCTAAAGTCCCGGTACGTGACACGGCTGTGTGCGTCTGGAGGGAAGGGGGACCACGGCGATGGCGGCCAGAAATCTGACAGAAGTCTGTAAGTCTTTGTAAAACAATTACTTAGTAACCGCCTGCCGCCCGGAATCCCTGGTCGGGCCGGGGTCATTGCTGGACTAAATTGGTCTCATTCGCGAAAATGGAAACAGGAGCCAGACAGTGTGGCACATCATCAATTGGAAGGATTACATCGACGGGCCGTTTGACAGCTACGAGAGTGCGCTGACCGAAGCCATGTTCCTTGGCTACGAGAACCGCCCGCAGCCGCAGGTCAAACGCCTTGCGCGAGATTTCTACCAGTATCGGGCGCCATACAACAAGCAGGAGAAGTGGTGGCCGACCTTCTGGATTTGCACCGAAGAAGCGGCGTTGAAGCGGGGCATCCCACAAAGCCGCCTGCGGCCAGCCTTCGAGCAAACTGCCGCGTAACCTGACCGCGCCTGGTGGAGATCGCGCTATTGGTGCGTCCACACAAACCGAGGGATCAGCGGACAAGACGGGGACAGACTAACTGATGTCGTTTCAGCCACCAAACGAGCAGGCAGCAGTTTGTCCCCGGCTTTGCCCCGTTCTGCCCGTCCGAATTCCGTTACCCGCTAAAAGACGAACTTGACCGCCAGTTGCAGCAGGCGCGGCGGACCCGCTTGCAGGATCTGGCCGAACGCCGGCGACTGCAGGTCGTTCTCGGGCAGCCCGAAGTTCGGATGGTTGAGCAGGTTGAAGCACTCCGCCCGGAACTGCACGCGCCGGGTCTCGTCGATGTTGAAGTACTTGAACAACGACAGATCGACGTCTTCGATCCCCGGACCGCGCACCACGTTGCGGCCCTCATTGCCGAACTGGCCCGCCTGCGTTTGCGGGTTCAACTGTTGGAACGGCGCGCGGCTCACCCATTCGTTGGGCGTGTGCGGTTGCCCCGAATTTGGATCGGACACCAGGTTAGGCCGGCTGGAGTAGAAGCCGGTAACTTCGGGCGCGCTGCCCTGAAGAGAGACGTTGGCGCTGTCATAGACGGTAAACGGCGTGCCGCTGGACAGGCTGGCGATGGTATTGAGCTGCCAGCCGTTGGTGACGAAGGCGGCGCCCCGCGAGGCATTCTTCCAGCTCGGCAGCGCCCACGTTCCGCTGAACACGAACCGGTGCCGGGCATCGAACAGCGACGGTCCATGCTCGGCCGCCAGGTTGAACGGGTTCTGCGCCAGATCGTTCTCGCCTGCCACCAGAGTGGGCGCCGACCCGGCGACGTTCAGCGTCGAGATGTAGTCGAGACTCTTCGAATACCAGTAAGAGGCCAGGAAGCTCAGCCCGTGCGAGTACTGGCGCGAAAAGGCGATTTCCAGTGCGTGGTAGGTGGAACTGGAATTGTCCGCGAGCAATCCAACCGATCCGTAGTCGCAGAGGCCGGCGGCGTTGCATGTGGTGAACTCTCGCGCCTGATTGGAGCTGCTCGGCGGGGCACCCGGTCCGTTGATGGTGGGATTCGCTTCGATGAAACGCGGCAGATGCGTGCCCTTGTTGCCGACGTAGCGAACGTCGAGCAGATAGTCCTTGCCCATGGTCCGCTCGATGGAGAGATTCCAGTTCTGCGAATACGGCGGCCGCATTCCCGATTGCACGGTAAGCACGGTGGCCGGTGCAACGAAATTCTGGGGGCCGAACGGGGGTCCGGCACTGCCATAGGGATTGGCAATGTCGAATCCCGGACCGGGCAACTGGTACGCTTCGGTCCACGGCAGCGCGCTGATGGCCGCCTGCAGGGGACCTCCCGTGCCGTTGGTGAAGCCGTCGTAGAAGATGCCGTAGCCGGCCCGCACCACGGTCTTGTTGCTGCCGAACGGATCCCAGGCGAGGCCCACGCGCGGCATGAACTCCTTGTAGTCGACGGGAGCGATGCCGTCCGGCACGCCAGAGTCGCCGGGAAACAGCATTCCAGGCGGCGCGGTCGGGTAAACCTTCGATTGCTGGCCGGGTGCCCACGCGTTCAAGCGATTCCGAATATCGGTGTAGGGCGTGTTCACCTCGTATCGCAGACCGAGGTTCAGAGTCAGGTGCGGGTTGATGCGGAACTCGTCCTGTGCGTAGCCGGCCCCGACCCACTTGCGTAGCCCGCGGTCGAACTGGCCGCCGCCCTGGAAGAACTGCACGGATTGCCCGATCAGGAAACTGGCGAAGGAATCGCTCACCGGGAAGGGGGCGAACACGAAGAAGCCGTTGGTGGCGATGCCGAAAACGACGTTGATCTGCTGGCGATTGAGATCGGCGCCGACCTTGAGATTGTGCCGGCCGCGCGTCATGGCCACCGAGTACGATGCCTGGTAGTCGTTCTGATACGTGTCCTGCGGCCCGACAATCGGATTGCCGAGCGCCGCGTAGCCGCTCACGATGAGATACGGAACGCCCTGGTTCAATCCGAGGGTGGGCTGGTATTGGAAGCCGAGGTCGCTGCCGGGCGTGTGGTTCGCCGCCTGTCCTTCCAAAAACTTATTGCGGAAGAAAGACGCGCGAACGGTTTGCACGGTTTGCGGCGAAAGCATGTGGACCCAGGAGACGGTGGCGGAGTTGGTCAGTATGTCGTCGGTGACCGGGAAACCGGGCACGCCGGCTCCGGAGATGGGCAGCGGGTCGAACTGGTGCAGAGTCGACACGGAGTATCGCGCAAAGAGCTGGTCGCTGTCGCCGAAGTAGTGATCGAGGCGGAAGCCGCCCTGGTCGTAGTTCGTCGATCCGATCTGGGTGGATTCAAACACGTTGGTTCCGATATTCGGCTGCGGATACAGCTTCGCCGCCTGCACGGAGATCGGGTTCTGCAGGAATTGCGGAATCTGGTTTCCCGGGAACGGCTGGCCGGTGAAATAGTTGATGAGCGGAGCAGGGTTTCCCGTGGCGGGGTCGGTGAGTCCTGAGAAATCGCCGTTCCGCTCGGCGAGGGTGGGCACGATAGCGGCCTGTGTTTTGCCCGCGGAATCGCGCTGCCCCTCGTAGTAGAGGAAGAAGAAATCCTTGTCCTTGCGGATGGGTCCGCCCAGGGTGGCGCCATATTGATTGCGGTGCAGCGGTTCGGTTTGCGCGGCGAAGAAGTTGCGCGCGTCCATGGCGTTGTTGCGGAGGAACTCGTAGATGTCGCCGTGAAAATCGTTGCCGCCCGATCTGGTGACCACCGACGTTGTCGCGCCGCTGGTCTCGCCATACTCGGCGGGCGCGTTCAGCGTGAGAATGCGGAACTCATCCACGGCGTCCACGGGCGTGCGCAGGGCGTATCCGCCATTCACGCTGTCCACGTTGCTGGCGCCATCCAGCAGATAGTTGTTCGATTCGGGCCGCTGGCCATTCACCGCGTAGGCCTGGCCGCTGCGCGCGATGCCGCCCGCCTCGCCAAGGCCGGTGGTCATGGGAGCGACTCCGGGCTGCAGCAGGCCAAGTTGCGTCAGGTCGCGTCCGTTCAGCGGAAGATCGGCCGCCTGCTTCTCCGAAACGACATTGCCGATAGTCGGGCTGGTGTCCACGGTGACGGCTTGTCCGGTGACACTCACCTCGGTGTGCTCGCTGGCGATCTGCAATTGCACGGGCCAGGAAACCACCTGGCCGATGTCGATGCGAATGGATGAGACCGTATACGGCGCGAATCCCGCCGGGGCCTTTACCTCGAGCTGATACGTTCCAACGGGCAGGTCGGAGAAATGGAACGTCCCCTGGCGCGAGGAGCGGACTGTTCGCGTGAGACCGGTTTGCGTGTTGTGGACGCTGACATCGGCGTTCGACACCAGCGCCGCGGCCGGATCGGTGATTTGCCCTTCCAGTGTTCCGATGGGGGTCTGTGCTCTGACAAATGCGCACAGACACACGAATAGCAAAGCGATTTTACGCATGGGTGACTAAACGTCCCTCCCGAGACTATTGCAGTAAGTCTACGGATCGGGCGCGGTCGCGACAATAGTCAAAAACCAGTAGAGGACCAGATTGCTGGTCTTTGTGCGGCGTCACGAGAATTGGAGCACATTCAGAGTAGTGGTATCGCACGCGCAAAAAATACACGTCGTTCGATCTGGCTGCTCGATACGGATCGATCGCCAAGGAGGCGGCACGCGCCCCCCAACCAGCGCCAGGAGACAGGGCGACGCACCAGCCGGTACAATACATACAAAAGGCGGGCCCTTAGCTCAGCGGTTAGAGCAGCGGACTCATAATCACGCACCAGCCGGTACAATACATACAAAAGGCGGGCCCTTAGCTCAGCGGTTAGAGCAGCGGACTCATAATCTATTCAGGCCCTTCGTCCGCCTTCCCTTCACATCCCGTTTGTTTTCAAGTAAGTATCTGTGTTTTCCGAAAGGTACACGGATTCGAGCCGGAAGCGATGCGGAGCCGTGAGGAGCGCTGAAACGGGTAGGGTTACTACAATTTCCACTACAGTGCTGATGGCAGAAACCCGCCTAGGAAGCCCTCAGAGCGCCGGCCACGCCCCTACCTCTAACATCCTCTAACGGTTGGACGCGCTCACCAAGGGGGGGCTGTGCACTTCGTCACCATAGCGTCACCGCAATTTGACGCCCGCCCGTGAGTTCTCCTTGTGGGTGATAGAATCCACTGGGTGGGTGATTGAATCCACCTGACTGCCACCGGGGCGCGCCGGGCGACGCGGCGCTATGGGGCGTGGTTGCACGGAGGCAAGAATGCTCGCCAAACTTTTGTTAGGCTGTGCTTTTCTGCTCGCGTCTGATCGGGGATTAAACGCGCAAGCCGCTCTTGACCCCGGAACTCTCTACAAGCAGTCGTCACCGGCAGTCGTGATCATCGAGGTCACTGGAAGTGACGGAAAGCTGGCCAAAGCCGGGAGCGGGCTGCTTGTGAGCGCCGATGGAAAACTGCTGACGAACTACCATGTGATCGCTCATTCAAAACAGGCCACGGTGAGACTAGCGAACGGCGATGCGTACGATCTAGTCGAGGTGATCGCCATCGATAAGCGGAAGGACATAGCGTTTCTCAAGATTCCGGCGGTAGATCTGCCGTTCGTGAAGCTGGGCCGTTCAAACGCGGTTGAGATCGGGCACACGGTTTACTCCATTGGCAGCCCACTCGGCTTGCAGAATACTCTTTCACAGGGACTCGTGAGCGGTATCCGCGACATGGACGGCTATCGGCTGTTCCAAATCAGCGCGCCAATCAGCCACGGGAGTTCGGGCGGACCCGTGTTCAACATCAACGGGGAAGTGATTGGAATTGCGGTTCTCACTATCGAGGGTGGCCAGAATCTCAATTTCGCTATACCGATCGATTACGCGAGAGGGATGCTCAGCATGTCTCAGACGCAGCCTCTCGCATCCATCTACGAGCCCGAGCTTCCGCCAGATTCTAGAGTTGAACCACAACCGGAAGCGGCTAAGATACCTGCAAGCGCGGCCGTAATCCCGGATGACATGCGGAAAGGAGCATTTGTTTTCCTTGAGAAGAAAATGGGTGTTTGGAAGTTCGATGATGCTCGCCAAGTGTTAGGCGATCCACTCCGCCAAAGAGACGCCCTAGTGGGAACCTCAGTTGACGGTGTGATTTATGCTTTTCCTGACCCCACAAAAGGCTTGAAGGAGTTTGAGCTGAACTTTTCAGGTAAAACTGGTGTTCTCCGGGCGGTGTACGGTTATCCTAACCCAGTGCCCGTGATGCGACTGAAGGAAGCCCAAGGGTTTTGGGGTCGGGACTACAGGGAGGTCAAGAACGCGAACGGGACGCGCAGCTACATGTACAAGAACCGTCATCTGATCGTGGTCACTGACGCAGTCGGCAACGTCGTCAATATCGGTGTCTATTTGCCATAGTTATCGTTGTTGCCCGCCTTGGGTCAGCGGCTGTCACTTACCCTGCGGGTAGGTTCGCTCGACAATCAGGGTCAGTGGATTCTCCAAGTTGCCGGCCACCTCGACCGCTCTGCGCTTCGGATAAACATACTGCGCGAGTTCGGCGTACATGCGCCCGCGGAGTTCTGGCGTATTCTTCGGGTCCGCTGCTATCGTCGCCATGCCTTCGATGGGGTTGCAACCAAGGACCTCCAGAAGCTCCGTGACTTCTTTCGTCTTGCGGTTCGGCGTTCCCGCTTTGCGCCCGCCCGTTTTGCGCCCGGTGGCCATCTACTCTCTTCTATTATAGGACCTCTTCAAGCCATGGCCACACGAAGAAAACCCTAGAGAGCCAAAGGCGGCACTGACCCGCCAGCGCCTGTCTTGGGCAACAATTAACTTGACTGACCGAACCTGCTAGACTGGGGGCGGCATGACAGGCCGTTTCGGAATGTTCCACTCTCGGCACAGCTTCTCCAGGGAGTGACGTTCGTCGTAGACCGCCCACTTCTGAGCACCAGGAAGATCCTTCATTCTCTGGAGAGGCTTGCGAAGTTCGTCAAAGAACACGGACCCACCTGCCTGCTGGATTTTGAGGTTGGCCTTCAGGTTTTCATAAGCAATGAAATCGGCAGCCTCAAACGGACGTACCGGTCTTCGGCTTTGCTCCGGGGACAATGAATCAACCTTTGTGAGAAAGCACTACTGTCCGGCTAACGGAGAGTGGGCCGTCAGCAAGCGATTGTAAGGCAGCAGGTTAGGGGGGTTTCGGCTTGCCGCGATTTGAGTTTGCGGACCACGCGACCGCCCAGAATGGGGCA
>JBEKZH010000059.1:0-39290 GCA_049510065.1 Bryobacteraceae bacterium
CCGTCACCGTCGCGGCTCGGTTACGGTGGTGCGTGCGCGCACGGTGTTACCGAGCCACGACGGTAACGGAGTGGTCAGAAGGAGCCGAACGCTAGGATGCTGCTGGTTGCTCTACTGCTGGTCCCCGTCGCCACCGCCGTCGCGTCGTTCTTCGTTCGCCGGCGCGCGGCGATGGAAGCGGTGAACCTGGCCGGGTTCGGCGGTGTCTTTCTGATCGCCCTGGCCCTGGCCGCGCAGGTGCTGGGCGCCGGCGCCGTCTCGCTGGGGAATGGTTTCTTCTATGCCGATTCCCTCAGCGCGCTGGTGATTCTTCTGACCGCCTCGGTGGCTCTGCTTTGCTCGACGTACGCGGTCGGCTACCTGCGCGACGACCAGCGCAGCGGAGCACTGGGCGACGACGAAACCGGCGCGGAGCAGACGGCGCAGCTTCGCATGTACTACTCGCTCACGCCGCTCTTTGTCTTCTCCATGCTGTTCATGGCGGTGGCCAACAACCTGGGCGTGATGTGGGCGGCCATTGAGTTGACCACGCTGGCTTCGGTCTTCCTGGTCACCTTCTACGGGAAGGTCACGTCGCTCGAGGCCGCCTGGAAGTACGCCATCATCGGCGGCGTGGGCTTGTCGATGGCGCTGTTCGGCACCCTGGTGGCCTATTACGCGGGACACCGTCTGGCCGGTTCCGAGGCGCTGGCCGGTCTCAACTGGTCCGTGCTGGCGCAGCACGCCGCGCAACTCGACAAGACATCCATGCGGCTGGCCTTCGTCCTGGTTCTGTTGGGCTATGGAACGAAGGCAGGGCTCGCGCCGATGCACACCTGGAAGCCGGATGCCTACAGCGAAGCCCCGGTGCCCTCGGCGGCGATTCTCTCTTCGGCCATGCTCAACTGCGCTCTCTACGGCCTCATTCGTTTCTACATTCTGACCAGCCGCTGCCTCGGCCCCGACTACCCGGGCCGCCTGCTGCTTTTGTTCGGACTGCTCTCCATGGGCGTCTCGGTTCCGTTTGTGCTGGTGCAGAAGAACTATCGCCGCCTGCTGGCGTATCACACCATCGATCACGCCGGCATCATGGTGACGGCGCTGGGGCTCGGGGGCGCGATGGGCAGCCTGGGTCTCATGCTGCACATGACCTTTCACACCATAGCGAAATCTCTGCTGTTCCTGTGCGCGGGCAACGTGTATCAGCACTTCCGAACCGACCTCTTCGCCAAGATCAAAGGCAGCGTGATCCGGGCCATGCCGCTGACGGGCGTAGTGTTTCTCATGGCCATGCTCGCGATCATCGGCATGCCGCCGTTCAGCCTGTTTCAGAGCGAGTTCCTGATTGTGCGCGCTGCCTTCGATAGCGGGCATGTGGTGACGGGTGTCCTGTTCGTCCTGTTTGGGACGGGCGTGTTCGCGGGAGCGTTGCTGCACGTGGGCGGTATGATTCTGGGTCCGGCCGGCGACAGGGCAGTGGCAGCGCGCCGTCCCTGGCGCAATGGTTCGCTGCTCGCGCTGGCCGTGGCGCTGGTGGTGATTGGATTCTGGGTGCCCGCGCCGTTGCTCGATCTGATTCGCGGAGCGGCCCGGGTGGTGAGCGGGCAATGACATCCCTGCTGGAAGAACTTCGCGAGCGTTTCCCGGAGCAGATCCGCTCGGTGGAGGAGCCGGTCTCCGATCAGGTCACGATTCTGCTGAACGGCCCCGATGTCACATCGCTAGCCAGGCATTTCTTAGCCGAGTACAAGGCCAGACTGGTGACCTTGTTCGCCGAGGATCGGGTGAGGCCGGAAGGCGTCTTCTACAACTACTATGTGTTCGACCGGCCGGGCGACCCTTCCTGGGTGATCCTGAAAGCGCCCATTCCAGCGGACCAGCCCTCGTTCCCTTCGCTGGCTGCGGAGTTGCCGGCCGTCAACTGGCAGGAGCGCGAAATTCAGGACTGGTTTGGTCTCGAAGCCGCCGGGCACCCCAATCCGCGACGCGTGGCGCTCCACGACAACTGGCCCGACGTGCATCCGCTGCGCAAGGACTTCCCGCTCGACACGATTCTGCCGCCGTTTGAAGGAGAGCGGCACGTCTACCGGCCCACCCTGGGCGAGGGCGTGTTCCAGATTCCGGTGGGCCCGGTTCATGCCGGCATCATCGAGCCCGGCCACTTCAACTTCGCTGTTGCGGGGGAGCCCATCCTGTACCTGCAGCTCCGCATGTTCTACACGCACAAGGGGACCGAGAAGCTGTTCGAGAATCTGCCCATTCACCGCGCGGTGTTCCTCGCCGAGAGCATCTCCGGCGACTCGGCGTTTTCCCACGGCACTGCATTCTGCGAAGCCGTCGAACGGGCGGCGGGAATCGAAGTCCCGGCGCGGGCACAGTTCCTGCGCACCATTCTGCTCGAGCTGGAGCGCATTGCGAATCACGTGGCCGACATTGGGGCCATCGCCACCGACGTGGGATTCATGATTGCCAACGCCCACGCCGGCCGCGTGCGAGAGATTGTGCTGGGCTTGAGCGAGACGCTGACCGGAAGCCGCGTGCAGCGCGGCATGGTGGCAGTCGGCGGCGTGCGCAGGGATTGGCAGCCGGCGCAGGTCGAAGCGATCGAGAGCACGCTCGACATGGTGGAGCGCGAGTTCCGCGATCTGGTGGCGTTGATCCAGTCGTCCGATTCCACCCGCGACCGCTTGGAACACACCGGGATTCTGCGCCCGGACAAGGCGTTAATGCTGGGCATCGTCGGTGTGGGAGGACGCGCTTCCGGCGTGGATCTCGACGTCCGGCGCGACCACCCGTACGAGGCGTACCGGCACCTGCAATTCCGCGTGCCGGTTTACCAGGCGGGAGATGTCCGGCACCGGATGCTGGTTCGCATCGACGAAGTGGGCGAGTCGATAGCGATCATCCGCGCGGCGGCGGCCGTTCTGCCTGGCGGCGCACACCGTGCTCCCGCGCAGCCGATACCGCCGGATCGATGCGCACTGAGCGCCGTGGAAGGGTGGCGTGGCGAGATCATCCACTGGGTGCGGACCGGCGACGGCGATTGCCTCGACCGCTGCAAGGTGAAGGACCCGTCCATCAACAACTGGCCCGCCATCGTGGAAGCGGTGGAGGGCAACATCATCGCGGATTTTCCGGTGATCAACAAGAGCTTCAATCTGTCCTACTCAGGCACGGATCGGTAAAGCGATGTTCAGGATCCTTCAGAAGACGTTCCGCGTGGGAATGGCCACGGCCGATTATCCTCGCATCGCGCCGCGCGTCGCAGAGCGGTTTCGGGGGCGTCCCGAGTTCGACTTCGAAACCTGGCGCGACGCACGTCCCGCTGCGGATGCGTGTCCCACCGGAGCCATTGCCGTCTGCGACCGCGACGACGTGCGGCAGGTCAGGGTGGATTACGGACGCTGCATCTTCTGCGGCGAATGCGCGGAGGCCTCGGCCGACGGCGCAGTGTGCATGACCCGGGAGTTCGAGCTGGCGGCCACTGATCGCCACGAGCTCGTTCTCACGGCCGAATACACACTCCATCCCGATGGCAGCCATGCGGGCATGCGGGCCACCACGCGAGGAGCGAGCGCCGAGGACGCTGGCAAGGGGATCGCGGCGGCGATTCAGAACCTGCTGGGCCGGTCGCTGGCGATTCGGCAGGTGGACGCCGGCTCGTGCAACGGATGCGAGCAGGAGATCGTCGCGCTGAATAATCCGATCCACGATATCGAGCGCTTTGGCATTCATTTCGTGGCCTCCCCGCGTCATGCCGACATGCTGCTGGTCACCGGTCCGGTGACCCGAAACATGGAGCTGGCGCTGCGCAAGACGTATGCGGCGACGCCCGATCCAAAGGCCGTCGTGGCGGTGGGCGCTTGCGGCATCAGTGGAGGCATCTTCGGGACGAACTACGCCTCGCTGGGCGGAGTGGACGCGGTGATCCCCGTCGATGTCTACATCCCCGGATGTCCGCCACGGCCGGAAGCGCTGTTGCACGGCATCCTGCTGGCGCTGGGCCGGCTGAGACAAGGCCGGCCGGCCGAGTAAGCAGTTGCAGGAGGGTCCAATTCCTGGTACGTTCGTCCACGTGGCGAAGGTAAAGTGGGTTTCCTGGGCGATGGTGGGCAGCGCCGCCGTTGCGTTGTACCTGTGGGGCGTGCCGGGCCGCGGTGCCCCGCCCGGTCCCGAGACGATTCGCGTGGACCAAAGCGCGCCAACGCGCCCGTTCCCCCATTTCTGGGAGCAGATGTTCGGCTCGGGCCGGGCGATCCTGTCACTGCGGGAAAGCTATCGCGAGGATTTGCGGGCCACCCGGCGCATCACCGGCTTCCGCTACGTTCGCTTCCACGGCATCCTCGACGACGAAGTGGGCGTGTACAGTACGGACGCGCAGGGCCGGCCCGTCTACAACTTTTCCTATCTCGACGAGATCTTCGACGGCCTGCTGGCCAATGGCGTGCGGCCCTTCGTGGAATTGAGCTTCATGCCCGCGGCGCTGGCCGCTTCGCAGACGCCGCATGCTTTCTGGTACAGGCCGCTGCCGAATCCGCCGGCCGACTACGGCCGCTGGGGTGAGCTGGTGTACCAGGTGGCGCATCACGCGATAGAGCGGTATGGCGCGGCGGAGGTCCGGCAATGGTATTTCGAAGTGTGGAACGAGCCGAACATCGACTTCTGGACGGGCCAGCCCAGACAGGCAACGTACTTCCAGCTCTATGATGCGGCGGCGAACGGCGTTAAGCGCGCCGATGCAAAGCTTCGCGTGGGAGGTCCGGCGACGGCCCAGGCGGCGTGGGTTCCGGAACTGATTGCGCACTGCCACCAGGAGCACGTGCCGCTGGACTTTGTCTCCACGCACGTCTACGGGAACGACACGGCCGAGAACGTGTTCGGAACCGACGAGAAGATCCCGCGGTCGGACATGGTTGCGCGCGCCGTGCGCAGAGTCCATGACCAGGTGGCCGCATCCGCCCTGCCCGAGCTGCCCATCCACTGGAGCGAGTACAACGCAAGTTACATGCCGGAGCCCGGCGTGGAGGACGCGCCGTTCATGGGACCATGGCTGGCGAACAACATTCGGCAATGCGACGGGCTCACCACAACCATGTCGTACTGGGCGTTCTCGGACGTGTTCGAAGAACAAGGCGTGGTGAAGGCGCCGTTTTACGGAGGTTACGGCGTGATTGCCGCGGGGCACATTCCCAAGGCGTCCTTCAATGCGTTCGCGTTGCTGCATGATCTGGGAACGGAGAGAATCGCCATCGCCTCCCACTCGGCGCTGGCCACCAGAAAACCGGACGGAACGCTGGCCATTGCGGTGTGGAACTACTGGCCGCCGGAAGAGCCGGGCGAACCGCGCGAGTTCCAGATCGAAGTGAAGGGTCTGCCGCCGGATCGAACGGCGAGCGTCCGGATTGTCGACGCCGGTCACGGATCGCCGGTGGCTCTCTGGAAGCGAATGGGGAGCCCGAGTTGGCCATCGCGCGAGCAACGGCGGCGACTGATCCACGCGGGGGCGTTGCCGGCGGCGGAAACCAGGACGCTGACCAGTGGGGCGCTGACGCTAACTCTGGCGCCGCACGCGCTCGCGCTGCTGGAGATTCGCGCGACAAACGGAGGCCGATGATTCGCTTCACCAGTGATGCACTGACCACCTGCTAAAATCGGGAGGTGGGCGCACACCACGGGCCACCCTAGCTCAGTTGGTAGAGCGGCTGATTCGTAATCAGCAGGTCGCCGGTTCGATCCCGGCGGGTGGCTCCAGCTTTTTCAGCAACATACAACCAGAATCCATCTAGTGAATCACCCGGGCAGGCGCAAGTACAGGGACTTTCACAGGGACTACCTCTGAATTTTCGCCCACCTGACGGAGCGTGACGCCCGCGACGGCATCCCGTTTCGCAGTCATCCGAATGTGCGAGTAGCGCTCCAGCATGGCGCGGCTCATGTGGCCCATCAAGGCGAGCATCGTTGATTCAGGAACGCCCGTCTCGGCAAGCCGCGTTGCGAAGGTGTGTCGGAGGTCGTGAAGCCGACACGAGACGCCCGCACGTTCCCGCAGTTTCTCCCATCCGTGTTTCGGGTCCGTGATGGGGCGAGCCGGGTCGGACGGCAGTGGCGATCCCCACGCGAGGAGAAAATGATTGGGGTGTGGTTCACCGAAAGCTGCCACGAACTCGACCCGATGTGCCGCCAGAATGGAGCGGAGATCGGCATTGATGGGGATCGTGCGGCCAGTGCCGTTTGACGTCTTCGCCCGCCCGACCGTGATTGTCTGCCCGATGAGATCAACTTGTCCCCATGTCAGCGACAGAGCTTCTCCTACACGCATGCCTGTGAGCAGGAGTAGCGGTATGAGCGTCCGCGGATGCGGGGTGTGGCATTCCCTGAGGGCATCCAGCAGTCGGCCCTGTTCATCATGCGAGAGTGCGCGCCCTACGTCCTTGCGCTCTTCAAGTTTTCGCACCTTCGGCCACAGGAGCGACCACAGTTGACCGATGGCGCGGCTCAGTTCACCTATTTCCATGTTGATTGTTCGGCCCGACACGCCGTCGCTCTGCCGCTGGCGAATATAGCCCTTCAGGCGCTCTTCCGTGAGATCGGACAGCAGAACACTGCCTAGGTGCTTCCCGACCTGTGCCAGACGCCCCGTGGCGAACAGGACGCTCTTTGCGCGATGGTTCAGCTTGTACCCTTCGAGATACGGTCGGACGACTTCCGCCACGGTGCGGATGCGGGAGGCTTTCTGATCGGTAGGCAGGCCCGCCGCTGCCCGTTCCATTTCCGCCTTGCGCCGTTTCTCGTATTCCTTCGCTACCGTCTTGCTGGTTGCGCCGGTGGATTCCTGAAACCGCTTGCCCTGATAGACGAACTCACAGACGTAGAACTTCGAGGACTCACCTTTCCGCTTCGGTCGATATACCGCCATCACCTGCCGCCTTTCCTCTTTCCGCTGCCCTTCGGACGCCCGCCCAACTTCCCCCACTCCCGCATGCGCTTTACGAACTCCCGTTTGCCCCACGCCTTCACGCGGGCTTCAACGCTGCGCCGCCCCATGAGGCTTGCCGCCTGGCTCACTGGTTCCATGGCTCTATTATAAAGCAAACGTTAGGTTCTTGGCGGAGACAGTCTCCAGCACCCTGATTCCGATCTTCTTCAGGTCTGCGATAGAGTTTCCCAACTTGCGCATCGAGGCGTTGGGTGAGAAGCCGGAACAAATGAACGCGCGCTGGATCATGAGCCGCCTGTTCCAGACCACGTTCAGCAGCCTTCAACGTACCAGCAGCGATCTGGGGTGTTTGAGCCCCAGCCTCTAGCAGCCCAATAACCTGCTGCCACTTTCGGGTTCGCGGTAGTCAGGTGAGCCGGATGTGACCCATTCACCCTCGCGGATCGCTGCAAAAGCGGCGAACTGCTAAGATTATGCCGCTATTCTACCAGAGAACGACGCATCGCTCGATCGACAATTCGGCCATTGGGTTTCAAACCGGACGGTCAACTGTTCAGCGTGCTGGAAGAACGCTGCCGATCTGAAGGAACAATGGGCGGTCTAAACCGAGGGGGCGACCAACGGGCGAGCGCTTGCCAGAAAGGCCGCAGTCGGGAATGTTCGGGCAAGGTGCAGGGTCGTGCAGCGCACTGAAAGCGCACGCTCGTGGTCATTGAAAACTCGCTAATACCAGAATTGCCAATTCAAGTATCACAGCTTGCTTCGATCAGCCATGCCCCCGCGCTTTTCATTTTCCGTAAATGTGCTGATGGCGCTCTCTTGGGCCGTCTGATTTGGTACTCTCGTTTTGGATGACAAATGCAGCCCTCGCCCTCGGTGCAAGAGGAGGATCGACCTCAATCTAACGGACTTCTCGGGATGCCGTGGAAACAGATCTTCCTGCTTGAAGACAATGCCGCACGCGCAACGCGGCGCCCCTTGGACGGCGTCAGCCACAGGAAGTCCAGGGACATCGTGGTCCGACTTCACAAGATCACCCCGGAAGGGGTGCAGTTAATCGGAGAGGAGAGGTACGCACCCGGCACGTTGAGCGAGGTGCATCCTCGTGGCGGCAGAATTGCGCTCGCCCTGCAATTGCTGGATTCGGCCAGCGCGATCCCCAAAGGCTCGATAGTCGTAGCCGGCCCGCGCTATGGCTCCAACCCGGTGTTTCGGTGCGGCGTCCTTGAGCGGCAGTTCGAGGTAGTTGTGGAGTTGCAAAGGGGAGCGTCGCTGCCCTCGGCCGCTGAGGACGGCGCCGGCAGGGGGGCGGGCAGCATTTCAGAGCGGCTCAGCAAGGTCCGCTGGACGAAATGCCAGGTCACGCCGCCCGCCGCCCGGCAGCCGATCACGTACGCCATTGGAGACGTAATGCGCTTGAACCTGTCCGGCCGGAAAGTGCGGGTGTTCGCAGCGCAGATCGGCGGCATACGCAGCATTCATCAGGGGACAATCATCGGGCTCTCCTCCGTTGAAAATGCTGCACTGAGGGATCTCGCTGCGGCGGTGAGTTGGACCCGGTGGATTCGCGTAGTCGTGCGCAGAATCGAGCGCCGAGCGGCGCAGATGCGTTCACCGCCAAACGCTCGCAGCCCTGGACTCCACGTGCTTGCTCGCTCAAACATCACAACAGCCAGGCGGCAAGACGAAAGCCGAGAGTGGGGTGGTCAAAACGGTTCACAGGCCGATTCCTGCGGCGGGTTGCTGGCAGCAGAATTCCCGGTGCTCAACGTCGTTGAACTCTTCGCCGGAGCCGGCGGCATGGGTCTGGGGTTTCTGTTGGCGCAACGGCAACGGGCGCACTATCGACTCATCTTCTCCGCCGAAGTCAATCCAATCTACACGGAAACGCTGCGCCGCAGCTTCGCGGCCCTATCCTCCCGGAAGGGAGGACAGGTACCGGAGTTAGTGGAGCCGGCCGATCTCAGGTCGCGCAAGACGGCGGAAAGAGTCCAGTCGATAAGCAAATCCTTTGGAGGAGTTCACGTCTTAATCGGCGGGCCGCCCTGCCAAGGGTTCTCAAACGCCAACAGGAACTCCTGGCACAGCACAAATCCGCACAACGACCTGGTTACGGTGTTCGTGCGGTATGTGGAGAAACTCCAACCGCTAGTGTTCCTAATGGAGAACGTCCAAGGCATACTCTGGACGCCGGCCAAGGGCAGTGGCGAGTCCCGGCCAACGGTGGTCAAGACGATCGCGCGCCGAATGGAGAGGGCGGGGTATCTCGTTTTTCCAAAGCTCCTGGACGCCGTGTGGTACGGAGTCCCCCAGTATAGAAGCAGGTTCTTTCTCCTGGGCATCCACCGCGACATGGGCTATCAGGCGTCGGACTTCGGTGACTGGGGGCCGTTTCCCCTACCGACCAACGGTCCAAACACGGGCCTGCCGTATGTTACGGTCCGAGATGCGATTTCTGATCTGCCGAAGATGTCCAACGGCCAGCAACCGGTGGAGGTCGAATACAACGAGCCGGACTGTGAGAAGCTTCGGGCGAACCCCTTCCTCCAAGCAATGCGGAGCCATGCCGCCAAGGGTGCGGTTCTCGATCATGTTACGTCCCGGCACGCCGACTATGTGATCGAACGCTACCGACAGATTCCGCCGGGCGGGAATTGGCGGGACATCAAAGCGGAGCTCACGAACTACTCCGACGTCGAACGGACTCACAGCAACATCTACCGACGCTTAACCTGGGATGAGCCGTCGATCACCATTGGACACTATCGCAAGAGCATGCTCGTGCATCCTTCCCAGCAACGCGGGCTTTCGCTTCGAGAGGCTTCACGCTTGCAGTCGTTTCCGGACTGGTTCAGGTTCGCCGGCTCCCCGACCAATGGGAGCGGCGGATTGATGCACAAGCAGCAACAGCTGGCAAATGCCGTCTGTCCGCTTGTTGCAAGAGCAATCGCAGGCCGCATTCTGGAGCTGTGAGCAAGATGGACCCAACGCCAAAACGGTCACTCTCGCGGGTTCGCACGGCACTGGTCAAATGGATCGGTCTAGGGCTTGCAGCCCTTGGCGTCTGGAAACTACTCCGACGAGGAGGAAGGCTGAACCGCCTAGGACCTGCCGAGACGCCGAAGACGCCCCCAAAAACTGAGTTCGAGGCAGCACCGCGTTTAGACGGAGTACCGGATTCTTCAGCCGCCGCAAGCACTGATGCCCCTATGGTCACCACCGGGCCGGAACGTGAGCCCATCAGCCAAACGATGGAAGCCGGGGGCGCCATCTCCTGTGAAGCATCCGGAGGCCCGGCGGCTGTAATCTTGGAGCGCATGGTTGTTGAAGGGGCGTACAAGGCTCCTGCGTCGGAATCAACAGAGCCACAGCGCGAGTCCCAGCCTCACCCGGCTGATGAGGAACACATGTCGGGGGGCTCGTCAGCACCCGCCGAGCCGCAACCCGCCGGAGCGATGAACGCCGACAGCGGCGATTTCAACAGCAAGGGGGTAGACAACGCCCGAATCCCGCCGCAAGGCGAGCCTGTGGGTGAGGCCGTAGACGCCGCAGAAGTCATAACTGACCACACTGCCGAGGAAGAGGGTTCCGCGGATCTTGAGCCCGCCGAGGCTGAGCGGCCGGCAGAAGAACTGCCGCACGAGCAGGACGCCGAACCTGTGAAGGGCAAGGGCTCAGCGGAGGCCGCGTCGGCATCCGCCCAGCCTGAGCCGGGCCCGGCACCGCCACCCGCCGATGTCAGCGGACGACAGAAGTTGGAGTCATCCTCTCTTGACGGCCCCGAGAACGAGTTCCTCGACGACAGCGACGATGTGGCCGGCGCCAGCACGGAAGATGTTGGCCCGAGGACGTCGATCCCGCGTCCTAAGAGGGCCGAGGGCTGGAACGAGTATCGCGCCCTGTCCTTCAGCACAGACCTCCTTCCTGCCGATTATTTGACTTGGAATCGTGTGATCACTCGCCACTTCCTGCTTGCATCCAGCGGGCAACGCGAGGTGTACCTGTCTGTGACGCCGCGGGTTCTTGCCGCCGCGATGGCAGAGATTGAGGGCAGGCTCTTTACACCGGACGCCGCCGAAGAAGACTTCGCTGCGAGCGTAGCCGGAGTCTATTCGAGGCATGTCCTCCCCAGCTCAGGGGGGCTGCGCATCTTCAGGGCATTTGCGGCGGACGGCCTACCCGTTTGTACACCTTTACTTGGTCTCTCAGTGCTCGCCGCCTATAGAATGCAGACGGACGAAGACGCGTCCGGGAACGCATACTACATCCGACTGACGGAGCTACTGGGCTGCGACCGGGTTGGAGTGTACCCCCGCGGGTTCGATCCACGCGTTTTCGAGTCGTTGTGGCGGTTCACCGCCGAGTGGCTCTCTCGCGAAACCGGAAGTCGGCTGGCGATGCCGCGCGAAGACGTCGGCGCCAGGCGGTTTATAGCCCTTCCGCTTTCGCATGTGCCGCTTCGCCGCCTCGACATTGAGCGGCTTCCTCTTTTCTTCTTCTGGGCCGACTATCAGCCGGCATCGCGGGTGGATCGGGGCCGTCTCGCATCCGATCTTCTGCGGTGGGTGGTGGCTCGCAACGCGCTGACTCCGGCTGGGGCCTCGGCGGTGAACGACGACCGGCACGACGCGGTTCTTGCGCAGGTCGCCGGCGAGCTCGAAGCCTGGGACGGCTCGATGCCGGAGTCGGGCGGGAGAAGATCGGCAAATGTGGAAGTGGCCCTGGACGTCATTAGGAGCAGGCCCGAATTCACTTACCTGCCCAGACGCCCCGTGGGGTTCCCGCCGACGTTTGACGACGGGAGCCGCATCATACAAGCGGGCGAAGAGGGCTTCTACGACTCTCTGCCGCTACCGCCGGAGTCCGGCATCGAACTGTCCGAAGGATTCTCATGGGAAGCAACACTCAACGGCACCACGCTCTCGCTGCGCAGAAAAGGGATGGTCGCCATCCCGTTGGGTCCAAGCACGGAATACTCCGGCTTCTTGTCTACGTATGGACTGTCCAAAGGCGCCCCCTGCGCGGTGCTGTGCCAGGAGTCGCATTCACGCATGGCAGCCGAGTTCCTCTCGGCCGCGGCGGAGAAGTCCTGCACGCCCATCGAACATCCGGACATCCCGCGAGGATGGCGGCTCTTCCCCGGCGTCAGGGTGCGACGTTCGCTTGCACCGCCGACCGGCTTGGAAGTGCTCGACATCAAGTCCGAAGCGGAGCTGATCTTCTCCGGCGGGCTGCGGCTTGGACGCCGCCTCGCGTGGATTGAGGGTGCTCCGCCGAGGGTGCTGGTGTCAGGCATCGGCGCCGATGAGCAGTTCACGATAGACGGGCAGCACATTGAAATGGACGAAGACGGCGCGGTGGAGGTCTCGCGTGAACTCTCCGCCCCGGGCGGTCACGTCGTCGCTGTTGGACAGACCCGAAAGATCATCGAGACCGTCAGACCAAACATAAACATGTCCATCCTCACCGACCGGCAGACAGATGGGCTCAAAGCGGCCGCCATTCCACAAGGTGCTTGGACGGTGCTGGGCGCGCTTCCCGGCCAGGTGGCTTCGAGTGGCGCCGGCGGCGCCACTACGATCTGGCGCGGACTCTTTGAGCCGGTCTGGGCTGTTCATGTGAACGCCGGGCCGGGCGCCGCGGTGTTGGTCCTTCAGAACAGGCCTGCACTGCCGGTCATCGGACCGCCGCCCCAAGGCAAGGCCCCGATTCGCCGATGTGAAGTATGGGCTTGGGTCATCTACGACGCTCACATCCGCCGCCCCCGCCTGTACGCACCGGTTGGTTTAGACCCAACATGGGCCGCAGAGGCGTGGACGGCTTATGTGGATTTTGCTCGAACGATAAAACGCAACCGGCGGGGACGAAGACGGTGAATTGGGATGCGCTGATCTACTGGATGTCGCAAATCGGCGAAGGCTCATGGGCGGGCTTCCGCCGCGCAGTCGCTGAGTTGGCAGGAGGCGACGCCGATGCTGCCGAGCTTTCACGCGCCTTGCGCGTGTTCCTGTCAGATTTGGGGCACGCGGACTTCTTCATTGATGCCAGCCAGACGTGGCGCATGCTCAGCCCCGCGCTTGCTGGGGCGGCATCGCAGGCAGGCACAGCGTTCTTGATCGGCGCCCGCTCCCCCGATCTGACGCGGCGCCTGCAGGACTCCGCTCAGCACCACGGGGCGCGAGTTGAGATTCTCCACACTGACGAGCGCCCATGCCGGATCTTTGTTGTCGCCGCGCCCGAGGCGATGAACTCCGTCGCCGCAGATGCGGGCCTCCCGTATACGCAGCACTATTCGGCATCGCGAATAGCTTCGGTCCCCCTCATCAGAAGCATCCTAGAGAACGCTGTGGAGGAGCCCGAGGCGCCCGTCAACTGGGCTGTATCTTCATTTGACCTCAATCGGCTGAAGTGGGTCGAGGGGCTACTGCCCCGCTCAGCGTGTGAGTACAAGTCGCATTATGAGGCTCGGCGTTTCTTCCTGCATAAAAGGAGTGGTCACCTCCTGCAAATGTCCAAGCGCGAGGCGGTCTATGGGGCGGCCGTCCTTCAATCAGTCGAGCTCGCTTCGTACGACCAAGGTGCGTACACGCTTTCAACCCCGATCGAGGCCCCCCTCCCCGAAGCCCTCACGCGCACCGCCTGCCTGTGCTCCGGGGAGCCCGCACGCCTCGAAGGGCGTCGGCTTGTGTACTGCGGCGTACCGCCGTCAGTTGGGTTCGCGCTCCTCGTGGCAGCAGGCCAGCCTCACCCGTTGATTCAACGCGAACCCCTTCCATGGAGTCTTAGTCGTGGACAATCCGTTTGAGATCTTCAGTGACATCAGAGACGCCTTCGTCAGGTACCTGGACAGTCCATTCCGGTTGCGGTACGAGGCACTGCTCAGGGAGCGGCGCGCCCTCCTCGATCAAGACCGGCAGCTCTATCGAGAGCCGTTCTTCGAACCGGTTGCGCCGTACCGCTTCTCTGGCTTGACGGTCGAACGAGCATGTCGCCAATTGGGGGTGCGCCCAGATGCGGCGCAGTTCATCGCCCGCGGGCTCTTCCCCCAAGACCGAGAGCTGTATCGGCACCAGTTCGAGGCGTGGGAGCGCTCTCGACAAGGCCAGGCGGTAGTCGTCACCTCGGGCACGGGGTCGGGCAAGACCGAGGCCTATCTGCTGCCGATCTTTGCATACCTGCTTGAGGAGTCCACGCGAGGTTGGGGTGCCCCGTCTATCTTGACGCCGGTTCGCTACTGGTGGCGCGCCCGCGGCACAGACCGTGTGCGCCAGCGCTCGCATGAGCCTGCGCACCGCCGGCGCGCCGTCCGCGCGCTACTGCTTT
This sequence comes from Bryobacteraceae bacterium, assembly GCA_049510065.1. Lineage (GTDB taxonomy): Bacteria > Acidobacteriota > Terriglobia > Bryobacterales > Bryobacteraceae > CAWACP01. The sequence goes on from JBEKZH010000059.1 coordinate 14,240, forward strand.
ATCCTCTGAACGCTCTGATCGAGGATCAACTCGGCCGCATCCGCCGGGCCTGCGACGGCCCCGCCGCCCGAGCTTGGTTGGACTCCAATCGAGCCGGCAACAGGTTTTGGTTCGGCCGGTATACAAGCAGCACGCCTGTCTCGGGCTTGGAAGCGTATCCTCAGAAGCGAAGCGAGCTACGCCGACGGCTACGCCTGATGGATGCGGATTGGGACGCTGCAGTACTGTCCGCGCGGCAGAGAGACGACCGTAGGATCTTAGACTACTTCCAGGACCCGGCCGGTGCCGAGATGTGGTCGCGTTGGGACATGCAGGACGCCCCTCCGGACATCCTCATCACCAACTACAGCATGCTCAACATCATGTTGATGAGGAACTCCGAAAACGGCGTCTTCGAGCAGACTGCCCGCTGGCTGGAGGAGGACCGGGAGCGCAACATCTTCCATCTCGTGATCGACGAGCTGCATACGTATCGAGGCACCCCGGGAACCGAAGTCGGCTACCTGCTGCGCGCATTCCTTAACCGCATCGGCCTGAATCCAGACTCACCCCAGCTGCGCATCATCGCGACGAGCGCTTCAATTGAAAACGACTCAGCAAGCCGGACATATCTGGAGCAGTTCCTCGGGCGGGACCGGAATTCCTTCTCTGTCATCAGCGGCGAGAGGCGGACGTTTCCCATGGCTCCGGGAGGAGCTCTCACATGTGCTGATCAGCTTGCAGCGCTGGACCGGGATTTGGACCAGACAGGCACAGACGCTGCCGCTCGGACCTTTGCAGCGGCTTTGGGGTTGCCCACCAGCCCGGCTGCCCCTCAATTGCTCGTCGAGGCGTTGGAGAACGTAGGTGCACTTGAAGCAGTGCGCGAAGCTGGCTCTTCGGCTCCGTTCACTTTGCAGGATCTCGCAGACCGGCTGTTTGGAGCGGGCCGGCCGAATGGCGCACAAGCTGCGAAAGGCCTGCTGCGCGGCGTGATCCTTGCGCGGGATGCGACCGGCGCGCCGCCATTGCCGCTCAGGGTCCACTACTTCTTCCACAACTCCGGGCGCCTTTGGTCCTGCATCAACCCGGCTTGCTCCGGGAGGACGCTGGCAACGCCCCCCGGAGCGCCTCCGCCTCCCGTCGGCCGTCTTTACACAGAGGCACGTCCGCGGTGCGAGTCATGCGATTCGCGGGTTCTCGAACTGCTCTACTGCCAACCGTGCGGTGAAGTTTTCCTCGGCGGCTACAAGAAGGAGGACGCCAACTCCTCAAACGCGTGGTACCTCTCCCCCGACTACCCGAACCTTGAGCACGTGCCCGACCGCTCAGCGTCCCTGGCGCGCACTTTCGGCGAGTTTCTGGTGTTTTGGCCTGCGAACGGACGCCCGCTGGCAAAGCAGAACCAAGCCGGGCCTAAATGGCGTTGGCAGCACAACAACCTTCGCAATGAATGGGCGCCGGCAAACCTCGATCAGGTTCTGGGCCGGCTTACGTTTCCGAGGCGGGCGAGTCAGCCCCAGCCGAACATCAGCGCAGGGTTCGCATTTCGCGCCGCAGCCGACGACGTCAACGCCTTCGCAACGAAGTGCCCCCACTGCGGAGCAGACTGGGGGATGCGGCGGATCGAATCCCCGATCAGGGACCTCGGCTCCGGCTTCCAGCGCATCATGCAGCTTCTTTCGGACGCCCTCATGCGCGACATGCCGCAGGGTCCGGAACGCAAACTCGTGCTGTTCTCCGACAGCCGCCAAGACGCAGCAAAGCTGTCGACTGGCATCAAACTCGCCCATTACCGCGATACAGTGCGTCAGGTAGTCTTTGGCGAAATGTCCCGTGCCGCGGCGACGCGCCTGACAGCCTACAACGCTACCGTGGCGCTCTCCCGGGATGCTGATGAGTTCGTCCGGTTGGAAAGGAAGCGGGATGCAGAGGGCCTTACAGACGATGAGAGGAGGCGCCGCCAAGAACTCCTCGGCATTATACCGAACAGCACGGCGGGCGAGCTGGTAGCGTACGCCGCCGTCGGTGGAGCTACGCCACAGGCTTTGGCGCCACCCCCAATTCCCGGCCGCTTCGTGTCTGTCGATTTCGGAGCGCTTCTGGACGCCGCCCGCCAGAGGCTCCTGTCAATCGGCATGAACCCAGGCGGGCCGAAGCCCTCTGTGCAGAAATACCGCCCGGCTCGCGGGGGCGATGTCTTTTGGGCTGAGATCATCGACTGGCAGGCGGCTCCGCGGTCGTACCTCGCCAACCTGCAGCCTGTGCCCGGACAGCTCCGCGACTTGATGGAGTACTCCCTCCGAAGCTCGATTCTCCGCGACGTACTCTTCGCCGACGGAAGCCGCGACTTCGAATCCCTCGGCCTCGGCATCCTCTGGTTCGGTCAGACTCCGCCCTCGTCCTTCGAGGAGACCGCCGCCGCTTCGGTAGTCCGCATCCTTGCGCGAAAAGCTCGGTGGGACGGCGCCGATGCACAAGGGCAACCGCAGCCGCCGGAGGAGGTCGATTTGTACTTGACCGCCGTCGCCGGCCGGGCGGGCCTCACGGTCGTGGACCTCACAAACCGCGTCTTGAACGTCCTCACTGGCGTTATGACCCAGTGGCTGGTTTTCCCCGAACGGATGCGAGTCTTCAGCCCGACGCCGTCGCCGTCGGGCGACATTAACGTGTACGAATGCAACCGCTGCGCCAGAAGCAACCTGCATTCGTCGGCGGGAGTCTGCATCACCTGCCGCGCGCCTCTAGGTGCAGCGCCGTCCCAACATCCGGTTGCGGTCGGCGCCCAGGACTACTACGAGTTCCTGGCTAGATGCGAAGCCCCCCCCTTCCGGCTCAACTGCGAAGAGCTGACCGGCCAGACCAACAAGGAGGACAGAATCCTGCGGCAACGCAGGTTCCAAGAAGTGTTTCTGAACACTGAGACGGCCCCCGCCTGTGGAGTTGACCTGCTGAGCGTCACCACAACAATGGAAGCAGGCGTGGACATCGGCACCCTCCAGGCCATCGGCCTCGCCAACATGCCACCTGTGAGGTTCAACTACCAGCAGCGAGTCGGACGCGCCGGACGGCGGCAGGCTGGGATGTCCGCAGCCCTCACTCTGTGCCGAGGCAGAAGCCACGACGACTATTACTTCGAGCGGCCGGGGCTCATCACAGCGGAGCCGCCGCCAAGGCCTTACGTTGACGTAACACGTCCTGAAATCGCGAGACGTGTGGTGTCGAAGGAGGTGCTGAGGCGTGCTTTCGCGAATATTCAGGTTCCGTACACCGGCGACAACGTACACGGCGAGTTCGGCAGGGTGTCCGACTGGCAGCTTCACAGGCCCGCGGTCGATGCATGGATACAGCAAAACAATCAAGCGATCCTCACCTTGTGCGACGCGGTGCTTCGCCGCACGGCCTTTGACACACAGACAGGCACAACCGCCATGGTCGTCTACGTGGAGCAGGAGCTTCTCGCGGCCGTTGACGACGTAGCCGCCCATCGGGACAGCCTTCCCCATCTCGCTCTGAGCGAGCGTCTTGCCTCCTTGGGGGTGCTTCCCATGTTCGGCTTCCCGACTCGGGTGCGCTATCTGTTCCATGAACGACCGGGCAATGGCTCATGGCCTCCTGAGCGGGGCGTGATCGACAGGGAGTTGGACATCGCCATCAGCCAATTCGCCCCTGGGGCACAGTCCGTGAAGGACGACGAGCTGCACACGGCCGTCGGCGTCCTCGACGTGCGGCCTTCCGCCGGCGGCGGGGTCACCTATGCCCCCGATCCACTCCAGCGCGTGGTGGAAGTGGGCATCTGCCGCCGCTGCCAAGCCTTAGTGGAAGCGCCTGCCCAGACTGGAGGATGCCCCTTCTGCACCGGACCTCGTGCAGCCGACGGATATCGCACGGTCAACCTGAATGAGCCCCCAGGGTTCTGCACATGGTGGAGCATCAACGCTGAGTTCAGCGGCGGTTTCGAATTCACACCCCGTGCTTTGCGCGCACGCCTCGGAGCAGGCACAGCGCAGCCTGTGCAAAGGCGCAATTTCAGCGTGGCCTGTGGCCCGGCGCAGGTCTATCGAATAAATGACAACGACGGCAGAGACTTCGTGTTTCAGAAGGTGAACGGCCAGCATGCCTGGTACTCGGATGAAGCATTTCAACAGGCTCTCCGCGATCTCCCGCAGCGGGAGCGTGCGAGAGTCTCGCCTCCTGCGCCGGACCCTGCCGAGCCAGCTCTCGCGAGGGCCTTCGCCTCAATTTCCATTACGGACGTGCTGGCGGCGGGAATAAGCGGAATTCCCGTGGGATTGTGCCTCAATCCCGTCGTCCCGGAGGCCCGAGCAGCCTGGTATTCCTTCGGCTTTATGCTCCGCCGGGCCGCGGCGGTCCGTTTGGATGTCAGCGAATCCGAGCTTGATCTGGGAATCCAGCCCATTCTGGACCTGAGTAGCCCCTTTGCACCGCCCTCCGCGAAGGTGTTCATCTCGGACACTTTGGAAAATGGCGCCGGCTACAGCACATACCTTGGAGAGCCCAGTCGCCTCGAAGAGCTTTTGGAGTTCATCGTCGGCCAAGGAAGCTCGTCCTTCCACGACCCTCTCGTGAGCCAGCGCCACGAAGCGGCGTGTGCAAGTTCGTGCCACCGCTGCCTGCGCGAATTCGGCAACATGGCCTACCACCCAATATTGGACTGGCGCCTCGGACTCGACATGGCGCACCTAGCCCTGGACAGCAACGCGGACATAAGCCTACAGGAGCCCTACTGGAGCTCGCTCGTGCAGCGCATCGCCCCAGCCTACTTTTCGGGCCTCGGGCGAACTCCAATCTCCTTTGCCGGCCTCTCTGCGGGCATCGAGACTTTGACTAACAAGGCATTCATCCTCACGCACCCCCTTTGGGATACCGACCCGATGAACCTCGATCCCAGGCTCGCAGCAGCGTTTGCTGCGGCCGAGCGCCAAGGGCTTGAACCGGTTCCGTTGTCGGTCTTCCGAGCGGTGAGATTCCCATACGAGTAGTGACATGCAGACGCCGAGCCCGCCCCATTTCAGGCCCCTTGAACACATCTCTCCCAGCCTGTATGCCAGCGCCCGATCCTGCGGCGCTCGGGCAGGGTGGGCCGCCTTCGGCGGCAGGGGAGACTTTCCAGAGGCTCCCGCAACGCTTCTAGGGCGCGCCTTCCATGCCACCGTGGGCCGTGCAGCAGTTGAGGGCATGCATGCTGTCGCAATGGAAATGCATGCGGCGCGCAGCGTGTTCGATGCCGCTGTGAACGACCTCCATGCCGCCGCCCATCCCCTCCTGCGCGCGAAATTCCTACGGCCTGAACTGCTTCCTTACTACTACCTTGTCAGGGAGCGGGCGGCTCTCGCAGCGTTGGAGGCGGCAGAAGTTCACGTCCACAGCACATACGGCGGGAGTCCAGCTCCGGGGCGGCGGCCAGGACGCTCCGTAGAGACGCGGCTTCGATCGCCCGACGGCCTGCTGGTCGGAAGGCCCGACCTCGTCGATGTACGACGGCGCGAAGTCTTCGATTACAAGACGAATCTCGGCCCTCAAGAAGCGCCGGATTCAGTCTCCGATGCCGACGCACGCCAGATGAGGCTTTACGCATACCTTTTGCAGCAAAATGGCGTTGCGATTGAGCGGGGGACCATCGTGCGCGCGAATGGAGCCCGCTCCTCCATTGCGATAACGGAGAATGACGCACGCAGGGAGGCCGATGAGGCCAGGCGCGCCTTGGAGGAGTTCAACCGATGCGTTTCAGCTGGCGGCACCTTCGATTCGCTGGCACGCCCGAGCGCCGAAGCATGCAGATGGTGCCCCTGCATGCCGATGTGCGAACCGTTTTGGCAGGGGGCGTTGCCTCAGTGGGAGGCAGTCTGTGGTGTGCAGATTGAGGGAGTCGTCCTCGAAGTGGAGGAGTCGAACCTTCTGGGGACGCCGCTGGTGAGCTTGGTTGTTCAGGCCACGCGCGGCGTGTGCAAGCCTGGGAGCAAGAGGATGGAACAGGTTCCGAAGGAGTGGCTCTCCGCAGGCGGTTCGGCACCTCCGCGGCGCGGTGACATTGTGAGGGCTGTTCATGTAAGGGTCGCGCGACTCGACGACGAAAGCGTCAGAATGGACAGGGTGTCGTCGGCTGTGTGGTCCGCACCCGCAAGATCCAGCGGTGCGCTATGACCGACAATCTGACCCCGCAGCAACGCAGCTACACGATGTCCCGAATCCGCAGTACCAACACGAAGCCCGAGCTAGTTATTCGGAAGCTCGTTCACAGCCGGGGGCTTCGATTTCGAATTCATCAGCGTTCTCTGCCAGGCTGCCCCGACCTCGTATTCCGTCGAGGTCAGGTTGCGGTGTTCATAGACGGGGACTTCTGGCACGGCTGGCGCTTTCCGCAGTGGCGGGACAAGCTGCCTCCGTACTGGAGCGCGAAGATTCAGAACAATCGCAGGCGAGACAAACGCAACTTCGCCCGGCTTGGAAGACTCGGATGGGTCGTAATTCGACTCTGGGAGCACCAAGTCGAGGCCGAACCAGAGAGATGTGTCGAGAGAGTTGCGCAGACTGTTCGCCGAAGGGCGGCTGCAGCATGATCAGGAGTTTCCATGCCGAAGCCGTGCGCGCTGACGTGCCGCTTTCGGCAGTTGATATTTGCGAGCGCTCTGAACTGCACAAGCGATTCCACGGGAACTTCAACGCGGGCATTGTTCCGTCCAGATGCGAGCGGGCTGTGCTGTTCTTCCACAGGCACGAGCCGACTCAGCAGTTCCATCAAGACGGCTTTGATGATAAAGGGAGGTGTGATCATGACCCTGCGGAAGAACGCCATCTCGGGAAACATGTACCGAGTAGCCCATACCTATGTTGATAGGGGGAATCCACATCTAGATGGCGATGAGTTCTCTGCCTGGTTTGCGGTAAACGATCGGACCATCGCGATGACTGGCGGGATCAGGCCATGCTCTTACGCCACGCCGTGGGTAGGCTTGCCGGCGTATGTCGTTGTTGTGACGGCGCATGTTGCCGGGGATTTTGCGAACCCGTGGGACGACGTTATCGACGAACGCGCTGGCGTCATCAGGTATTGGGGCGATGCGAAGCACTCGGATCGGGAGAAAGCTTGCGAAGCCTTCAGGGGCAACCGCTGTCTCAAGGCCGTATATGACGAGCTGCTTGTCGGCGACCGGAAGGTGCTGCCCCCATTACTTCACTTCTCGCGACGGAGCACCGGACAGCTGGTCTTTAACGGCCTGTGCTCACTTGAATCGTTTGAACTCACGTGGTTTGAGGATCGCGGACGCCCGATCAGAAATTATCGCTGGGGACTTACGATTCTCGATGCCGAATTCGTTAGTGTGGACTGGTTAAAATCACGAGTCGTGGCTGGCTCAAAGCAAGAGCTGTTGAATGGAGCGCCTGAGGCATGGGTCGACTACGTTCGTGGGCGGACTCGTCGCAGACAGCTCTGGAAGGCACAGGTCCGAACCACAGAGGCGCAGCGCCCGAGACCGGGGTCTGCCGATGCACGGGTGCTGGAAGGGCTGATCGACCTGACGCCACGACAATTCGAGGCTGTCATCGTGGCGCTCTTCCGTGAGATGAAAGCCGTCGAACACTCGATAACACAGACTCGCTACGTAAACGACTCGGGGTTCGATTTCTTTGGCTCCTTCACGATGCCCCTCCCGGTGGGGTACGAGATTCCTTTGCGCGGCGAGGCCAAGCGTTGGAGCCAGGGAGTTGGGGTGGGAGAGGTCTCGCGGCTCGTGGCTCGACTGCGTCGAGGGGAGTACGGCATCTTCGTAACGACGTCCTACTACACCAGGCAGGCGCAGGAAGAGGTGCTGGCCGATGCGTACCCGGTGAAGCTTTTCGCCGGCATTGACCTTGTCCGATTCCTGAAGGAGCTGAAGCTGGTCGGGCCCGACGACCAGATCAGGCAGGAGTGGCTAGCGGCAGTCTGCAGCGGGTCATCGTTCCCCAAACAAACTCCGTTGTGAATCCATGCCAATGACGACTGCTCCGAGTGCATGGGCTCGCGGGCCAGTCGGTCCAGTTTCTCGATGATAATGACCCGCACGCCGTTGCCATGCAGCGCCGTTATCATCTCGTGCGGATTCTCCCGAAATCGATCACTCATTCTCCTCTGAAGCCGATCACCGTTCTCCGGTAGTCGATCAGCGAGGTCGGAGCGAAGCGACGCTGGCTTTCTGATTGTGACCGACACTGATCGGAATGGCAAGAGAATCGTGTTCTTCCGGAGCGCAGCGGAGGCTGGCCCGCCGTCGAGCCGGGATGGGGGCCAGGGGAAGGGCCGGCGGTTGAGGCCCTTCCCTTCAGCGCTGGAGAGGACCGCGGAGCTCATGACTGCTCCGGCGGTTTGGGCGGGTTCTTGCGCATCGAATCGCCGCGCAGTTCGATCCGGTGCGCACGATGAATGATGCGGTCGAGGATGCCTTCGGCCACCGTCGAGTCGCCGATCTGGCTGTGCCATTTGGCCACCGGCAACTGCGAGGTCAGCACCAGCGAGCGCGTCTGGCAGCGGTCCTCGCAGATCTCCCAGAAGTCCCTGGCCTCGGCTTCGGTGAGCGGCGTCATGGCCCAGTCGTCCACCACCAGCACGTCGATTTTGCTCAGGCGCAGCAGCAGGTTCCGCAAACTGCCGTCGGCCCGCGCCAGCGCCAGATCGCGGAACAGCGCCGCCGCGCGTGTGTAGAACGCCGAGTAGCCATCGCGGCAGGCCTTGTGCGCCAGCGCGCAGGCGAGATAGCTCTTGCCCACGCCGGTCGGTCCGCAGACAAAGACGTTCTCATGCCGTTCCACCCACGACGAATCGGCAGCCAGCGAGCGCAGCATCGTCTTGTCGAGGCCGCGCGCGGCGCGGTAGTCGACATCCTCCACGCAGGCGTTGCCGCGCAGCTTCGCCCGACGCAGGCGCGCTTCGAAGGCCTCGTTCTGACGCCAGGCGAACTGCCGGTCCACCAGCAGGGCCATTCGTTCCTCGAAGCTGAGCTCGGCAGCCTGTTCGCTCTTTGCCAGTTCCCGCCATGCCTGCGCCATCCCGTGCAGACGCATCGCTTCCAGTTTTTCCAGTGTCGGTTGATGGAGCATGGTGGTTCCCCTTTTACTGGAAGTACTCCGGCCCGCGCAGGTTTTCATGATCCGGCGATGGGCGTGGAAGTGGCGGTGGCAACGGCGCACGCTGCGCATCGAGCCCATTCCGCAGAATCGATTTTACGCTCCGGTAGCTGATCGCTCCCGTGAGCACGGCACGTTCGGCGGCGTTCTCCATGCGCGCCAGCGAGTAGCGGGAGGCCAGCCGGATGATGCCCAGACAGGCCCGGTAGCCCATCTCCGGATGCGGCTTGTCATCGAGAATGCGTTGTACCAGTTGCGCCGTGTTCGGTCCGACTTTACCAGCCCACTGCACCATGCGCGAGGGCGGCCACTCCAGATGGGCCTGGTGGCTCTTCGGACGATGCTCGTTCTGCGTGATCGGCTTGTTTCGCTCCCGGCTGCGCAGATGAGAAGCAACCCGTTTGCCGCGATGGAAGATCTCCACCGTGGCCGGCGTGGAGCGCACTTCCACCGCTTCGCCGGTGAGCGTGTGCGGGACGCTGTACCAGTTGCCGTCGAAAGCCACGTGATAATCGATGTTCACGCGCGCCTGCATCCACTGGCTGAGATCGTAGCGCTCGGCGGGTAATGGTCGCAGAGCAGGCCGGTCGAGTTTGGCGAACAGGCTGGCCCGGCTCTCTTCGCGGCGTTTGCGGAAAGGCCGGTTGTTCAGATAAGTGAGCAACTCGCGTATCGCTTCGTTGATGGCGACTATAGAGAAGAAGCGGCGATGCCGCAGCCGCATCACGATCCAGCGCTGCACCACCTGTACGGCGCTTTCCACCTTGGCCTTGTCGCGCGGCTTCCGCGGGCGGGTGGGCATCACCGCGACGCCATAGTGCGTGGCGAACTCCTGGTAAGTGGGATTCAGATCGGGCTCGTAGATACAGGCCCGCGTCACTCCGGTTTTGGTGTTGTCCGGGATGAGCAGTTGCGGGCAGCCGCCATAGAACTCGAGTGCGTTCATCTGCACCTTGAGCCAGTTGGCCATCTGCTGGTCGGCCACCGCTTCGGCGTAGGTGTAGCTGGAGGCGCCCAGCGCCGAAACGAATATCGCCGCCGGACGCGCGCTGCCGTCGGCCTGCCAGACCGGGATGGTGGCGCCGGCCCAGTCGAGGAACAGCTTCTCGCCGGGCCGATGATCCTGCCGCAGCACCACGTCCTGCTGCTTTTTCCAGCGACGGTAGAGCCGGCAGAAACGGCTGTAACAGTAGCCGTCGGGATGCTGCTGGCGGTATTCCTCCCACAGCAGCTCCAGCGTCAGGTCGCGGTGCTGTTCCAGTTGCTGGCGTATATAAAGGTAGTCCGGCTGCGCCTGCTTCGGCGGTTTCTGTGGCGTCCGATCGGGCGGGAACAGCGCGTGTTCCAGGCGGTCTTCGTCCCACTCCTCGCCGAGCGGCCAGCCGAGTCCGGCCGCCTTCGCTCGCGCCAGATACTCGTGTACCGTGCTCTGGCTGGTCTGGATGCTGCGCGCAATCTGCCGCTGGCCGAGTTTCTGCTCGAAGTGCAGGCGCAGGATCTCTTTGATCTTTCTCATGGACTTTCGCTTTCCGGGCAACTTCGATCAGCCCTCCCTCGAGGCCATCATCGTTGCCCGCGGTTAAAGTCCAGCGCCGCCCTTTTCGTCGTTCTCCTTCGATCCCGATCACCGTTCTCCCATTCCGATCACCAGTGGCCCGGACGGACAAAAGTGATCGGCTTCAGCGGAGAACGCTGATCGCTTTCACAGGAGAACACTGATCGGTTTCGCAGGAGAATCACTGATCGGCTTCAGAGGAGAACGGGTGATCGGGATCGCGGAGAATCCGCACCTCGGACCACATGGGTCGGTCCATCGATTCCTTCGTGCCAGTGACCCCCTCTTCCCGGAAGACTCGCACGATCCTGATGTTGTGCGCAGAGGCGTAGGCTTTGATCGCCTGCAACTGCCGGGGGAATCCATCGCCCTTCACCTGGCCCTTGCCGCTCACTCTGAGGTATCCGAACGCCTTCTCCACGGCTCCGGTATGGCTGATCCCGATGGGAGTGTCAATACCAATTATGGAGATATAGTATGTCCACTGATTCTAAAGGACTTCTGTTCGGTGCTACGTGGAGACGTTTTCTGTATAGTCTTCGTGGCGATGACGCGGCGTTCTGCCAGGAGCAGCAACCAGCCGCCGAGCGAATTCACTCCAAGGAGAATTGCGTGACGGAACTAGCTTCCCATCTGCAACCACCATCGGCGCACCTGCTTGAACTCCGCCGGTACCTTGACACTCTCCCCGGGGGCAGAGTGGAAAGTCCGGAAGATCTCATCGAGAGACTAGAGCGTTGCTGGGATGAGTTCTCCGGCTCTCACGCAGAGCGTATGAGCACGGTAATCTCGTTACGAGCACCACCGAACGAGATTACGGGTTTTGTCGTTCACAGCATGGGACAGCTTGAATGTGTCACGCGCCCTGAATTTGGGGAGTATCATACCTACGTCCCCCGATTTCAGCTTTGGCTCCTTCGTGTTTGGCGGAAGGTGTTAGGCTCCGGGCTGGGCATCCTCTCGCGAGTCCCAACTACAAGGTCACAGCAGTAATGGCTGAGGCACACAAGACAGCAATGCGATTGCTTCGATTAGTTATTCTCACAGTCGGTTTAGGCAGCAGCCTCTTGTGCCAAACGTCGGTGACAGTCAGAAGCGGAAACGGGAATATCGGAGGGCGCGACAGCGCGGTGAAGTTTTTTCTCGGACCCTCTGCGGGAGACTTCAGCCTTCCGCTCACGTCCGCCGATTTCTCCAATGCCCAGGCTGGTCCGGCCGCGTTCATTGTGAGCCCGAACCCGCTTTGGATATCCGGGTTGAGCGAGGACCCGTCTGCGAAGTGGGTCGGCACGAACGCCAATTCAGAAACTTCGGGAAACACGGCGCTGTACGCGATCAGCTTCCAGATCGCGAGCGCTTTCAGTTCCGCTACGCTCACCCTGCATTACGCGTCAGATGACACGCCCTCCTTCACCGAGGGTGTCATCCTGAACGGAACAACCATCTGTGAGGACCAGATTGCGCTCGGCTTCACTCAGGAGCACACGCTGGTCTGCAATGATGTTGGCCCCCTGCTTCAGGTTGGCACGAACTGGTTGTATTTCGATATCGTGAACGCCCAAGCCGGTACGGGCGCGGGTTTGCTGTTTTCAGCAACGATCACGCAGACCGAATCGCCCGTGCCGTCGATTGACTCTGGTCGCGTCGTAAATGCCGCCAGCTATACTGCGCCTGTGGTTCCGGGTAGTATCGTCGCAGCGTTCGGGAACTTTCTGCTCAGTTCGCCATCCGAAGCGCCTGGTAAACCGCTGCCAACAGACCTCGCCGGTCTTTCCATGATATTCGGCAGCGGGCTGGACGCCCCGCTGTTTTACGTCTCTGGCAGACAGGTAAACCTTCAGGTGCCATGGGAACTGGCCGGACAAATGCAGTCTCCGCTTACTGCTTCCATCGGGGGTCAGACCAGCGCGGCACAGACCGTGAATCTCGCGCCGTTCGCGCCGGGCATCTTCAGCATGAACGGGCAAGGTACCGGGCAGGGGGCGATACAGGATTCGCAATACCGGCTGGTGGATTTCTCGAACCCTGTATCGGTGGGGGATGCGATTCAAATCTATTGCACCGGCCTCGGAGCAGTCACTAATCAACCGGCGAGCGGCTTCCCCGCGCCGTTCAGTCCTCTTCTCGCGGAAACAACGACAGCACCAGTAGTTGCGATTGGCGGCACATCTGCCCACGTGCTCTACTCCGGCCTCACGCCAAGTACCGTGGGACTGTACCAGGTCAATGCGCAAGTGCCAGCCGGAATAGCGACCGGCCCGTCCGTGCCAGTCATGATCTCTATTGGCGGGGTGGCATCGAACACGGTCACAATCGCCGTAGGGCCGCTTGCCACCAATCCTGAACCCTCGATAACAAGTCTCTCGCCGCCCTCAGCCCCGGCCGGGTCAGGTCCGGTGACGCTCACGATCATCGGAAGTGGACTCATTGCCTCATCGTCGGTGACGTTCAACGGAGTTCTGCACACGGCTTCGTTTGTCGGCGCGAGTCAATTGACTACCACGCTCGGCGCCGCGGATCTGGCAATGGCGGGAAGTTTCCCAGTCGTGGTGACCAATCCGCCTCCCGGCGGCGGCGCGTCAAGCGCCGTCAACTTCACCGCTACAGCTATTCCTCAAATCACTAACTTTCCCGTGGGCACTCACCCCGTCGCTCTTGCTTTCGACGGCACCAACATCTGGGTAGCCAACAACGGCAGTGGTTCCGTAACAAAACTGCGCGCCAGTGACGGTACGATTCTGGGCACATTCTCCGCAGGAGTCTCCCCGAATGCTCTGGTTTTCGATGGATCTCATATATGGGTCGCAAACTCCGGGACCGGTTTCGTGACAGAACTTCGGGCCAGCGATGGTGCAATTCTTGGAACCTTCCTTGCGGTTGTGACCTCAGCGGCCGCCCTCGCTTTCGACGGGTCTAGCGTCTGGGTGACCGACGCCGGACCGGGTCTCGTCACCAGCTTCGTGACCAAACTTCGAGCGAGCAACGGAACCCTTCTCGGCACCTTCCCCGTGGGCGTTAAACCGTTTGGGGAGGTTTTTGACGGTGTCAGTATCTGGGTAGCAAACACTTGGAGCAACACCGTCACGAAGCTGAGAGCCAGCGATGGTGCAAATATGGGAACATTCGCGGCAGGCGGCTTCCCGAATGCACTGGCGTTCGATAGGCACAACATTTGGGCCGCTGACCTTAGCGGGACTGTCACCGAACTGCAGGCCAGTAACGGAGCGACTTTGGGGAGTTTTCTGGTAGGAAACAACCCTGAAGGAGTTGCGTTCGACGGTCTCAACATCTGGGTTGCGAACAGCGGTAGCAACAATGTGACCAAACTGCGGGCCAGCGATGGCACCGTCCTTGGAACGTTCGCCGTCCAGAGCGAACCCTCCGCTGTGGTCTTTGACGGCACCAGCATCTGGGTGGCAAACTACGGCAGCAACAGCGTCTCCAAGATTCCGGGCAACTGACCCTTGTCCAAACATGAGATCGGCCGTAGCTGAGCTGTGTGTCCGAATCGGGAGGTCACACCGAGACGTCCCTTGTCTTGGATTCCCAACAACAAAAGGGCCTTTAGTTTTTTGCGAGTGCGATTCCCTTTCCACGTTACCTGCTGCGATTGAGCGAACTTGAACTGCTGGACCGCGACCAGACGAAGTTCAAGCGCGGCAGGCGCTTCCCGAACATCCACCCCGCCGGGCCAGTCTCGTGTAACGTGGAACTAGAAAGGAAGACTTGTCGCGACGGAGAGCACACCCACACATACCGCAACCGCTGGACCTGCTTTTTATGCTGGTTGACTCCTGTATGCACCGGCTCAGCCCGAATGCCTGGAAGGTGGTGTCCTACGTGGCGGCGCAACACTTGCGGGTCCATCCTGAGTGGCTTGCATCCATTAGAAACCCACCTTTTGCGGCTCTGCAACGCGACTTGGAGAAAATGGGATTCCCCGATGCGCCGGGGGAGTCCGGAGAACGTCCCTACAGATCCAATGAAGCCGCTCCGGCTGTGCCAGGGCAGCGGGTCGGCAGATTTGCGCTCATCAGCCTCGCTGAACTCTGCGACGGAAAGCGAATCGGCCGGCTCTGGCGAGACCGGGGTACCGGCTTGAGCAAGAGTTCGGTGGCGGAGGCTATCAAGGAGGCGGTCGGAACCGGAATTCTGGTTCACGAGCGCCGCAAGAGCGGGCACGGACGTGACCTGTCCAGCGGTTACGCGATCAACTGGGACCGTGTACAGGAGTATGATTGGCGACGCCGGAAGAGCCCAAAATGAGTGTCCACATTGCGGACACCTGATATTTGGCGAATGCAGGCGAAGAAACCGGAAGAGTCAGACGCCAACGATTGGCCAGTTTTTCTCTTCAGCTAGCTGCCGACTGCACCGAGTCGCTCCGCCAAGTGTGCCTCCATCCCGTCCAGTCCTGGCGGCAGCGGGATGCCGTATCGCTCGCGCTTGAACAACGCCAACTCCAGCATCTGACCGAGCACGATCAGACGCTTCTGATCGTGGTCCGGCTCCGCTGTACCCTGTTCGACGCCAGCCCTCGGGAATACCTGAAGCCCCTCAAGCAGCTTCGTGGCGGCTGCCGCCTTTACTCGCTCGTCGTCTGAATCGAGGATGTGGTCGTAAACGCTGATCGCCTTCGGAACCATCTCCAGCAGCCGGGAGCGGTACTGCCCGATCATTTGCACGACCTCCGGCTGGGACAGAATCCGGCCCACGGTTTCGCGGTTGATGCTCTCTTCAGCAGCGATGCGCCGATTGGATTCACCGCCGATGTGACGAGTGATCACGCGCGCCCGCACTGGCGCTGGCGTGTACAAATCGCGCTTCTTTAGCCGGGTTTGTCCGGGTTTGGCGGTCTTCCGAGGCATGTCGCTACAACCATTGTAGCGGCGACTCATATTCTGTTCCCGGCAGCAGGGGCGATGGACCGTGCTCCGTTCGCCCGGTCCGGAAGGCGCAGCATGTCGGTTGGGGGCGTGATTATAAGTGTCGCCGAAACGGGGCGCCTGCGGCCACTATTTGCAGATGGAAGGGTCGTTCACTGAACGTGCTCGGCGGTGTCTCTTTGCTGGCTTGTCTTGGCTCTCAGCTTGGCCATCGCCTCCAGTTGGT
Organism: Bryobacteraceae bacterium; assembly: GCA_049510065.1. Classification (GTDB taxonomy): domain Bacteria; phylum Acidobacteriota; class Terriglobia; order Bryobacterales; family Bryobacteraceae; genus CAWACP01. The sequence continues at coordinate 30,012 of JBEKZH010000059.1, forward strand.
CCATGTACAGGCGCATGAAGCGAGCGGCCGCCCGCGCGGCTGCGTCGAGGTCCTCCGGGGATTTCCCTTGGAAGGCGGTCCGCTGAAGGCACGAAAGCGCGGCGTGATGGACACCGATCATTTGCGTCGCGAGTTGTGCTTCCGCGAGACTCGCCGGCTTAATCTCCAGCATCATTTCAGTTGCAGCTTGGAAAGCTTCGGACGGGTTACCGAATGGCCACACGGCCTGGATGCGGCTCACCTGATCGAGGATTCGGGCGGAAAGATCCCCGTCTTCAACGCCAGTCGCGCGGGCAAGTGTCCGCCTGGCTGCTGCCATCAGTTCGGCGGGATGTGCCGGCGGTCCGGCCTCGCCCGTGGCTGTCACTCGCTGTAGTGGTTTCTTCCGAATTGGCTCGGTGGTGCCGCTGCCAACTCGTGCTGGTGGTTTCGTCTTCCGACGTGCACTATTGCGACTTCTTATCACTCTTCACCTCCTTGAATTCCTGTGGTTTGCTACGCGTGCGACGCGTGCGACGCACATGACCACTACCGTTCGCTTTCGTCAGCGTCGGACGCGTCGCGTGCGCCGGAAAAAATCCCGCCCTGATCCTCGATTTGAACGAGTCGGCGGGAACCGGCACCAGCGGTCTTGCCGAACGTAACACTCACACCGGCAGCCCGTAAATTTGGGGCGAGGCGGTGAATGGAACAGCTGAGAGCATGCGGCGTCCGCGGCCATCCATATGGCCGCTTGTCCCTCTCGCCCTGAAGAGACCACTCCAGTTTGTGGAGAAGATCCGTTGCTGTCCCTTTGAACGCGCCATGTCTCTGCAGCAGCCTGCGTAGCGGAGGCACAATCGGAGATGCGTCCAGAGGCAAGGTGTTCAGATCGGTCTGATTCCTGGCGACTGCGTCAATGATGCGCCCGGCCGGGAAGCCCAGTACACTTTCAGCGCCCGCCGCCCAGGCTGCGAAGTCCGCCATTCGCGGAAGATTGGCGAAAGTCATAGTGCCCTCGTGCCGCAAAGCGCTGCTGATCGCACTGAGCAGGGCACCGAGGATGCGCGGCTGAGCGGCATGAAAGCCAGCCCGCAACTCGTTCTCTGGCCGCCGCCTGTCTGGTGAGATTACAGGCAGTTCCAGCACCAACGACCGGTCCAGGAGATCACCGCGAACGACTACACCATCGATTCCGTTAAGCAGGATCGGCCGCGTTGCATCAAATATGATTTCCTGATCGTCAGAGTAAAGTTCGCGCGTGGCGAACCCGCCTCCCGTCGCTAGGCGACAGAGCGCGTCGGACATCCAGACCGGAAGCCACGAAATATTGTCAAAGGCGACTAGCCAGCCATTCTTCGCGGCGATCATAAGGTCCCGGACCTCTCGCGGCTGCGATCTTAAAGCGGACTCGTTTGGGTCGACCAACTGACGGAGGAGCCTAGCTGTCGTGCTCTTCGCCGTCCCTTGTTCGCCCTGCAGCACGAGGATTGGGAACGGTGCGCCAACCTGATAGGCGCCGACAAGCCAAGCCGCCACGATAACCCGATCCGCCTTGCGGACGTTCACGAAATCCCACAGCTCACTTATGGAGCCATTTCGTTTCGGTCTCGGGAGTGCCTTGAGGCCGCGGGGGCGGCGGAATAAGGCGATTGGGTCTCGGACGACCTTCCACCCCGCGCTGGTGATCTTGACTGCCTCCCATTTCGCGTTCCCCAGGTCCAGATAGAGGCTGTCTTCGAGCCGCGCGATTCGGGTAAACACGGCATGCTGCGGGGCGTCAAAAAGCGCGCGGCCCTCCAGGACGCCCAGCGCGTCGCTGAGTGCGTTGGAGGAGGGCACGTTGCGGTGGCGCTCGTGGAATCCCCGTGCCAACCAGCGGCGAAACTCCCGGTCCCGGAGCCGCCAAATCTCCCTATGCCCGTCCACTTGAATCGCGGCGTACCCTTCGTTGCCCGAGGTATGAAAAAGCTCGGCCGCACTCGCAAGGTCGACCAGTCGCGTAGCCTGGGAGCGTCTCTGCCGTGCCGGCGAGTTGCCTTGGTTCTTTTCATCGGCCGGTTTGTACCGCCCAATGCCGCTGGCAATCCCCTCCACCTCGCTGTGGCCCAATGGCGGATCGCAGCGCTTCGAATTCTCCGCCAGAAGTGCAGCTTCGATTGCATCCCGTGTCATTCCGCGTTGCTGCATTGTGCCTGCGAGCGAAGTGAGACGCGTGTTTCGCTCTCCGCGGGTCCACTTTATGCCATCTGCCGCAGTCTTCGCCCGCTCCACGTTCGCGCCATCATTTATGGCTCTTGTCTTTCTTAACATCCAAGCTGGCATCTCAGTGGGTTTCAGGAGGCTTTCCTGCCAATTCCCGCGCCACTGGTAGCGTTGACCGCTGACGTGGCGGGATGGAGCGACGACGACATAACCGCCCTCGCCTTTGAGATCGATACCTGGCGCTAAGCTCTTAGCCACGCGCCCACCTGGGTCGCTGAACATGAGGTGGCGACCACCGCCGCCCGTGCTCTGTTCCGCCGTGTTCGGAACGACTTGATTAATACTGAGAGCCGACCAAGCATCCTCACCGCCATTGCGCGGGTCGATGTCTACCGCCAAAAGGCCGGAGGCTGTGCCGGTAGGTATAGCGATATTCGCGTGTGGCCACTGTTGCCACCAGCTTTCGATTCGAGAGCGGTCCTTGGTGGCGGCCTTGAAACCAGTCTTGGTCCGTGGATGCTTCCCGGGTGAACCGCAATCGGTGTCGCCACATGAGCACTGGCCGTCGGAAACGCTGTGGACCGGGAATACCGGAAGCCCGTGTGCGGCGTACCACAGCGCCCACCGAAGCATTAGCGTGATCTTCATCGCACAGGCTTCCTCTGCAACGGCAAGCGTGGCTCACGATCACGTCCCTCTGTGAATTGGGCGGGTGCTGTTGGTTCGCCGCCCGTGGGTCTGGAATTAAGCCATGCTGAAACGTCCTCCGGCCTGTAGCGGACTGCTGAGCCCAGTTTCATGAACCTGGGTCCCTGTCGTAGCAGGCGCCACCGCCGGACAGAGGCCACAGAAAGCCCGGTAATGCGCGCGACATCACGTTCGTGCAGAAGCGCATCGAGGAAGGATCTGCACTGCGCTTCGCTCTCTGGTTTCTCTGGATGTGGCTGCGTCACTCTGCTTGCCGTTGGCATTTCAGTCCCCCCTTAGATGGCTTCGTTTGCCACCTACCGAATCATGGAGGCCGTGAGTTTTCTTGTAAACTTCCGCTTGCTGAACGCAACAAGAAAGGTGGCTTCAAGTGAGTAGGCGGGCGTTGCGGAAGTTAGCGGAAGTTAGGAGCGAGTCTCTGGGATTGGTTCTGGTTTCCGCTTTGCCAGTTTGAGACGACCATCAATCGCTTTCACAGCGAAGGATTTTTCTGGGTAGTCCGACCAGCAGGTGGTTCTGTAACGAGTGGACCACTTTGATGGGTATGGGATCTGCGCTTGGTCGAAAGCCTTGCAGATTTCGTCCAACTTGTGACGCCACTCCCCCGAAGGGGCTACTCGTGTGACTATCTCAGCCACCGCGGCGGCGGTCACGTAATCGGGCTTTGGACCGCGCTTCCGGTTTTTGGTGGTTGATTCCGTCGCGGGTGGAGGCTCCGTTGGCTGGCTATTCGAGCCGGTGGTCAGATCAGCAGTGAGTAACGCGACCCCGTCGCACAGGCGAACCATGCCAGCCAGTGGGCCATACTTCTGGTACTTGGCATTTCGCAACCTGGCCAGCCGTTGTTCCGGCGTGACCAATGCGACTTGCTCTGCAGCCCGGCGTACGGCCTGATCGCGCCAGTACTGCACCCTCGCTTCGAGACGGCGCTCTAGCTGCTGTGTCGGCCTGCTTGCTGGGTCTGCGTACCTAGTACCAGTGAGGCTGGCAGGAGTGTGCTGCCGGAAGTCCTCCAGAAGACACAGGTACGCATCCCGTGTTGCCTGATCTTCGACAAGTTCGAGAAACGGTTCGGCCCTCGTGTCGAGCACCTCCAAGACCGCCTCTTCACGATCTTCGTCGCGACCCAGAGCAGCGAGTAGGCCGATCATGCACTTTGCGTTGATGCGCGCGAGTGAGTCAGCCAGTTGCCAGCATGGGTCGCTCTTCAACCGCCAAGCGCGGGACGTGCCTTTCGCCGGGTTCATGAGGCCCGGCTAGGCGGCCACCATCAGATTAGCAAGGCGCGCCGCAGACGGTATTGTCCGCTTCGTGTTGGAGCAGGCCAGGGGGGGGCCTTACCCGGCCTTACCCTCAATGAGTGAACCGCTGAGCGCGTTCCCGTGCCAGACGGTCCGCCGTGCGCTTCTTCGCGGCTGCGTCTGACGCCTTCTTAGCGCGGGCCGATCTCTCCTCAGGCGTCATGGTCTCAAGGCTGCGTTTGCCGCCGATCCTGCCGCCCTTCCGCCCTAGTTCGCTCATGACCTGAGACACAAGCTTCTTGCTGAGCATGGCTCTATCGTAAGCGCTTTAGGTGTGCTGGCGCAAATGTGCAAAATAGCGCTTGCACCTAAAGCGCATTAGGTGTACTCTGGGTGTGGTCCTGGTGTTCGATTAGTGGAAGGAATCGAACATCAGCACTGAAACGGGACCGCGATGAGTGTTCACCTCGTCACGGTCCCTGGACAACGCGAAAGGTGAGTCTCACGATGTCTACTTCTGACATTACCGCAACAGAGAAACAGGATGTGTACGCGCGCGTCACGTCCCAGATCGTCAACGCAATCGAGCAGGGTGCAGGTAACTGGCGTATGCCGTGGCATACGTCCGGCCGGTTCGCCTTCTCACCCATCAACGTAACGAGCAGGAAGCCCTATCGGGGCATCAACACGGTATGCCTGTGGGCCGTCGCACAGGCCAAAGGGTACGAACGTGGCGAGTGGGCCACGTACCAGCAGTGGCAGGAACGCGGCGCACAGGTGCGCAAGGGCGAGAAGGCCACGCTGGTAGTGTTCTGGAAGTTTGCGAACGAGTCCGCAGAGTCACAGGACGACGCCGCGGAAACGCTGGCGGGCCGTTCCCGTCTGCTGTTCACTCGCGGGTATTCCGTGTTCAACGCTGGTCAGGTGGACGGCTACACGCCGAAGCCGGACGCCAACGCGCCGGTAGAGCAACGCATCGAGCACGCGGACGCGTTCTTTCAGGGCATCGGCGCGCGCGTGTGCCATCAGGGTAACCGCGCGTTCTACTCGCCGACCGATGACACGATCACGCTGCCGCCGTTTGCCGCGTTCCACACGCCGATGGATTATTACTCCACGCGGGGCCATGAAACCGGGCACTGGACTTCACGGGCGGACCGATGCAATCGCGAGCTTGGGAGGCGCTTCGGCGACAACGCCTACAGCGTCGAGGAGCTTGTAGCCGAACTGACGGCCGCGTTCACGCTGGCACACCTGGGGCTGAGCAGCGAACCCCGGCCGGACCATGCGCAGTACATCGCGTCGTGGTTGCGGGTTCTGAAAGCGGACAAGCGCGCTATTTTCACGGCCGCCAGCAAGGCACAACAGGCAGCGGACTACCTCATACAGCGGGCCGGTGAAGCGGCCCGCGTCCGGGAGGTGGCGGCATGACGGGCGCGGAACTGATCGGCCCGGTTTCGGGCAGTGGCACGGGAGCGGACATCGTTCCGCTCCCCCTCGCACCGCTCGAACGGGCCCGCGAGTACATCCGGGCATCGAAGGCAGAGAACACGCTACGGGGCTACCGGAGCGACTGGCGGGCATTCTGCGCATGGTGCGAGGGCCACGGCGCAACGCCTTTGCCAGCGACGCCTGAGACCGTTGCGGCCTACATTGCGGCCTGTGCGGACCACCTGAAGGTAGGCAGCATTCAGCGACGCCTGAACGCAATCGCGGAAGCGCACAAAGCAACCGGGCTCGAATCGCCCACGGCCACGGGCATGGTGCGCAACACGCTGAAGGGCATCCGGCGGACCTTCGGAACGGCACAAACACGGAAGGCGGCCGTACTGACCGACGAAATCCGCACAATGGTCGAGGTCGCGGACGACGGCACAATCGGCGCGCGTGATCGCGCACTGATCCTGCTCGGGTTCGCCGGTGCTTTCAGACGGTCAGAGCTGGTCGGTCTGGACGTTGAGGACTGCGCCTTCAGCCGCGACGGTCTGACGGTCACACTGCGGCGCAGCAAGACCGATCAGGATGGCGCGGGGCGCCGGATCGGTGTACCGTATGGATCGAATCCCCAGACGTGCCCAGTCCGCACTATTCAAGCATGGATCGAGCACGCGGGTATCAGCGCCGGGCCGCTGTTCCGGTCGTTGAATCGCCACGGACAGGTACAGCCCGGCCGGTTGTCCGGTATCGACGTGGCGCGCGTGGTGAAGAAACTCGTGGAGCGCGCCGGGCTCGATGCGGCGAAATACGCGGGCCACAGTCTGCGGGCCGGGCATGCCACCAGTGCTGCGATTGCGGGGGCATCGGAACGGTCGATCATGAATCAGACCGGGCATCGGTCGGTCCAGATGGTACGGCGGTACATCAGGGACGGGAGCTTGTTCCGGGAGAACAGCGCGGGGAAGCTGGGGCTGTGAGGTAGTTTGGCGCGCCACTCACACGCGTCTCTGGTTGCTAAAGTAGGGCCATGTAGCCTCGCCCCAATCAGTGCCCGGCGATGGCGAACGGAAGGTGCAGGCTACTTGCGACTAGAGACAGTCGTGAAGAATCTAAAAGCCGAGGCGCGTTTCTGTAGGCCTTGTGGTAGGCTATGGTTGACACGCTTGTTTGGCTGTGGTAAAAAACACTGCATTGAACCCAAACCTTTGCAACGTTCCTCCCCTGAGTAACCGTGGCTGGTGAGTCGTCAGGAAGGAGACGGAGTGACCGACAACGAAACAGTGATGCAGCGCGATTGTTTGCAAGTACGGGAGAGGAATCCACTGAAGTGGAGACGCCTGAATCTTAGTCGCCTGCGGTCCCGTTTGGCGACTGTCAAAACGACAAAAGAGGCCCTTGGGAGAGCCCAAGTGGTACGACGGGAGACGCTGAAGAGTACCATCAGCGTTTGACGCCTTGCCGACCCTTGCGCTCGGCGCATTCTCGAAAGAAGCTCTGATTAGTGGTCTGGCTAGTGAACACGCTCCGGCGAGTGTGATTGCTAGCCACAGCCATGTTTCATACCTCTTCGGCTATCTCGATAGCCTCAAGGCCAAGTCGCTCATAGTAGAGTCGCCTTACGTCGATGGGGATTACTTGGACGACTATACGGCCTACTACGCAAGATGCTTCACCTCGTTTGGGCGTTGGACCAAACGCCTGCATTTCTTCGATGAGACGATTTCGGAAGCGGACTTCGCTCGCCTAATGGGTGGCGTGTCAGAGGAAGAAGCGAAGTTCTTCCAGGAATACTACCTTGGCTTTATCGTGGCGCGTCCACTACCGGAAGCAATCATCGGACGAACCGTACTGAAGACATACGACCCAGATGGTCGGCGATTTTATCCGGCGACAAAGGACTATGAGGCTCGAATCTGCGGCATCACCTTGCTAGTGCGGAGTCTGGCCTTTCAGGAGCAAGACACGGTTTTGGCCGCGTGCGCCACGGTCGCACTCTGGTCATGCTTTCACCAAACGTCACATCTCTTTCAAACAAGCGTGCCAACGCCGGCCTCAATCACGCGCACAGCCAGTCAGGCAGCTCACTATGGTCGGCCAATCCCGTCGTCGGGTTTGCAGGTTGAAGAGATCTGTACAGCCATTCGCGGCTTGGCGCTGGAACCGGAGCTGGTCGATTTGCGTAGCGGAGGAACCGTGCCGCTCGCCTCTCTTCTATACGGGTACTTGGAGATGGGTCTCCCGGTCCTGCTTGTTATCGAGCTTTATCGTGCGGGCGAAGAAGAGCCCGATGGATTACACGCTGTCACGTTGACGGGGTACTCCCTTCAGAGTGCGGTGATTCGGCCCGAAGAGGTTAAGAGCCAATCGTTACCGCCATTGAAGGGCCGCCGCATCGACAAGGTCTACGGCCACGATGACCAGATCGGTCCTTTCGCGCGCCTCGCTTTACAGGACGCACCTGACGAGGCGCCTTTTCCGCTGCGCTTAGAAACGTCTTGGAAGGACGAAGACGGGAAGCCATACGATGCCTATCCTTATGCCGTCATAGTCCCTGTTTACAACAAGATCAGGTTGCGCTTCATCGACATCCTTCAATGGGTCACCTCGATTGATGCTTTGGTCTCCGAGTTGTTCCCGGAGCATTCTGAACACGAGTGGGATATCCACTTGCTGTTCTCAAACGCATACAAGGCGATGGTGCGTGTCGATCCGATGCGCCCACCGCTACTTAAACGCGAGATATTGTCAGCCAATCATCCGCGATTCTGGTGGCTTGCTGCACTGACGGTGCAAGGGCAGCCGGTTCTGGAATTACTCTTCGACGCTACAGGTATCGCTCGCTCTCTGCCGCTCACGGCCATTATCTGGCTGTCTGAATCCTTTGCGGAGATCTTCGGGGAAGAGATCAGCAAGGCGGAAAACAGCGAAGCAATACTGGAGGCGCTTGGGTCTGAACAGCTATTCGAGCTTCTGACCGAGAGTGTCGTCCACAGGGCGGAACCGTTCAAGCGCGCTCAAGAGCACGCGTCAAGGTAGAGCCCCGCGCGGCGGCGGGTGTGTCGCAAGGGAAGTGTATCAGGAAGGGCTAGGCCGAGCGCGGACAGTCCGCCGCTCCTCGTCAGATTCGATATGATGACCGCGTCGTGGGTGGCAACTTTGCAGAAACCGTTGTACCGAGCGGTCACTGAAACGTTCACCCCTCAGAAGCCGGGCGCCCATGATAGGAAGGGAAGTGCCACGTGAAATGGCCCTTTCGCTGGCCTCGGCCAGCAGTCGAAGTTTCCGACGTCGTCGCCTTGGGCGAGCCGGACGTATCCGACTATGATGATTCCAGCGACTGGGTCAAAGCTTGGGTTCGGTGGGACCGCCTAGCGGCAACAGAGCAAGGACTCACAAAAGCAACGCCGTGGACCGCGCGCTTTCGCGTTGCGGCGCTCATGGCTGGACTTTTCATTTTGGTCATTTTGCTTTATCCGCCGCGACTGGGACCAAGTGCTCGTGGTTGGCTTTTCTCCACATTTCAAGAGGCCAGAATCGACTATGGACGACTGGCTCTCGAATGTGCCGCCGCGATGCTTCTCGCTCTTCTAGTACTACTGTGTTATAAACTGCGAGAGCAACAAAAGGGGCAGCAGGGGAGCTGCCGAAGCAGGACACGGGCGATCCGGATGCGCAGCGTGGCGATGGACTGCCGGTTATGCCGTTCGGC
>JBEKZH010000006.1:0-106504 GCA_049510065.1 Bryobacteraceae bacterium
GCGGGTACGTTGAGGGTCACCGGGATCACCACGTTCTGCCCGTTATCCGCGGTGATGGTGATGTTCTCCTGGTTGATGCTGCCGGGCGCCAGGCCAGTCGGGTCCACGGTAATGTGCGCGGTAGTCGGAGTGCTGGTTGAGTCGAGCGCAACGCTCAGCCAGGCCTTCGACGCGGTAACATCCTGACCGGCCGGTGGGCTCATCCCCGGAACATCGGAGATCGAAGGAGTCAGCCCGGTCAACCCGCCTTGTTCTCCCAGAATGATCGGCAGGTATCCATAGGCCAGCGCGCGAGCGCCGATGTCCGAGTAGTAATTGAAGGTCACGCTGCTTGCGTTGGGGACACTGAGACTTGGTCCCGATGGGAAGCAGTCGATCACCTCGATGAGACCGCGGTCCCCAGGGCTGGGATGAAAGGTGCTCTGGGGATCGACCGTGGCGCTGATGATGGGAAGGCCGGTGTTGTAGCTTTTCGCCGGGTCTATGAAGCGCGGAATCGTGGAGTTTGGATCGGGCTGACTGGCATAGGGGTCTGCTGTTGGGGCGAAGCTCATGTTTACGATATAGGGACCGGTGGTCGGACTGGTATCCCTTGTTCCACCGCTGGTTGTCGTGACCCAGGCGCCGAAGTTGAAGGTGCCGAGAGCGGCTGGGTTGGATCCTCGCACTTCCCATATCGCGGTGGCGCTGTTATTCTCAACCGGGAGCTGCGCGATGGGAACTCCGTCGGTGGACTGAGCCTCCACCAGCGTGAACGGCGTGATGAGCTGGGCCGACACGCCGGCGCTGCTGGTGGTCAGCGGATTCGCCGTGACATAGGGAACGGAGAAGTTGGGGACGCTGAACTGCACTCTGATCAGCGTACCGTTTGCCGGCTGGCCGGGCAGGGTCCCCAGCGCGGGGTTGAAGAAGCCGGTCTCGGAGGTGCACTCGGCAGAAACCGGGATCTTGCCCGCGCACGCATCGGGCGCGACTCTGGTCTTGAGAGCCGTGGTGAAGAGTTCCCGGTAGCTCAGGACCACCTGCGGATCGACGCGCGTGGCGCTGGTACCCGGGAAAACGCCCTGGTTCTGAGGCTTACAATCGTTGAACGTCGCGGGCTTAGTCACTGAAGCAGTAAGCCCTTGCTGGATGAAGGCCAGCGTCTGCTGCGGGTTGTTGATGGCAATGGACGGGGAGCCGGTGACTTGGACGAAGCCGACGATCTGGGTGGGAATGAGCGTCGAACTGAGGCCGAGCTGCGCCGCGTTGGCCCGGACGTTGGTCATACGGATCAGGCGGACACCGGTGGTGCCAGGAGCATCAATGGGGATGCCGTCCCATTCGATTGCGAACTCGCCCGTTTTTCGCCCCTGGAAGACGGTTTGCCCGAGTTTCTGCTGGGCAGGGGACGGGTCGTCAATCAGCAGCAGCGCATCGGTCAAGGGGGATGATCCGAGGGGGCGGCTGGTCAGGTTGGCAATGGGCGTGTTCAGGAAGAGCTGTACGTTCACCGGCCCTGGGGTCTGGCGCTGGCCTGTGCATTGCATCGTGAGGTCGCCGACCAACTCGGTTATCCCTTCCGAGCGAACGGTGGGGGGAGTATTCGCATTGAACGTGCATTGAAGACCTGGCGCCGGTTGGCCCTCAAGCAGGGCGAATGGGAGCAGAAGAAGAAACAGCGAGCGCATTCCGAACCTCCAGCCCGGGCAATTGCAGTATGTTGCCAGATCTGCGGCCGGATTACAAGACTAATTCGTCGCGACGAACAGCACGCAGACCGGCTGCGACACCTGCAGCCGCTCTCCCGTGGCCATAAGCGCGCCGGTCTTCTGATTGATGCGAAATACCACGATGTCGTTCGTATCCTGGTTCGCCGCCAGCAGCCACCTGCCGGTGGGATCGATGGCGAAGTTCCGTGGCGTCCGGCCCCCGGTCGGGAAGTGCCCGGCCGCTTTCAGTGTGCCTGTCGCCCGGTCAATCATGAATAATGCCAGGCTGTCGTGGCCGCGGTTCGAGCCATAGAGGAACCGGCCCGACGGATGGATCGCAATCTCCGCCGTTGTGTTCTCGCCCTTGAAATCGGCGGGCAGCGTGGAGACGGTCTGGATCTCCCGCAGCGCGCCGCGGCTCGCGTCCCAGTCGAACGTGGTGATGGTGGATGCAAGCTCGCTGATCGCGTAGCCATGTTTGCCGGCGGCATCGAAGGCGAAGTGGCGCGGTCCGGACCCCGGCTTCAGGCGCGCAAACGGTGGATCGTTGGCGCTGAGGGCACCGGTCCGTGGGTCGAAACGGTAGACCATCAGCTTGTCCATGCCGAGGTCGCAGATGACGGCAAAGCGGTTGTCGCGCGAGAGGGCGACATCGTGCGCGTGCGCAGCTTCCTGCCGCTCTTTGTTGACGCTGGAACCGCGGTGCTGCAGGAAGGTGACGGCGCTGCCGAGCGTGCCACCGTCAGCCAGCGGGAAGGAGGCCACGCTGCCGCCCGTGTAGTTGGCCACGATGACGGCACGCCCGGTGGGATCCACCACCAGATGGCATGGGTCGGCTCCGCGGGAAGGGACCCGGTTCAGCTCGGTCAGTTTCGCGGTTTGAGCGTCTATGGAGAAGCCGGTAACCGAGCCAGCGCCGGACTCGTTTACGGCGTAGAGGTACCTGCCGTTGGGATGGATGGCCAGGAACGACGGGCTTGTGATCTCTCCAGCCAGGCCCAGTTCCGAGAGCCTGCCCGTTGCCGGATCGAAGCGCCACGCATAAATCCCCTGGCTGCCCTTGCCCGTGTAAGTGCCGACGTAGACGACATTGTCCGCGGCACCGAGGAAAGCAGCGGTCAGCGCCGCCAGCGCGAGAATCCATCGCAACCGTTTCATGGGTCTATCAGTCTGTCACGAAATGCCAGCCGTTCGCTACTATTTGGTGATGCTGCGTCTCGTCCTCGCCTTCTCCACCCTCGCTGGCCTTGCCGTTCAGGCTCAGCCGTCCACCGATACCCTGAAGCAGGTGCTGACGCGCCGGTTGCTATCGCTCAAGCTCGGCGCCACCACCGAACGCAACGTGCTGTATCAGGAGGTTCGTGCCGGGACTGGCAACGCTTTCCAGGTGACCGCTCTCATCCGCGATTACGACCCTGGCTATCCCCCAAACCACTACTATGGCCAGACCTGCGTGGGCCATCTGGACAAAGTCAGATTCACTCTGAGCAAGGATGAGTTTGGCGGATGGGATGTGCAAGGCGCCATGACGCCTCCGATGGACACCCGGCAGTGCAAGCCGAACACGGCGGCCGGCGTATCCAGCATTCCGCTGTCCAGTCTGTCCGGATCTTCCGCCCCGGCTGGCAATCCCGTCGCCTCCGCCACCCGGCAGACCGGCGACCAGCCTGCAGGAACTGGAAGCGTCGCTGCCGGCAGCTACGAATGCTGGGCGAACGGCCAGGCGCGCATGCTGCTGAATTTCACGATTCGCTCCGCCAGCCAGTACACCGGCTCCGATGGGAAGCCCGGTGCGTACAGCTACAACGCGGGAAGCGGCCGCCTCACCTTCCGCGGCGGCTCCCTGGATGGCGCCCTGCCCGACGGTTTCCAGGCCATCTACCACGTGCCGCAGGGCTTACCTACGGTGAGCTTCCGCAGCCCACGCGGCTCCGAAGCGGCCTTCTGCCAGAAGGTGCGGTAGCCCCCACCAGCCGATTGCGCGACAGCGAGGACATACGGCGACCGCTTGCACTCCTGCATCGCACACCCGGCCAGTCCGCGGCAGCGATCGTTTGCTCAAGGTTCGAGTCGCTCATTTGCCTGCTGGAGCCGGCGGTGCAGTTCTTCTTCGGCGTACCGTCGTTCACGGATCCGGCCATCCCGGAGGGCATCGGCTAATGCCAGGTATTCGTAGAACGACGAGTCCCGCAAGGCTGCGATGGGCGCGGTCTTATACAGCGGTTCAAACGCGCAATGCCACGTTGTTTGCCTTCGCCGTAAGGCCAGACGGGAGCGGGTTCGTTGCTTTGTGCGATCAGACTGCGGAGCGGCTCGGCGGCGTATGAGGTAGGGATGCCACGCGTCGGCTCTCCCCTTTCGGGAGGAAAAGCGTACTTGAGTCCCGTCTCGGGCAGACCTTCAAACGCATGCCAAGCGGCGATCACGCTCGCCTTCCAAAGTTGACCCCTCCGCCCCGCCCGTGCTATCCATGGAGTTACCTTTTCCGGGGTGCTTGCCACTGCGGTGAGTGAAAAGGGAAGCGGGTGAGATTCCCGCACGGTCCCGCCACTGTGAGCAGCGAGCGGCCGGCTACTGTGCCACTGTCCCAGCGGGGACGGGAAGGCAGCCGGTGCTGCGATGACCTGCGAGTCAGGAGACCTGCCCCGGATGTCTGCTGCGCCGCGTTCCGTGGGAGCGCGCTGGCGTGGGAGCTGCCTTCCCGCCAATCGTTCTTCCCCTGGGCGCGCGCCGCGTACGAATCCGTCGAGGCGCGGACCTCATGCTCACATTCATCATCGGTGGCACTCGCAGCGGGAAAACGGCGCTGGCACAATCGCTGTGCCGGCCGGAGTCTCGCGTTGCCTATCTGGCTACACTGCGGGCCGAGGACGACGAAATGCGGCAGCGCATTCGCCGTCACCGAAGCACTCGCCCCGCCGCCTGGAGCACCATTGAGGAACCGCTGGCCATCGCGGCAGCGGTACGCCGCGCCTCGAACGAATTCGATTCCATCGTTCTGGATTGCCTCACTCTCTGGCTCAGCAACTTCTGCTGGGAGCATCGCGCCTGCGATGCCGAGGAACTCGAACGCAGGGCCCTGGCCGAGGCGGAAGACCTCGTCGCCGGGGCCCGCGCCAGCGCGTGTCACCTGATTGTGGTCTCCAACGAGGTGGGTTGCGGCATCGTGCCCGAAAACGCCGTGGCACGAGCGTTTCGCGACCTGCAGGGGTTCGTCAATCAGATTGTCGCGCGCGCGGCGGACGAGGTCTGGCAGACTGTGGCGGGCATTCCGGTGCGTCTCAAAGGATAAGAAGGTGTACGTCACCATAATCCCGCTGTTCATCGCCGCTTCGCTCAGCGTTCATGTAACCGACCCGCAGGGAGCCGCCGTTCCCTCGGCCGATGTCACCATCATTGCGCGCGATAACAATGCGCGTTTCACCGGCGCCACCAGCGCCCAAGGTCTGCTGAGTCTGAATTCGATTGCGCCGGGCGATTATCTCGTCATCGCGGTGGCCCAGGGCTTCGCGGCGTCGGAGCCGCAATCGATCCACATCAGTGCGGACAAGCCCGCCGAGACCGGCATCCGACTCGCCATCGCTGCAGTTCACAATGCGGTGGTCGTCACCGCCGACGGCACGCCGCAGACGGTGGATGAAACATCAAAAGCTGTTACCAGCATCGACGCCGCTGAGTTGCACGCGCGCGACGTTTTCACCATGGCCGACGCGGTTGGCGTGACGCCGGGCGTGCGCGTGGAACAGCAGAGCGGCTTTGGCGGACTGGCCTCCATTTCCCTGCGCGGTCTGCCCGCCCAGGACACGGCTGTGCTGATCGACGGTATGCGCTTTCGCGATCCCACGTCCACCCAGGGCGACGCGTCGGCGCTGATTCAGGACCTCATCGTTACCGATGCGGGCGGCGTCGAGATCCTGCGCGGCGTGGGGTCGTCTCTCTATGGCACCAATGCGGTGGGTGGCGTCGTGAACGTGCTCACCGATCCGGGCAGCGGGCAGAATCACGGCAGCATTCAGATGGAAGGCGGCGGCGAGGGCATGTTCCGCGGGCGCGCGGAGTTTGGCGGCAGCGCGCTCGGCAACCGCCTCGAATACAGCGCGGGCATAGCGCGTCTCAACGTCATCAGCGGCATCGACGGCGATTCCCCCGCGCGCACCACCAGCGGCCAGGGACGCGTGAGCTGGCGCGTGAACCCTACCACGCAGATCTTCGCGCGCCTCTATGCAGCCGATTCGTTCGCCAAACAGAAGGACAGTCCGGTGACGGTCGCGGGCCTCTCCGCCACGGGAATCGTGGACGCCGTGCCGTTCGTCACGTTCATCCCTTCGGCCGATAATCCCGACTACTCGCGCGCCGCGCGTTTCATCGCTGGGGCGTTGGGCATCACCGGGCATCTCACCGAACGGCTCGGCTACAGCGTCACGTATCAGGGCCTGGCCACGCAACGCGAGTTCAGCGACGGGCCCGCGGGCACCGGCTATCAGCCGCAGGGCAGCGTGCACAGCTACTACTACGGGCAGACGCACACCGCCAATGCGCAAGTGAACTACCAGTGGGGCCATCAGTTGCTGGACGCCGGCTATGAATTCGAGCGCGAGCAGTTCTCTACGCCCTACGTGGACGAGCTCACGCCCGCCAACAATGCCAACGTGAACGCGTCCGAGCAGAGCAATGCCTTCTTCGCACAGGACCAGGTGCGGCTGTTCTCCGATCGCCTGAACATCGCCGGTTCGTTCCGCGCCCAGTTCTTCGCCGTGAATCAGCCCGTGTTTACGCCGGTCACCGCGTCGCCGTATGCGAGCCAGAACTCCAGCGCGCCGCCCGCCGCCTACACTGGCGATGGCTCCGTCGCGTACTTCCTGCGCCGCAGCGGCACCCGCGTTCGCGCGCACATTGGACGCGGTTATCGCGCGCCTTCGCTTTACGAGCGCTTCGGTTCCTACTACGACAGCTTCTACGGCTACTCGTTCTACGGCGACCCGCGCCTGCAGCCTGAGCGCTCTGTTTCCGTCGACGGCGGCTTCGATCAAACCGCTCTCCAGAATCGCCTGCGCGTCGGTGCGACGTATTTCTACACGCAACTCCAGCGCGTCATCGCCTTCGACAGCAGCGGCCTCATCGACGGTGCAACCGATCCGTACGGCCGCTACTTCGGATATCTCAACACGCCCGGCGGCCTCTCCCGCGGTGTCGAAGTGAGCGCCTCCGCCGCGCCCACGCACACACTCGACCTGCGCGGATCGTACACGTACACCGACGCGCGCAATCGCCAGCCGCTCGACGGCGTATGGCAAACGTTCCTGGTCCCGCGCAGTATGTTCACGCTTCTGGCCACGCAGCGCATCGGCCCGCGCCTCACCCTGACCTTCGACCTGGTGGCCTCGGACAGCTATCTCTACCCCGTGTACGACCCCGCCACGTTCGCCAGCATTCCGTTCCGTTTCGCGGGACAGAAGCGCGCCGGGCTGGCGGCGAACTATCGGATCCCGCTGTCCGACACGCGCGCCGTGCGGCTCTTCGGCAAGGTGGACAACCTCTTCAATCAGAACTATTACGAAGGCGGATTCCGCACGCCCGGCATCCTCGGGCTGGGAGGTCTGCAATTCGAGTTCTGAACGCACTCGCGCTCCTGCTGGCGGCCGTGTCTCTCACGGCCGCCCCGCCACAACGCATCATCTCGATGTCGCCGAACGCTACCGAAATCCTCTATGGCCTCGGAGTGATCGATCGCGTGGTGGCCGTGTCGGACTACGACGTCTGGCCGCCCGAAGTGAAGAAGCTGCCGCGCATTGGCGGCTGGAGCACGCCAAGCCTCGAACGCGTGCTCGCTTTCCGGCCCGATCTGGTGCTGCTCAGCGATGCCCAGGCGCAGTTGGTAGGTCCGCAACTCCGCGAGCTGGGCCTCAACGTGGTACCCGTTCCCACGCACACGCTCAATGACGCGTATTCGGCGATTCGTATCGCAGGGCGTGCCACCGGCCGCAACTCCGAAGCGGCGCAACTGGAAGCTTCCACCCGGGCCGGCATCGCCAGGGTTTTCAACCGCACGCGCTCACTCGCCCACCCCACCGTGTTGTGCGTGGTGGATCGGACCCCCGGCACCCTGCGCGATGTCTATGCCGCCGGAGAGGGCAGCTTTATCGCCGAACTGATTACCGTGGCCGGGGCACGCTCGGTGGTGCCGCGCTCCGCGGAAGGCTACTCGCGCGTCGGCAAGGAGGCGCTGCTCCGTTACAATCCCGATATCATCATCGACATGATGCAGGGACCGCCGGGGCGTCTGGGCGAGGATCCGCAAGCCGTCTGGCGCGATTTCCCCGAGCTCGCCGCCGTGCGCAACCGGCGCATCGTCTCCGTTCATGAGGATTACGTTCTGCACGCCTCGCAGATGGTGGTGAAGACCGCCGTTCTGTTCGCCAGAATCTTCCACCCGGAGATTCCCGCTGCGGATTGGGAGAAGCCGTGACACCAATGCTGGAAGCGCGCGACCTTTGGTTCGCCTGGCAGCCACATCATGACGTAATCCGCGGAGCGTCTTTCGTGCTCGAACGCGGCCGGCTGGGCGCGCTGATCGGCGCCAACGGCAGCGGCAAGTCCACGCTGCTCCGTCTGCTCACCGGCCTGCTTTCACCCACGCGCGGCGAAGCCCTCTTCGACAACACCAGCCTGCATCGCATTCCCGCGCGCGAGCGGGCGCGCCGCATCGCCTGGGTCCCGCAATCCACCACCGCCGCGTTCCCGTTCACGGCTCTCGAGGTGGTGCTCACCGGCCGCAGCCCGTGGAGCCCGCGCTTCCATTTCGAGAACGAAGCGGACCGCGCCATCGCCCGGCAGGCGCTGGAAACCGTGGACGCGGGCCATCTGGCGGACCGGCCCATCACCGAGCTCTCCGGCGGCGAACGGCAGATGGTGACGCTCGCCCGCGCCCTCGCGCAGAAGCCGGAGTGCCTGCTGCTGGACGAACCCGCCGCCGCGCTTGACCTCAAGCATCGCTCCGCGCTGGTGCGCACGCTCGCCGGTTTGCGCGATCGCTTCGGCCTCACTGCGCTGGTGGTCACGCACGACCTGCAGCTTATCGATCCCGCCTTCGACCGCGTCTTCGCCCTGACCGGCGGCCGTGTCGTGGCCGATGGCCCGCCCGCCGAAGTGCTGACGGCGCCGTCGCTGGCGGCGATCTTTGACGACCCGCATGTGCGCACCGCGCGCATCGGAGAACGAACCGTGGTGTGGTCGGAATGACGCCCTCACGCGTGCTTCGCGCCCTGCTGATCTCCGCGGCGGTGCTGGTGGTGGCCATCGCCTTCGGACTGTGGGCCGGATACGAACGCGTAACTCTCGATTCGCTGCGCGCAGACCCCATGGCCCGCGCCCTCTTCTTTCGCGTGCGCATGCCGCGAGTGGCCCTGGCAGCACTCACCGGAGCTGCGCTGTCCATAGTTGGTGCGGCGCTGCAGGCGCTTTTCCGAAATCCGCTGGCCGAACCGTTCACGCTGGGCGTTTCCGGCGGCGGAGCATTGGGCGCAAGCGTAGCCATTGCGTTCGGCTGGGGTGCGCGCGCCTGGGGCGTGCCGCTGGTGTTCGTGGCCTCATTCGGCGGTGCCATGCTGGCCGTCGGCGTGGTCTACCGCATCGCCCGCGCCGGCATGGTGGTGCTGCCCGGCGCGTTGCTGCTCTCCGGCGTCATCGTGAATCTGATCGCTGCCTCCGGCGTCCTCATCCTCGAGTACCTCACCGACCCGACGCGCTCCCTACAGATTCTGCGCTGGACCGTTGGCAGCCTCGACATCGTCGGCTTCGACATGATCTGGCGCATGGCCGTAGTGCTGGCGCCCGCCACCGTCGTCCTGCTCGCCTTCGCCCGCGACCTGCAACTGCTGGCCGTGGACGAGGACACCGCCGCTTCGCTCGGCGTCAACGTGCGCCGCACCGAGGGCGCCGTCTACTTTCTCAGCTCGTTGCTGGTGGGCGTCACGGTAGCCGTGGGCGGCACCATCGGCTTCGTCGGATTAATCGTCCCCCATGCCGTACGTCTGGTGTTCGGCCAGGATCTGCGCATCCTGATGCCCGCCTCGGTGCTGCTGGGCGCGGCGTTCCTGATTGCGGCCGACACCGTGGCCCGCATTGCCGTCAGTTCCACGGAGCTTCCCGTGGGCGCGGTCACCGCCCTGCTCGGAGGGCCGATCTTCCTCTGGCTTCTGACCCGGCGCCAACGCAACGCCGCTATGTGAAGACTTATGAACCTCCGCATTCTTCCGATTGACACGCACTGGCTGGCCGCCGCCGAGCGGCATCAGAACCACCTCACCAAGCCGCCTGGATCGCTGGGCCGTCTGGAGGCGGTGGCGAATCGCTGCGCGGCCATCTTCGGCTCGCTGACGCCACCGGCTGACGCCGCGCGCATTGTCGTGTTCGCTGCCGATCATGGCGTGGCCGAAGAGGGCGTCAGCGCGTACCCGCGCGAGGTCACCGCGCAGATGGTCCTCAACTTCGTCAACGGCGGCGCGGCCATCAACGCTCTCGCCCAGGCCGGTAGCATCGACCTCGCCATCGTGGACGCGGGCGTCGCCACCCCGCTGCCCGATCTGCCCGGGCTCATCCGCCACCACGTGGCCGACGGAACGCGCAACTTCACACGCGAACCAGCCATGACCGCGGCGGAGGCGAACGAGGCGCTGGAGGCTGGCTTCGCCGAAGCCGAAGCTGCCGTCGCGGATGGCTACAATCTGCTGGGCTGCGGGGAAATGGGGATCGCCAACACCACATCGGCGAGCGCCATGGCTGCTGCGCTCACCGGCCTGCCCGCGGCGGAGGTGACCGGACGCGGCACTGGCGCCGACGACGCATGTCTCGCGCGAAAGCTCTCGGCCATCGAGCGTGCACTCGCGCTGCATGGCAGGTACCTCGCCACGCCGCTCGACGTGCTGCAGCGGCTGGGAGGTCTCGAGATCGCCGAAATGTGCGGCTTCTTCCTGGGCGCCGCCGCGCTGCGCCGTCCGGTGGTGGTGGACGGTTTCATCGCTACAGCCGCCGCTGCTCTCGCCGTTCGCATGGCCGCGCCAGCACGCGACTACATGTTCGCCGCGCATCGCTCCGCCGAACCCGGACACGCCGCGCTGCTCGACATCATCGGTGATCCGCCGCTGCTCGACCTCGGAATGCGGCTGGGCGAAGGGACCGGCGCGGCACTGGCGATGAAGCTGATCCAGAGCGCTTTGGCGGCCTTCACCGGCATGGCCACATTCTCCTCGGCGGGCGTGTCGAACAAGGAGCCATGAGCCTCCTCGCCGCAGTGGCCTTCCTGACGCGCATCCCCATCCGCCGTGCTTTCTCTACGGAGCAAGTGGCGCGGGCGGCGGCGTGGTTCCCGCTCATTGGTGGTCTGCTCGGCCTCGCCTACGGTGCCGTCTGGCTCGGAGCGACGCTCGTGATGCCGCCTTATGTAGCGGCCATCCTGGTTCTGGTCTGCGAAGCACTGCTGACCGGCGCGCTGCACTTCGACGGTCTGGCGGACATGGCCGACGGCTTCGGCGGCGGCCGCACTCGCGACGACGTGCTGCGCATCATGCGCGATCACTCCATCGGCACATACGGCGCCACCGCGCTGGCGTTGATGCTGTTGCTGACGGCGTCCTGCCTGGTTGCCCTGAAGACGCCGCTGCTGGTGGCCTGCTGGCTCGCCGCGGGCGGGGCGTTCGGCCGCTGGGCGATAGTGCTACTGAGCCGCGCGCTCCCCTACGCCCGGCCCGACAACGCCATATCGTCCCATGTCGGCGCGCGCGAGCTGACCCTGGCCACGTTGACGGTCTGCGCCACCGGCTTTCTGATTCGCTGGCACGCGCTCGCAGCCACCGGCATCACACTGCTGATCACGCTGGCACTGGGCGCGTTCGCACGGAGGCGCATCGGAGGGATCACCGGCGATACCCTTGGCGCAACGGCGCAGATCTGCGAAACGGCGGTGCTGCTCACGGGGGTCGTGCTCAACCGATGACCGCTGTTTGGCTCATCCGGCATGCCGAACCCGACGCGTCCGTTCGCGGGCGCTGCTATGGCTCGCTCGATACGGGCCTCTCTCCGGCCGGCCGCGAACAAGCCGCGCGACTGGCTGAGCGCCTCCTCGCCGAGCCGTTCGCCTCCCTCTGCTCGAGCCCGCGCCGCCGCGCCACCGAAACCGCCGAAGCAATCGCCGCGCCGCACGGCCTCGCCATCACCATCCTCCCGGAGTTCCGAGAACTCGACTTCGGCGACTTCGAAGGCCTCACTTACGACGACATTGCGACCACCCACCCCGACCTGTACCGCAAGTGGATGGAGACCCCCACCCTGGTACAGTTCCCCAACGGCGAGAGCTTCACGCAAATGCGGGCGCGCGTCCTCAGTGCGTACCACGCTCTGCTCGCGCAGCACGAGGGCCAGACCATCGCCATTGTCACGCACGGCGGCGTAGTGCGAATTGTCCTGGCCGATGCCCTGGGAGTGCCCGGCGAGAACGTATTCCGCATCGCCCAGCGCTACGGGTCGCTAAATCTCATCCGCCACCTCGGGGAATTCCCATCCGTGGAGCTGGTGAACGCCTGACTGGCCAAAAATCACCAGCGGCGGTGGACATCGGCCACCAGCACAGCAATGTTCCCGCGTCTTTTCAATTGTTTACGGATGGAACCGGTTTTGCATCAGAGAAGACAGGAGGAAGAGACATGAAAACCAGATTGCTCGTAATCCTGTTGCTGGCCGGGACCTCAATGTTCGCCGGAACGCACGTCTTCGTAGGATTCGGAGTTGGTGGTGGGGGATACGCGTACGGACCGCCTCCGCCGCCTCCCGCATACACATACTACGCGCCAACACCCGGACCGGGCTACGTCTGGGTCGCCGGATACCACTACCCGGTTGGACCGCGCTGGTACTGGCACGCCGGCTACTGGGCCCGCCCGCCCTATGCGCGCGCCCATTGGGTGGGCCCGCGTTACTACGGACACCGCTATTATCGCGGCTACTGGCGCCGGTAGTCTGTTCGGCTGAGCTGATTGTCGAACGCCAGCTTTGAGGCGATTTCGTCGGGATTCAGAGGAACGCCGATATCGCCCGGAAAGTGACGGCCTGAGTGGAAGAGTGGCCTGGTCAGGTACACCGCAGCCGCGCCGCACAGAACAAACGGATGCACAAACGCCGCCGCGGGAAGAGTGTATTCCGGGCCAGTCACCAGCGATTCGAGTATTCCCCGAATCGCTTTGCTGCGCCCCAGGCTGCCGGGTACCTGGGGAACCACAAAAGCTCTGAATCGCGAGTCGGGGTGGTGCCTTCCATATCGGATAAGCGACTTTGCCACCTGTTTCGGCGTGCTCAGGCCCACGTCGGCGATGAAACTCCGATGGGTCGCGTGCGGGTGGAAGAAATTGATCACGCGGCTGGAAAAGCCCGCGCAGTTGCTGAACAGCAGGTTGAAGTGGCTCGCGTTTGGCTCCGTGTTGAACTTCTCGATAAACCTCTCGTCCTGCTCATCGTCGGTATCCAGCTCCAGAACATAGATCTTGCGATCGTACGCGGAACCAATCAATTGAATCCACGTCCCGTCCGGTGCTGTCCCATCCCGGTCGTCCGGCACGATATCCAGGAGGTGGCTGCGCCGGTAGCGGTCGCGAAGAAGCGCCTCGGTTTTGGTATCCACTTCCGCCGGGATCTCACTGGGGTCGTCCACGGCGTATAAGTACGGCAGCAACGGAATCGCCACCCAGTCGTAGCCGCCCACGCGGTAGTAGCGGCTGATGACGACACCCGGCTCTTCGGGCCCGCAGCGGCGCAGCGACACGGGAGACGCCGCGCAGACTCGCGAGAGATAAACGGCGGCATGCCCGGTCGGATTGAATCTGCCGAATTTGGCGAATGGCTCCTCAAGGAACAACGCCACTTCAGCGCGCGCCCCGGCCGCGGCAGCGAAGAACAGAATGATTGGTATATAGGAGCGAAGTCTCAAAAAGCGACTCCCACCGCTCTTCTCCAATCTTGACGTGGCGCTCAAGGATCAGGGTACCTGTTTGTGTGCCTTCTGACATAACGTGTCCAGCCGGACACGCGATCCCATCGCGGCCGTTCCGGCAAGTCCTTTATAATCAGCGGACTCTCCCCTGGCCAGCCTCCTGCCATTCGCTACGGCATGAGCCGCACTGAGAACCACCGAAAGCTCCTGACCCTCCTCCTGCTGACCGGCGTCAGCGCGCTGGCCGGCGACACCCGCCGCATCGTCATCAGCATCCCCGATCACAAACTGGTCCTGCTCGAAAGCGAGCGCGTGATCCGGGTCTACGACGTTGCCACGGGCAAGCCGTCCACGCCCAGTCCTGCCGGCGAGTTCCACATTGTGAACCGCGTCCAGCACCCCACGTGGTACGGCCCGGGCGGAGTGGTCCGGCCCGGCCCGTCGAATCCTCTGGGCACGCGCTGGATGGGGCTGAGCGCCCATGGCTACGGCATTCACGGCACCAACGTTCCGCAGTCCATCGGCAAGTCCGCATCGCACGGGTGCATCCGCATGAGGACCAGGGACGTGGAGGAGCTGTTCGAATTGGTGCCCGTGGGAGCCACGGTGGAACTTGTCGACCAGCCGTACGAGCTGTTCGCGAAGAACTGAAACCAGAAAAGGAGATCACCATGTTGTTCCTCAAGTACCTGTTGAGCGTGATTGGAATCGGGCTGCTGCTGGGAGCGGCGGGAATCCTGATCCACGACCTTTACGTCATTCTCCGGAGCCGTGGCGACAGCGAGCCGGGCCCTCCGCACCCGCTGCACTGGAAAGCGGCCCTGCGCCTGACCGTGGCCGGATGCGTCCCGCTGCTGGCGGGCATGAGCATCATCCTGGTGCCCAGCGGCGAAGCCGGCGTGCTGCTCAGCCAGTTCGGCGGTACCCGGCCCCAAACGCTGTATCCGGGGGTGCACCTGGTGGCCCCGCTGGTAGACCGCGTGGAGCTGTTCAGCATCCGCGATCACGTCTACACAACCAGCCTGCCGGACGACCCGAAAAAGCAGACCGAAGTGCTGCGCGTGCAGACCAAAGAGGGGCTCAGCGTGGGTCTGGCGGCCACCGTGCGCTTCCGGCTCGATCCCCGCAAGCTGCCCTGGATCGAGAGCAATCTGCCGCAGCCGGTGGAGAAGGAGATCGTTCCGCCGGTGGTGGCCAGCGCGTTCCGCGAAGCCGCGCCCAACTACAATGTGCGGGAGCTGTTCGCCACCCGGCGCGACGAAATCACGCGCGCCGTCGCGGGCGAAATCGCCAGGCGCCTGGCCGCCGACGGCGTGGTGGTGAAGGAAGTGATGGTGCGCGACATCCAGCTTCCCGAAGAGTACGCAAAGGGCATGGAAGGGCTGCTGCTCAAGGAGCAGGAGAACGACCGCCTCTCGGTGGAACTCGAGGTGAAACAGAAGATGGTGAAGGAAGCGGAGCTGGAAGCCGACGCGGACAAGGTGCGTGAGATCAAGCAGGCCGAAGCCAAAGCCGAGGTGACGGTGATCGAAGCCAAAGCCCAGGCGGACGCCATGCAGCACACGCTGCCGCTCAAGCAGAAGCAGATTGAACAGAGCCGGCTGGAAGCCCAGGCGCGCAAGGAAGCCACGGTGATGAACGCTGAGGCATCGGCCCAGGCCAAGGTGATCGACAGCAAGGCCGAGCTGGAACGGCGCAAGCTGATCACCGAGGGCGAGGCCGACCGCATCCGCCACGTGGCCGCCGCCGACGCGGACCGCATGAGGCTGGAAGCCGACGTGATCAAAGGGAACCCGCTGCTGATTCAGAAGATCATCGCCGAGAAGCTCTCCGACAAGGTGCAGATCATGATGGTGCCGAACGACGGCAAGTTCTTCTTCGCCAACGATGTGCTGAAAGCGGCTCCGGCTGCGGCAGCCAGCAACCAGTAACGCACGTGCGCGGCGGGGGCGGGTCGCTCAGCGGCCTGCCCCTTCCCCCGGCTTCAACCCCACGTTGTCCATCGCCTCCAGCGCGAACCGTGCGGACACCGTAGCCGGTCCGCCGCCCATTTCAATGCCGATCTCGATGGCTTCGAGCACTTCCTCAAACGACGCTCCGGCAGCGGCCGCCTGTCCGATGTGCCACTGCATGCAGGATTCGCAGTCCCCGACCACGGAGATTCCGACCGCTATGAGTTCCTTCTGCTTCTTCGGCAGTGCGCCTTCGGCAAAGGCCGCCCGCTCCATCTCCAGGAACGCGCGATACACCGGGGACTTCAGCGCGACCAGCCTCGCGTGCGCCCGTTTGCGTCTCGCCGACATCTCTTCGAACTTGTCCACAAGACAACGGTAGCGCCTCTCTCGCCCGCACCCCGCATTGTTATACTGGTCGGTTAGACTTCCCCGCTTTTTCAGGAGTTCCAACGCATGTTCAATCTGTTCCGCAGCCGGGACAAGGCCGTCCGCATTGTCCTCGGCGCACTGCTGCTGCTGGTGGCCACCTCCATGCTGCTGTACCTGGTTCCCGGCGGACCCACGGCTGGAACGCGCAACACCGACGACCAGATCGCGGCCGAGGTCGGCGGCGAGGCGATCACCGCGCAGGAAGTGCAGGCACGCATCCAGAGCGCGCTGCGCAATCAGCACGTCCCGGAGAACCTCCTCTACGTGTACGTGCCCCGCATCGTGGACGGCCTCATTCGCGAGCGGGCCATGGCCTGGGAGGCGCGGAGGCTGGGCCTCGAAGTCAGCGACGCCGACCTCGCCAACATGATTCAGTCCATCGGCGGTGGGCAGTTCAGTAACCGCACCACCTACGAACGGTTCGTGGGCGAACAGGGCATGACCATTCCCCAGTTCGAGGCTCGTGTCCGCGAGGCGGAACTGGCCTCGCGACTGCAAAGCATGGCCACGGCGGGCATTGTGATAACGCCCGAGGAGGCCCGCCAGGCCTACAACGAGCAGAACGAGAAGGTCAGACTCCAGTACGTCGCTTTCTCCCCCGAGGAGCTGAAGGGCAAGATCAACCCGACTCCCAGCGACCTCGAGGATTACTTCAACCGGAACCGGGGCTTCTATAAGACACAGGAGAAACGGGACCTGGACGCGCTGATCGTCGATCAGTCGAAGATGGCCGAAGGCATCGAGCTTTCCGATGCGCAGGTTCGCAACTGGTACGGCTCGCACCTCGACCAGTTCCGCATCCCGGAGCGCGTCCATGTGCGGCACATTCTGCTCAAGACCACGGGCCAGTCGCCGGACGAAGTGAACAAGATCAAAGCCAAAGCGGAGGCGCTTCTGAAGCAGGTCCGGTCCGGCGGGGACTTCGCGCAACTCGCCACGAAGAACTCGGACGATCCGGGTTCGGCGCAACATGGCGGCGATGTGGGCTGGATCGTTCGCGGTCAGACCGTTCCCAACTTCGAATCGGCGGCCTTCTCCCTCAAGCCGAACGAAATCAGCGGTCTGGTCACCACCGAGTACGGCTTCCACATCGTCCAGGTGCTGGCGCATGAGCAGGCGCGCGTGCGGCCGTTTGACGAGGTGCGCGGCGAAATCGCCACCGGACTGAAAAGCGAAATGGTGGCGGACCGCATGCAGTCTCTCGCCGATCAGGCGCGCGCCGAATTGGCGAAAGCCCCGCGGGATTGCGTGAAGATCGGCGCCCGGCTGGGCATCGCCTGCATGAGCGTCGGCGGCCTGATCCGGGGCGTTGCCATTCCCGGCATCGGGACGGATAAGGACACCATCGCGGCCATCACCGCGCTGAAGGAAGGCGAGGTCAGCCAGGTGCTCCCGGCAGGCACCACAAGGCTGGTGATAGCATCCCTGCGCAAGACCATCCCGAGCGGCCCGGCGGAATACGCCGATGTCAAGGATACACTCCGCGGTTCCTACATCAGCGCGCGCACCGGCGAGCTGATGCGCGCCAATGCAAAGAAGGCCGCCGACATCGCAAAGAGCACGGGCGATCTCGAGGCGGCGGCGAAGGCCACCGGCGCTACCGTGAAAACCACCGACGATTTCACCCGCACCGGCGCGGCCGAGGGGCTCGGGCCAGCGGCATACCTGCGGGAAGCCTTCAGTAGCCCGGTTGGCAGGATCCTCGGCCCCATAGAAACGTCGGGCGGACAGGTGGTGGCGAAGGTGATCGCGAAGACGCCGGCCGACGCGGCCCAGTTCGTCGCACAGCAGGAGAAAATCATCCAGGAGCTGAAACAGCAGCACGCGTCGGAGCAGAGCCAGCTCTTCCAGGATAGCGTGATGACCAGGCTCATCAACGAAGGAAAGCTCAAGTACCACAAGGACGTGATGGATCGCATTCTGGAAAGGCAGAAGAGCTGAGCGCCATGGCAGCCCGTGGCAAGAACTGCTTTACGGACGGGCTGAGCCCTTGTACTACTACACCCGAGAATCTTCGCAGCGCGCGACGATTCCGTGTGGGGCAGGCTCGTAGCCTGCGGCGGCCTCTCAGGCCGCCCTGCCCCCTGGTTGCGGCTATGCCGCTCTGCGGGGCAGCTTGTTAAGCTGCTGGCCGATTTTCAATCGGCCCACCGCCACGTTTGCACCCGAATCAGCGGCGGTAATCAACCGCCGCGCGGGATTCCATCCTGCCCCACATCGCGCCCAATGATCCAGTCCTTCATCGAGTTCCTGCGCACCCTCACCGATCCGGACAAGCTCATACACTTCCTTTCCACGGTGGTGACGGGCTGGTACAGCTACGCTCTGCTGGCCGCCATCGTCTTCTCGGAGACCGGCCTGCTGGTTGGATTTGTGCTCCCCGGCGATTCTCTCCTGTTCACCATCGGAGTGGTCTGCGGCGCCGGGCGCCTCGACATGACGCTCATGATCGTGCTGCTGATCTGCGCCTGCATGATCGGCGACTGGTCCGGCTACCTGCTGGGCCGGCGCAGCGGTCCGGTCATCTTCAGCCGGCCCGATTCCCGGCTCTTCAAACAGGAGTACCTGCAGCGTACCCACGCCTTTTACGAAAGGCACGGCGGCAAGACCATCATCTACGCCAAGTTCGTGCCGATTATCCGGACCTTCGCCCCGTTCGTGGCAGGCATCGCGAAGATGCCCTACCGGCGCTTTCTGCCCTTCGACATCGTGGGCGGAACCGGATGGGTGATTTCCATGACCCTGCTGGGCTACTTTCTCGGCGGCGTCCCCGTCGTCCGGCGGCATTTTGAGAAGTTCGTCCTGCTGGTCATCTTTGTTTCGCTGTTGCCCCTGATCTTCCACGCCATCCAGGCCCGCTTCGGGCGAAAGCGGACGCCGGCCTTGTAGCGATTTCACCCACCGCCTGGCAGCCCCGCTTCAGCAAGCTGGTGCAAATGCCCCAGGAAACCGTACCGTAACGCTCCGCAAGTCCCCTGATTGCCTTTAGTTCCGGCTGGCAGAACGATTGCACTCCCTGAGTCCACCACACTGAGGAACGCGGGCGCGTCTATGTGGTGAAGTTCCACACTCAGAAGGAGTTGCCCATGGCTACAGTGGCTGCCGACAAGAGGACGGAGTTCCTGCGCACGCTCCCCACTGATGACGTTCGCCAGATCATGTGGGGGTTCTCGGACCGGCTCGACCTGCAGATGGTGGTGCAGGCGGCCCGGTCCGTGGCACGTGGAACAGTGGCCCGGCTGGTGGCGGGCGGGGCGCGCAACACCCACGAGTGGACCGAAGAGAAAGCCGCGATGCTGAAGGAATTCGACGCCGCCGGGATAACCTCCGCGTTCATGGACCCCGAGCAGGGCGGCTACATCGAGGGCCCCAAGAACCTCGCGCTCGCGCTGATTGCCTTCGAGCTCGCATGGGTGGATGGAGGAGCCGCGACGGGCAGTCTGGCAACCGGCCTGGCGCTGGGTCCCATCCACGAACGCGGCACGCCCGAACAGTACGCCGAGTACATGGCGCGCTGTGTTCCCGCCGCGCCCGGCGAAGACCGGCAACAATGGCGGGGCGCCTTCGCGCTCACCGAGCCGCTGCCGTTTGTCGGCGTGGAGACCGGTCTGCTTTCCGGCCGGGTCAGCATCGCCGAGTGGGAGGAGGGCAAAGAGCCCATCCTCAACGTGGAGAAGCGCGGCCGATTCATCACTAACATGGGGTTCGCCAATTTCGTCACCGCCGCGGTGGATTCCGGCGACCCGCGCATCAAGGGCAGTTGTTTCGTGATCCTGGAAGAGAGCGACCCCGGCCTGTTCGACCGCGGAGTGCCCTCGCGCAAGATGGTCCACCAGCTTTCCTCAACCAGCGATCCGGTGTTCCGCCTGCGCGTTCCCGCCAACCGCATCGTGGGCGGCTACAGCGTGAAGGACGGAGTCATCATCCCGCGCTACGGGCACGGCGAGATCATCGAAGCGGTGTTCAAGCGCACGCGCGTCACCGTGGGACTGATGACCGCCGCGAAGCTGCTCTCGGCCGTGGAGCCGCTGATCCGCTATCAGCGCGACCGCTTCCGCGGCAGCGATGTCGTGAGCCCGGGCACGCCCCGCTATGAACTGGGACTGCAGCAGAAGCAGGACGCGCTGTATCGTCTGGTGGACGTGTGGGCCACCGGAGAAGCGGCTGCCGCGCTGGGCTTCGTCACCGCACGCCAGTTTGACCAGTTGGATCCGCTCGAAAAGGAGAAGGACGCCGTTCTTGCCTCCCGGGGCATCGGTGGCGGCATGTCCGCGTTCAAGGCGATGCGCGCGGTGGAGAAGAGGGCGCTGGAGTATCTGGACCTGCAGCGGCAGCCCGAATCCGTCCGCAACGCCGCGCGCTGGGAGGATCTGAACACCGATACTCTGGTCCGCTACGCGCTGCTCGATTCCCTGGCCAGCGTCTACTGCCCCGCCACCAAGCTCTGGGACACCGGGCACGGCGCGAATGTGATGCGGGAAGCGGTGAGCCTGATGGGCGGCTACGGCATCACCGAGGATTGCCCCGGCTTCCTCGGCCACAAGTGGATGGACGCGCAACTGGAGGCCACCTACGAAGGGCCCGAGGCGGTGCAGCGCCGGCAGCTTTCCATCACCATGATCAATCCGCTGTTCCTCGCGCAGTTGCGCGGCATGGTGAGGGAGCTGCGCGCGATCGCCGAGCGGCGCCCGGGCACGGGAGCCTGCGCTCTGGCCACGGCTATACAGATGTGGCTGTGGACAGTGGGGCATTTGCAGGTGGCGAAGGATGCCCATGGCACGGGCTTGTATCACAGCACCCGGCAGGGCGTCACCTTCCCGCTGGCCGACGCTCTCTGCTGGCTGTTGTCGGCGCACTCGCTCATTCTGGCCGTTATCGAGCTGGAGACGCGCGGGCCGGAGAACCCGGTGGTGGCCGAGGGTCTGGAAGGAACACTGAACTTCTATCGCGACTTGTGCCACGCGCAAACCGCGCGAGCCTCCGGGGAAGTGGGCCGCATCTGCGCCGAACTCGTTTTCGGTTACAACCGCCATCCCGCATGGGACGACGCTGAGGCCTGTTACAAGGCGGACGAGCTGATCGCTCTGGAGTCGGTGATCCCCGGCATCACCAGCGTCCCCACCGACGTGGTGGATGAGGATGGCGGGCATCCGCTGAAGGCCGGGCCGTGCGCGAAGGTACCCGGGCTCGAGCCGTTCCAGCGCCTGCGGACGAAGCTGGATGGCTGCCTCACCGGTTCCGGTCTGGCGAAAGACCGGGCCGCCGAAGCGCTCACTAAGGTGATGATTCCGGCAGCGCTGGATTACCCGGCATGAGAACGCGATTGTTCGTGTTTGCTGGCGGCTACCGAGCCACGACGGTAACGGAGTGGTCACTAACCCATGAGTGACCGCCCCTCCATGGACGTAGATATCGTCTGCGTCGGTTTCGGGCCGGCGATGGGCGGCTTCCTCCACACCATCGCGCCGAAGCTGGCGGAGATGGAAACGCCCCCGACGGTGATCTGCTACGAGCGCGCCGACGGTCTTGGTTTCGGCGTGTCCGGCGTGGTCACGAAGGCGCGCGGCATTCGCGCGTCCTTCCCCGAATTCGATCCCTCGCAAATCCCGATGGCCGCGCCCGTGCGCGAAGAGAAGGTGCTGTACCTGCTGGATCCCCACGGCGCCAGCCGCCGCTCCGGCACCGTGCGCGCGCTGGACGGGATGGCCAGACTCGCTGGCGCAGGCGCGAAGCACGCCGTCGAGCTTCCCTGGACGCCCGGTTTCCTGCACAAGAAGGGCGGTCTGGTACTCTCCATCGGCCAGTTCAACCAATGGGTGGGCGAACAGTTGATGATGACCGGCACCGTGCAGGTGTGGCCGGGCATGCCTGTGTCCGCGCCGCTGATCGAACGCGATGCGGTGGTGGGCGTGCGCCTGGCGGACCAGGGCGGCGAGCCGGGTATGGACATTCGCGCGCCGCTCACGGTGGTGGCCGATGGTCCGGTGGGCCCCGTCGGACGCCGCCTGGACGAGCACTTCGGAATACCGCCGGGCTTTGAGCGCAACGACTGGGCACTGGGTTCGAAGATGGTGGTGGAACTGCCCGCCGATTGCGGCCTCCATCCGGGCACGGTGTTCCATACCATCGGATTCCCCGAGCCGGACATTTTCGGTTTCTTCTACGTGCATCCGGGCAATCTCGCCTCCGTGGGCATCTTCGTGCCGTCCTGGTTCGACAACCCGGCGCGCACGTCGTATCGCTATCTGCAGCACTTCGTGATGCACCCGTTCCTGTGGCAATACCTGAAGGGCGGGAAGCTGCGGTCGTGGGGCGCCAAGAGCCTGCAGGAATCGGGCCGGCGCGGCGAGCCGTGGCTGGTGGGCAATGGCTACGCACGCATCGGAGAGGGCTCCGGGACCACCAATGTGCTGACGGGCTCCGGCGTGGACGAAGCCTGGAGCACGGGTATCCAACTGGGCGAGGGCGTCCTCGAACTGATGCGCGAGCAAGCGCCGTACACCAGCGAGAACCTGCAGCGCGCCTACGTGCGGAGGCGGCGCGCGAGCTGGCTGGATCAGGAAAGCCGCGTGGCCGAGAACGCCCGGAACGGCTTCCAGCGGGGCTTCCTCACCGGCCTCGTGGGCATGGGGCTGGCCGGCCTGACCCGCGGAAAGATCGCCGTGCACGCGCGGTCGCGGCCATCGTCGGATCGCATCCAGCCCATGGAGAAGTATTTTGGCGGGCGCATCCCGCTGGCCGAGATTGAACAGATTGACGCACAGTGCCGCTCCGACGGTGTGCCGCTGCACGATCGCCTGATGGATCGCGTGGGCTGGCCCTCAATTCCCTACGATGGCGAGCTGCTGATGTCGCATCAGGACGCGCTGCTGGTGGGCGGCAAGGTGCAGGGCGCGCCCGGGTTCCGCGATCACGTCTCGTTCCTCGATCGCGAGTTGTGCGTGCTGTGCCATCGGCGGATTTGTCTGGAGATGTGTTCGGGCGAGGCGATTGCCGCGGACAAGGAAGGCGGAGCGCCGACGTTCGATCGTGAAAAGTGCGTGCACTGTGGGGCGTGCCTGTGGAACTGCGACAACATCGAGTTCGCGGCGGGCGGCGGCGGCCTGCACTCGGCGGAAAACTAGCCAGGAATGAACACGAATAAACACGAATGAGCCACACATTTCACATTGTGGTCTGCGGCGGCATTGTGCCGGACCCGCTGCAGACGCTGGAGCCGATCACCGGCCCCAACGGTCCGGCGCTGAAGAACGAGTTGCTGCTGCCGCACGTGCTCGACCCGTGGGCCGGCCATGCGCTTTACGAGGCCGCGCATCTGGCGAAGAAGCATGCAGGCAGCAAGGTCTGGCTGGTGAGCCTCGCGCCCAAGGCCAAGTTGCAGCAGGTGATGATGACCGTGGCGCAGCGTGTTCCGCTGGAACTGGTGGCTGTCGATGGTCCTTCCGGCGGATTCACCGATGCGGCCGAAGTGGCCGCCGCGCTTGCCGGCGCCATTGAAGCGATTCCCGGGCTCGACCGCGCGCGTCTGCTGCTGTTCGGCGGCTGGGAATCGGCCTCGCGCGCCGCCGGCGTCACCCTGCAGATGGTGGGCGAAAGGCTGGGAATCACCGAGCAGTTCCAGGGCGTCGACGAGCTGACCGTGGGCGACGATGGCTCGCTGCGCATTCTCGAGCGCGCGGAGGGCGGCCAGCATCAGGTGTCGGTGTGCGCGGGCGCGCCGGCGGTGCTGGGCTGGGCCACCGGCAATCTGCCCGAGCCCGCGAACAGCCCGCAAATCGGCATGCAGAACATGCGCCTCATCCTGCCCGCGCTGCAGAAGGCGAAGGCCGCGCCCGTCGGCGCCGGATGCACCTTCATCAGCGTCGCGCTGCCTAAACAACAGCGCGAGACGCGGGTAGTGAAAGACACTTCGGTGGAAGACATCGCGCGCGAGATTGTGGAGTGGGTTACCGCGGAATAGCCATGGCAGAAACAGTCCTCTTTCTTGCACACACGGAAGCCGACGGCACGCTGGGCCGTCTGGCGCTGGAAGCTCTGGCCGCGGCGAAATCGCTGGGCGGAACGCTGGTGGCGGGCCTCGTCGGCGGCAACGTGCAGCGGGCGGCGGACAGCATCGCCAACTGCGGGGCCTCGCGAATCCTTGGCGTCGCCGGCGAAGCGTTTGCCGAATCGCGCTATGCGAGCGACGCCGCGACAGCCGAGGCCATCGCGAACGCCGCGCAAGCCACCATCATCGTCGCGCCGCAGACGTCGCGTTTCGCACGATGTCTGGCGGGTGTCGCGCAGCGCCTCGGCGGACGCATCGACACGCATGTCACCGGCGTCGCCACCGGCCCGCAAATCGCCCGCTGGTATTATCGCCAGCGCATGGAGGCCGTGCTGGAACGGACCGAACGGCCCTGGATCATTCTTGTCGACGGCGGTGGCGCCGTGGCGTGGGAAGGCCCGGCCGGCGCAGCCCCAGGATCGGCGAATGTCGAGCCCGTCGCCGTCGAAGCCGCCACCCGAACTCGCGTCATCGGACGTCAGTCGCCCAAGGCCGAACAGCAGACCATCCGCCCCGACGCGAAGCTCCTCTTCGTGGCCGGCGCGGGCTGGACCCGCAAGCAGGCCGACGGCAAGCCGCACATCGACGATGCCGCGCGCCTGATTCTCGGCTTCATCAACGGCGCGGAGGCATCGCTCGGCTCCAGCAAATCGCTGGTCGATCTCAGCGGCGAAGGTCAGGCCGTTCTGCCCTTCCTGTCGCACATGAATCAGGTGGGGCAAACCGGCGCCACGCCGCGCCATCCCAAAGGCCTGGCCACCTGCTGCCATGGCGAAGAGCCCCACGTGGTAGGCTGGCGGTTTATTCGCGAAAGGCGCGCCGTGAACCTGGACCCGAACTGCGGATGGGCGCGCGGCAAAGCGGATGTGGTGTATGTCGCGGACGCCTTTGCGGTGATGGAGCGCGTCAACGCTCTGCTGGCGGAGAGAGCGTAAACTTGAGTCTTGTTCCACCCCGAGGAGGCAACGATTGAGTATCACTGTGGGCGTTGTTAAGGAAACGTTCCCGGGCGAACGGCGCGTGGCCATGGCGCCACGAGTTATGGATGTGCTCGCCAAAGTGGGCGTGCAGTTCATCGTCGAACGCGGCGCGGGAACGGATGCCGGTTTTCCCGACAAGGAATATGAGGCAAAGGGCGCGCGAATGGCCGCAACCGCGGACGAAGTGCGCCAGACCGCGCAGGTGCTGCTGCAAGTTCGCGTGGAGGACTCTCCGGCGCTGCAGAATGGACAGATCGTCGTCGGCATGTGCGATCCGCTAAGCGAGCCACAGTTCATCGCGGAGATCGCAAAGCGCGGCATCACGCTGTTCTCCATGGAGCTGATTCCGCGCATCACGCGCGCGCAGAGCATGGACGTGCTGTCCTCCATGGCCACCGTGGCCGGCTATAAAGCCGTGCTGCTGGCCGCCGTGGAGCAGCCGCGCATGTTCCCGCTGATGATGACCGCGGCCGGAACAATACCGGCGGCCCGCGTTCTGGTGCTGGGAGCGGGCGTGGCCGGATTGCAGGCCATCTCCACGGCCCGCCGTCTGGGCGCCATCGTGAGCGGCTACGACGTGCGCGCGGCGGTGAAAGAGCAGATCGAGAGCCTGGGCGCGAAGTTCGTGGTAATTGACGTGGGCGAGAGCGGCGAGGGAACCGGTGGCTACGCGAAGCAGATGAGCGCGGAGGCCATCCAGCGGCAGCGCGACGCCCTCGGCAACGTGATGCGGGAGATGGACGTGGTGGTCACCACAGCGGCCGTCCCCGGTCGTAAAGCCCCGCTGCTGATCACGGCCGGCATGGCGCGCTGCATGGCGCCCGGTTCGGTGATTGTGGATCTGGCGGCCGAGCGCGGCGGCAACTGCGAGCTGACGAAGCCCGGCGAGAAGGTTGTGGACAACGGCGTGACCATCCTTGGGCCGATGAATCTGCCCGCTACGATCCCGTATCACGCCAGCCAGATGTACGCGCGCAATATTTCGACGTTCCTGAAGAACATCATCAATAAGGAAGGCGAAATCAACATCGACCTTTCCGACGAAATCACGAAAGAGACGCTGGTGGCGCGCGACGGCAGCGTGGCGAATCCGCGCGTGGAAGCGTTGCTGGGGGTGAAGGCATGAACGGGCATAATCCAACGGATGTTTTCGAACTGGGAATTCTGAGCGTCTACGTATTCCTGCTGGCGGTGATACTGGGCCTCGAGCTCGTGCGGCGGGTTTCTCCGCTGCTGCACACGCCGCTGATGTCGCTCACCAACGCGATCTCGGCGATTTCGGTAGTGGGCGGCATTCTGATCGCCGGCGCCGACGGCGTGAAGACGCTGCCGAAGATTCTCGGTCTGGTGGCGGTGACCGCCGCGACCCTCAACATCGTGGCCGGCTTCATGATTACCGACCGCATGCTGAAGATGTTCAAGCGCGAGCCGGGTAAAGGGGGTAAGCGATAATGGAATCCGCCTTTACTCAGTATTTCTGGCAATTTGCTTACCTGTTTGCCGCCTTCGCCACCGTATTCGCAATTAAGTGGCTGAATCACCCGTCGACGGCGCGGCGCGGCGTCATCACCGGAGAGATCGGTTTCGCGCTGGCCATCATCGGCACGCTTTTGCGCTTTGAGGTGGTGAACTATACGGGCATCCTGATCGCCATCGCCATCGGGGCGATGATTGGCGCTCCCATGGCGCGGCTGATGCCCATGACCTCGGTGCCGCAGTTCACCGCCTTGTCGCATGCTTTCGGCGCGCTGGCTGCCGCTCTGGTGGGCACCGCGGAGTACTATCTCGACTTCTCCGCGCCACCCACCGGTTTCAAGATGGTGGCTCTGACCATCGAAGTGCTGCTCGGGTTCCTCACCTTCACGGCCAGCCTCATGGCCTTCGGCAAGTTGCAGGGACTGGTGCCCTCGCCGCCCATCACGTACAAGGGCCAGAATTTCGTCAACCTCACCGTACTGGCCGCCGGCGTCGTGTTTGGCGTCTGGCCCATCGTGACCGAGGCCCCGGTGTGGATGTATCCGGCGTTCGTGGTGATCTCTCTGCTGTTCGGCGTGATGTTCATCCTGCCCATCGGCGGCGGCGACATGCCCACCGTGATCGCGCTGTTGAACTCGTTCGCGGGCGCAGCGGCCTGCGCCATGGGCTTCGCGCTGCAGAACCGCCTGCTGATCATCGCCGGCGCGTTGAACGCCGCGTCGGGCTTCATTCTGTCGGTGATCATGTGCAAGGCCATGAACCGGTCGTTCACCAACGTGCTGTTTGGAGCGTTCGGCCAGGTGCAGGCGAAGGCGGCCGGGAAGGCCGAGGCGCGGCCGGTGCGCAGCGCCACCGCCGAGGACGCAGCCATGCTGCTGGTGAACGCGCAGAAGGTGATCATCGTGCCAGGCTACGGCATGGCCGTGGCCCAGGCCCAGCACAAGGTCCGCGAGCTCACCGACCAGTTGATCAAGCGCGGCGTGGACGTGCAGTTCGCCATACACCCGGTGGCCGGACGCATGCCCGGTCACATGAACGTCTTGCTGGCCGAGGCGGACATCCCCTACGACCGGCTGCACGAGATGGAGGACATCAACAACGAGTTCTCCGAGTGCGACGTGGCCCTGGTGATCGGCGCCAACGACGTGGTGAATCCGGCGGCGCGGCACGACAAGACCAGCCCCATTTACGGGATGCCGATTCTGGATGTGGACAAAGCGCGCAACGTGATGGTGATCAAGCGCAGCATGAATCCAGGGTTCGCCGGCATCGAGAACGAGCTGTACTACGACCCGAAGACGCTGATGCTGTTCGGCGACGCCAAGAGTTTCCTTTCCGAGATCGTGAAGGAAGTGAACGCCCAGTCGCCGGTGCACGCGTGAGGGCAGGCCCGGATGCAGCCCGAGCGGGCCGCGACGTGCAGCATGAAAGTCAGGGACGCTGTTAAACTGATCGAGAAGGAAGGATGGACGGTCAAGCGCACGCGCGGCGATCATCGAGTTTACACTCACGTTACGAAGCCAGGGATCGTGGTCGTGCCCGGCCACCCGGGGTCCGATCTCGCGGTCGGCACGCTCTTGAGTATCCTGAAACAAGCGGGGCTGAAATGAGATACGCAGTCGTTATCGAGAAGACCGAAACCGGCTACTCCGCATACGTGCCCGATCTGCCGGGCTGCGTGAGCGTCGGCCACACGCGCGAGGAAATGGAGCGCAGGATTCGGGAAGCAATCGAACTCTATTTGGACGAGCTACGTGAGCAGGGCGCTCCGATTCCCGCACCCACCACCGACACCGAGTACGTGGCCCTGTAGCGACGGAAGGCAGATCGGCGCTGAACGACGCCACGCGATCATGATCGGGCGCAGCATGAATCCGGGCTTTGCGGGCATCGAGAAAGAGCTGTCCCAGACCCGAAGACGCTGATGCTGTTCGGCGGCGCCAGGGGCTTCGTAGTACGGGATCGTGAAGGAAGTGAACGCCCAGTCGCCGGTGCACGCGTGAAATAGTCAGGCCACGAATAAACACGAATGACTGATCCGCGTGCATTCGTGTGAATTGGTGGCCACGCCCATTCGAGCCGCGATCCAATACACTCGGTGGCTGAGAGGATATCCATGAAACGCACTTTTGTCGAGAGCCTCGCGCTGCTTGTCCGATCGGCTGTTCCAACCGTTGCGATCCTTGCCTGCTCATGCGCGGCGCCTGCCGGTTCGGGGCCACAAGAGCAGTTGCGGCACGAATTCTTCGCCGTGTTGATTGACACCGAATCGAAGAAGCCGGTCCCATCCGCCAGAGTCATACTCGCCCCAAAGAAGGAAGGGAAGCCGGAATGTACGATTGACACTTCCCTCACGGCAGTCAGTAATAACAGTGGCGAGGTCCGAATCCCGAATGTGGGGCCCGGAGAATACGTGGTTTTCTATAATCTGTCCGGAAGCCTCAAGCCGGCACTGAAGGGAAAGGTGGTGATCTATGGTGGCCCCCATGACCCTCGTTATCATTCCGCTCTTGCTGAATCGGTCTGTCCCTGCATCGTCACGAAGGGGGGATCATTGGTGATTTTTGATGGTGGCCCCAGCATCGCCAACGGAGGCTTCGAGAGTAAGGAGGAACTCGACATAAGAATGACCACCACGGCCGAGGGAGCCCTTCAGACGGTGCGCGTGCCCGGCGCCGGAAGCGCCCCCATAAAGATAGAGATCATCACCGACCTGCCCAGGCCCTCGCCGCCGCAGGGAACACCGAAGACCGGCCAGTGATGCTCACGTGCAAGCCGCTGCCACCCGCCCGAATCGGCAAGGGCCGTCGTCCGCTCCCTACTCCGCCAGTTCCCCGCCCCACCTCCAGCCAACGTACAGCGCAGGGATGACAACCGCGCTTCCGAGACCCACCAGCCACCAGGGACTCTGCGCCATGGGCGCCAGCCACAGCAGCAGCGCGAACACAATCGCCAGCACGGCGGCCCAGCCGATAGCATCGAGAATCTCGGGCAGGGGCGAAACGCGGCCCGCGCGCACGCGCCGGCGAATGGCGGCGGCGAAATGGGGCGGCGCGACGATTCCCGCCAGCGCCCCGTCCAGCTCTTCGTCGATGATGCGCAGAGCCTGCTCTTCGTCCATCACGAGCCTTTCTCCACCAGTGCCGCCGCGAGCTGCCTGCGCGCGCGATGCAGCCACGTCTTCACCGTCCCCAGCGGAAGATCCAGCATCAGCGCCACCTCTTCATAGGATCGCTCTTCCATGTGATACAGCATCACCACCTGCCGGTAGTTGGGGGGCAACTCGCCCACAAAGCGCAGAATATCAGGTTGGCGATCCGGCGCGCGCGGGCCACTCACGGCTCGTTCGGCGGCCGCCCGCACTCCCAGACTCTCCAACGAAAGACCGCGCCGCCCGGCTCTCGACTTGAGTGCGGTGAGGCAGGCATTGCGGGTGATGGCGTAGACCCAGGTGGAAAGCGCCGATTCGCCGCGGTACCCGGACAGCGCTTTCCAGATTCGCACAAACACTTCCTGCGCCGTTTCCTCTGCCGCCGCCCGATCCCCCAGCATGGCGTAACACAGGCGAAAGACCTTGTCCTGGTACGTGGCGAGCACGGACTCGAACTGTTGGTCGTCGGGCACCCGCTTTCAGATTATGACCTCCGCGCCGCGCCGCAATGTTTCAGGCGGGCGGTGAAACTTTGCGCCAATCTTCACGAGTCTCAACGGGCATGAATCACGACTTAGGCATCTTTCTCCTCATCGGTCTTCTGTTCGCTCTCGCGACCGTTCTCGTCATGGTCACCATGGCCCTGCGGTTCAAACAACGTGAACTGCAACATCGCGAGCGCATGACGGCTCTGGAAAAAGGTGCGGCGTTGCCTGCACTGAGCGAGCCCGCTCGCCAGCCGGCTCCATTTCATCCGCGCACTCTGCTGCTGCGCGGACTTCTCTGGCTGTTCACAGGCATCGCCATCACCACCGCGGCCGCCGGCATGGCTCTATTGGGACAGCACCAGGAACCCGCATGGTTCCGCGTGAGTCAGGCCAACAATGCCAGGTCCATGGGCGCGAGTGAGGCCCAGGTTCTTCAGATCATGAACGACAGGCACTCGGACGGCCCGAATCCGGGTATCGCCCTCATCGGTCTGATCCCCATCGGGGTTGGCCTGGCGTACCTGATTACGTGGCGCTCGGAACGAAGTGGAAAGCAGTAGCTAATCAGCCCGGCGGCAGGATCTTCGAAATGTCGCTGTAGAGAACGAAGGCCACCACCACCATCAGGAACACGAAGCCCAGCTTGAGCACCGCTTCCTTCACCTGCATGCTGAGGTCGCGGCGCATCAGCATCTCCACCAGCAGCATCAGAATAACGCCGCCGTCCAGAATGGGAATGGGCAGCAGGTTGAACACGGCCAGGTTGAGACTGACCATGGCCATCAGGCCGAGAAACGCCATGGGCCCTTCCTGCGCCGCCTCTCGCGAAGCCCGCGCCATTTCCACCGGTCCGGAGAGAGAACGAGGCGACATCCGCCGCTCGACGATGCCCTTCAGCATCTGGAAGATGATGGTCGCGTAGCGGGCGTTCTCGCGGAACGACTCCCGCAATGCATTCGGAAAAGACAACGCGACGAACTCCATCCGCTCTTCCTGGCGGACGCCAATCATCCAGCGCTTCTCGTCTTCGGCGAACCGCGGCACGATGGTCAGGGAGCCGATCTGGCCCGCGCGCTTGTACACAATCGGCACGGGCGCGCCCTTGCTGTTGCCGATCGCCTCCGAAAGACCCGCCGTGGACCGCAGCGGCTGGCCATTGACGCTGATCAGGATATCGCCGGCCCGCAGGCCCGCCTGCTCCGCCGCGAAGCCGGGCATCACCGACTTCACCTCGACGTCCACCTGGTGGTCCCAACCGGCGAATCCCACGCCCCGGCGCTGATCGAACACGGGCGTCACTGAGAGCCGTACTCTCTCCCCATTGCGCCGCACCCACACCGACAGCGCGCGATTCGCGTTGGAGACCTCGCGAATCTGTACGTCGTACCAGGTGGGATCGGACTTGTCCTCAATCTGCACCACCTGGTCGCCTGGCTGGACACCGGATCGAGCGGCGGCGCTGCCGGGAACGACATATCCCACCACCGGGTCGGCCGGATCGGGTTCCTTCGGGAAGCGCACCATGAACATGCCGGTGACCACGGCTACCGCGAGGACGATATTCATGAACGGTCCGGCAAAGGCGATGATCAGCCGTTGCCAGCGCGGCTTGGCGAGGAACGAGCGCGGATCGGCGGCGCTTTCGTCGCCAGGTTGCTCGCCGGCCATCTTCACGTAGCCGCCGAACGGGATCAGCGA
Organism: Bryobacteraceae bacterium; assembly: GCA_049510065.1. Lineage (GTDB taxonomy): Bacteria > Acidobacteriota > Terriglobia > Bryobacterales > Bryobacteraceae > CAWACP01. Next base: position 31,893 of record JBEKZH010000006.1, read on the forward strand.
GAAGCGGAAATCCGTTTCGCCCCGGCGATAGCCGAACAGGCGGGGGCCAAAGCCGAAGCTGAACGCGTCCACGCGAACGTCAAAGAATCGCGCCGCCCAGAAGTGCCCCAGTTCATGGATCAGGATCATCACCCCGATCAGGACCAGAAGCCACCAGATGCTCTGAAAGAAAGGAACCATCTACCCTATCCCCGCCCTCGAATACTGTGTCGCCGCGTGGTCCGCCATGCTGGCGATCACCTGCCGTGCCACCGCGCGCGATTCCCGGTCGATCTCCAGCACCTCGCCGATGGACTGCGGCGTCCGCACCGGCACCCTTTCCAGCGTCTCACGAACCACTCGCGCGATGCCAGGGAATGAAATCTCCTCCCCCAGGAAAGCGCTTACGGCAATTTCATCGGCGGCGTTCAACGTACATGTGGCCGACCCTCCCGCGTCCTGCGCCGCGTAGGCCAGGCCCAGCAGCGGGAACTTCCCGAGGTCGGGCGCGGAGAACGTCCACGACCGCGCCTCGCTCCAGTCCAGCCGGGGGACCAGCGCGGTGTCGCGCTCCGGCCAGGTCAGCGCGTACTGGATGGGCATGCGCATGTCGGTGGCCGAGATCTGCGCGATCACGCTGCCGTCCACGTACTCCACCATGGCGTGAATGGACGATTGCGGATGCACCACCACGTCCACCCGGTTCGATGGCATTCCGAACAGCCAGCAGGCCTCGATCACCTCGAAGCCCTTGTTCATCATGGTGGCGGAATCGATGGTGATGCGCTGGCCCATCTTCCATGTTGGATGATTCAAAGCCTGCTCGGGGGTCACCGATTCCAGCCGCTCGGCCGGCGTTTCCCGGAAGGGACCTCCCGACGCCGTCAGGATGAGGCGGGCCACTTCCTCGCGCCGCCCGGCGCGAAAGCACTGGTGCGCGCCGTTGTGCTCGCTGTCCACGGGGATGAGTTCGGTGGCGCCCCGCCGGACCGCCTCCATCACCAGGTTCCCGCTGGCCACCAGGACCTCTTTTGTAGCCAGACCAACACGTTTGCCACGGCAGATGGCCTCAAAGGTGGCTTCCAGACCGGCCACGCCGACAATCGCCGACATGACAAAATCGACCTCGGGCTGCACCGCGCAGGCCACCCGGCCGGCCGGTCCCGGGGAGATATCGGGCCACTCGCTCCGGGGCAAACCGAGGTCTTCGAGCTTCTGGGTGAGCTGGCGGCGTCCTTCGTCGGTGGAGACTGAGGCCATCCGCGGCCGGAAGCGGGCGATCTGCTCGGCCAGCAGGTCCGTGTTACTCCCCGCCACCAGGGCGAAGATGCGGAACTGTTCGGGCCGCCGGCCAACCACGTCGAGCGTGCTGACGCCAATGGAGCCGGTGGAACCCAGCACTGTGATGTTTTTCATTCCGACCGCCCCAATTATATCGCCTGGGAGCCGATTCCCCGATGAATCCGGGACCCCAGAAACCATGGTACCGGCACTCACGCCCTTCCGAACCGCACGGCGCGTCTTTTTACAAGCCGTTACCCGCGCATGAACTTTTTGGGGGACCTGAACTCCGTATGGAAGATTACCCTTTCGGGCGCCGGGGAGGATGCTTCAGGGGTCTTTTTGAGGTTAGTCTCGCTTTGGTGGGAGTTGCCTCCCCGGCTTACTTCCAATATTAGTATATGAATTTGCGGAACGCAACAGTTTTTTGTAGGGGATCAGAACTGTTGGCTAACTTTCACTCCCGCCCAGTTCTCCAGGACCTTGATGGTGGCGCAGAAGTCCTCTTCTCCGTAACCCTCTGCAATTGCAGCCTGAAACATCTGTTGTGTAACTCCAGTAAGAGGCAGGGGTACGTTCTTCTGGCGGGCAGAGTCCAGCGCCATCCCCACATCCTTGGCCATCCATTTTGTGGAAAAGTTGGTGGTGAAGTCCCGTTTGAGGACGTAAGGGGCCTTGAAGGACACCAAACCGGACCGCGCGGCGCTGTTGTTGAGGATCTCCACCATCAGCACGGGATCCACCCCGGCCTTCGTGGCCAGTACCATGCCCTCGTTGAAGGCCATCAGCATGTTGGCGAGGGTCAGATTCTGGGTCAGCTTGGCTTCCAGCCCCATGCCCGGACCGCCGCAGTAGTAGAGCTGCTTGCCCATGGGCTCGAAGAACGGCCGTACGCGCTCGAAGACGTCTTTGTCGCCACCCACCATGAAGGTGAGCGTCGCGCCCTCGGCTCCCGGCTTCGAACCGGTACAGGGCGCGTCCAGGAAGTGGATGCCGCGTTCGGTCATGCGGCGGCCGATGGCGCGGCTCGCCGAGGGCGCCACCGTGCTGGCATCGGCGACTACCGTGCCCGGTCCGGCGCCTTCAATGACACCGCCCGGGCCGGCCAGAACGGCCTCGGACATCTCCGTGGTGCCGACGCAGACGAACACGCATTCAGCTTGTTCGGCGACTACACGCGGCGTTTCCGCGAACACGGCGTTGGTGTCCTCCGATGCCAGCTTCCGTGCTTTCGAGGTGTCGTGCGACCAGAGCGCAACCCTGTGTCCGGCGCGCAGCAGATTGCGGGCCATGGGAAGACCCATGATGCCGAGCCCGATGAAGCCAAGGTTTGCCATCTCTTGATGATACGCGGTTGGGCTAATTCGGGGACGTACACCTCAATCCCCAATTGCATCATTGTAGTTATCGGAACCGTAATTGGGGATTGAGGTGTACGTCCCCGAATTAGACGCCACGCAGGGCTACAGGGCGGAGGCGGCGACGCCGGTGGTGATCAGTTTGAGCAGGAGCACGTCGGCGGGCTGAAAGTAGGCCATGGGCAGGCTGCGCACATCCTCTTCGCTGCGGGCGAGCCGCTCGCGGACCAGCGCGCGCAACTGTGGCACGGAAACGCCAAGTTCCTCGGCCGCTTCGGTCTCGGTATAGTGGCTCTTTTGTCTGGGCAACAACATCAGGTGTCCCGCGTCCCATCTTGATTCTGGGGGCGGACGCGCGCGGGGCAAATCGGCGAGATAACCTAAAAGGTTCGCTCAGTTGAACTGACGGACTTTTGTACTAAGGCGCCGGAAAACACTGAGTCCGGCGAACCAGCGCGCCTCCCACGCCAGTGCCGCGAACAGCAGCAGCAGGACGAGGGCCGTTGTGGCTGCCCAGGGCGGGCCCGCCAGCGTGGTAAGCGGAACCAGGGGCGTCGCGAAGACGGCCGCGATGGTCCGGCTTCGGGGGTCGCGGGATTCGAAGAGAACCAGCCACAGCACCAGCAGTAGTACGGTGGCGTCGTACCCGTACGTGTGCGGGGCCAGCATCATGCCGGCGATCAGCGCGCTCGAAAACCATCGCCACAGCGGCGCATCGTGAAGCGCAACCATCAGCAGGACCAGGACGCCAGTCCCCGCCAGCACGAAAAAGGGAACCGGTGGGGCTCCCATGTTCGCCGCGATGGCCTGCAGGTTCATCATGAACTCTGGCGTCGGCGAGAGCCTCTCCAGCCGCTTGTCGGTGAGCATCGCCAGATAGTTCCCAGCGTCCTGAAGACCGCCGAGCGCCAGCGAGAGCAGCCCGAGCGCCGCTCCCCCGGATGCGAATCCGCCCAGCATTCGCCACCGCCGGGTGGCCAGCATCGCCAGAGGCAACCCCAGCAGCAGATTGAACTTCATCAGGGCGAGGCTCCAAACGACACCCGCCCAGCCCTCCTCCCCCCGCTCGGCCAGAGAGTAGCCGGCGATCATAATGGCCAGCACGACGGGCGCATCCTGACCGTGGGCGATGCCCAGTCCGGCGGGCAGGCTCAGAGCACCCCACAGCAACGCATCGGGGCCGAATCGCCTCCAGCCCCACCACCAGCAGCCGCCCAGGATGCCCCATTGCAGCACGGTCCAGAGCAGAAATGCCGTACGGTAGTCGAAGAGAGAGAGCGGAGCCAGCAGCGCCGCATAGAACGCAGGACGAACAAAGGGCACGAGCACCGTCGTCGCCGGCACGAGCGCGCGTTCCCGAGCAAGTTGAGCGGTCTCCGAGTGGAGCTGGCTGAATTGTCCATCGCGCGCCAGCGAAGCGCCCGTGTAGAGATTCAGAAAATCGTGGTGCAGCGCCGCGGTTCTTACCATCAACCCCAGAAACACCCACGCGCTCACCAGCACCGCCACGAGCAGCAGGGTCTCGATGGGCGGCCGTCGGACCGGGCGTGCGGTCATGCGGCCACTCCTTCACAGTCGTGGCTCGGAACGGAGCCGCGACGGTCACGGAGCGGTACACGTTCCCACGCCATCGCGAGCAAGAGGCCGAACAGCAACAGGGCGGGGAGCCCGCTCCACGGCCGGCCGAAAAGTTGGAGAAGCCACGGGATGGGAGTGAAGAAAGCCGTCGCCAGTGCGCGCACGGCAAGCTTCTTCGCGGAGAACGCGGTCAGCCACGCGCCAACCAGCAACGCCGCCGTATCGTAGCTGCCCGTGTGCGGGGCAATGAGAAACGATCCCAACATAGCCGCCATCAGCCCGGTGGACCAGCTCGAGCGCCAGCACGCCAAAATGGCCGCGGCGACCACCACCGCCATCAGAACGAAGCGGAGCGAGAGAGGAAGGCCCGCGCTCAGCAGAATCGCACCCACGTTCATCGCGCTCTCGGGACGGAACGTGACTGCCTCCCGGCTGACGAATGCGGCGTAACGGGGCAGCGTCTGCCACCCGCCCAGAACCACGGAGCCGCCAATCATAACCGTGCCGCCGCACAGGAATCCCCAGAGAATGCGCCAGCGTTGCTGGACGATCAGCACCAGCGGGACGATGAAAACCAGGTGCGGCTTCACCGCGCACAAGCCCAGGAACAGTCCCGCGCCGAATCCGTATCCGCGCTCGAACAGCACCCACGAAAGAAACACCAGACCAAAGACGAAAATAGCGTCCTGTCCAAAGGCGATGCCCAGGATGGCCGGCGGGAACATAGCCGCCAGCACCGCCGCGTCGATTCCAAAGCGCCGGGCCGCCCAGATCCAGCCGCCCACCAGGATCAGCGCCTGCGCGATCACCCAAAACACGAAGGAGGTCCGGAAAGGCAACAGTCCGAATGGGAGCAGCAGCGCGGCCCAGGTCTGCAGGCGCATGAAGTATACGGGATGCCAGCCCGCCGGAATCAGAGGGGCCTGGATGCGCGTCTGCAAGGCTTCGTCGTGCAGGTCCGGCAGACGGCCCTCGGCGGCGACGCGCGCGCCCGTGTAGAAGACCGCGAAATCGCCGAACGCCAGGGTGAACCTGGAGGCCATGAGCACCTGGAAGGACGCCAGCACCACCACGATACAAATCCCGGCGAACAGGCGAGTCTTCATCTACTGGTTACTTCGGCCTTCGCGAGCCGCCGCTTTAGCGGAACCGTATCCCGACCACACCACCGGACGTGGGGTTTTCCGCATCCGGCGGTTGAACTCAGCGGCTCGACGCCGCAAGATCTGACGGCGGAAGGAAACCGGCTTCCCGGAGACCGCGTTAGTCAAAGCAGTTTGCGGTTCAGTCGAAAGCCGAGGAACTTACGTTCCCAGACCTTCCCTGTACCGCTCCTGGCGGTGTTCACCTTCAGTCGCAGATGCTTCTCGATCCAGCTCTGTACCGAACGTAAGCACCAACAGGAGACCATCGCCCAGGGATTCCTAACCCTGTTCCAGGAACCCGCCCGCTAATCAATTACCACGCAGCAATCAGATTGCGGAAATCGCGGGGGGTCGACCCGAGTGCGTTTCGAAAGTCCCGAACGAAGTTGCTGGCATCCGAGTACCCGAGTGACTGAGCTACATCAACAATCGTCCGGCCGGGTTCCTGTATCAACTCGGCGGCTCTCCGGATACGCAGGGCCCGCGCGTATCGTCGGAAGCTGAGGCCAGTGGAGCGCCTGAAAAGCAGGCCTAAACGCGCTGCGGAGACCCGCAGTTGACGGGCAATATCCTTCAGACTGAGAGCGGAACTACCACTCTCGATGGCGACCCGCTGCAACCCACTGCGGACGCGCCAATCGCCGGACCCGCAGGTTTCAAAACGGAGGACCGCCAGAATGGCTTCCAGATGGCAAGCGAACAGCATTTGTTCGGCGCGTTCAGCACCGCGCGGGACGAAATCATCAGATCGCAGGGCGATTAGCGAAGGGTCTCGCATCCAGGCGCGAGAACCCAGGTAGGCCCTGACGTCCGCGACCTGTTGCTCGAACGTTAAGGCCAGCCATTCGTGGAATGCTCGATCCTGGTCGCTGAGCAAAGGCACATAGTGCTGCCTTGTTATAATTAGCGTGGCTTCCGCAGGATTTGCATCGACATTGACGGCTACATCGGCTGACGCCGCAAGGTCGGCGAGGTCGCCGATCAACGATTGACACCTCTCCTCTGATCCTTCTCGATATATTTCTGCCATTTCTGCCGCAGAGGGACCACTGTATTGTTCATTACGGAAGCGTGTTCCTTTGCGACTCAATTTATACCATAAAGCGTCGCTTTTGACAATAGCTGGTAGTGAGTTCGACCGGGTATACTGATTCCGTTCCTGCTGTACGTCATAGGGCAGCCGAGAGGCAGAAATGAACATATTGCACGCAACAAAGACGGGCAGTTCTGGTTCTGATCACAGCTGGTACACGGTTGATTCGCTACGTCGCAAGATCTCCGGAGTCTGCTGCTTCGATAGGGAACCCTTCTTCAACACGAGCCTTCCTCGCTCGCTCTTCCTTTGCACACTAGTCGTAACCATCCTGACTACATCGGCAGCAGTGACTCAAGGCGTCCCCAAAGACGTCCCACCACCCGACAGCGAGGCAGTGTTCGTAGGGTATTTCTACTACCACGTGGCCGTTGCCGCGGAAGTGGAACGCCGAAGGGAGATGGGGAGCCAAACAGGGGAAGTGTTGGTAGACAACGTGTGCAACACGATCGGAATAACGAGCGATTCGTTCTGGTCCGTCACGCCGGTAATAAGAGACGCTCTCGCGAAGCTCGCGGCCGGGAACATGGCCGGCGTTAGCATCCAGCGAAGCCACGCGGAAAGCCTGCCGCCCTTGCCCGCCACACGTTCCACCGTGGTGGCTAGTACCGTTCGGGAGCTGCAAATGCGGCTTTCGCCTGTAGAGTGGGACCACTTGCGGTCGTACTTAAACAACTCCTTTCGCGCGCGAATACATTCTCAGGTTGTGAGGGCTAAATGAGCACCAGTACCTTGCGTTCTGTATTGCCACCGCTTCTCGCTTCGCTTCTGCTGTTACTTTCGAGTTCCGCGCTTTGTGCTCAGTGCTCCGACGGTGTCACGACGGCTGTGAATACATACTCGGTACCCACTCGGGATGCCGATAATGACGTCTGGACGTACGCTCAAAGCTACGTGACGGGAGCATACGCCAACACCTGGACATCATATGTATCGGCAACGGCGACGCACAACTCTTCCCAAACGCATTCCGGAAACAGCACAGGCTACAATGGAGCGCATACACAAGTTTCCTGGCACGATACCCCGTCCAGCGTCGGATCCGGCACTTACGGGATAGCATCGTATCATTCGTTCTCAAGTACTTGCGGGAATTTCCTGCAGTTCAACTGGAACTTTTCGTTGAGCGTCACGCCCCCTACAATCAATGGCCTGTCGGGCGGCTGGATCTTTAACGGTGTCGATGATCCTGGCAACGGGTACTATAAGGACGTTCTGCTAAGCGTGTCACATAACTGCACTGCCAGCAACAGCCCCGGAGATGTTGCGGTGTGCAATTCAACCCCATACTGGACGGCGCCTGTCAACGGCTCAAAGATCTCGTTTGATTGTACGTCTTGCGCAAACACAGGTGCGAACTCCGTGCAGCCGAGTGACTCTTGCGCCGACATAAGGATCCAAGCCAGCGTCGGGGGCTTTCTGTCGACACCTTTTCCGTATACGGCGAATAGCTTGCGCGGGTGGGCGAATCGTGGCGCCGTGGATACTCCTTGGAACGCTGGTTATCAGACTCGGTACAGCTATCAGCTTACGGACGTTTGCGGCAACCAGTTCCTACGAATAGCCGTTAACGAAACATTCGGCCCCAAGGTTGATCTGTGGGCGGCCGGGCACCAGGGGATACAGGACACGTGGAGTGCCCTGTCAAGCGGAGGATTCGAGTACCCTTCGGGCTATTGGTCGTTGGGGATTCTCTACGATTTTCTGATCGCATCTTACACAGCGTCTCAAGCCACGCCGGCGACGGTTTCTCCTTCAAACCCCGGCGCAGGGCAGCAGGTCATGAGTCAGACTCAGGTCTGGCGCGTCGGAAGCGCGACTGTGGGTAGTGGGGTGGTCGGGCAGAGTGCCACAATGGTAAACGACCTCGGGAACGGGCGAATTCAATAGCGCGGGGAAAGGAGACCCTTATGAGAACATTCAGAAGCTGCTGTTTTGGGCCATGGTTGACGGCGCTCATCATCGCGCCGCTGTCGGCGGGGCAGCTGGCCCCGATCTCCGCGGCCTGTAGCGGCGCCGATGCCGTGGTGGCAGGGAAACTCCATCGCTCGGCTGGGGCCGCGATTGCGAACGTAGCCGTGTCGCAGGTCATCAAGGGGCAGGACCTTACTAACACGATACTCCCTGTGCAACTGCTCAGCCGGTCGTCCAGCCCGTTTGGTTCGGACGAGGAACTTACTGCGATTGTGTTCCTGAAACAGGATGGGTCTGGCTGGGAGCTTATTCCGTTCGCCGGTGATAATGCCCCTCTAATGAGCTTGACACTGCCAGCGCAAAACGACGGTGCCGCAGGGCAGTCTATGCAGGCTGCGTGCGAGGACCAGGTCCTTGCGCTTGCTCTGCCCGCACTCAATGATGGGAATATCGCATGGTATCGGCTGCAAACCCTGGGCTGGTTTCATGGGTACGACAGCGCTGCGTACCGCGGGCGATTGGCAACACTATCCCAGGCCGCGGACCCCGAATTCCGCGCCATGGGCATCGAGGGCCGTTTGCCGCTCGGCGATGTGTCGGCGCTGCAGCAGCTCGAAGCTGATGCGGCAGCGTTGGGGCCAGCGACATTGGCAGAGGTCGGGCTCGTGCTGGGCGCATGGCGCAACCCCGATGGCGCCGGAATCGCTGAACTCGGTAAAATTGTCGGTTTGTCTGGCGCCAGGTACGCCCCACTCGCGCAAGGTGCAGCTCAGTCTCTTCACGCGTTGCACACGTTGGATTCGCTCCCAATTCTCTACCGTCTCCTCGACAGCCCAGACCCGACTATTCGATTGGAGGCTATGTTTGGGTTCGCCGCGTTCGTCGCCAACTTCCCCATTCAGAGCCCTGAGAACGAGCCGAGCAATCGCAACATAACTCCACTCCCGGGCGGTGAGTATTCCACTGGGGATGGCGCGAGCCATTTCCCCAGTGCAGGGTCTGACAATCAGGAGACACTGGCCTTCTGGAAGGCGTGGTATCAAGCGAACTTCGTCAATTCACATTGAGGCTTGATTGAGGGACCGTGCAACGCCGCCCGTCATTGCACTCAGTACGCGAGCGCCAGGGAAGCGATGCGAGCAATGGGCGCGCAGATACAATGACGGAAGAGCGTTTTGAAGTACACGTTATAATAGAGAGCCCCATAGAGAGAGCCTTGGTCCGGGCAAGATACCACGGGCCACGCCCGCTGCAAGCCGTATTCCTGGCCAGCCGTGGGAGAACCCCAGTTCTAACAGAGCCGCCCGGCGACGGCGCGGTGTTTTCCGCTGCCGCCACAGGCCGCTCTGAGTCGCAGCCGGACCCAACGAGTGAGGGATACCAGCACTTCGGGCGTTTCGCAGAAACCGAAATAGCTTCGCCAGCCCCGCACATACGGAGCCTCCATTGTCGTCTTCATGCTGACGCAGGAAGAATTCGAGGGTATTGAGCCCGGCGCGCGGCGCTAATCCGCAATGCCGACCCTCGACGCCAACGCGCTCTCCACGTTCGCCGTGGGCGGTCCCGCTTCCGCAAGCGTTATGAGCGCTGGCTCGATGAGGGCGCGGACGCCTTCACCATCCTCGAGATCGGTGCGGCCACGGCGAGCCACTATGCCGCCATCCGCCAGGAGCTGCGCGATGCGGGCACACCGATTCCCACCAACGACGTCTGGATCGCCGCGCTGGCCCGTGAGTATCGTTGGCCGGTGCTGACGCGCGACCGCCATTTCGCGGCGGTGAACGGCCTGCGAATCCGCATCTGGCCGGGCGCGACCGCCCGCTGACGCCAACGAGTATGCATCTGACGGGTGGGGCAGGCTATACAGCCTGCGGACCCGCTTTCCAGCGGGTCCAGCCGGCCGGAAGGCCGGCTGCGGGCAGGATTGCCCGCCCCACAACGGCTACACTCGAAGGGGGAGTGATCATGGCCAACCGCAACCAGCATGGTTCCGTGCTCCGGCCGCGCACCGAGGTCCTGACCAGGGGCTTCGATCCGCGCCTTTCCGTCGGGTCCGCGCGGCCCGCGGTGTTTCGCAGTTCCACCTACGTGTTCTCCAGCCCGGAGGCCGCCGAGCGCGCCTTCGATCTTACCGCCGGCCGCATCCAGGCGGAGCCGGACGAGCAGATCGACCTGATCTACTCGCGCTTCAACCATCCCAACGCCGAGATTCTGGAAGACCAGATTGTTCCGCTCGAAACCGGCGCCGAGGCCGCTCTGGCGTTCAACTCCGGCATGGCCGCCATCATGACCTCGCTGCTGGCGGTGCTTCGGCCCGGCGACACGATAGTGTACACGGTGCCGATTTACGGCGGCACGCAGCATTTCATTCAGGACTACCTGTCCATCTGGGGCGTGAACGGCATTCCCGTGGCGGCCGGCAATTCGGACGAGCTGGACCGCGCCATTGCCAGCGGCCCCAGCGTGCGCGTGGTGCTGGTGGAGACGCCGGCCAATCCCACGCTGGTGATGACCGACATCGCCCGCGCGGTGCACACCGCGAAGCACGCCGCCGCGCGCCCCATGGTGATGGTGGACAACACGCTCATGGGGCCCACGTTCCAGCATCCCCTGGCCCTGGGCGCCGATCTGGTGCTGTACTCGGCGACGAAGTATCTCTCCGGATTCAGCGACATGATCGCCGGCATCGCGCTGGCGGCCGACGTGGCGTTGATCCGGCGGATCCGCGCGCGGCGCAATGTGTTCGGCAACATTCTTCAGCCGGACGAGTGCTGGATGCTGGATGGCCGGCTGCCCACCGTGGCGTTGCGCATGAACCGCTCCAGCAAGAACGCCGAGCGGATTGCCAGGGCGCTGGCGAAGCACCCGAAGATCGCGAAGGTGCTCTACCCGAGTCTGTTCGACGACCCCGACCAGCAACGCATCGTACGCGAGCAGTGCGATTTTCCGGGCGGCATGTTTTCCCTCATCCTGCGCGGCGGCAAACCGGCCGCGTTCGATTTCCTGCGCAACCTGCACATCGGCCGCAACGCCGTGTCGCTGGGCGGCGTGGAAACGCTGGTGTGCCATCCGAAGTCGACCACCCACTCCGGCTTCAGCGAAGAAGAATTCCGGCAGGCCGGGGTCACCGACGGACTGGTGCGCGTATCGGTGGGCATCGAGGACTGGCGCGACCTGCTGAGCGACTTCGAGCAGGCGCTCGACGCGGTGTGAGCGAGGACCGCGTCCGTCGGTTAGACAAAAACTGCTCGGCGCCCGGCTGGCGCGCGTGGTTGTACCGGGCGCTCCATCCTCCCGCTCCGTGCTTCCTCAATCCGCGCGAGCCGAAAGACTTTCCACTGGGGCGCTGGAACCTGTACGTCGGCGGCGCCGGCTCGCACGTGGCCGGCTACGTGAATCTCGACCTGTTCGCCGCGCCCGGCGTGGACGTGTCCGGGGACGCGCATCGCTTGCCCTTCCCGGACGACGTCTTCACGTGCGTGGAGTGCGATGCCGTTCTGGAGCACGTTGCCGGCCCCGAGCGGGTGATGCCGGAAATAGAGCGCGTGCTGGCGCCCGGCGGTCACGCGCACGTGGTGACGCCGTTCTGCCACCCGTTTCACGAGTACCCGCGGGACTATCGGCGCTTCACGCCGGACGGTCTGCGCGAGATGCGCGGCGGCATGGAAGTGGTGGCCGAAGGTTGGCGCACCGGCCCGGCGGCGACGTGGCTGGTCTTCACGCTGGAGTTTGTGAAGCTGCTGCTACCGTTCCGCTGGTGGCGCATGCTGGCCCATGGAGTGCTGGGCTGGGCGTTGTTCCCGGTGCGGTATCTGGATGCTGTGTTGTTGCGATCCGGCCGCGCCGCGGCTCTCGGAAACCACTGCTACGTGTGGTTCCGTAAGCCGCCGAAGACTGGGCTGGCCGCGGGCGATCAATCGGCGACGCGGACGTAGATGCCGTCAGGCTGATCCGGCGCGGCGAACCAGAGCTCGCAGATCCACGCGGGCATTCCGGGCCTCACTTCTTCGTCGGAGACGCGGGCGCGCGCCGCGGGATTATCCGCCGAGTCGCGCACCAGCCCCGTGCCCGCGTCCGACGGGGGCGTTCCAGTCTGGCTGTGGCGAAGTGCGCCGGTCCCGATCACGATCTGCTGATCGAAGACGGCGAGCCCGGCGTTGGCACAGTGGTTGCAGCCGGCATCCTGCACCACGCGCACGCGCGACAGGATGGCCATGCCGCTGTCCCCGCCGAGGGTGAGCCCGCGCCCGCGAGCCAGTTCGAGCGCCACACCGCGGTTGGCCGGGGTAGAGAAATCGACGCCCTGCCGGCACATGCGCGCCAGATCGTGCGCCAGGCCGTTGCTTTCGAGAGTCATCCGCTGGCTCTTCACGGCGGAGAAAACGCCGAACAGGAGCGGCAGCAGGAAGGCCAGGCAAAGCGCGTACTCAAAGATCCGGTCCCGCCCCCCGTCCACGTCCGCATTATCCAGACGGGCGAGGAGACGCATGTGACGTCCGGGCCAGCGCCAGCCACTTCGGGCAAAGACAGCGCCCACAGTTCCTCCCATCGAAGGGATCGGGAGAAGCCGCGCCGCCCTGTAGGCGGGAGCGACGGCGCGGCTCGCAGCCTTTGCGCTTTTCGCGCCCTGATCGGGCGATGGGACGTCGCGCTTCGGAGTTCCAGGTTTATTTTTGGCTCCAACCAGGTAGATACGCCATGCTCCCGCGAGCCCGACCATCTTTAAGCTGAAGAGTACCGGCACAAGTGCCGATCCATTACACGGCGAGTGAAGTCATGGAGAGCACGCAAACGAGTGGCAGGGAGCGCCGCCGCGGACAGAACGGCAACGCGATCATGGAGTTTGCCATCATCATGTTCCCGTTCTTTGCGCTGATCTTCGGCATCCTCAGCATCACGTACGCGATCTTCCTGAAGGGAGTCATTCAGAACGCCACTCGTGAGGGAGTCCGCTGGGCAATCACGTATAATCGCGGGACGTTCGATGGCATAAACTGCGCCACCTCGCAGGCCCCCTGTATCAAGCAGGTGGTACAGGACAACGCGTTCGGGTTCCTTTCCGGGACGAAGAGCCAGTACATTCAGATCAGCTATTACCCGCCGTTTCGTCTCAGTACGGCGATCACGTCGGGTGAGCTCCCCATCACCAGCACCGATTCGAACTATCCCAATGTCCAATACATGAACCAGACCAACAACGTGGTAGAAGTGACCGTGAGCGGCTACCCCATGATGTGGCTCGCTCCGTTCCCCGGCTATCTGAACCAGCAGGTATTCACCATGAGCGCGAGCGCGTCGGACGTGTTGGAGGGATACGGAGTCGACGGCAGCGGGAACGCGTATTCCAGTCCACCAACCCCATGAGACAGGAGGAAACCATGAACCGGAAACATTCCTCGGAGGGGGGCAATGCCATCCTTGAGTTCGCTCTGGTTGGCTCGTTGTTTCTGGTGCCCATGCTCGCCGGATCCTACACACTGGGCATGTCTCTGGTAAAGGCTCTTCAGGTGGGGCAGGTGTGCCGGGACGCGAACATTCTGGTTGTGCGCAACATCGATCTTTCGCGAACGGACAACCAAAGCCTGGTGGTGAGGACCGCGGCAGGGCTGGGCATGAACCTCTCCGGGACCAACAACCCCGACCCGAATGGGCTGGGGGTACTCATCCTGAGCACGGTTCATCGGGTCAGCGACAACGATTGCCTCGCCCAGAACCAGAATGCCGACAGCTCGTGTCCAAACTGGCACTACTACGTCTTCACGCGACGCATCACGATCGGCAACACCGCCAAGCTGACCAGCGTGATGGGGAATCCGGGGGACACTCTGGCGAGCGACGATACGCTGACCCCGACGCAGTACGTCATGGATACGGGAAACCGGGCCAACGGGTTTCCGCCCATCTCCGCGCTGAACCCCACGGACGCCGGGGCTACCAACGGCATCGTTTTCCTGCCTCAGGGCACCGATGCGTATATCTGCGAAGCCGCGTTCGATATATCGGCGATGAACATCTTCTCGACTCCGAAGATGGGGATCATCTATGCGCGGCACGTTTCGTAAGGGTGATGAGAGCGACAGGAGGCAGGAGGCGCTGGTGAGAACGAAGCGGGACGGCACACAACGGCGTCGGGGCTTTGCATTGATGTATACGGCGATCGCCCTGACCGTGCTTACGGTTTTCTGCGGACTCGCGGTGGACGCGACGGTACTCTTTCTGGTTCGCGCCAAGTTGAGTGCCGCGGTGGACGCGGCGGCGCTGTCTGGCGCAAGGTCGGTGAATCTGGGCACCGACGTTGCCACGGCCAACAGCGCGGCGACCTCGGCCGCGCAGTCGTTCTTCCTGGCGAACTTCCCGAATGGCTATCTGGGCAGCCAGGCGATGGACATGACGCACAACTTCACCGCCACGTTCAACCAGAACGCCACTACCGGGTTGCTCACGGTTGCGGTCACGGCCAACGTGCAGGCGCCGGTGTACTTCATGCGCATCCTGGGCTTCTCGAACATCACGGTCTCCGCCGCCGGGAGCGCCACTCGACGCGCGCTGGCAGTCATGCTGGTGTTGGATATCTCGGGATCGATGGCCAATTCCTATAACGGCGGCACTGCATGCGCGGCCATGCAAACTGCGGCCGACAACTTCATCAGTAACTTCAGTCCGTACGACTATCTTGGGATGATCTCGTTCGAAGGTACGGCGCACCTCACATACCCGCCGGATACGAACTGGAAGACCGGCAACGCGCTGAAGAACATGATCGACGCTCTGAGCTGCAGCGGCAGTACGAACACCACCGCCGCCCTGAATCTCGCTTACAGCCAGTTGAAGACGGCAATCAACCTTCCGCTGGCGGTGAACACCATCGTCCTGTTCACCGACGGTATGCCGAATGCAATCAGCAGTAATGCCTGGCCCGTTCGGAACTTCGTGGACACCCGGTACGGTGGCAGCAGCAGCATTTCTGTCGACCCAACAACCTGCCCCAACGACGGAAGCCACTATGGGCACGGGTACTGCGGGGATAGCAGTGGCAAATGCTCGGCCGAAGGGTCGCTGTGTGCAATGGCCAAATGCACGAGCACGGCGGGCACAATCAGTGGAGGAGTCATCAGCCAGAGCCCAAACTATCATCTCACCGGCACCTCCAACGGTCTGGACACGGATTTCGACGGCGAATCTATTCCCAGCAACGTGTCAGGATGTCCGGCCTTGAATTCGAATGACGGTCTGCGCCAGACGATCGCATACATACCGGACACGGACCGCTTCGGTAACAGCGTCAAATACGCCAGCGGCAGTCAATTCAGGGACCTCTGGGTATTTCCAGTCAACAACCAATGCAACCCGAGTGGCACATGCGCGTACCTCGGCGGTCTCTGGTCAAGTTACCCCGGGGGAACGAATAGCAACTTCTACCCTGCCAGCGACCCGGCCCTGAGCCATGCCGTTACCTCGTCCGGACACTGGCGCTTCGATCAACCCACAAGCATTGGCGCGGCGGGCATGAATGCGGCCGCCAGCCAGGCTGCGACCATCCGCTCCGATACGACATACAACATTGCGATCCACTCGATCTATCTGCTCGGGAACGGTACCGATCCGGTCGACAAATACTTCCTGCCGCGCGTTTCTAACGTGGCGCAGGTTCCGCCGCTGCCGCTGTATGAGGCAACCGGCACCGCGGCGGTGGCTAATCCGGGATACGTATCTACCCAGACCACCGGACTGTTTTTCGCCGCAAGCGACAAATCGCAGTTAAATCAGTTGTTCGCGAAGATCGCGTCGTCGCTGCTGCGGCTGAACCAGTAAGAGTCAGGCCCGCGACGGCACAGGCTTCACCGGCCGTTTCAGCAGAATCCGGACGCCCAGCAGCAGCAGCCCGATGGACATCCACTGGGTGAGCGAGAGGCCGAGTTGCGTTGGCTGCTCGTGGAAGCGGTAGAACTCGATCGCGAAGCGGGAGACCGAGTAGAGGATCAGATACAAGCCGATGATGGCGCCTGCGGCGTGCGGGCGGCGGATGCGCCAGAGTAGGACGGCGAAGATGACGGCCTCGGCCAGGGCCTCATAGAGCTGCGTGGGGTGCAGCGGAACGCCCAGGGGGACCCCGGTGATCTGCCACGCCCGCGGGTTCCGGAAGGTGATGGCCCACGGCACGTGCGCCGGGATGCCCCAGCAACAGCCCGCGGACAAGCAACCCAGCCGGCCGATGGCGTGGCCCACGGCCAGGCCCGGCGCGAACACGTCGAACGTGGTCAGCCAGGGCAGATGCTGGGATCGGATATACAGCGTGGCCACGATCAGTCCCAGAATCAGCCCACCCTGATAGACGCCGGCGGCCTGCAGGGTCTCACGCGTGAAGATCTCCCCGGGGCGCGCCCAGTATGTGGAGAAGTCAAACAACAGCATGGCGATCTTGGCGCCCAGGAGCCCGGTCAGCGCCGCGTAGATGGCCAGGTTCACGATCGGGTCTGGCTTGAGGCCGGCCCGCCTGGCCAGGAGCACCGTGACGAACAGGCCCACGAGGAACCCCAGGGCGACAAGCGTGCCGTAGGTGGGCAGGAAGAAACTACCGATCGAGATGAGCCTGGGAAACATTTGAGTTCACGTCCGTCCGTTTGTTCCGGCCTTTCAGCAGCTCCAGCAGCACCAGCAGAGTGCCGCCGGCGGTGATGGAACTGTCGGCCACGTTGAATGCCGGGAAGTAGTGCCGGCCGGCATGGACCTCGATAAAGTCGGTCACCCTCCCGTGCGCCAACCGATCATAGAGATTGCCAAGCGCGCCGGCCAGAATCAGCGCCAGGGCCAGCCGCAAACCAACCGCGGCACCCGTGCGCGACCGCCAGAGCAATACTGCAATATACCCCAGAACCAGCGCGGACACGCCAATGAGGATGACGCCGCGCCATTCCGACGTGGAGTCCGACATCAGGCCAAAGGCGACGCCGGGGTTCTCCACATGCACGATGTTGAAAAAACGCGGAATTACCACCATCCCGCCCCAGTCCACCGGCAGACGGACCCTGACGATCCACTTGGTCCACTGATCCAGCGCGAAAATGAGGGCCGCGAGAGCGACGGGGAAGACGCTACGCAATGGCCTCCTGACAGGCCGCGCACAGCGTGGGGAATTCCGCGCTCTGGCCGACCTCGTGCCGGTACTTCCAGCAACGCTCGCATTTTTCGCCTTCGGCGCGCTCGATGTCCACGGCCATCTCGCCGTGAATGCCGTTTTCCAGCGCGACCTGGGAAACAATGAACAACGCGGGGAGCTCGCTGGCGTACTCGTGTAACAGCGGATAGAGGTCGCTCGCCACGCGCAACCGGACGCGCGCCTCCAGCGGCGCACCGATCAGCTTCGTCTGGCGGGCCGTTTCGAGGTTCTTCAGAACCGCTTCGCGAACCTCCATCAGGCGGTCCCAGTTGGCCAGACGCGCGCGGCGTTCGGCGGGGATTCCGTCGGTGAGCTCATCCGGCGCCGGCAGCAGGGCGAGGTGCACGCTGTCCGGGCTGCCTGCGGGCTTCGGAAGATAGCCCCACACCTCGTCCATGGTGAACGGCAGCAGCGGGGCGAGCAGACGCACCAGCGCCCAGGTGAGCCGGTACACTGCAGTCTGCCCGCTGCGGCGCGAGTGCGAGGCGGCGGCGGCCGTGTACAGGCGGTCCTTCAACACGTCGAAGTAGACGGCGCTGAGATCGGTGGTCGCAAAGTCGTAGATGGAGTGATAGACCTTGTGGAACGCGAACTCGCCGTACCAGCCGCGGCACTTGCGCACCAGCTCTTCGGCGCGCATGAGAATCCACTGGTCGATCTCCGGCAACCGATCGGCGGGAACGGCATCGCGCGCGGGATCGAAGTCGTAGAGATTGCCGAGGGCGTAACGGAACACGGTGTTGCGGATCTTGCGATATGCCTCCGACAAGCGTTCGAGGATGGTATCGGAGATGCGCACGTCCTCGCTGTAGTCGACGGCGGCGGCCCACAGGCGCAGCACATCCGCGCCATACTTTTTGATGATTTCCTGCGGTGCAATGGTGTTGCCGAGCGACTTCGACATGGCCCGGCCGTACTGATCGAGCGCCCATCCGTGCGTGGCGCAGGAATGATACGGCGCCTCGCCGCGCAAGGCCACGCCGATCAACAGCGAGCTGTGAAACCAGCCGCGATACTGGTCGCCGCCTTCCAGATACAAATCGGAGGGCCAGCGCAGGCCGTTTTGCTGGGTGAGCACGGCGAGGTGGCTCGACCCCGAGTCGAACCAGACGTCGAGGATGTCGGTCTCCTTGCGGAGATTCGTTCCACCACAGCGCGGGCATTTCGCATCGGGGCCGGCCAGCTCGGCGGCCGATCGCTCGTACCAGACATCGGCGGTATGCTCGGCGAACAGCTCCACCACGCGGCGGAGAATCGCGGAGTCCGTGACCGGCTCGTTGCAGGCTTCGCAATAGAAAGCGATGATGGGCACGCCCCAGACCCGCTGGCGCGAGATGCACCAGTCCGGCCGGGCGGCGATCATGTTGCCGATGCGGCTCTCGCCCCATTCCTGCAGCCACTTCACGTCGTGGATGGCCGCAAGCGCGCGCTGGCGCAGGTCGTTGCGTTCCATGCCGATAAACCACTGCTCGGTGGCGCGGAAGATGGTGGGGTTGTGGCAGCGCCAGCAGTGCGGATAACTGTGCGCGATTTTCTGCTGCGCCACGAGCGCGCCGGCGCGTTGCAGCAATTCGACGACAATTGGGTTCGATTCGAAAACGGTCTTCCCGATGATTTCTTCCGGCAAAACGCCCGGCACGCCCTCGGCGCGGAAGAAGCGGCCGGCGCCGTCCACCGGGCAGTAGGTGGCGATGCCGTACTGCTGGCCGATCACGTAGTCTTCCTGGCCGTGGCCGGGCGCGGTGTGAACCGCTCCCGTGCCCTGTTCCAGCGTCACATGGTCCGCCAGAATACCGATTGAATCCCGCTCGAATAAAGGATGGCGAAAAACGGCGCCTTCGAGGCGCGAGCCCGGGAATGTCGCGATCAGACTGGGTTCGTTCCAGCCTGCGGCATCGGCCGTGGCGCTCAGCAGATCGCGCGCAACAATATAGACCTCGCCGTTCACCTCGGCCGCAACGTATTCAAACTTCGGGTGATACGCGATGGCCATGTTGGCGGGGATGGTCCACGGGGTGGTGGTCCAGATGAGTCCCCAGACTTTTCGGCCGGCCAGCGCCGCATCAATTGCCGCGGGATCGCTCTGCAGTACGAAACGAACCCAAATTGACGGGCTGGTGTGATCCTCGTACTCCACCTCGGCCTCGGCGAGCGCGGTCCGGTGGTGAATGCACCAGTTCACCGGTTTGAGGCCCTTGTACACGTAGCCCTGCTCGACGACGTCTACAAAAGCGCCGGCGATCACGGACTGATAATGCGCGCTCATGGTGAGATAGGGGTCCTGCCAGCGGCCCAGGACGCCCAGACGGCGGAACTCGTCGCGCTGGATGGCCACGAACTTCTCGGCGTACTTTCGGCACACGGCGCGGATGTGGCCGGGCGTCATGTGCGCCTTTTTCGGACCCAGCTCGGCGTCCACTTTATTCTCGATGGGCAGACCGTGGCAGTCCCAGCCGGGGATGTAGGGCGAGTCGTAGCCCTCCATGCTCTTCAGGCGGACGATGAAGTCCTTCAGAATCTTGTTGAAGGCCGTGCCCAGGTGGATGTGGCCGTTGGCGTAGGGCGGCCCGTCGTGGAGGATGTATTGCGGCCGGCCGGCGCGCGCGGCGCGGATCGCTTCGTAGAGCCCTTCCTTTTCCCAACGGACCAGCATTTCGGGCTCTCGCTGGGCGAGGTTGGCTTTCATCGGAAAGCCGGTGTGGGGAAGGTTGACGGTCTTCTTGTAGTCGGGCTTCGACGAATCCATTAGTATATGACCATGGTACAGGATCTGCTCAGGAAAGCCGTGTTTTGGGCGCTTCCGGCGATGCTGTGCCTGGGCGCGACCGCTCAGCCGGCGCACATTGGAGAGCCCTACTCGGCGGGCCTGCTTTTTCTGTCACTGGACAAGTACGACATGGCGCTGCAGTTCTTCGAACAGGCCGTGGCGCAGAATCCAAAAGACGCGAAGGCCTGGTTCCAGGCGGGGTTCTGTCTGGGAAAGCTGGGCGCGACGGAGGCGAAATTGCGCGCGTACCGCAAGGCGATCGCGCTCGATCCGAAGTACGCCGACGCGCATTACAGCCTTGGCATTTCTCTTCTGCTAAGCGGCCACAAATGCGACGCTGTGCATGAACTCCGCGTTCTGACGGTACTCGACGCCGAACTGGCCGAGAAGCTCCGGCAGTTGATGGATGTCATGATGGACGCCGACGAGTGCCAGGCGGCGCCCGCTCCGGACGCGGCGATCTGAGAAGAGCCGATTTGAAAATCGGCCGCAGGCTGAAAGCCGGCTGAAAGCCTGCCCCACACTTCAAATGGTAGGATGGGTATCTGCTTTTCCACTAATGACGCGTTTGTTTGAAGTGCTGAAACCCGGGGATCGGGACTGGGTACTGGCGCAGCAACTCGATCCACAACGCCTGCCCACGCACATCGCCATCATTATGGACGGCAATGGCCGCTGGGCCCGGAGCCGCAACCTTCCCCGCGTAGCCGGCCACCAGGCAGGAATGGAGCCGGTGCGCGCGGTGGTGGAGACATGCGCGCGGCTGGGCATCGGGGCGCTCACGCTCTACGCCTTTTCTGTGGAGAACTGGAAGCGGCCGCGGGCGGAAGTGGAGACCCTGTGGCGTTTGCTGGGCGTGTACCTGGAGCGCGAGCTCGCCACCATCGTCGAGCAGAATATCCGGCTCAGCGCCATGGGCCGGCTGGAAGAGCTTCCGCCGGTGGTGCGCGAAGAGCTGGAATCCGCCATGGCGGCTACGGCTGACAACACCGGCATGCGCCTGAATGTCGCCCTCAACTACGGCGGGCGCACCGAGCTGGCCGATGCGATGAACGCGATCCTCGACGACGCCCGCGCCGATGGGTCGCTGGCGCGCCTGAAGGTGGATGAGCAGATGATCGCCGCGCGGCTGTACACCGCGGGGCTGCCCGATCCGGATCTGCTGATTCGCACATCGGGCGAGATGCGCATCAGCAACTTCCTGCTCTGGCAGATCGCCTACTCGGAACTCTACGTCACCGACACATTGTGGCCCGATTTCCGCCGCGCGGATCTGTTGGACGCCCTGCTCGACTTTCAGAAGCGCGACCGCCGCTTCGGAGGGCTCAGCCCCGTGGTTCACCCGGCCGAGACGGAGAGCCCGGCGCTGGAGGCGCTCGGCAGCCCGCGATGAAGCGTGTCCTCACCGCGGCCATTCTGACACCGATCATCATCGCCGCCATTCTGGTGGCGCCGGTATGGCTCTTTACCGCGGTGGTAACCATCATCGCGCTGCTCTGTTTCTACGAGTACTGCGGCATAGTGGAACATCACCGCATCCGGCCGCCCGGGGTGTTTGGCTACGTGGCGGGCCTGCTGGTGCTGCTTGCGCCGAAAGTGGACGTGGCCATCATCGTCGCGCTGGCGGTGATCGCGCTATCGCTTTCGCTTCGGTGGAACGACCTTTCCGATTGCCTGCCGTGGTGCGGCGCGCTGATGCTGGGGGTGGCGTACGTGTTCGGCTGCTGGCGTTTCGCCGTGGAATTGCACGCCATCAGCCACCGCTGGCTGCTGTTTGCCGTTTCGTTGAACTGGGCGGGGGACATTGCCGCGTACTATGTGGGGCGCAGGTTCGGCCAGCATCGGCTGGCCCCGGCGGCGAGCCCGAACAAATCGTGGGAAGGCTCCATCGCGTCGGTGCTCGCCTCGGTTGGGTATGCGGCGCTGTATTTCCGCTGGGTATATCCGCATTGCGGCGTGCCGTATCTCATCGTGCTGGGCATTGCCGCGGTGGCTAACGTGGCCGGCCAGATGGGCGACCTCGCCGAATCGGCCCTGAAGCGCGGGGCGGGGGTGAAGGACAGCGGGAATCTGCTGCCCGGGCATGGTGGGTGGCTGGATCGAGTGGACAGCACGCTGTTCGCGTTGCCCACGGTCTATCTGCTGGTGGCGCGGTTCCTGGGGAAGCCGTAGTCTGGGTGATGGGGCGGCACGCATTCCCATACCTGGGTGAGTTGCCGTAGCCGATCTTAGCCGGCATTCCTTACGTGGGGCGTTGCGGCAAGCCGATGAATGGGTTCACCACTCGGACCGTGCCATAAAGCCGGTCGTGCTGAAGATCCTCGGTGAGAATCTCCTCCAGACCGTAGTGTTCCGCGAACGACCAGAGGTGCG
Organism: Bryobacteraceae bacterium; assembly: GCA_049510065.1. Taxonomy (GTDB): domain Bacteria; phylum Acidobacteriota; class Terriglobia; order Bryobacterales; family Bryobacteraceae; genus CAWACP01. Next base: position 54,538 of record JBEKZH010000006.1, read on the forward strand.
CGTCGAACCAGTTCAACTGATAGGCCGCACATCCGCGAATTGCATTGCGCACGATGGCCTCGTTTGGATAAAGAACCGTGAACTGTGCGAGCAATTCCTCCGCTTCGCGGAGAGCGTCGGGTTGCTTAAGAATGATGTGGCCACGGATGGGACGCGTCACGGCGGCAATGAACTCGAGAATCGCCTGGTGCGGCACGCGCACCGAGTCCTGGATAATGCCACGGCGGAGGATCTCGGTAGCAATCCGCTGCTTCTCGGGAAAGCGGCGATCGAATCGGTAGACCAGGATGTTGGTGTCAATGAGAGCGGCCACGCTCGTAGAGGTCCTCTCTCTTCCAACCTCTGCCGCGCGACCGTTTTGTCTCTGACGCCGGCGGACGCCTGCGATGACGCTCGGTCGCCTGATCGAACAAGCGCAGCTTCGAGTCTCGGTCTTCGGGCATCACCTGCCTGGTGGAAGGAACGACGCGGATCACGTCGCCAGCCGCGACCCAGTCGATCTCGTCGCCCGGGCGGATACTGTACCGTTGGGCGATCGCTTTGGGGACGGTGACCTGATACTTCGATGTGACCTTTGCCATGCGACCTGTCCGTCCTTACTCTAACAAGGATCAAATCCTTGTTCAATGGGAAGCCTCCCTGCGAACGCCACCTTTGCCACAAACTACGAGTGTTCGTGCCCCGTCCGCGCATTGAAGAGCTACACTGGACACTTGGCCCCTACCCGGGCCGAGTTTCACCATGAAAATCCACGAATACCAGGCTAAGGCGATTCTCGCCCGCTACGGCGTTCCCGTGCCCCGCGGCGAAGTGGCCTACACCGTCGAAGAAGCGGAAGCCGCGGCCCGCAAGCTGGGCGGCAGCGTCGTTGTCAAAGCACAGATTCATGCCGGAGGCCGTGGCAAGGGCGGCGGCGTCAAGGTGGCCGCAGACGCCACTGAGGCGGCCAACATCGCCAAACGGATGCTCGGCATGAAGCTGGTGACGCACCAGACCGGACCCGAAGGCCGCATCGTGCAGCGGCTGCTGGTGGAGGAGACGCTGCCCATCGAGCGCGAACTCTACCTGGGGATCGTTCTCGACCGCAATCAGCGCAAGGCCGTGTTCATGGCCTCTTCGGCGGGCGGCATGGAGATCGAGCAGGTGGCGGCGGCCACCCCGCACCTCATCCTGCGGGAGACCATGGAGCCGGGCTTCGCCCTGCAACCGTTTCAGGCGCGGACGCTCGCGTTCGGGATGGGCGTTCCGGCGGCCAGCGTGCGCGCGGCGGCCGATGCCATGATGGCTCTGGCGAAAGCCTACGACGATATCGACGCCTCGCTCGCCGAGATCAACCCGTTCATCCTGACCAAGGACGGCAAGGTGTACGCGCTGGACGCCAAGATCAACCTGGACGACAACGCGCTGTACCGCCACAAGGATCTGCTGGAACTCCGCGACCTGAACGAAGAGGATCCGCTGGAGGTGGAAGCCTCGCGCCACGGCCTCAACTACATCAAGCTGGACGGCAGCATCGCCTGCATGGTGAACGGCGCCGGGCTGGCCATGGCCACCATGGACATCGTGAAATACGCCGGCGGTTCTCCCGCGAACTTCCTGGACGTGGGCGGCGGCGCGAGCGCCGAACAGATTCGCAACGCCTTCCGCATTCTGATTTCCGATAGCAGCGTGCGCGCGGTGTTCATCAACATTTTTGGCGGAATCCTGCGCTGCGATACGCTGGCCACCGGCGTGGTGGACGCGGCGCGCGAGTTGAAGCTGGAGGTGCCCATCGTGGTGCGGATGGAAGGCACCAACGTGGAGAAGGGCCGCGAGATTATCACGACGTCGGGATTGAACTTCACCATCGCCGACGGCATGCGCGACGGCGCCGAAAAGGCCGTGGCGCTGGCCAATGGAAAGGAGCTCGCATGAGCATTCTGGCCGACCGGAACACGCGGGTGATCGTGCAGGGGTTCACCGGGCGGGAAGGCAGTTTCCACGCGCAGCAGTGCATCGCCTACGGCACCGAGATCGTGGGCGGAGTGGTGCCCGGCAAGGGCGGGCAAACGCATCTGGATCGGCCCGTGTTTAACACGGCCAGCGAAGCGGTGAAGGCCACCGGAGCGAATGCGTCGCTGATCTTCGTGCCGCCGCCGTTCGCCGCCGATGCGATTATGGAGGCCGCGGACGCGGGCGTCGCGCTGGTGGTGTGCATCACCGAAGGGATTCCCGTGGAGGATATGGTACGCGCCTGGGACTTCCTGCAGGCGCACCCCACGCGGCTGATCGGCCCGAATTGCCCCGGCATTATTTCGCCCGGCAAGTGCAAGATGGGCATCATGCCCGGCCACATTCATCTGGAGGGCCACGTCGGCGTGGTCTCGCGCTCGGGCACGCTCACGTATGAAGCGGTGGGCCAGTTGACGCGTCTGGGAATCGGACAATCCACGTGCATGGGGATTGGCGGCGACCCGATCATCGGCACGCCCTTTCTCGACGCTATCCGTTTGTTCAATGACGACCCGGACACGCACGCCATCGTCATGATCGGCGAGATCGGCGGGAACGCGGAGGAGCAGGTGTCGGCGTACATCAAGGAGAACGTGAAGAAGCCGGTGGTGGGCTTCATCGCGGGACAGACGGCGCCGCCCGGCAGGCGCATGGGCCACGCCGGCGCCATTATTTCGGGTGGTTCGGGGAAGGCATCGGACAAGATCGCGGCCATGCGCGCGGCCGGCATCACGGTGTGCGACACGCCCGCGGACATCGGCGACAAGGTGAAGAGCAGGCTGGAGGCAACCTGACTCGTGCCAGAATCGAAGAAATGGCCATTGAACAAACGTTTGCGATCATCAAGCCCGATGCCGTCGCTTTGGGGCATACGGGACGGATCATTCAGAGAATCGAAGAGGAAGGGTTCCGCATTCGCGGAATGAAGCTGCTGCGTCTCTCGCGCCAGCAGGCCGAGGGTTTCTACGAGGTACACTGCGAGAGGCCGTTCTACGGCAATCTGGTGGAGTTCATGTGCGAAGGGCCGGTGGCGGTGATGGTGCTCCAGCGGGAGAACGCCATCGCACACTGGCGCGCCACCATGGGAGCCACCAATCCGGAGAAGGCCGCCGAAGGCACGCTGCGGAAGCACTACGCGAGGAGCATCGAGCGCAACGCGGTGCACGGATCGGATGCGCCGGAAACGGCCGCCGTCGAAATCGCATACTTCTTCAGCACGGCCGAACTACTATAGATCAGATGGGGTCAGCGCGGCACGGGATTCTGGTGCTGTTGTTCGCGACGATTGTGTTCTTCGGCTGCATGCTGAGTCCGCCAGCTCTTCTGGACGACGTGGACGCGGTGCAGGCGCAGATCGCGCGCAATATGCTCGACTCCGGCGACTGGGTCACGGCGCATCTGGACGGCGTGCGCTACCTCGAAAAAGCGCCGCTCAAGTACTGGCTGATGGCCGTTGCGTATCGGGTGTTCGGCGTGCGCGACTGGGTGGCGCGGCTTCCGATCGCGCTGGGCGCCGTGTTGCTCTGCTGGCTCACGTATCGCGTGGGCCGGTGGGCGTTCGGCGGCCGGGCCGGGTTCTTCGCCGGCGTGGCCATGGCCACCTGCATCGGGATGTGGCTCTTCACGCGCGTCCTGATTCCCGACGTGCTGTTGACGCTCGCCGTCACGAACGCTCTGTGGGCTTTCCTGCGGGCGCTGGACGGCGACGAGACGCGTCCTCGCCTCTGGGCGGCCGTCTCCGCGGCGAGCATTGGCGTGGCGGTGCTGCTCAAGGGGATGATCGGCGTGGTGTTCCCCGTGGGTGCGGTTGTCGTTTATCTGACCGTGCGCCGCGAGTTGTTTGCGCGTGGGACGTGGCGGCGGCTGCATCCGTTCAGCGGCGTATTGATCGCTCTGGCGATCGCGGCGCCGTGGCACATTCTGGCTTCGCTGAGAAACCCGCCTGTTTGGTATTTTTCGCTCCACGCCGGCCCCGGCCAGTATCACGGTTTCTTCTGGTTCTACTTCTTCAACGAACATATTCTGCGGTTCCTGGGAAGGCGCTATCCCGTCGACTACAACACCGTCCCGCACCTGCAATTCTGGGTTCTGCATCTGGTCTGGCTGTTTCCGTGGAGCGTGTTTCTTCCCGGACTGGCCAGCTTGCCGTATCGCGCCGATGATCGCGCCGCGCGCACGCGCCTGCTGGCGCTCTGCTGGATCGGCTTTGTGCTGGTGTTCTTTACGTTCTCGACAACGCAGGAGTATTACTCGATGCCCTGCTACCCGGCCCTTGCTCTGTTGATGGGTTGTGTTCTGGCTTCCGAGAACCCGCGACTGCGCTTCGGCTATCGCGCCATTGGCGTTGTCGCACTGGCCGCCGCGCTGGCGTGTCTGGGGATCCTGGTTGCCGTGCGCGGCGTGCCAACACCGGGCGACATTTTCAATAGTCTGACTACGGAGACTCCCGGCCAGTACACGCTGGCTCTGGCGCACATGGGGGACCTGACGCTGAAGTCATTCGCGTATCTGCGCCTGCCGCTAACGCTGGCGGTTGTTGCGTTCGCCGTGGGCTCGCTCGCAGTGCTGCGCGCCCGGTCGCGGAATGCCTGGGTCTGGCCGGTGGTCATGATGCTGCTCTTCGTCCATGCGGCGCGGATTGCGATGATCACCTTTGAGCCGTACCTTTCCTCGAAACCGCTGGCGGACGCTTTGGTGGAGGCGAAGCCGGGCCAGCTTGTCGCCGACGATCAGTACTACACGTGGTCGTCCGTGTTCTTTTACGCGAATCGAAATGCGCTTCTTCTCAACGGCCGTGTGAACAACCTGGAGTACGGCTCCAACGCGCCCGGCGCCCCTCACGTCTTTGTCGACGATGCGGCGTTCGCGCGCCTGTGGAACGGCGACGAACGCCTCTATCTTCTCGCCGATGACAGCGCCGCGCCGCGATTCCGTGGTCTGCTGGAAGAACAGACCCTGCTGGTGGTGAAGCACAGCGGAGGCAAGACTTTGTATACCAACCATGCGCATTGGAATTGACGCCACGCCGCTGTTGCTACGCAGCGCAGGTGTCAAGACCTGGATCTGGCACTGGGTGGAGAACCTGCGCAAAGCCGCCGCCGGCGCCGACATTGTCGAATCGTTTCCCTCCATCGGCGAGACGGCCCGGCTGGTCCATGAAGGCTCCGTATTTGGTCCGCTCGCAACGTGGCCGCGCCTGGCGCTGCTCTACGCCCTCAACGCGCCGGGCAACCTTTTGCTGGACAGGCTGGCCCGCCGGTTCGACGTTGTTCATCTTTCGAACCAGGTCCGCCGGCTGCCCCGCGGGACGCGTGTGACCGCCACCATCCACGACATGACCTGCTGGCTGATGCCCGAGCTGCATACGGAGGCGAACGTCCGCGCCGACCGGCAGTTCGCCGAACGGGTGATGAAGCACGCGGATCGTCTCATCGCGGTTTCCGAGAACACGCGGCGCGACGCCATGAAGCTGCTGGACCTTCCGCCGGAGAAGATCGAGGTCATCTACTCCGGCGTCGCCGATGCCTTCTTCGACGCGAAGCCGCGTCCAGGCGGGCGGCCCTACGTGCTCTTTGTCGGCACCGTCGAGCCGCGGAAGAACGTGGATACGCTGCTGGATGCCTGGGCGCAACTGAAGCCTTCGCTGCGCGAGGAATTCGAGCTGCTGGTGGCCGGCCCGGAGGGCTGGGGGGCCGAACGAACCATGGCCCGGTTGCGCGCGGGCGCCGGTGGAGTGCGCTACCTCGGCTACGTGAGCGAACAGGAGATGCCGTCGCTGACCGCGGGCGCCACCGTGTTCGTGTATCCGTCGCTGTATGAGGGTTTCGGCTTCCCAGTGGCCCAGGCGATGGCCGCACGAGTGCCCGCCATCACATCCAACCTGTCGTCGCTGCCGGAGATCGCCGCCGCCGGCTCCGTGCTGGTGGACCCGCGCAGCGCCGACGAACTCCGCAGCGGGCTGGAGCTGCTACTCACGTCACCGTCGTTGCGGGCGAAGCTCGCTCGCGATGGGTTCCGCCAGGCCCAGGAATTCCGCTGGGAGACCTGCGCGCGGAAGAGCCTGGAATTCTTCCACGGCCTGGGGTAGGCGACTCCTTTATGGTCGTGTCTCGGTAACGGCCTGCGTCAGGTCTCCGGGGCCAGCGCGGCGGCTCGCCGCCAGTGGTTCTCGAACAGCCCGCGCATGGCCTCCCCCAGCGCCGCATGCTCGAAGATCACCGAGGTCCACGTCGGTTTCGTAATCACCGGATCGAGCAGCGCGATCATGCCCTGCTCGCCGTCAAACACCGCCAGTTTCATGGGCAGCGAGTCGATCTGGCGAACCTCCACGCCCACTGCGGCATAGTCGGCCAGGCGCTGGCGATGATCCTCGTCCAGCGTGCCGCCCTCGATGAGGAGCCGGCACAGGACGCCCCGGTCGCGCGCCTGCTTCACGAGCTGTTCGTCCAGTGGGTCCACGGCGTAGGGGGGGCGCGAAAACTCCACGTACTCGGTTTTCACGTCGGCCAGCATGCGGCGGTACTGCATGGCGATCTGGCCGGGATCGCCGACGATCTTGAGGTAGTCCAAAGTGCCACGGCCACCCTGCCCTTCCGAGTAGGCCGCGGTGAGGTCGTCGATGAGGCCGGTGCCCATGCGGCTCTGCTCGGTGAACTCCTGCTGCAGGGTCTGCACGCGGCGCGCCAGGTAGCTGGGGATGGCGAGGCTCGGCTCCACGGCGGAGAAGAGCTTGGTCTTCTCCTGCACCACCTGGGCGAAACCCTTTTCCCCCAGGCTGTCGAGAACCTCATAGATCTTCTGGCGCGGGACGTGCGCGCGTGCCGCCAGCTCCAGCGCCTTGAACCTGGGGTGCCCGATCAACACCAGGTATGATCGTGCTTCATAGGCGTTCAGGCCGAGCTGCTGGAGCCTCCGCCAGAACCTCTGAAAATCCATCTCCGGCAGGTCTTGGGTCATCGTGACGTCAGGATCATATCAAATGCCCACGCCGAGTGGCGCGGTGCATTGCGTTTCGTACAGCTTATCGCAGATGGCGGGGATGCGCTCGACGGCTCGACGGCTCGGGCCAACGGCGGCCGCCTTTGATAAGATGAGGGACGTCCCAGAACAGTGGCCATCATGACCGGCGTAAAGATCGTCGTAATCTATCCGCATCCTACCGATGAAAAGGCGTTCGAGAGTGAGTGGACGGAGAAGCACAAGCCGCTTGTCGAAGAGAAGCTGAAGGGCATGACGCGGTTCGTCGCCACCAAAGTACTCGGCTCTCCGTACGGCCGGGTGACCGCATACCGCATCGCCGAGGCGCATTTCTCGAACATGAACGAGTTGAATAAGTGCCTGGAATCGGAAGGTGGCAAAGAGGTTCTGGCGCACGCCAGGGCGATGTCCAGCGGCGGCGCGCCCATCATTCTTCTTTGCGAAGAGGAATCGTTCATTTACTGGTAAGAGAGGGGGTCGCACGTGCCGGAACAAAACTACGCCAACCACAGGCAAACGGTTTTCGGGTTTCATTGGGTGCTGTTTCCGCTGATCGTTCTGACGTTCTTCGGATCGCTGGTCAATCTCTGGCGCTCGCTGGGAGATCACCATCGCCTGTACAGCGCCGCGCTGATTGTGGTGCTTGACATTATCGCCGCGCTGCTGTTCGCCTACTGCCGCATGTTCCCGCTGAAGGCGCAGGATCGGGCCATCCGCGCGGAAGAGAACCTGCGGCATTTCGCGCTGACGGGCAAACTGCTCGATGCGCGGCTGAGCATCCAGCAGATTATCGCCCTGCGCTTCGCTTCCGACGATGAGTTCGTCGCCCTCGCGCAGAAGGCGGCCACGGAAGGTCTCAGCGCCGACGCCATCAAGCGCGAAGTGAAGAACTGGCGCGCGGACACGTACCGCGTGTAGTGCGCATTCGCTACGCTCGTTAGAGCATGGACCTGCACACGGTCAGCGCCACCGTCATCTTTCTCCTCACGTGGGCGGTGGTCGCCGCGGGCAAGTTCCCGGGTCTGCGCATGGATCGCGCCGGCGCGGCGGTGATCGGCGCGGGGCTCATGGTGGGCGCCGGCGTTCTCACGCCCCAGCAGGCCTACACGGCAATCGATCCGGACACCATCGCGCTTCTGTTCGGCATGATGATCGTGGCCGCCAGCCTGCGGCTCTCGGGGTTTTTCCGGCTGGTGGGCGCGTGGGCGGTCCGTCATGTGCAGCGGCCATTCTGGCTGCTTTGTGCCATTGCCGCTGTGAGCGGCGTGTTCTCCGCATTCTTCGTGAATGACACCATGTGTCTGGTGCTCACGCCGCTGGTGTGCGACGTCACCCTGCGGCTGAAGCGCAATCCCGTGCCATATCTGCTGGCGGTGGCCATGGCCTCGAACGTCGGCAGCACCGCGACGATCACCGGGAATCCGCAGAACATGCTCATCGGCAGCATGTCGCACATTTCGTACGCGGCGTTCGCGCGGCCCTTTCGCCCGTCGCGGCGTTGGGGCTCTGCTTTACCGTGATGATCCTGCGCTGGCTCTATCGCTCCGAATTCGCCGCCGGGGAGCGGCTCGAAGCGGTGGAGGAGACAGTGCGCATCAACCGTCCGCTGCTCTGGAAATCGGTGCTGGTGGCCGCCGCCATGGTTCTGTTCTTCTTCCTTGGGCAGCCGGTACCGAAGGTGGCGCTGCTGGCCGGCGCGTTGCTGTTGATTACCCGCCGCGTCAAGCCAGAGAAGTTCTACCTGCACATCGATTTTCCGCTGCTGGTGATGTTCGCGGGCCTGTTCGTGGTGGTGGCGGGTATCGAGAAGACGCCGTGGCTGCCGGACCTGCTGGCAGCGGCTCAGCGGCTGCAGATGGAACGCGTACCGGTTTTCAGCACCCTCACCGCAGTGCTCTCAAACATCGTGAGCAACGTGCCGGCGGTGCTGATGCTGCGGCCGTTCGTAGTTCACTTCCACGATCCGCACCGCGGATGGCTGGTGCTGGCCATGGCCTCCACGCTGGCCGGGAATTTCACCATTACGGGTTCGGTGGCCAACCTGATCATGGTGCAGCGCGCCCGTCAGGAGGGCGTGGAGGTGAGCTTCCGCGAGTATTTCCGAGCGGGTGCGCCGCTCACCGTGATCACCATTGGCGCCGGCATGCTGCTGCTCTGCCTCTGACATGACGCCCTCAGATTCCGGGCCGCCGGTCCGATAAGGTCATTGCAGGGTTATCGCATGCCATCCCGGTGGACTCTCACACTCCTTGCCGCAATGCTCCTTCCCACGGGTTGCTTCGCCGCCGATGAGGTATCCGCGGAGCAGGAGATGAGTACCGACCGGCCGGACTTCACCGAGTCAACGGACATCGTGAAGGTGGGAGTCACTCAGGTGGAGACAGGATTCGTCGCCGATAACCACGCGTTGGCGGGCGCCAGCGTGCGGACCTGGACTGCGCCATCCACACTGATCCGCACCGGCGTCACATCGTGGCTGGAGTTGCGGGCGGATACCGGTGGATTCCAGCACGAGCGGGACGTGGTGAACCATTCGGCCGCCACGCCCCACGCCGGCTTCTCCGACATCCAGATTGAGGCGAAATTCCTCCTCGCTCGGGAACGCGGCCTGCTGCCGGCGCTGGCCGTGATTACGATACTGACCATTCCCACCGGCACCGCCGGATTCTCGGAGAATGGCTACAATCCCGAGCTGGAGTTGTGCTGGAGCAAGTCGCTGCGGTGGGGCTTCGATGCTGGTGGGAACCTGAACGTGTCGTGGAACCGGGGCGATCCCGCGAATTCGCTGGGACAGGCCCAGAGCCTGTCGGTGGGGCACCGGCTTTCCGCACACCTGCGCGGGTATTGGGAGGTGTATCGCGTGGCTCCCATTCCCGGCGACGAGGCCGCGCACTGGATCGCCAACACCGGAATCTCACGCATGCTGGGGCGCAACGCACAGGTGGACGTGGAGGCCGGTCACAGCCTGCTGGCACGTACTCCGACCTGGTTTCTCGGCGCGGGTTTTTCCGTGCGGGTTCCCGCGTCCGGTTTTCTGCGGCATCACTGAGAGTGGCTCACAACAACAGGCGCGGGTAGCCCGGCACATCGCCGATGAGCGGCCGCGCGTAATCCTGAAATGCCGGCAGCACGTCGTTTCCTTCGGGCACGATCCAGTCGGCCGGCAGGGTGCGCTCCCTGCCCGCCACGGTCTCGAGCGGCGTGAGGAAGGTGCTGCTTCGATACGGCTGGTCGGATTCGCGACGGATGGCCACCATGCACCCGGAGCGACCCTCCATCGCGGCCCGCGCGGCAGCACGCCCGCATTCGTACGCTTCGGCCCGATCCAGTGGCGATGTGAACAGCCCGCAGGAGCGGCCCATGAGTCCCGGCTTCTCGGCGCGCGCGCGCAGGCCCGTCTTCGCCGCCAGCAGTTGCGCCAGCGTGTGGCCGAGATTCGAGGCGAGCCGATGCTGCGCCAAGCCGGGCCGGTCCACCGCCGCACCGAATGGCTGGCCGGATTCGTCGAGCTGTCCTTCACACACGGCGATGACCACGCGCCCCAGGCGCCGGTAGACGCGCTCCGCGTCAGCCGCCATGCGATCCAGGCTCACCGGCCGCTCGGGGAAGTAGATGAAGTGCGGGGCATCGTCTTCGTGGTGCCGCGCGAGCGACGTCGCTGCCACGATCCAGCCGGCATTGCGGCCCAGCGTTTCCAGCACGCAGATGGGCGACGGCAGCGAGCGATTGTCCTCGCCCACATCGCGCGCGGCAAGCGCGAAAAAGCGAGCGGTGGAGGCGTAGCCCGGCGTGTGGTCGGTCACCAGCAGATCGTTGTCGATGGTCTTGGGGATGCCGGTGACACCCAGCTCATATCCGCTCTCGCGAGCGAATCGCTCCAGCTCGAGCGCGGCGCCCATGGAGCCGTTGCCGCCGGTGTAGAAGAACCAGTGCACGTCGCGCCGGCGAAAGTCCTGCACGATGCGTTCGTAGCCGGCCGTCTCCAGCTTCAAGCGGCTGGAACCGATGGCCGAACCCGGTGTCTGGCCCACAGCTTCGATCAACGCCACGGGCTGCGCAAGCAGATCGACAGAGTCGCCCGCCAGCAGGCCCTGCGCTCCGAACCGCGCGCCCTCCAGCGCCGTGAACTTCCCGCTACGGCGGCACTCCTCGACAAGGCCCGCCAGACTCGCATTGAGGACGGCCGTGGGTCCGCCGCCGTGCGCCACCACCGCGCGGACACCCGGCATGGCGGCTACGGCTCTACCTGATAGTTCGGCGCTTCTTTGGTGATGATCACGTCGTGAACGTGGCCCTCGCGGAGACCGGCGATGGTGACGCGCAGGAACTTCGCGTGGGCCTGCATTTCGCGAATCGAGCCGCTGCCGCAGTAGCCCATCCCGGCGCGGAGGCCGCCCACAAGCTGGTACACCAGCTCCGACAACATTCCCTTGTACGGCACGCGGCCTTCAATCCCTTCCGGCACCAGCTTGCCGGAGGCCTCCTGCGAGTAGCGATCGGAGGAGCCCAGCAACATGGCGCCCAGCGAGCCCATGCCACGGTAACTCTTAAAGGTGCGGCCCTGGAACAGGATGGTCTCGCCCGGACTCTCCTCGACGCCGGCCAGGAGGCTGCCAATCATGACGCTGTCGGCGCCCGCCGCGATGGCCTTGGTCACGTCGCCCGAGTACTTGATGCCGCCATCGGCGATGAGCGGCACCGAATTCTCCCGCGTGGCCCGCGCGCACTCGGCAATGGCCGTGATCTGCGGCACGCCGGCGCCGCTGACCACGCGAGTGGTGCAAATGGAGCCGGGGCCCATACCCACCTTGATGCCGTCGGCGCCCAGACGAATCAGATCGAGCGCGCCTTCGTAGGTGGCCACGTTGCCGCCGACCAGGTCCACTTCGGGCAGCTTCGTCTTGATGGCGCGGATGGCATCCATCACACTCGCGCTGTGCCCGTGCGCCGAATCCACGCAGAGCACGTCCACTTTGCGTGCCACCAGTTCCTGCGCCCGCTCCAGGAAATCGCCCGTGGAGCCGACCGCCGCGCCCACGCGAAGCCGCCCCTGCGCGTCCTTGGCGGCGTTGGGGTACTTCAACTTTTTCTGGATGTCCTTTACGGTGATCAGGCCCTTCAGGTAGTACTGGTCGTCCACCACCAGCAGCTTCTCCACGCGGTGCTTGTGCAGTATCGTCTCCGCTTCCTCCAGCGTGGTGCCGACGCCGACCGTGATCAGGTTGTCCCTGGTCATCACCTCGGAGATGGGCAGATCGAAACGCGTCTCGAATCGCAGGTCGCGATTGGTGAGGATGCCCACCAGTTTGCCGTTGCGCGTCACCGGCACGCCGGAGATGCGGTAGCGCTTCATCAACTCCAGCGCGTCGGCGATTTTGCTGTCCGGGTCGATGGTGATGGGATCGACGATCATGCCGCTTTCACTGCGTTTCACGCGATCCACTTCCTCGGCCTGGCGCTCGATGGTCATGTTGCGATGGACGATGCCAATGCCGCCCTGCTGCGCCAGCGCGATGGCCAGGTGCGACTCCGTCACCGTGTCCATGGCCGCGCTGACCACCGGAATGTTCAGAGCAATGTTCCGGGTCAGGTTCGTTCGTGTGTCCACACTCGCGGGCAGGACGCTGCTGCGGGCCGGTTGGAGCAGCACGTCGTCGAAAGTGAGACCTTCGGGTAGGGTTTCGGGAATCATCTGGAGATTAGATCCATCATAGCGTGCGTGGGCGGGAAAGCCGCTGGCGCGATGCTGGTAGAATGAAGATCATCCCTCAGGAGGACGGGGCGTGCACACATTGCGGCCCCGGACACCCGGACAGAGAGGTTTTCACGAATGATCGCCTCAACACAGCTACGCCCCGGCATGGTCATCAAGTTCAACAATGAGCTGTACTCGATCTTCAGCATGACCCACCGCACGCCCGGCAACCTGCGCGGATTCGTCCAGGTGAAAATGCGCAACCTGCGCAGCGGCTCGCAGACGGAACACCGGTTTTCCTCCGAAGATCGCGTGGACCGAATCGCGCTGGACGAACGCGAGATGGAATACTTGTACGACGACGGCGAGTTCTTCTACTTCATGGACACCGAGACCTTCGAGCAGATGCATCTGCCGAAGGAATTGCTCGGCGACGCCGTGAATTATCTGATCCCGCAGTTGAAGGTGAACGTCGAGTTCTACGAGGGCAAACCGATCAGCGTTGAGCTTCCCGCCACCGTGGACATGACCGTGGCGGAGACCGAACCCGGCCTGAAGGGCGCGACAGTTTCCAACGTGACCAAAGCGGCGAAGATGGAGACCGGCCTCATGGTGCAGGTCCCGCCGTTCATCAACCCAGGCGAGAAGATCCGCATCAGCACGGCGGGCGGCACGTATCAGGAACGGGCGTAGGCTCGCTTTCGGAACAGCCTAGCAACGCACGGTCACTCCGCGATAGTCTTCCGGTGAGCCATGAACAAATGGTCGCCTATCCTTTTGGCCGCTTTCGCGATGCTGAATGCTGCCGAACCCCCGTGGAAGAAGCCCGGGGCTTGTCTGACACCCACGGGCACGCTGTGCAGGACACTGGTGTACGAAACCTCGGGCTGGACGAACCGGAGTTGGGGCTTTCACGCCATCGAACGCTACCGACAACGTGAGACTGAGGCGATTGGAAGCGACGGCAACGCGATGATTCGTGTCTCATGTCAAGGTTTCAAATACTATGTCGTTCCTTCCGGGAACTACGACCGGACGCGCATCATTCCCCCAGCCAGGCAGCAGACCTTTGAGATCGAGCACACGTTGAGGAGATCTCGGAAACTACCGGGATTGTGGCGCTTCTAAAGTATGAATCGTGGCGTGATGATCCCCAGTGCGGCGTGAGTGCCGGCATAGCCGGTAATGCCCGCGCAGGACGGGGAAAGAGCCACTCTTTGCCGGTGTACGTACAATCGAGTACGCTTACGAAACCCCTGATCGTCGCTTTGTCCAACGAATCGCATTCGCTCCGTCGCTCGGATGCACAGCGGTGGCGCTAAGCCTTTCTGAGCGGAACGAGCGTGGTTGGCTCGTCTCTGAGGGCGAATCGAAACTCACCTCTGCAATTCTCGGTGAGCCGGACAAGAGGCTCTTCGAGATTCCCACCGACTACCAGGTGGAGCATTCCAGCGAGGAATGGCCTTATGTCTGGTTGAACGAGTTTCACGGAAACGACATATCTACAGCATTCTCAACGCCAACAATGTGACGCCGATAATCTACTGGAAGATCTCGCTCAGGATCCGCCCGATCGACCCGCTCGGCTCCTCCACTCTCAGGATCGTAGCCAGCGTCGGAGCGATGTCGTTCACCGCGATCTTCTCGTGGTACTCGCCCGCGCGGATGCCCTCGCCCATGAAGATCACCGGCACGTGCGAATCGTAGTTGAACGGCGTGCTGTGCGAGGTGCCGCTGCCGCCGTACAAGTAATACGGCTCCTGGACGACGATCACGTCGCCCGAACGCTGCTCGTAGAACCCGTTGAGCACGGCCTGGCTGACGTAGTCGCCGGTCACCTCCCCACGCGCCAGTTGGCTGCGCGTGTAGACGCGGAAGACGTGCGGCATGCCCCGCAGCACCTCCGCCACGGTTTCTTCCACCGCCGCCGGGTCCAGTTTTTTGTCGCGAATGAGCTGCCTGTTGAGATACACCGACGCTTCGGAACCGCCGGCGATCCACTTGCCCTCGCCGTATTTCGCTGTCAGCGCGTCGGTCACCGCGCGGAGCATCACCACCTCCGACAGCCGGCCACCGGGCATCTTGCGCGCCTGGTTTACCTCCGGGACCGGCGCGACGCCATGATCGGCGGTGAGCACCACCAGCGTGTTGCCCGCGCCCACGTGCTGGTCGATGAAATCGAACAACCGGCCCAGCAGTCGATCCGTGCGGATGGAAATGTCGCGCACCTCGGGCGCGTCCGGACCCACGGCGTGGCCCACGTAGTCGTTCGAGGAAAAGCTCACCGCCAGGATGTCGGTGTCTTCATGCTGGCCCAGCTTCTCCTCCACCAGCGCGCGCTCGGCGAACTCCTCGATCATCTCGTTGCCCCAGGGCGTGGCCTCAATCGCGCCGCAAAAGCGCACGGTCTCGACGCCATTCACCATCGTGCAGAACGGCGCCGCCGAGGTCGCATCGAGCGGAAGCCAGTTCCCGCCCAGGTATTTCAGGAACGGCCGCTGCCGGTTGACGTCCTTCACCCAGTCCGGCAACTCCGCCATGAAGTAGCTGCTGGTGACCCAGTTGTTCGAATCGGCGTCGTACCACCAGGCCGCGTCGGCGGCGTGTCCCGCGGGGAGAATGGCGCTGCGGTCCTTGATGGAGATGCCGATGACCTTCCCGTGGCGGCCTTGCATTTTGAGCTCGTCGCCAACTGTGCTCACCAGCAAACGGTGCGGCGAAGAACCGGTTGTGCCAAGCGCGCCGCCAACCAGCTTCGTGTCCGGGTCCGAGACGCTGGTCACGGCCTGGCCGCTCTCGCGGTCGAACCAGTCGTTCCCCACGATGCCGCTGGACGACGGCGTGGCGCCGCTCAGGAAAGTGGAGTGCCCCACCGCCGTCACCGTCGGATAGTGGATGTGGTGCGCGTCGGTGAAGACCGCGCCGTGTTCCAGCAGCCGCGCGAGGCCGGCATTGTAGTCTTTGCGAAAGCGGAGCAAGTAGTCGTAGCGGAACTGGTCGATCACCACCGCCAGAACGAGCTTCGGCGGCCTGGGGGCGGGCGCGGCAACGGCGCTGACAGCCAGCAGAACTGCGGCGAGGAGTTTTCGCATGGGCGTCTCCCTATTATGAGAGCCGAGTGTGAAGATTCTATGACGCCAGCGCGCGCACAGCCGCCACAAACTCGGCCTCGTCTTCGGGCAGCACGGTCCGCAGGTCGAACACGAGGCGGTCGTCCTCGATTCGCCCGATCACCGGCGGATCCTGCGCCCGGCAGCGCCGCTCGGCTTCACTGGCGTTCGCTAAGGTGAGAGCGATCAGCCACGTGGGGATGCTCTGGTCCGGCGTGGAGCCGCCGCCGATCACCGAGCTGCCCGGGATGAGTTCGGCCCCGACGATCTCGCCGAGCAGCCTTTCCGCGCGCGAGCGGATCTCATCGGCGCTCTGCGCGATCATCCGCAGCGCGGGAATCTGATCCCAGCGCTCCAGCGCGATATTGCGCAGCGTGGTTTCAAGCGCCGCATACACCAGCTTGTCCACCCGCAGCGCGCGAAACAGCGGATTGCGGCGGATGCGCTGAACCAGCGCGGCGTCTCCCGCAATGATCCCGGCCTGCGGCCCACCCAGCAGTTTGTCCCCGCTGAAGCTCACCACGCTGGCGCCGGCGCGGATGCTTGTCCCCACCAGCGGCTCCTCCACGCCGAAGCGCTTCAGGTCGGCCACGCAACCGCTGCCCAGGTCTTCGTACACGGGTATGCCGCGCTCGCGCCCCAGGGCAACCAGGTCGCCGAGCTCGGGCCGGGCGGTGAATCCGGAGATGCGGAAATTGCTGGGGTGCACGCGCAACAGCAGCCGCGTACGGTCGCCGATGGCCGCGGCGTAATCTTCGATGCGCGTCCGGTTGGTGGTGCCCACTTCGCGCACCACAGCACCCGAACGCTGCATGATGTCAGGGATGCGGAAGCCGTCGCCGATCTCGATCAGCTCGCCGCGCGAGACGATCACCTCGTGGCCGGCCGCCAGCTCGTTCAGCACCAGGAACACCGCCGCCGCGTTGTTGTTCACCACGATGCCCGGCGCACCTGTGACGCGCTCGATGAGCGAGGCGACATGCACATCGCGCTTGCCACGGCGTCCGGTGGCCAGGTCGTATTCGAGATTCAGGTAGTGCGGCAGCGGGGCCCGGCCCAGGTTCGTGTGCAGCACCACGCCGGTGGCATTGATCACGCGCCGCAACGAAGGCCGCTGCAATTGCGCCAGCCGTTCGACTAATTCGGGGACGTTCACCTCAATCCCTGAATTCGGCTCGCCCCCGGCCAGGATCTCCCGGCGCGCCTCGGCGATGGCAGCCCGCACTTCGGCAACCACCACCGCACGCGGAAGGTGCGGGTGCAGCTCGGCTATGTGGACGGAGACCTCCTCCACCGAAGGCAGTTCGCGCAATCGGGCGTCCGAGCTCAAGTCTGCATTGTAGTTTGATAGACTGGCGGACGCAATTTCATGCCGCGCGCCCTGCTGCTCGCCGTCGTCGCCACCACTGCGCTGGCCCGAGTCACCATCTTCCCGCTCCCGCCCGAAATCCAATCCGACCACTTCACCGTCACCGTCAACGGCCAGCCCGCGCCCGTCGCCCACGCCGCGTCCAACTACTATTTCGTCAGCTTCGAGCTGCGGGGCACGGCCACCGTCTCCATCACCGCGCCCACCGCCGACTACTGGTCGAAGGGCGTGGAAGTGCAGCCCTGGCGGCACAACATCCGCCCCATCCGCGCCGGCCGCACCATCGCCTTCCGCATCGCGCAGCCCATCAAGCTCTCCATCACCCGGCCCGGCGACTACTCCGCCACCTCCGAAATGCTGTTCCTCTTCGCCAACGCCCCCGAAGCGGACCCGCCCCGGGCGAACGATCCCGGCGTGCGCTACTACGGCCCCGGCCTCCATCGCGAGAACATCGACGCGAAAAGCGGCGACACCATCTACCTCGCCGGCGGCGCCGTCATCCTCGGCGGCCTGAACCTGTGGGGTGTCGAGAACGTGAAGGTCCTCGGCCGCGGCATCGTCCTCTACGACGGCCCGCAGAACCCCGCCACCGACGACGGCTGGCAGCACCGCCCCAACTGGCACGCCATCGTGATGGACAACGCGCGCGGCGTCGAAGTGAGCGGGATCATCTGCGTGGTGCGCAGCCGCACCTGGATGATCCAGATGCAGGACTCGCGCCACATCCGCTTCGACAACGTGAAGGTGATCGGCGGTTGCCCCGGCAACGCCAACCAGGATGGCATGGACTTTCTCGGCTCGGGCGACGCCGTGGTGCGCGATTGCTTTATCCGCGCCTCCGACGACGTCGTCGCGCTGGAGGGCAACTGGCTCGGCTACAACGAGGCGAACTGGACCACGCCCGGTCACGACACCGGCAACATCACGGTGGAAGATTCCGTTCTCTCCACCAGCATCTCCAACGTGGTGCGCGTGAACTGGCCGCGCAAGGAGTTCAACAGCGGCAATTTCACAATGCGTAATTCCGACGTGATCCACATGGGCATGGGCGGGTGTGTGGTTCCCTTCGCGTTGCTGGAGATATGGGCCGACCCCGACGGCCACGGCAATCACACCGGCTACCTGTTCGACAACATCCGGCTGGAGGACTGGTATTCGCTGGTCCAGCTTCGCCAGCCCAACCCTGGCATCCACAACGTGACGCTCCGCGACATATGGGCTCTCGACGGGTTGTCGCTCGTACCGTCGGTTCTTTCCGGGGCCGTGGATGGCGTGACGTTCGAGAACGTGAAGGTCGGGGATCTCCCGCTGGAGGTGTCGTCCGGCGCGGTGGCTCCCACCCGAACTCGTGGCGACGGGCCGCAGGCCTCCTTCACGGTCACGCCGAACGTGATCCGTCCACATCAGAAGGTCCGGTTCACCGCGGCCGCCGGAAGAAACGTGACCGGGCAGTGGCTGTTCGGCGATGGCACATCGGCAAGGGGGCGCGCGGTGAGCCACGCCTTCCCCGATGCCGAGGGCACGCTACGGGACGGTTCGGGCCGCTTCCGCGTGTTGCTGAAGGTGACTGACGCGAACGGCCGGTCCGACTGGGCCTCGCACCCGGTCATCGTGACCACGTCGTTGCAGCCTCCCGATCCCGTCGCCGCCACCGAACCCGGCCTGCATTACCGCTACTACGAAGGCTCCTGGAGCCGCCCGCCGAAGTTCGAGGAACTGACCACAGTGACCAGTGGAATCGCTCCGCGACCCCAACTCGCCGTGCGCCTGCGCGAGGAAGATTACGCCCTGGCCTTCGAAGGCTACATCGCGATTCCAACCGATGGCGGTTACACGTTCACGCTGCTCTCGAGGGACGGCGGCGAGTTGGAGATCGGCGGCGCCGTTGTCGCTACCAGCCCCACGCCCGTGGCCCAGGTGTGCGGATCGGTGGGCAACATGGTGCAGGCGGTGCGCGGCAGCATCGGGCTGAAGGCCGGCCTCCACGCCATCCGCATCGCCATCACCGATACCGAAGGCCCTGACGGTTTCGCCCTCAGATGGGAAGGCCCGGGTGTGCCGCTGGCCGACGTTCCCGCCAACGCTCTGTTCCACGCGAGCCACGAATAGGAAAGCGGGGACAGACGATTGCGTCCACGACCACGTCGTGAGGAGCGGAGTTTCGCGGACGGGGACGCAATCGTCTGTCCCCGCTTTCCTATTCGTGGCCAGTGAGCCGCAGATAGCAGTACAACGGCCACGCGTGCGCGTGCGCACAGTAAATCGAATTCTCCGACAGGCCTTCCGACGGCAGCAGCGACGAGTCGAGGCTGTCGGAAGCAGACCATCGCCCCGCCCAGTATTGCGGAAACCGCCGCGCGAAGTTCGCGAACGTCATGCGCTTGAGCAGATCCATCGCGGCCTCGCGGTCGAACGTGGCCACGCCCAGAATCAGCGGCCCGTTCAACGCGTACCAGAAGCCGCCATTCTCGCGCGAACCGGCCTTCGTCCCCGGCTTCGCCACCGGTTTTTCGATCTGCCGCGCACCCAGCGCTTCCCCGGCCAACAGGCGCCGCTGAACCTCGCCGAACAACGCGCGCTTCCTCTCCTCGTTGAACTCCGGCATCAGCATCGCGAAGCCCACAGGCTCCAGCCACAGGTCATTCTCGCCGTATACTTCGCCCTGCCGTATCCACGCCCGTCGCGGGAATGTCCGCGTACCAAGGTCGAGCAGAAAGGCCCGCGCCAGGCGTATCCGGTACTCGGTCATCGCGCCCCAAAGCTCGGCCGAGTCCGGACCCAGCGGCTCCAGCATCTCGCACACGTTGGCCAGAATCGCCACGGCCATCGCCGTATTCATGTGCGATTCCGCCGACGCGAACATGTGGTTGTACGCCATGGCATTGGGCCAGAAGTAGAACATGTCGTTCCAATCGGAGTTCCACAACTTCACCAGCCCGTGGACGCCCACCCCAATGCGATCGCGCAGAAACAGAAACGCCTCGCGCACGCGATCGAGGCCTGTGCCGCTCGCCGAGCGCTCCAGCGGATAGTAGCCGACCTGCTCCGTCAGAATCGACTTGTCTTTAGTCACGCGCAGATACTCGGCCATCAGCATGAGAAACCAGAGCTGCTGATCGCTGGTGAGCATCGGTCCGTGCGCTGCCCAGCCGAAGCCCTCGTCGGAGAGCTTGACCTCGCCATCGGGCAGCATCCGCTTCATGATGAACCGCAGTACCGATCGCGCCAGCGCCGGGTTGGTGTGGCAGAGCGGCAGCGCGTGCTGCGCCAGATCGCGGCTGCTGAGCATCTGGCCCCACCCGTAGTCGTAGACGGTCCCCTGCGGGACAACGGTCTCGTCGTGGTACTCGCGCCACGTCGCCATGGCTTCGAGCGTGGCAGCATTCCAGCGCATCTCGCGCCGAAGCTGGGTGTCCTGTTCGCCGGCAAAGGCCGGAACCACGCGGAGCCATTCTGCCCGCGAGTCCGCTAGCGCCTGCGCGGCAAGCGCCTCGATGGCTGGAACATCGCGAGAATACCCAACCACAAAGCGGAGCTCCTTCTCGCCGCCTGGGCTGAGTTGCACATCGCCGCGCACCCCGAGCCACTCACCGTCCTGCGATAAACGGAGCGACGGCGTGGCCGCCTTCAGGAACAGCGACGGCGGCGTGCTGTCGAACCTGGACATCTGCCCGGCCGGCGCGAATCCCAGGAGCTGTTTCGCCTCTGCGTGAACATCGGCGCGGAGAATGCCGTGCGCTTCGTCGCTCAACACGTCCTGGGTGTACTTGACCAGACCGCGCAGTTCCGACCACGCCGCCAGAATCGGCTCGTAGTGAGCGCGCACCCGCTCCGAGTAGGTCACGTCGAGCGAGGTCCCGCCGCTGTTGTGCAGCCGCACCGTGACCAGGAAAGCGGAAGCGCCCTCGCCCGGCTTCCCGGAAGGACGAACCGAAAGCGTGCGCGTCACCGTCAGCTCGGGCGTCACCCGGTGCTCGTAACGCGCGAAACCGATTCCGAACAGCCTGCCGGCGTCAGCGTCGCCGACCAGTTCATGCCGCTGCCCCGCGATCTCGACGGCCGCCTCGTTCGCGCCATTCATCCGCGCCCACGCGCGTTCGCCGGTGAGAATCTCGTATCGCCCGCTGGCATGAACGAACAGTGTGAGCCGGTAGTTCCCCAGCAGGAAGAAGGGATCGTCGGGAACGTTGGCCGTGTGAAACGACAACGGCCCCGTGTACCGGTAGCACGGCAGCCCCTGCTCGTCGTCTTCCCATTCGCCCAGCGAGGGCGCATCGGCCGCCCCGCCCAGAATCGCCATAGCTCCCGCACAACCGAGAAAACTCCGCCGGTCCATCAGGACACCTCTGTAAGCGTCACCACCGCCTGGGCCTCGGCCGAACGGCCCTCGCCCACCGGCCCCACCTTCTCCGCGGTCTTGAACTTCACCGACACGCGTTCCACGTCCAGCTCCAGCGCTTCGGCCAGCTTTTGCCGGATCGCCAGGCGATAGTCCTTCAGCTTCGGGCGCTCCAGAATCACCGTGGAATCGACGTTCACCAGCGTGAATCCCCGCTGGCGCGCCAGATCGCGCGCGTGCCGCAGGAATACCAGCGAATCGCAGCCCTTCCAGCGCGGGTCGGAATCGGGAAAGTGCATGCCGATATCGCCCAAAGCGAGGGCGCCCAGAATGGCGTCGGTGATGGCATGCGCCAGAACGTCGGCGTCGGAGTGGCCTTCCAGACCAAACTCGCACAGCACCGTGACGCCGCCCAGAATCAGTGGCCGGTCCGGCGCGATTCGATGCACGTCCCAGCCCTGGCCGAAACGGTATTCCGCCATCAGGTCTGGCTCACCGCTTTCGCCGTCTCCTCGGAGAGGAACAGCCGCGCCAGCTCCATGTCGGAAGGCCTGGTGATTTTGATATTGCGGTCGCTTCCCGGCACCACGTGCACATCCACGTCGAGCCGCTCCACCAGGCTAGATTCGTCGGAGCCGATGAAGCCGTCTTCGCGCGCCTTGTCGAACCCGCTGCGCAGCACGTCATAGCGGAAGACCTGAGGCGTCTGCGCCAGCATCAGGCGCTCGCGCGGGATGGTGGCCCGGACCTTATTGAGATGCACCTGCTTCACCGTGTCCACCGGAACAATGCCGACAATGGCCGCGCCCGTGGCCGCCGCTTCGGCAATCACCTTCTCGATGGTTTCGATCTCGATGAAGGGGCGCACGGCGTCGTGGACGGCAACCAGATCGGTATCCGGCGAGATGGCCGCCAGAGCGTTCTCCACCGATTGCTGCCGTGAGTCGCCGCCCTGCACCAGACGCACCGGCTTGGCGAAGCCTTCCTGGCCCAGCAGCTCCGCCGCCCACTCGGAATCCTCCGGCCGCAGCGCCACCACGATCTCGGTGATCGAAGGCGATGCGACAAACCTGCGAATGGTGTGCAGCAGGATGGGCGAGCCCTCCAGCAGCATGAACTGCTTGCGGCTGGTCCCGAACTTCTCGGGTGAGGAGCGGCCCATCCTGGTGCCCAGGCCGGCGGCCGGCAGAATGACGGAAACTCTCATATGTCGAAGGTCAACCCGTAGTGCTCACACCCGATCCACGTTCGACGGGAGCGCCCGGCACGTTGTCGCGCGGCCGCTCGTGACGCTCCACCGGTTGCGACTTGTCGTGGATCGCATGGACGCGTTCGTCGAAACGGCCGAAGATCATTTTACCCGCGGTGGTCTGCAGCACGCTGGTAACGGAAATGTCCACGGTACGCGAGATCATCTTGCGCGCGTTGTCCACCACCACCATGGTGCCGTCGTCCAGGTAAGCCACGCCCTGGTTGTATTCCTTGCCTTCTTTCAAAATGAAGACACGCATGATCTCGCCCGGCAGCACGATGGGCTTCAGCGCGTTGGCCAGCTCGTTGATGTTGAGCACTTCGACGCCGTGCAGTTGCGCCACCTTGTTGAGGTTGAAATCGTTGGTGACGATCTTGCAACTGTAGAGCCGCCCCAGTTCGATCAATTTCATGTCGACTTCGCGAATATTCGGGAAGTCGTCCTCGATGATCTGAACGTGCAGGTGCGGCACCTTTTGAATCCGTTGCAGAATGTCCAGGCCCCGCCGGCCGCGATTGCGCTTGAGCGAATCGGCCGAATCGGCCACCAGTTGTAACTCCCGCAGCACGAACTGCGGTATCACCAGCGAGCCGTCCAGAAAGCCGGTCTCGACGATGTCCGCGATGCGGCCGTCGATGATCACGCTGGTGTCGAGGATCTTGAACGATGTCCGGGCGTTCTCCTCGCCCCCGAACAGGCCGCCGAGAGCGGCGAGGTTCAACATGTCGCCCTTGCTGGCGCCCACGATCAGACCGACGTAGGCCATCCATAGCAGGAGCGCCACCTGGAGAAACGAGACGGTTGGGTGATGTTCGGGACTCGGGAAGGCGCTTCCGAGAATCAGCGTCGCCAGATAGGCGCCCACGATGCCCAGAATCGATCCGATGGCGGCCCCGATGAGACGCTTGAGGCTGACTTTCCTCACCTGCAGTTCGAAAAAGACGATTCCTACGCCCAGGAGGACGCCCGCAGCTCCGGTCGCGTATGGACTATAGCGGTCCAGACCGAATGGTCGCAGGAAGAAAGCTGCACAGCCCAGCAATAGAACAAAAAGACCACGAAAGAATAATAAGTTATCCACAGAACCACCCCCTGATGGGCGGATGAAGAACAGGTAGCTGGCATGGAACCTGAATTCCAGTGTCTGGATTATACCACCGAACCGGGGCAGCGCCCTCGACAGATGAATGACTTAAGGGAGATTCCGAAAGGACCGGCTCCGGAGGAGATGACTATGTACCGGGGCCTCGAACGAACCGGCAACGATCAGAGAGCTTTGGCGAGTTCCTCGGCAAAGGCGCTGTGGCCGCCCTGCGCCTGATTCGGGCGTTTGTGCTTGCGCCCACCACGCTCGCGGCGCGGCCGTTCGAAGGCGGCTACGGGTCCGGCGGCCGCGGCGGCAGGCACTCCGGTGGTGACGGTGGGGTTGGGGGGGGCGATCGCGCTCCTCAGGCCCGGTGGCGGCTGGCCCTTTTGCCGGGGCGGCTGAGCCGGGTTCGCACGCAGGAGGCGATCTTCCAGCGGAGCCCGATCAAAGCGGCGGATGATGGACTGCATCTCTTCGGAGTTCGGGGCATCGATGAATGCGAAGCCCTTGGACTCCTGCGTTTCAGGGTTGCGGATGACTTTGATGGAGTCGGCGACCAGGCTCTCGGCGCTGAGCCAGGACCTGATATCGTCGGCGGTTACCCAGACAGGCAGATTTCCAAGGAAAACGGTGTAACTCATTCTAAGGTGTTATTAGCTCCGTTGCGGATTCGGGGGACTCGCTTCCCGGTTGGGGCCCATGAAAGCTATCTTCACGATAACACAGGCCGCCCGCAGCGGTAAACGCCAAACTGCATCTATGTAGCTGTTTTCATTGGCAAAAAGTTTGGTACCTGCCGCTGTCACCCATGCCCGGCGCCACTCATCTCATCAACTGGCGACGCATGTTGTCAAGCGACACCTGCATGGACGTCAACGCCGGCAGATCCTGGGCCCGCACGTCCCCCACAATGTCCTGGAACAGCGAAACCAGCTCCGGATCGCGCCAGCCCCTCTCCACCTCCTGCATCATCACCGCCGCGGCTTCCTCGTGTGTCAGCGCCGCCTTGTAGGATCGCGCCGTGGTGAGTGCGTCGTAGATATCGGCAACCTGCAGGACTCGGGCAAGCAGAGGCACCTCCTCGCCGCTCAGCCCGTCCGGATAACCAGTCCCATCCCAGCGTTCATGATGGCTGCGAATGATCGGCAGCACTGGAGCCAGGCTCTTCATCGGACGGCAAATCTCTTCCCCTTTGGTGGTGTGGCTGCGCATAACCACCCATTCCGCCTCCGTCAGCGCGCCCTTCTTGTACAGAATCGCGTCGGGGACCCCGATCTTCCCGATGTCGTGCAGATAGCCGCCTCGATACAGGGCGCGCAGCTCGGTGCGCGAAAGCCCCAGAGCTTCGCCCAGCGCGACGCTGTAGGTGGCCAGCCGCTGGCAATGCAGCCCGGTATACTGGTCGCGCTGTTCCACCGCCTGCGCCAGCGCGAACAGGATGCTCTCGGCCTCTTCCAGCGAATCGATGAGCGCCTTGTTGCGCAGCATCGAGCGGATTCGCGCCCGAAGCACGGCCGGATGCAGCGGCTTGGTGAGGAATTCGTCGGCGCCCGAAGTGATGCCCACCACCTCGTTCTCAAACCCCTGTACGCTGGTCATCATCAAGACGGGAATCAGCCGCGTCCGCCGGTCCGCCTTCAGGCGGCGGCAGAACTCCGGCCCGCCCATCTCCGGCAGCATCAGGTCCAGGATCACCAGATCTACTTTGTCCGACAGCAGAGTCTCCAGCGCCTCCACCGCCTTGTGGCATTCCACGATGTGGTAGGACGTGGTCTTCAGCATGGCCCGGATGAGGCGCCGGTTGATTTCGTTGTCGTCGACAATCAGAATCGCGGGCGGGCCGGTGGTGGAATCCTCCCACTCGGTGGTACTCACTTCGAAGCCCGTGATTAACTCTTCCGGCATGTCCTTCTGCTACGTCCGGTACTTACCCGACACCGGTACTATCGGTATTTCGCCGCACAAGTTTAGGGGCCTGCGGCGACCCGCGGTTCGCTGATTGGCTTCGCCGCGGCTGCATCCTTCGCGAGGCGGTTCAGGATGTTGGAAACGTAATCCTGTGTCTCCGGTATGTCCGGGACGCCGCCGCTCTGATCCACCCGCCCGCCGCCGGCGTTGTAGGCGCTCAATGCGAGCCTGGTATCTCCGCCGTATTTGTCCAGCAACATCCTGAGCAGCTTCGCCCCGGCGTTCACGTTCTCGGCGGGATCGAATGCATCGGCCACATGGAGCTCGTCCGCCGTGGAGGGCATGAGCTGCATTAACCCCTGGGCGCCTTTGGCCGACAGCGCGCAGGGCTTGAAGGCCGACTCGTGCTCAATCACCGCGCGAATCAGCTCGGCCTTCACTCCCTCTTGTTTTGCCGCCGTGTCCACCAGCGCATCTACATCCTTCGCCGGCATCTGATCGCAATCCGGCGGGGCCGTCGCAGGGAGGGGAGCAAAACCGGGCGGCGCCGGCCATTCCACTGTGAAGAACGCCGGCGGCGCTGCAACGCCTGGAGCGGGGGTCCGGACGCCCGCGGCCGGGGTGCCCGCTGCCGGGGCGGTCGCGGCAGGGGCGGCCCCATGAACCGTCGTGCTCACCTGCTGTCGAACCGACTCTTTCTGCTTCTCGATGGAGGGCGCCATGGCCGCCCGAATGGCGTCCGGATTCTGGGCCTGCGTCTCGACACACAACAGCAAACCGACGGCTGCACAGAGCAATCGCACACCCTTCCATCGGCGCTGCCAGCCTCTTGCTGCATACCACCCGATGGGGGGAGGAACTGGTGGTACTCAGAATCCTCCGAAACTCCCGGATGTTACAGTGGACGTGACACCCCCCGTGCAGCTCGTCCCTGTCATTTTCATCTTCGGTCTCGGTCTGACTGGCGCCCTGCTCGGCATGTGGCTGGAGCAGATCCCCCGCGTCTCCCGGATCATGCTCCTGCTGAGCGGCGGTTTGCTGGTGGCCATCCCGTTGATTCTGGTGGCGCCGGAGCTGGCCGAGCACTACGGATGGGCCGGCGGGCTGTTATGGATGGCGCTGGGCTTCGTGGCGCTGTGGCTCATTGACCGCCACGTGTACCCGCTGTGCCCATCGTGTTCGCACAACCACAACCACGACTCCTGCGCCGTCCCTCTCCATGGGTTCGCGGCGCCGCTGGTCCTCGCTTCCGGCCTGCACAGCTTCATGGACGGCTGGAGCCTGGTGGCAAGCCGGCAGGATCCCTCGCAGGCGCTTCAGCTCGCCTTCCTGGTGGGCGTCACTCTGCACAAGCTTCCGGAGGGTCTGGCGCTCGGGGCCATTCTGCGGGCCTCGCTCCGCTCCCGGTGGCGGGTGGCCGGCGGGGGCGCTCTGGCTCAGTTCATGACCGTGGTGGGTGGCGCCGTGGCGTTGTGGCTGGCGCCTTGGGCCGGCGTCCGATGGTCAGGGGCATTCCTCGGACTCGCGGGGGGCACCTTCCTTTACCTCGGCTACCACACGTTGGAAGCGGAGTGGGAGCGGCGGCGCGCCGCGGCCCACTGAGCCCCTACCGACTGTTCTGTCTCAAGTACGCTCGCCGCGGTGGAGAGTCTGCGACTGCTTGCCCGGATGGAGGGCCTCGACCCGGAGCTGGCCAGTGGCGACCTGCAGTTTGCGCGGCTGACCGCCGATGAATCAGACGTGGGCGCAGTCTCAAAAGCAACCACGGCCGGCGAAGCGCAACCGGATCCGTTCGGAGCACGAGGGATTACGTTGCGGGTGGTTGCCGCAGGCATTCTGGTAGCCCTGCTGTTCGGAGTCGCATTCTTCTGTCTCCTGCGCGTGTGCCCCGATATACCAGGTGGCGACGATGGCTACCGGCACGTGAAGATGGCGTCGCGATTGATCCGCGCCCCCCACGCTACATTCGCGAATCCCTGGCATCTGGTGTACTTCTGGCCGAAGCCGGTCGACCCGTGGTTCGGCTACCACGTCCTGCTGGCGCCCTTCACTCTCTTTCTGGATTTGACTGTGGCGGCCAAGGCGATGGCATCCGTTGTATTCGCCGGGTTCGCGCTCGCACTCCTGCTGCTCCTGAAACAAATGCGCGTACGACACCGCCTCATATGGGTCGCACTGGCGCTATGCGGAAGCAGTGTCGCCTTGCACCGTGCCGCGCTCACGCGACCGTTTCAGTTTTCGGTGGTGCTGGTGCTCTTTGCGACGCTGTACACTCTGCGCAACAAGCCGCTGGCAGTTGGGATCACGGCCGCCGTGCACGCTTTTTCCTATTCGATTTTCTTCCTGGTCGCTTTTGCGCCGGTCATCAACCTGGTACTCCGCCGCGACCGCGAGGCGGTGAAGATACTCTGCGCTTCGATGGCTGGAATGGCCACAGGCCTGCTATGCAGCCCCTATTTCCCGGAGAACCTGCGCTTCGGGATCGTACAGGCTTATGCGCCGTTTCTCATCGTCTCCCAGCACATTCCCATCTCCACCGAGTTGGACGCGCTGAACGTGTGGTGGATCGTGGCCTCTCTACCGGTCGCGGTTGTGTGGATCGCGTCTCTGGTTCGGTGGGTGCGCACGCGGAGTAGCCTGGAGGCAAAGCCCGGAACCAGCCTTTTGCTGGCGATGTCCGTGCTCAGCCTGGCCGCCAGCGTTCGCACCTCGCGGACCTTCGATTACTTTGTCCCGGTCGCCGTCCTGTCGTCGGCGGCGCTTCTGGCCGATTGGACGGTCAAAAGGCGCAACGCGCGGCAGCTCGCGCTTGTTCTTGCGCCCTTATGCGCGCTGACCGTGACTGCAACGGTGATCCGGTTGAAGGGGGAACCCTCCGCGGCTCGTTTTCGCGGAGTGGCGCAGTATCTTCTGGAGCATGACCGCGGCGCCGTGGTGGCGAATCGCTGGGACCAATACGCGCGGCTGTTCTTCTGGAACGCCGAAAACACGTACGTGACCGGCGTCGCTCCCGAATTCATGTTCCTCCGGGATCCGGGGAAGTACTGGTTGTGGCGCCACATTACGGACGACGAGAGCCGCACCTGCGCACAATGGAAGTGCTCGTCCGGCGACGCCCGCGATGTGGTCGAAACGGTGGCGCGCGACTTGAACGCCGGGTACGTGGTGACCGAGCATGACCGCAGTCCCCGTCTGGAAGCGCTCCTGCGTGGCAGCCCGCGGGCACGCGAAGTCTACCGCGACGGCGCGTGTTCCCTGTTCGCGATTCGGGCGGCGTGGAGTGCCGCCGCGGCCGGTAGCCTCCGCATCCAGCGTTCGTGGCCCTGGCAGCCCGTGGCGAAATTGGCCGCGCAGTGACTCCCACCGCGGGCTACTTTCCGGCGTGAGTCACGAACACCGGCGTGACCGAAACAGGCAGGCGGATGCGGCCGTCCTGCAAGGTAGTGACAACCGCTTGTCCCAGGGCATCGCTGGCCGACGCCTCGGGGAAGGCCCACGGCCAGTCAAAGGAGACGGCTGGTTGATCCTCCCCGGAGAAGACATCGCGCCGCTCCCAGACCACGTAGAGCGGCTCTCGCTTCGCCCGCTTCACTTCAAAAAGGTAGATGGACGGCCTTTCGGGAACCGCAATCCGCTCCACCGACTCCACACCCGCCAGCTCCTTCGCCATGCGCTCGAACGCACCGGCGAGCGGATAGCGCTTCATCAGCGCGCCGCCTTCGTGCTCCAGGAGTTTGCACTTCGCGTACATGAGGTGCATCATGTCGTTGCGCCGGCTGGTGTCGTGCCACAGGTCCCAGTACATGGTCTTCTGCACTCCGGCGGATAGCGCCAGCAGATTCCTCATCACCAGATCGCGAGCCTGCAGCCGCTCCAGTTTCTTCTGCAGCTCGGCGGAACAACCTTCCATGAACATCTGGGTCTGTGTGGCCAGCGTGCTCGTCTTTGAATACAAGGCGGCGTACAGGGCGGCGACATCGGCCTCGCCTCCTCGCCCGTCCCCATTCGCCACGGATTGCGCCCACTTCATGACGGCGGAAACGTATGCGATATTCGGCGCGAACTCGAAGAAGCCCGGCCCGTTGTACTCGGTGCACAGGATGGGCTTCTCGTGGCCGTGGGCACGCATCATCTGCCGGATGTGATCCACCCGCCAGGGAATGGTATAGGGGTCGGCGTACAACCGCAGGTCGAACACGTCGAACGCGTCCGATCCCTCGGCAATCACGTAGTCGAAGAAATCGAGGCCGTACTTCTGGGTCGGGTACTGAAACATGTTCGGCGGATTGAACAGGCCATCGTAGCCGCCGGCAATCACGATCGCGTCCGGGTCCGCGTCCTTGACGGCCTTATGGAACACGCGCAACTCGGCCAGAAACTCCTGTTTCGTGCCGCTCCAGTAGATCGGGTTGTTCGGTTCGGAGTCGTTCTGCCAGTAGCGGACCCGGCCCTTGCAGTGCAGCACCAGCGCGTGCACAAAGCGGTAGTAGTCGTCCGGGTTCTTCGCCGGCGACGGAGGCAGCACGGCGCTGGCCCGCCGGGTGGCCCACAGCGATGACGAGAAGATCGAAATGAGACCCTCGTCGGGCGCGTGCAACTGGTCCACGAACTGGTCGGCGGCGGACCACTCGAACCGTCCCTTCTCCGGCTCAATCTGATTCCAGAACAGATACACCTTGGTCACGCCCGCGCCAAGCTGGCGCAGTTGCGGCATGTACGCCTCGGCTTTGACTCCTTCATAGCCATAGAGAAAACCCCATGCGACACCCAGAGGCGCTCCCGGCAGGCGGGCGACATCGTTCTTCTTCATCGGTACGGCTCCTGATGCTGACAGGGCACACAACCCGAACATGGAAGCCAGCAGGCGTTTCATCGCGCTCCCACTTTCGCCGAACTCCGCCGCCCCGACAAGGAACAACCGGCGAGTGCCGCGCCGCTACCGGCCAGCGCACCACTGCAATAAACTGGTGAGCGAACATGCCACGTCAGCACTCGAAACTCGCACTCATCCTGCTGCTCGCCACCCTGCCTCTGCTGGCGCAGCCAACGGAATCGTCACTCGCACCCACACCCCCCATGGGCTGGAACAGTTGGGATTCCTGGGGCATGACCATCGACGAAGCCGGCGTCAGGGCCAGCGCCGAGTACATGGCGCAGCATCTCAGGAGCTACGGCTGGCAGTACATCGTAGTGGATGAGGGATGGTTCATCCCCAAACAGCCGAACGCGCCGTTCACCCTGACCCCCGATGGACGCTACACGCCCGCGCCCGATCGCTATCCTTCGGCCGCGAACGGCGCCGGGTTCAAGCCGCTCGCCGATTACATCCACTCGCTGGGCCTGAAGTTCGGCATTCACCTGGTTCGCGGGATTCCGAAGCAGGCCGTGGCCGACAACGTTCCTGTCGCCGACTCCGCCTGGCATGCTTCCGACGTGGCCGACACCTCCGACACCTGCCCCTGGAACAAGGACAACTTCGGCGTCCGCGCAGGTCCCGCCGGCCAGGCCTACTACGACTCCGTCGCGAAGCTCTTTGCAGGCTGGGGTATCGATTTCCTCAAAGTCGATTGCATCTCCGACCATCCCTACAAAGGCGACGAAATCCGCATGATCAGCCAGGCGCTCCAGAAGACCGGCCGGCCCATCGTCCTCAGCCTCTCGCCCGGCCCCACCGCGATCGACAAGGCGATTGAAGTGCGCGACGCCGCGCAGATGTGGCGCATCTCTGACGATTTCTGGGATCACTGGGGGCCGTGGGCGGGGCACGACTGGTCCCAGGGCCTGTTGGCGCAGTTCGCGAACGCCGCGAAATGGGCGCACTACAGCGGGCCGGATCATTGGCCGGACGCGGACATGATGCCTATCGGGTACCTGGGTCCGCACGCCGGCGAAGGCGAGGCCCGACCGTCGAAGTTCACGACGGTGGAGCAGCGCACGCTGGTGACGTTGTGGTCCATCGCGCGGTCGCCGCTCATGATAGGCGGAAACCTGACGTCGATGGATGACTATACGGTGTCGCTGCTCACCAACCCCGAGGTGATCGCGGTCAATCAACACTCGGTGGAGAATCACGCCGTGATCACGACGGATAAGGCCGCCATCTGGAACGCTCGGCCCGCTTCCGGCCCGGGGCGTTACGTGGCGCTCTTCAACCTGAGCGACCAGACGCAGCCCTTTCAGGTCCCTCTGGCTGGTCCGAAGAACATCCGCGATCTCTGGGAGCGCAAGGATCTCCCGCCGTCCGAAGTGCTGACGGTAACGCTGGCGCCGCACGCTTCCGCGCTGTATCTGGTAACCGACGTGCCGTCGCTCCCACACCTCGCGAGCAAAGACGGACGCTACGCGCTGTTCGTCGACGGCGCGCCGTACCTGATGCTGGGCGCGCAGGTGAATAACTCCAGTGCATGGCCGGGCATGCTCGCAAAAGTCTGGCCGGCCATCGAGTACCTGCACGCCAACACCGTGGAGATGCCCATCTATTGGGAGCAATTCGAGCCGCAGCCGGGGCAGTTCGACTACAGCGTGATGGACACGTTGCTGTCCGAGGCGCGCGAGCACCGCGTACATCTGGTTCTGCTCTGGTTCGGCACGTGGAAGAACGGAAGTTCGCACTACCGGCCCCGGTGGATGAAAGACCAGCCGGAGCGCTATCCGGGCATGATGGACGCGAAGGGGCGGCCGGTGGATTCTCCTTCGCCCTTCGCGGAGGCGACGCTCCAGGCGGACATCCACGCGTTCACCGCGCTCATGCGCCATCTGAAGGAGGCCGATGCGCAGCGCACCGTGCTGATGGTCCAGGTGGAAAACGAACCGGGCACATGGCAGTGCGTTCGCGACTACTCGCCCGCCGCCCAGAAAGCCTTCGAGGGTCCTGTGCCCGCCGAACTGCTCAGCGCGCTGCACAAGCAGAACGGCTCCTGGCAGCAGGTGTTCGGCGACGATGCCGAGGAGTTCTTCCACGCCTGGTCAGTGGCCCACTACATTGAGCAGGTGGCCGCGGCCGGGAAGACGGCGTATCCGTTGCCGCTCTATGCCAACGCCGCCTTGCGCGACCCACTCCACCCCAGCCGTCCGCCAGGTTACGAAAGCGGCGGGCCCACCGACAACGTGATCGCCATCTGGAAAGCCGCCGCCCCGTCGCTCGATCTGGTGGCGCCGGACATATATATGCCCGAGAGCGCGAAGGTCCTGAAGGTCATGGACCTCTATCATCGGCCCGACAACGCCCTGTTCGTGCCGGAGATCGGCAACAGCACCGTGTATGCACATTACTTCTTTGCGGCGCTCGGCCACCAGGCCATCGGCTTTTCACCGTTCGGCATGGACTACACCGGGTATTCCAACGCTCCCCTGGGCGCGACGCGAATCAACGAAGAAACGCTGGCGCCGTTTGCGCTGAACTATCGGTTGGCAGGCCCAATACAGCGCGAGATCGCACGGCTCAACTTCGCGGGCAAGCTGCAGGCGGTCTCGGAGGAGAAAGGCAAGCCCGCGCAGACGCTGGAATTCGGCCCCTGGCAGGCGGTGGTGAAGTACGGGCTCCCGCAGTTCGGTTTCGGCGATCATCCGCAGGGGAATCCCGAGCCGATCGGAGGAGCGCTGATCGCACAGCTCGGCGATAACGAGTTTCTGGTGGCCGGCATCCATTGCCGTGTCGACTTGCAGCCGGGCGATGCGGCGTCCGGCAAACAGCGGCAGTTCCTGCGCGTCGAAGAAGGGACGTACGAGGACGGCATCTTCCAACCCATCCGCATGTGGAACGGCGACCAGACCGACTGGGGGCTGAACTTCACCTCAGGGCCGCAGGTGCTGCGGGTGTCGCTGGGAACGTTTTAGGTGGGGCAGCGCCGTGCACTGCGGCGGACCCTCGGTCCGCCTCTTTTGCCCGAGAGCTTCGCTCACTGGACTTCCGTGCCATGAGGGACCATGCCCGGTGTGAGGAATGTCTTTGGCACCTCGCCTTCACCTGCCAGAGTGAATTTCGGAAACTGCTTGTACCATTTTCCCGGTGGCACTTCGGGATCGGAATCCAGCCAATCCTGAAGTGCGTCGAAATCGGCAACCGAAATCCGCCCTTCACGAAAACGGTCAACGAGATGTTTCATGAACCAGGGAGGCGGGGGCTTCCTAATTCTCGGCATTCTGGTACTGTCTGTGGAACACAATCCTTTGAAGATCTTCGGTCAGGCGGCGGAGTTCGCTTTCGTCCCTGGCGTTCTTGATGCGCTTCAAGCAAAGGTGAAGAGCCTTCTTTGAAGTGTCGATGGAGGGAGAGGCGGAAGCAGCTTTCGCCCAACGGGCCTGAACCGCTTTGCGTGCGCTTTCACTCCGCTGTTCAGGAGTGAGCCTGGCGGCCCTGGCGAGACCACCCTTCTTGCCGCCTTTCCGCCCCAGGGCAACAGCGGCTGGGTTTTTCTTCTTTGCGTTTACGGTCATGTCTGTATTATACGTGACCGCTCCGGTATCTGGCTACTCTTGACCGCTCACGTATAGACCCGAACACAGTCCAATTGGGCCTCGGCCTGTCAAGTATGTGAACATACAAATCAGGGGTCACGCAGCGCAGCGTTCGTTCAGGAAAGCACCCGGACAGAGTCACCGAGGCATCACCACACTACCCTTGCCCCCAGCCCACGTCAACCACACTGCAAGACGGCACGAATTCGTGTGCATTCGTGTTCATTCGTGGCCAATCAGGACGATCTGCTCGCGCACAACCTCCACCGCTTCGGCCACCGCCCGCACCACCTCCGGCGCCAGCGCCGCGCCCGGTTCGAACTCAGCCGCTTCGATGCCCACTACCCGGACAATCTCCGGCAGGGTGCCGAGGGCCTCTCCCAGACCGATGACATCGCGCACGCCGAGGCCGTGCGTGGACACCAGGCCGGCGCGCACCGTGGACGGCAACCGCCTTCCATCGAACACCTGCACCGTGCCGGCGGGCGATCCGGAGCGCACCGCGTCCACCAGAATCACGGCGTCGAACTTCTCCCACTCTTCCAGGACGGAAAGCGGGTCCCCATCCTCCACCAACGCGACGTCCGAAGGCATGCGCCCGACCAGACTGCGCACCACCAGGACACCCACGGCATCGTCGCCGCGATCGGGATTACCTAATCCGATGACCCCGATCCGGCGTGACACAGCCTCAATCCCGTTCCACCGTCACCTGCAGAAAATGCGTGGCGCAGGAGATACACGGGTCGTAGTTGCGGATGGCCTGCTCGCAGCGGTGGGTCAGCTCGGGTGTCGGCAACGACGCCATCTGCCCCACCAGGAAGTAAAGATCCTCCTCCATCCGCTTGAGGCTCTGCGCCGTCGGCGGGATGATGCGCGCGGAGCGAATGGTTCCGCTCTCATCCAGCTCGTAGCGGTGGTACAACAGGCCGCGCGGCGCTTCCGTGCACGCCTGGCCGATGCCCGCGCGCGGACGAACCTCGGCGCAGGCTGCCGGCGGCGGCTCGTACTCATCCACAAGGCGGAGAGATTCCTCGCAGGCAAACACGGTCTCCAGAGCGCGGACCACAATGCCCCGGAACGGGTTGCGGCAGGGCGGCGTCACCCCCAGCTCTTTCGCCAGCTCGCGCACCGAGGCGGGCAGGCGCTCGAAATTCAGGTTGAAGCGCGCCAGCGGTCCCACCAGATAGGACCCGCGCCCGCGGATGGCCGAGTGCAGCGCATGCGAGTGCGCCACCTGCCGCTCCACGAAGTGATCCGGATACTGGTCCACCGCGATGTCCAGACCCCCGCTCGAAACCACACGCCCTTCGTTGATGGCGTACTCGTCCGGGTGCGCGAGAGCGACAAACTCGTAATTCTGCTCGAAGTCCGGGAACTCGAAACCGGCGACAAAATGCGCCGTCTCCACGGCCAGCTCGCGCGCTTCCGCCAGCGGCGCGCGGATCTTCCGCAGCTCGGCCACCGACGGCACGCGATAGAATCCGCCCACGCAGGCCGATACCGGATGAATCTCGCGCCCGCCCAGCAGGGCCATCAGATCGTTCCCGATCTTCTTCAGCTTCAGCCCGGCTTCCACGCGCGGCTTGTGGTCGCGCGCCAGTTCCATGACGTCCGCATAACCCAGATAATCCGGCGCGTGCAGCAGATAGATGTGCAGGGCGTGGCTTTCGATCCACTCACCGCAGTAGAACAGGCGGCGCAACGCGCGGATGGAGGGGTCGACCACGATGCCGAACGCCTGCTCCACGGCATGAATGGCGCTCATCTGGTGGGCGATCGGGCAGATGCCGCAGATGCGCGCCACAATGTCCGGCAGTTCCTCGTAGCCGCGGCCTTCGAGTATCCCCTCGAACAGGCGCGGCGGCTCGGGGATCTTCAGTTTCACGTCGGAAACATGCGAACCGGAGAACCGCACGTAGAGCGAGCCCTCCCCTTCCACGCGCGCCAGAACGTCGAGTTTGATGGTCCGGGTCTGGCTCATTTTCCTGCCTCCCCGCGTTCGGCCTTCTCGCTGATCTCGCGGAACGGCCACGTCCAGGCGTTGAAGCGGCGGAACGTGCGGGTGATCTCCGCGTTGCTCTGTCCCAGCGCCACCAGACGGTCGCGCAGTGCCGCTGTGTTGGCGGATTCCATCGGCCCGAAACATCCGTAACATCCGCGGCCCCACGCCGGGCAGATGCCGCCGCATCCGGCCTGCGTCGCCGGACCGATACACGGCGTGCCTCTGGCCACCAGCACGCAGGTGTTGCCGCGCCGCTTGCAGTCCATGCACACCGAGCCGGTGGGGATGTTCGGCTGGCGGCCCGTGAGGATGGCGCTCAGCACCTCCAGAAGCTGCGCCTTGCTGATGGGGCAGCCGCGCAGCTCGAAGTCCACCGGCACGTGGTCGGCGATGGGCGTGGACATCTTGAGCGCGCTGATGGAACCCGGCGTGGTGTACACCTTGCGCAGCGTGGCCCCCAGCTCCTGAAAATTCCGCAGAGCCTGAATGCCGCCCGAGGTGGCGCACGCGCCAATGGCGATCAGAATACGGCACTGCCGGCGCACCAGATGAATGTACTCGGCGTCGTGGTGGGTGGTGACGCTGCCCTCCACCAGACCGATATCGTAGGGCGGCTTCAGCACCCGCGGAGTCGCTTCCGGAAACCAGCCGATGTCCACGGCCTCCAGAACGCCGAGCAGCTCCTCCTCGGCGTCCAGCAGGGTCAATTGGCAACCGTCGCAGGAGGCCAGCTTGAAGATCGCGATGCGGGGCTTTTGTCCGTTTTCAGATTTCATGCCGGTTGATCCAGGGTTCTATCTGCGTGTACGGGAAAACAGGGCCGTCCCTGCAAACGAAGTATGGGCCGAACTGGCAGTGGCCGCAGTGACCCACGGCGCACTTCATGTTGCGCTCCATGGAGACGTAAATGCGCTCCCGGGGAATGCCCCGCCCTTCCAGCGCCATGGCCGCGAAACGCATCATGATCTCGGGGCCGCAGATGAGCGCTATGGTGTGCGGCGGGTCCAGCCGCACCCTCGTCAGCAGCGTCGTCACCACACCCACGTTCCCCCGCCAGCGCAGCCCGCCGTAATCCACCGTGGACAGCACCTGGGTGCGCGGTTCCTTCTTCCACTGAGCCAGCTCGTTCCGGTAGACCATGTCGCCCGGGCTGCGCGCCCCGTAGGCGAGGATGATGCGGCCGTACTCGGGCCGATAGCGGAACATCTGATAGAGTGCCGGCCGGAGCGGGGCCAGACCGATGCCCCCGGCAATCAGCAGGACATCGCTGCCCTTGGCCTTGTCCAGTGGCCAGCCAACGCCGTAGGGCCCGCGCACGCCGATCCAGTCGCCAATCGAGCTGGTCACCAGTTTGTTGGTGGCTTTGCCGACCGAGCGGACGGTGTAGGTTAGCGAGAACCGCGCTTCCGGATCGCCGCTGACGGAAATGGGCAACTCGCCGGTCCCGTGGACGTACAGCATGTCGAACTGGCCCGGCTGGAACGGCGGCAGCGTGGCGCCCGGCGCCGCCACATGCAGGGTGAACGTGTCGTGATTCTCCCGGTCCAGCTTCTGAACCTGGGCCGGGATGGGCGCCATGGGATCGCCAGCGGTCATCGGGCGGGTACCCCGTAGACGTCCAGCAATTGCAGCCGCGTCGCCTCCAGGCGCTCTTCGATCAGGGTGGAAAAATGTTTTAGCAACTGGTAGCCCAGCTCATGATCCTGCTCGCACTTGTTGCGCAGGCAGCGGCCGTCCAGCGCGATGGCTCGTACCGATTCGATGGCCCGCGCGTCGAAATGCCAGCGGTGCGGCGGTACCAGCCAGCTCCAGCCCAGCACGTCCCCTTCGCCGAGGGTGTTCAGAGTGATGCCTCCGCTTTCCGGGCGGTGAATCTGCAGCGCCATGGTGCCGGAGCGGATCAGGTAGAAGGAATCGGCCTCCGTGCCTTCCCGGGCGACGAGGTTGCCCGGTTCGAACCTCTGGTTGCTTGCGCACGAAATGAGCGTCTGAATATGCTCAGGGCTCAGGTCCGCAAGGAATGGATGATTCCTGAGTACGGCTTCGAGCGATTGTGTGACCACCAGCCACCTCCCACGCGCGCCAACGCGCGCTCATTGCAGCCGCGCGCGGAGTTTGTCCACCTCGCGCGTGAAATCGATACCTGCGGGGCACCAGGTCGTGCAGCGTCCACAGCCCACGCACCCGGAGCTTCCGAATTGATCGTGCCACCAGACCAGCTTGTGCATGATCCGCTGGCGGAACCGCGCCGCCAGCGACGAACGCACGCTGCCGCCGTGGATGTAAGAAAAACTCAGGCTGAAACACGAATCCCATTTGCGCCGGCGTTCGGCCGCCCGGCCCGCCAGATCGCTGGAATCCTCGAATGTGCAGCAGAAACACGTGGGACACACCATGGTGCAGTTGCCGCAGGCGAGGCAGGGCGTCGCCGCCGTTTGCCAGGCCCCGCTCTCGGTGCCGCCGGTGAGGAGTTCATGCAGGCCCGCGGTGTCCAGCGTCCGCTCGATGGCCGCTGCCGTGCTCTCCCATACGAGGCGCGCGGCTTCCTCGTCGGTGGGCTCGGCGGCGTGGTGTTTCACGGTGGAGAGAATACTGCGTCCGGCGCCGCTTCCCACTTCGACGAAGAACCGGTGCTGGTCACCCGGAATCTCGGTCAGCGCCAGATCGAAGCCGGAGGCAGCGCGCGGCCCCGATTTCATCGAGGAGCAGAAGCAACTGGCGGCGGCGCGGCCGCACTGCACGGCCACGATGAACGCCTGCGAACGGCGCGCCACGTAGTCCGGATCCGCCAGTGCGCCCTCCGCCAGAACCCGGTCCAGCATCGCGATCCCGGTCAGATCGCAGGAGCGCACCCCGAACAGCGCGTACTTCGCCGGCGGGACGGCACGTTCCGGCACTACGAACGACTTGCCGTCCGTCTGGATGCGGTATAGCCGCGCCTCCGGCGGGTTCAGAAACCGTTTCCAGGAGACGGCGCCCACGGTGTGCGCGAAAACCGCGCCGTCGTTGGTTGGGGTCAGACGATAACGCCCCGGCTCCTGCTCCTCGGCCCAGCCCGCCGGGAACTCGGCTGCGTTCTCGATCGTGTCGATGGTGATCGCGCCGTCGCGAGCCACCGGGCCGGTAACGGTGAATCCCTTCGCGCGCAGCGCCTGAACCAGCTCATCGAGATCCGCGCGCAGAATGACGCTCTGCGAGCCGGCACCCTCGCATTGTCGCTTCACGTATCTGCATACAGCAACCCAGCGCCCAAAGTGGGCAGGCCGCTAAGTGCTAAGTCTTTGAGGATGTTGAGGACAGCTCTCCTGACCGCTTGGGTCAAGGCCCTCAGACCACCTGGGGGAGGTGGCTCGGCACTGCGTAAGTTACCGGCAGTTTCGAACGTTACAGGTTGGGTTCCTGGGCCCCTGCAGTGAGGAGTTCCTCAGCCCGCAACCAATCCTCTTCAGGAGATCCAATTGGGCATCCCCGCTCCTGCCACAGCCGGTATGCGAGGGCGGCAATGTCATTTGTCGACAGCACCCGGGTTTCCGCCTCGGAAATGATCACTTCTTCCAGGGCGGGAGCGACAGCTAAAGCCTCCATGTCTGGCACTCCTTTCGCCCCGATTGTAAGTCCGGTCCGAGGCGAATACCAGTGAAAAAACGGTTCAAACGAAGTTACTCGCAATTACAGCCTGTCCCAGCGAGATACCTCCGTCGTTGGGTGGAACATGAGCGTGTAAGTACACTGCAAAGCCACTTGCACTGAGTAGGCGAAGGCACCTCTCGGTGAGCCGCCGGTTTTGAAACGTCCCGCCGCTGAGACAGACTCTGTTCAGGCGCTCGGCGGTCCGGATGCGCTGGCATGTCTCCACCACGACGGCCGCCACCGTGTTGTGGAAGCGCGTCGAGATAACGCCCGGCAAAACCCCCTGTTTCATATCGGCAACGACATGCTGGATGGTCGGCCGGAAGTCGATGGCCGTCCCCTCCGCCTCAACCGGGTAGGAGTCCTCGACGCCTGGTGCGGCGATGCACTCCAGTTCCATCGCCGCCTGGCCTTCGAAGTTCGTTTCCAGCCGTAGTCCCAGGATGGCGGCAACCGCATCGAACAGCCTTCCGCAGGAGGAGGTCCCGATGGTCTGAACGCCGCGCGCCAGCATGGCGTCCACGACGGCCCGTTTCCGATCCGGGACCGAGGTGAGGAACGGCAACTCGGGCAGTTCCGCGCCAAAGGCTTCCCGCAGCCAGGCGAGCGCCATGCGCCACGGCTCGCGGATGGCCATGTCGCCGCCGGCCATGGGAACGTAGCGGAAATGGGCCCGCCGTTCGAAGCCAGCGTAGTCGCACACCAGGAACTCCCCGCCCCACACCTGACCGTCGGTCCCGTAGCCGGTCCCGTCGAAGGCCACGCCGATCACCTTATCGCCGACGTGGTTCTCGGCCATGCAGGCGGCGATGTGCGCGTGATGGTGCTGTACGCCGACGCGTGCCACACCGCTCATGCCCTGGGCGATGCGGGTGCTGAGGTAGCCTGGGTGCAGATCGTGTGCCACCGCCACCGGCTCCACCCGAAAGAAGCGCCGCATGTGCGCCAGCGTCTCTTCGAAGAACTCCAGCGTTTCGAAGTTCTCCAGATCGCCGATGTGCTGGCTGAGGATGGCGTAGTGGTCCTTCGTCAGGCAGAACGTGTTCTTCAGCTCGGCGCCGACGGCCAGCACCTGCGGCACGTCCAGCCCCAGCTCGATGGAAAGCGGAGCGAAGCCGCGCGAACGGCGCAGCACCCGCTCCCCGCCTGCGTACACGCGCACCACCGAATCGTCCACCCGGGTGCGAATGCCGCGGTTGTGCAGCAGGTACGAATCGGCCAGGCCCCCGAGCCGCGGACGCACCTCCTCGTTGCGGCTCACGATGGGCTCTTCGCTGATGTTGCCGCTGGTCATCACCAGGATGTTGAGATCGCCGTCAAAAAGCAGATAGTGCAGCGGCGTATACGGCAGCATGATGCCGACCGTGTCGTTGCCGGGGGCCACCGCGGGTGAGATGGTTGCTTCCGGCCGCCGGTCCAGAATCACGATGGGACGCCGTGGGCTCAGCAACGCGGCGCGCTCGGCGTCGGAAACGCGGCAGAAACGTTCCACCTGCTCCATGTCGCGGGCCATCAACGCGAACGGCTTGTCGCTGCGGCGTTTGCGCTGGCGCAGAAGGTGAACGGCGCTGTCGTTTTCGGCGTCGCAGGCGAGGTGAAACCCTCCCAGCCCCTTGATGGCCACAATCCGGCCATCGCGCAGCAGCGCACGCACCTGCTCGAGCGACAGACTCAGCGACGGCCCGCACACCGGACACGCATTCGGCTGCGCATGAAAACGCCGATCCGCGGGGTCTTCGTACTCGCGCCGGCATTCCGCGCACATCGTAAAACCGGACATCGTGGTCGCCGGCCGGTCGTACGGGATGTCCTCAATAATGGTGTACCGCGGTCCGCAGTTCGTGCAATTGGTGAACGGATACTGGTAGCGCCGATTCGCCGGGTCGGTGAAGTCGCGCCGGCAGTCGTCGCAGGTGGCGATGTCCGGCGGCACCAGCACGAACTGCCCCGATTCCTCGCCGCTCTCGTGGATGCGAAACTCGGTGTCCCCGGCGAGCGCGACCTCTTCCACCGACATCTCGTCAATTTGCGAAAGCACCGGCGCCTCGGCGCGGAACTCGCCCAGGAACTGCTCCACCTCGCCCGGTTCGCCCTCCACCTCCACAGTCACGCCGGCGGAAGAATTGGCGACGTACCCAGTGAGCCCATGCGCCCGCGCCAGCCGATACACGAACGGCCGGAACCCCACGCCCTGGACAATACCGCGCGCCTTGATAAGCTTCCGCACCATCGCAGCGCTATTATCCTACGTGGGGCAGGCCCGCTACGTCCTGACCATCCCCTCGATGCGGTGCGAGTGAACGGAGACGTGGCGAAGACACTTGTGTCTGCCGCGCCGGCACTCGTGCCGGTGCTTGTGACCCGACTGTGAGGCTACGCGAGCTGGACCCCGTGCGCGTGCCGATGAAGCTGCCGTGCCGACTTCGCGGCTTTCACGTCGTCCGGGAAGGCGTGCCCGGTCATCTCCTGGTAGACCTTCTCCACCTGGGCCGGCAGCCCGTCCCTGCTGGCGTAGCGGGCGATGCGGGGCTGTGAGATCAGATCGGCCAGGATGCCCGGAATCGACTGGTAGACGTCCCGCGGACCTTTTCCCGACCGCACCTGGGCTCCCACGCGCTCGCGCAGTTGTTGGAAAAAAAGCTGCTGGTCGTCGAGAATGCTGGCGGTGCCTTTCGGACCGTGGCCCGGGCACACAATGCGCGCGCCCAGGTTCTTCGCCGCATCCAGCGTACCGACCCACTTCTCGACGTCGCCGTCGCCCACGAAGTTGTAGGGTCCGTTGACGCAGGCGTCGCCCGTAAACAGGATTCGTTCCTTCGGCAGCCACGCCAGGGCGTCCCCGTGTGTGTGCGCGATGCCCAGGTGCAGCAGTTCCACGCGATGCTCACCGTCGTCGAAGTACAACTCGCGCGGAAACAGAACCGAAGGCGGTTTCAGGTGACTCGCCGCCACGTCCGGACGTTCTTTGGCTGCCTCTTCCCAGCGGCCGGGCTTGCCACCGTAGTAGCCGGTCTCGTAGCGCTTCAGCTCCTCGATGACGCCGGTGTGCGCAACCGGGGTGGCTCCGTTTTCCACCATGATCTGGTTGCCATAAACATGGTCGCCGTGATGGTGCGTGTCGAAGGCGAAGCGGATGGGTTTCGACGTGAGCGCGCGAATCCTGGGGAGAATGTTCTGCGCTCCCGACGGGAAGTTGGCGTCGATCACCAGGACATAGTCCTGGAAAACGATCCAGCCGTTGTTGCAGTGCCCCTGATGCTCGATGTCGCCCTGGTGGAAATAGACTCCGTCGGCAACCGGTATGGCTTTGTTGATCTCGTCAGCCGAGGTTGCTACCTCGGGTCGGGGCGAGGCCACGGCCGCGGAGACTCCCGCGACTGCGGCGCTGCCCAGCAGAAGATGCCGTCTTGTGAAG
Organism: Bryobacteraceae bacterium; assembly: GCA_049510065.1. Lineage (GTDB taxonomy): Bacteria > Acidobacteriota > Terriglobia > Bryobacterales > Bryobacteraceae > CAWACP01. The sequence goes on from JBEKZH010000006.1 coordinate 97,774, forward strand.
TCGCACATGGTGCGACCGATCATATCGCAACCGGGTGGTTGGCGGGTGCAAGTGGTCGATTGCGTCGCGGCCGGCCCTCGCGCCTCGATCGCCGGCACAGTGTCCCGCGCCACCGCGCCAGGTCGCGCGTCTCCACCAAAAGAGCCTCAGCGAGCGGTCCGCGCTTACTGGCTGATCGGCTTCCCCTCGGAAAGCGTCTTCACCATCCCCTCGATCGACTTGCGGTTCAGATCGTCGGGCGCCTGGGTCACCGCCTTCTGCGCGTGCTCGAGCGCCTGCTTCACGTCGCCCACCCCGGAGTAGCCACGAGCCAGACCCACGTGGACCGGCCAGGCGTCACCGTTGCGCTCGGCGTTGTACTTGAACACCACCAGCGCTTTGTCGTACTTCTTCGCGCCGATCAGTTGGCGTCCATACTGGTGGATCTCCATCGCCGTGGTCCCGGGCAAATGCAGAGCTTCCTGCATTACCTTGTCGGCGTCGTCGTCCTTGCCCATCTTCGCCAGCACCAGCGCCCTGGTGCTGTACGTGGCGAAATTCTTCTTCCCGATGAAAGGCCGGTCGATAGCGGCGTTCGCCCACTCCAGCCCCTGCTCCAGATGCGTGTTCGCCTGGACGCAGTACTGCGCGGCTGCGTCGAAACCCTGCTCCGTGAAGCCCGGCGTGTTGGTCAGCTCGTAGCGCAGACTCGCGATATAGATGTCGTCGGCGTTCTCCACTTTGATGGTCCACGGGATGGCCAGCTCTTCCCACTGCAACTCCACGGTCGCCTCGGTGGGCTTGCGCACGGTGAAGTCGTAGGTGAGCCACTCGTGGTAGTCGTTCTTGTGCGGCTTCGTGGTCACGCGCAGCGCGTCATCGGCGGGGTCGTAGAAGAAGCTGCCCCACGCCCCCGCGTTCTTCGAGAAGACGATGGTCCACTCGTCCTGCCCGGGAATCATGTGCAGTCCATAACGGCCGGCCGCGAGCGGCTTGCCTTGCACGGTGACGTCGTGGGAGACCGTGAACACCGTGTTCTCATTGGCCCCGGCGCGCCACGGGCTCTCTTTGGCGGTACCGAAGCCGAGGTTCTGCATGCCCCAGGGCACCAGCTTGCCCCAGATTTCTCCGCGGCGGTCCTTCCCATCGGGACCATGTACCGCGGGACCCGAGTATTCAATGCTGACCTTCACCGGGCCGATGGCCTGAGTAACGGTAGCTCTCTGGTTGTTGCCACTGGGCGGGAGTGTCAATCCCGGGAATTGCGCGAATGCGGCGGTAGCCACGGCAAGCGCAAGTGAAAGACGAAAGAGCGAGCACATAGGTGCGCGTTCTAATGCAACCGGCTGGCCAGTCCGGTCTAACGGTCCATCCCGCTGATTCGGATAGAAGCTAACGCGGGAAGGTCCTGCGCATTGTCGCGCGGTGGGACACATCCGATCCCATCGGCGAACAGTGAGGCACCTTATGGACTGAGGCTCAGGCTGACCTGGCACGCAAACCATCGGTCATTGATCGAGCGAAAGCCCGTTTTCCTTCATGTAGTCGCGGATCTGGCAATCGATCGTGTTTGTATGGTCCCTGATCCCTTCCATGAGAAACTGCATCACCTGAATGGTCATGGTCACTTCGCCCGACGCCGCGCGATCCTGCATCGCCCGCACCCTGGGTTGCAGATCCTCATGCTCCCGCCGGTGTTGCCGATAGTCGGGGCACCGGATTCGCTCCATCAACTGCTCTTCATGTGCAAAGTGATCGCAGGCGCCGTCGACCAGGCGCGCCAGAAGGTCCTGCAGGATCGCTTTGCCTTTCCCTTCGAGCATGGCCCGATGCGTCCTTTCGGCCTGGACGAACAGTTACTCGTGCTCTTCGTCGAACAACCTCCTTGAATAGGCTTCCGCGATCTCATCGCAATTCCGCCAACGCTCCGATTGCGCGGGAGCGGGTTCGCTGTCTCGCAGTCAGAACAACTCCACGTTGTCTCCCAAATCCCCGTCCTGGAGAGCGGCTCTCGAGACCTCGGTCGGCGCCACCGCGATCGCCGAGCCCCGTGCCACGGATTCGTGAACGTCGCGCTCCGTCTGCATCGTGTAGTGTTGGGCAAGACTCTCCAACCGCTCTGTGGGAGCGACTTCGATACCTTCCAAAGACCCTTGCCCTCCTTGCGCTCCGATCCGCTCGAGTTCGCCGCGGGCGCGATTGACCACCTGGGCAAACAGCGGGCCCGCCGTGAAACCGCCGCGGACCGCGGCGATGTCCCCCGCGAGCCGTGCCCCTAAGGCCGTGATCTGGTGAACCCGGCTGAAGCTGCACTCGCTCGATGAGTGCAATTCCAGTACCGTACGCCTCATCTCGTCGGTGACCTCGTTCGTGTGCGCATGGGCGCCGGACGCCGCGCGCCCGGAATCGCCGGACACGCGACTGGCGGCATCGCTCATCGCCTCGAGTGTTCCGGCTACGTCTTCGGTATTCGCATTGGAATCGAAAGCCAGACGCTGCATGACCTCGGCAATCACGTTGAGCGCGTTTCCCGCGGCTCCAATGTGCGTCGCCCGGATAGTGGCGTTGGTCGCTATACGCTGGATTCGAATCTCGATTCCCCGAATCTCGCCAACCGAGTCCCGCATCCTGCCGATGGTCTCTTCGAGGCTGGCGGCCGTGGATTCCATTTCCGCCTGCTCCGTGGTAACCGTGCCGAGCATTTTGAGAATGGCCGTGAAATGACCCTCCATCTGCAGAAAGAAGGAGTCCCGCTCATCGGCCGAAGTACCCATAAGCGCCCTGCTCGCTTCCGCCATATCCTGCACGCGCACGGCAATGCTTTCGAGATCCCGCTCCATGCGCTCCATCGAGGAAGCGAACGTCCCCGCCGCCCCGCCCAACTGCGAAAACTGCAGGGCCAGGATAGCGCGAGCCTCCGCGGGCGGAGAATCCGGCTTACCGTGGCCGCTCCCGCATTCGGAGCGCAGCTGCCGGAGCGCTTGCACCACGTGCTCGATCTGTTGCCGCGTAATATCGTGGAATTGAACGGATTCGACCACGCCGTCCACCGCGTCGCACAGCGCCTCATACTGAGCAGCCTGGCGGGCGGACGATTCACCCGCTCGCCGCTGCCGTTCTTCGAACGATTGCAGGCCATGGATGACGCCGGCGATCAGCGCGGGCAATTCCCTGAGCTGCCTGGCCCGCAGGTCGGAACCGCTCCGAATGGCGGATTGGACGCCCTGGTCGAGCTGCGAGGAGGCCTCCACAACGCCCTCTCCACTCGCCTGGATGCTTTCCGACAAGGGCCTCACTTCAGCGGCCAGATCGCCGAAGTCGGCGCCGGTCCTTCCCAGCCGCGACGTTTCGATCCGCGTCAGTGTACACAGTGTTCGGAAGACCGATACCGTGTTGCCAAGTCCGGCGAAAGCGAGCCGGATGCGGGACGAGAGGTCGCGCACCTGTCCCAATGCCTGGCCGCTCTCCGCAATTCGGCCATCTATCGTTCTGGAGTGTTCCAGCATTCGGGTAAGCGCATGGGAGGCGTTGCGGCCATGCTCCCCCGAGATCAGTTCGGTCAGGGCAGCCATATCCGAAGAAATCTGGCGCGCCGTCGAACGGAATTCCATCAGTGTTCCACCGACCGCGAGAAAATCGCGCTCAGTGGAACGATTGAGGTTCTCGAGGTCTTTGATGACTTGTTCTACTGCTGTCCCCCACCCGCTTCCCGCCGGCCTGCTTTCGAGCGGACGCCGCCTGGGGATGAGGCTCCACCGCAGAGGTCCGGACAAACTTCGAAATGCCGTCCGAATCCAGTGTGGCGCCAGTGCCGTACTTCGGTCTCCCGCGGTCATATTCCAGCCAATGTCAAAACCCGCGAGGCGCCGCTCATCGCACGGGCTCGACGTGTGTTCGAAATCCCCGGGGCCAGCCAATGGCACACCCGGCGGGTAAGTGAACTGGCACGGCTGGCCGGATGGCTACGGCCTGAGTTCGCCACAACCGGCGTTGGCATAGACCTCTTATCGACAATAGTCGCCCGGTCGTGCAGAACTTGTGAGCAAAAGGACCTGGTATCCGCACTACTTCGGTGACTGAATGGGGCTCAGGATCGCCCGGTCACGCGACCCCTTCCGTTCGCCGGCTGTGGCCAATAAGGATAAAGGAGAAGTTGGGAGTTATCCAAGCCATAGCCCGGCAATAGCAAATGGAATACGAGCACACCGAGCGAAGAAAAGAGGCGCGCTACCCGATTGAAGCGAACGTCATCGTCCACAAGAACAGCGGCGCGAACATCTCCGCCACCGCCACCGACATCAGCGGCGCCGGCATGTTGTTGCACGTCGAGCAACCATCGGAATTCAGCCTCGATGAAACGGTGACGGTTGAAGCCGAGTTGCCGGACATTCCCGGCAAACCGTTTTCAGCGTGGGGCGCAGGCAGAATCGTGCGCATAGACGGTTGCCGCTTTGGAATCCAACTATACGCCGGCACTTTTGATGCCGGGGATGAGCGTCTGCCGCGAGTCTGAATCAGCCGATGTTGGGACGATTCGCATGGAAGACGGGCGAGGCACACCCTTTCCTGGTGTGGCATATGTTGGGATCTCCGATCCCGCCGATTAGTGCTCAGAGCGCGGCCTCAGAGGGATCTCCCGGAGCTGCGATTCGCCGAGATCGTGTCCGATCTTCACGCCAGAGGTCTTCGCGAGGAGTCGAGTTTTGCCCGTAACCATGGAACGACAGGAAGGCCATTCGCTCATTCGGCTGGAAGGCGAGTTCACCCTCACGTCCGCTGCGGAACTGAAGACACTGCTGCTCGAAGGTCTGGCCTCCCGGAGAGATCTGTGGCTGGATCTGGAGCGCGCGGAGGGAATCGATATCACGGCTATGCAGTTGCTATGGGCCGCCGGACGCGAAGCGGACCGCATGGGCGCCAGAATTGCGATCCGTGTGTCGGAAGCGGCGGCCAGCGATGCGCGGAACGCCGGTTTCGAACGGTTTCCCGGGGAAGCGCTTCGGGGGTGACGGATGGCCAGAGTAATCCTCACAGTCGACGATTCTGCCAGCGTGCGACAAATGGTCGGGTTCGCACTTTCCGACGCCGGCTATACCGTGATCGAGGCCGTGGACGGCAAAGATGCACTGGCCAAGCTGACGACGCCCGTGAACCTCGTGATTACCGACCTGAACATGCCGAACCTGGACGGGATAGGGCTTATCAGGAGCATACGGGCGAATCCCTCGTGCAAGGGCATTCCGATCATCATGCTTACCACCGAATCCCAGGAAGCACGCAAGCTGGAGGGCAGGGCGGCCGGTGCGACGGGCTGGATCGTGAAGCCGTTCGCCACCCAACAGCTCCTTGCGGTGGTGAAAAGAGTGCTTGGATGATCGACAAGTACAAACAGGCTTTCCAGGAAGAAGCACGGGAGTTGCTCGCCGAACTGGAATCGGCCCTGCTGGAGCTGGATCAAAAGCGCGACGACCGCGAGGTTGTCGGACGGGCTTTCCGGGCTCTGCATACCATCAAAGGATCGGGCGCGATGTTCGGCTTCGACGACATCGCGGGCTTTGCGCACAATCTCGAAACGGCTTTCGACCGGCTGCGCAATGGACAGCTTGCGGTCACCGCCAGCCTGATTAATCTCACCCTGGCCGCTGGCGATCAGATTAAGGCCATGCTGGATGCGGCTGCCGGCCGCGGCGCCGTGGACCAAAGCCGCTCCGCGGGAATTCTCGCGGAACTGCGCCAGTTGACCGGCTCGCCGGACCCTCGGCCGGACCTGGCGCCTCTCTCCGCGGCCGACCCGGGCGTCCCGGATGGAGCGCCGGCCTGCGACTGGCATATCCGCCTTCGCCCCGGTCCGGACCTGCTCCTGAATGGGACCAATCCGCTGCTTCTCCTGCGTGAACTGAGGGCCCTGGGCCAGCTACGGATTCAGGTGGACACTTCCGCGATTCCGACCCTCAGCGAGATCGATGCGGAGCGCTGCTACCTCGCGTGGGACATGGTCCTGACCACGGCGGCGGCGTCCGAGGCGATCCGCGATATCTTCATCTTCGTCGAGGACGATTGCGAGCTTTCCATCGAGCGTGCGTTGGACCAGGCCGCGGAAACGCCCGCACCCGTGATACTGGCGGCCAGACAGAGCGTCCCGGATGCGCGTGGCGCGGCCGGCTCGGGAACCGCGTCGAGCATTCGCGTGTCCGCCGACAAGCTGGATCAACTGGTCAACCTGGTGGGCGAACTGGTGACCGTGCAGGCCCGCCTGAGCGAGGTCGCCGGCCGCCGCGACGATGCCGACATCCTGGATATATCCGAGGCGGTCGATCGGCTGACGGCGGCGCTGCGCGAAAACTCGATGAGCATCCGCATGCTGCCGCTCAAGAGTACCTTCGAACGGTTCCGCCGGCTGGTTCACGATCTCGGAATCGAGCTGCACAAGGAGGTGGAGCTCACCATCGAAGGGGCTGACACGGAACTGGATAAGACCGTGATCGATCAGTTGAACGATCCTCTGGTTCATCTGATCCGCAATAGCATGGATCACGGCATCGAGACCCCGGAAGCTCGCCGCGCGGCAGGCAAGCGCTCCACCGCCAGAATTCACATCTCCGCCCAGCACAGCGGCGCCAACGTGCTGATTCGGGTGAGCGACGACGGACGCGGCCTGGACGTGGACGCCGTGCGGGCCCGGGCGATCGAGCAAGGCTTAATCGACGGCGCCGCCCGGCTTTCGGAGGCCGAGATCTTCTCTCTCATCCTGGCGCCCGGGTTCTCCACGGCGCGGGAGGTGACCGCGGTATCGGGGCGGGGCGTGGGCATGGACGTAGTCCGGCGAAGCATGGAGGGACTGCGCGGATCCATCGACATCGGCAGTAAGCCGGGAGCGGGGCTCACGGTAACGCTGCGCCTTCCTCTCACCCTGGCCATTATCGACGGGCTGCTGGTACGCGTCGGTCAGGCACACTTCGTGCTGCCCCTGGCCAACAGTCTGGAATGCGTCGAACTCACCAGGCGGGACATTCAGGATGCGCACGGCAAACACATCGCCAACGTTCGCGGCGAGCTCATTCCCTACATCCGGCTCAGCGAGTACTTCCGGATGGACACCGCCCGGCCGGAACGCGAACAGATCATGGTAGTCGAAACCGACCACGGGCATTACGGCTTCGTCGTGGACCAGGTGCTCGGAGATCATCAGACCGTGATCAAGAACCTGGGCAGGCTGTATCGAAACGTTCAGGTGGTCTCCGGGGCCACCATCCTCGGCAACGGGACCGTGGCTCTGATTCTCGATCCGCATCGCCTGGTGCAGCACGTAATTCAGAGCATGTCTCAGAAAAGCGCTCCACTGGCTGGAGGGCGCGGCACAACGGCAGTGGGCAACATTCCAGGCAAACAAACCTATTCGTTCAAAAAGGAAAACAGAATCGATGGTACGTGAAGCAAACGGTAAGAAAGAGTCGCGGAACTCCGGCAACGGTGGTACGGCCGTTCCGGACGACGGCGCGCACGATGTGCGCGTCCGCGCGGGCAGCACATCGAAAGCGGCAGACGGGGAGATGCAGCGGCTGTCGCAGGAGATCCTGCGCCTGGTGGAGGCATCGCGCCAGGGTCGTCTCGACGAGCGTGGCAAGGCGGACCAGTTTCAGGGCGCCCATCGCGAAATGGTGCAGGGCATCAACGAGATGCTCGATGCGATCCTGCTGCCAATCGCCGAGGGCAACCGCATCCTGGCCCAGATCTCGAACGGCAGGATCGACGAGCTGATCGCGCAGACCTATAAGGGCGATCACGAGAAGATGAAACAGGCCGTCAACAACGTGGGCACGGTGGTGCAGGGCCTGCAGAAGGAATTGATGCGCCTGACCGATGCATCGAGAGAAGGACAACTCTCCGAGCGCGGCAAGCCCGACCAGTTCCGCGGCGCGTATGCCGACATCGTGCGCGGCGTCAACGCCATGCTGGATGCGATCCTGCTGCCCATCGGCGAGGGCAACCGCATTCTCGCCCAGATCTCCGACGGCAGGATCGACGAGCTGATCGCGCAAACCTACAAGGGCGATCACGAAAAGATGAAGCAGGCGGTCAACAATGTGGGCACGGTCGTGCAGGGCCTGCAGAAGGAGCTGATGCGCCTGACCGACGCGTCGAAGGAAGGACAACTCGCCGAGCGCGGCAAGCCCGACCAGTTCCGCGGAGCGTATGCCGACATCGTGCGCGGCGTCAACGCCATGCTGGACGCGATCCTGCTGCCGATTGGAGAAGGCAACCGGGTTCTGGGCCTGATCCGCGGCGGCAACTTGCGGGAGAGGGTCGAGATCGCATGCAAGGGCGACCACGCCAGGATGAAGGATGCCATCAACGGTGTGCACGCCTGGTTGACTGAGTTGATCGCTTACGTGACCAGGATTGCGAACGGCGACATGTCAGCCACTATGGCAAAGGCCTCCGATGCCGACCAGATTCACGAATGGCTGATGTTAATGAAAAGCAACATCAGTGCCCTGGTGGTCGATGCCAACATGCTGGCCAGGGCGGCCGTGGAAGGCAAACTGGCCACTCGCGCCGACGCCTCCAAACACGGCGGCGACTACCGCAAGATCGTCGAAGGCGTCAACGGCACCCTGGATGCGGTCATCGGCCCGTTGAACGTCGCGGCCGACTACGTGGACAAGATCTCGCGGGGCGCGATCCCGGCGAAGATCAGCGACACCTACAACGGCGACTTCAACGCCATCAAGAACAACCTGAACAACTGCAT
>JBEKZH010000060.1:0-33608 GCA_049510065.1 Bryobacteraceae bacterium
TCGTCGCAGAGAATGACGGGCACTTCTTCGATGCGCAGCTTTCGCGCGGCCTTCAGGCGCAGGTGGCCATCGACCACTTCGCCGTCGCTGCGGGCAAGTACCGGAATCTTGAAGCCGAACTCCCGGATGCTGCTGCACATCCGGTCCACCGCCGCGTCATTCTTCCGCGGGTTCCGAGCGTAGAAGACCAGCTTGTCGATCGGCCACTGCTCGATGGTCGTTGTCATCGCCTGCATGTACGTGTTTGGAGCAACCGTAGTGGCGGCATCCTCCCCCTCAATAGCAATCGTGAGTCTCATCCGTCAACAGACGAGGAATGCGAAGGCAGGGCGTGACTCACGTCAGCAGTCGATGAAACACGCCGGCGTCCGGGATTCTGAGTATTGTGAGTATTGTGAGAAGCCAGATGAAGCTGGAGAGAGGTGGCGATGAACCGAAGAGCATTTCTGGCCGCGAGCGCGGCAACAGCACTGATGCGTCCCGGTTTGAGCGGGGCTGACACGCGGCTGCCCGTCCGCAAAGCGGTCGAGTTCGAAATGCTCCCCAGAAAGGGGAGCTACGCGGATCGGTTTCAGATGGCGCGTGATGTGGGCTTTCAGGAGATCGAGTGCCCGACGATGCCCGACGAACGCGAAGTGGAAGAAGTGAAGGAGGCTGCCGACAAGACCGGCCTGCGCATTCATTCGGTTATGAATATGGCGCACTGGAAGTATCCGCTCTCGTCAGCCGATCCGGCGATGGTGTCAAAGAGCGTGGAGGGCATGAAGACCAGCCTCCGCAATGCGCATCTGTGGGGCGCCGACACCGTACTGCTGGTGCCGGCGGTGGTGGATGCGCAAACGTCGTATCAGGATGCCTGGGTGCGCTCGCAGGAGCAGATTCGGAAACTGATTCCGCTGGCCCAGGAACTGAAGGTGATCATCGGCCTCGAGGAGGTTTGGAACAAGTTCCTGCTCAGTCCGCTGGAGTTCGCCCGTTACATCGATGAGTTCAGGAGTCCGTGGGTTCGAGCCTATTTCGATGTGGGGAACGTGGTGATGTTCGGCTATCCGCAGGACTGGATTCGCACGCTGGACAAGCGCATCGTGAAGCTCCACATCAAAGATTTCAAGTTCGAGAACAACGTGGCGAGGTGGATGCCGTTGCGGGACGGAGCGGTCGATTGGCCGGAAGTTCACAGAGCGTTGGCTGAGGTGGGGTATGAGGGCTCAGCGACGGTCGAACTGCCCGGTGGAGACGAAGCATACCTGCGCGACGTGAATCGGAGGTTCGATCTGATCCTTTCCGGCGTTTGAGAAAGCGCTTGGACCCTGTTGAGCTTGTCCTCTCAGAAGCACACGAGGAATAAGCCTTACTCCGCACCGATGTCGGGTTTTCGGTGCCGGGATGTCGGGTTCGCTGTCGGGTTCCGGGGGCAACCCGACATCAGTCAGGCTAACGAGATCAACAGCTTAACTCGTGTTTGTCGGGAATGTCGGGTTTCTGGCGAAGAAGAGAGGTCCGGGGAAACGAGGTCACAGCTCGCCTGTTGGTCAGGGTGCCTGCGGCTGGCGTCCAAATCTTGACTCCAATTGGACTCCAGGGGCGGGCTTGGAGAGCCGCGGTGTCTGTAACTCTTTGAGGGTTTTGGTGGACCTGGTGAGATTCGAACTCACGACCTCTTCCATGCCATGGAAGCGCGCTCCCAACTGCGCCACAGGCCCACGGGAAGTTACCCTCAATATAACATGCGCTGCCCGCCCCGCCAGTTCTACCGGCTCTCCACCTTCACCACAAAGTAGGTGATCCGGTGCCCGGCGTCCACCAGCAACTGGTGCGGCACGCCCGCCGGAATATGCACCGTATCGCCCGCCGCCAGGCGATGCCGTTCGCCACCCGTGATGGTGGTGCCTCGAACCTCACCCGGTGCAGTGGTCTTCCGATCCACAATCTCGCCGCCCACCACCAGCGTGGCCTCGCCCTCCTCCACCACGAACAGATCGGCCATTTTCTCGTGCAACTCCGCGCCGCCCGATGCCTCGCGGCAGGCCAGCATGGTCCGATAATGCCCGTAATCGGCCAGCGTCTCGCTCGCCTGCTTCTCTTCGCCCATCCTCTGCCTGAGTTGCCCGGCATGCGCCCGGAGTTCCGGAGCCGTCCAGATTGCGAATCCCCGTGGATCGCCCGTCGCCGCCAGCAACAGCACAACCGGAATCGTCAAAATCGCCAATCGTTTCATGATCACCGTCCCATCCATCCGCCATCTACCGTGAGCACCGTGCCACTCACGTAATCGGAAGCCGCCGACGCGAGGTACACCACCGCGCCCGCCAAGTCCCCCGGCTCCCCCCAGCGGCCGGCCGGAATGCGCGCCAGAATCGCGGGACCTCGTGTCGAATCGCCGCGCAGGGCAGCGGTGTTGTCCGTCGCGATGTATCCCGGGGCGATGGCGTTCACCTGCACATTGCGTCCCGCCCACTCGTTGGCAAGCGCCTTCGTCAACTGCGCCACGCCGCCCTTTGCCGCGGCATACCCGGGCACCGTGATGCCGCCCTGAAAGCTGAGCAGCGAGGCCGTAAAGACGATCTTCCCTCCGCCGCGCGCCAGCATGTCGCGCCCGAATTCGCGCGCCAGGACCCATTGCGCGTTCAAATCGATCTCAATGATCCTGTCCCAGTATTCGTCGGGATGCTCCGCCGCCGGTTTCCGCAGAATCGCCCCGCCATTGTTCACCAGGATGTCCACCGGCGGGCACTCGCCTTTCACCTTTGCGATGAACGCGTACACGTCCGCGCGATTCGCCAGATCGCAGCGGTAACCCCAAAACCGGCGGCCGCACGCCGAGACTTCCCGTTCCACCAAGCTGCCTGCCGCCTCCAGCTCCGCGCTCGTCCCCACAATGTCCGCGCCCGCTTCCGCCAGCGCCACCGCCAGAGCCTTGCCGATGCCGCGTCGCGCTCCGGTGACCAGCGCCGTCCTGCCGTCCAGCTTGAAACGATCGAGAATCATCGAGTCTTCATCGCCTCTTGCTCCACATTGTAGACTGATTGTCGGAGATCCCACCTTGAGCGCCGAACCCTTACCAATTACCGCGGAAGAATGCGTCATCCGTTCCACCCACCGCCAGAAGGGCCGTACGGAATGGCTTGCCCCTGGCCAGGGCGCCGTCCGTCAGTTGCATTATGGCCGCGTCATTCTGGACGCCGGGCAGGCGATCGCGTTCGACACCGGCGGCCGCGAAACCGGACTCATCGCTCTGGGCGGCGCCGCCTCCATCGCCGTGGCGTCGGAGAGCTTCAGCCTGACGCCATACGATGCGCTCTACATTCCGCGCGACTCCACCGTGCGCATCTCCGCCGCCGACGGCTGCGATCTCGCCGAGGTCTCCGCTCCCGTGTCGGGCAACTACCCGCTACAGTTCGTGCGGTTCGCACAGGTCCGCCAGGATCCGGCCCTGCACTTCATCGCCGGAGGCGCGAACACCACCCGCGATCTCAACATTCTGATCGGCCGGAACGTGCAGGCGGGCCGCATCCTTGCCGGCGTCACATTCAGCGAGCCCGGCCACTGGACGTCCTGGCCGCCGCACGAACACGCCCGCATGCTGGAAGAAGCCTACCTGTACATCAACATGCCCGCGCCCGCCTGGGGCATTCAACTGGTCTACACCGATCCCCAAAAACCCGAGCTCGCCGTGGTAGTGCGCGAAGGCGATTGCGTGGTGATGCCCGCCGGATATCATCCCAACGTCGCCGCGCCCGGCGGCTCCATCGGCTTCCTCTGGATGATGGCGGCGCACCGCGAGACCGAAGACCGCCAGTTCGGCGTCGTCAACGTGCAGCCCGAGTATGCCGCCGCCGGCAGCGGCCTCGAAGCGTCCCAGGCCGGCCCGAAATGAACCTGGCGACGATCCGATGTGGGGCAGGCTCTCAGCCTGCGGCGGCCTCTCAGGCCGCCCCGGCCTTGTGGGGCAGCTTTGTAGGTTGCAGGCCGATACACAGACTAAAGTCTGTGCCACCTTTTGTCATAAGCTTGTCAGCACATGGTGGCACAGACTTTAGTCTGTGCAGGCCGATTCTCAATCGGCCCCTGCTCGGTCGCGTCATCCTTGCCATTGCTCTGGCGTCGGCCGCACACGCCGCGCCCCGCATCGCGGTGGTGAAACTCGCCGTAACGAATCCCTCCGCCGACGCCCGCATGGCCGAGGATATCGTCGTACCCGTCGCCGCCATCAAACGCATCGCGCCCGATTTCGCCGCGGGCAACGCCATCGTCACCACCAGCGACGCCGCAACGTTGGCCGACGACGCGCGCGCCCTCCAAACCGTCGAGCTCCCCTCCCAGGCCGATGACCTCGACGGCGACGGCAGGTACGACGAAATCGCGTTCCAGATCGACCTGCAGCCGCACCAGACCCGCATCGTGACCATCGCCTGGGGCGAGCCCGCCGCCATCCAACGCCTGCGCTCCCAGTACCCGAAGCGCACCGACGCCCGGTTCGCCACACACTACGAAGGCCCGGGCTGGGAGTCCGAACAAACGGCCTGGCGCATCTACTTCGACAAACGCAACGCGATCGACCTCTACGGCAAGCGCCGCCCCGGTCTCTACCTCGATTTGTTCGCCTCGCCCGAGTACGTGTACCACCAGGAAAGCCCGCTCGGCCGCGACATCTACGGCATCGGCAGAGCCATCGGCCCGGGCGGCATCGGCGTGCTCGTCAACGGCCAGGCCGAGCACGTTGCCGACGTCGCCGAGCGGAAGTGGCGCGTCGTCAGCTCCGGCCCGGTTCGTTCCATCGTCGAGCTCGAGTACAAGGAATGGAAGGTCGCGGGCCGCACGGTCCATCTGGTGAGCCGCATCACGCAGTGGGCGGGCGAACACGGCTTCGAGCATCGGATAACCATTGAAGGCGCGGACGGCCTCCCCCTGGTCACCGGCCTTCCTCTGAAGCCCGCCGCCGCGAAGCTGAACCTGTCCATCCCGCACGTGCGCGCGTTGGCCACATGGGGACCGCAGGTTGTGCTTTCCGGCAACAAGGCCCAGGACACCGATCTGGCGGATGAGAACCTCGGCGTCGCTGTGCTCCTGCCGGAAAGCAACGCGGGCGAAGAGTCAAAGGACGACTCCAACCTGCTGATCGGTGTGCACCCGCACGACAACTCCGCCCACTGGTACGCCGCCGCCGTGTGGGACCAGGAAGGCACCGAGGCGCTCGCCGTGAACAAGGGCGGCATGGTTCACCCGGTCGTCGCCCGGCCCACGCGCGAGAGCTTCGTCGAATACCTCACCGGCGTGGGCAGCAGAATTACCCAACCGGCCGCGGTCAGCATCCTCTCCGAATCCGCCGGCCCCGAAACCGCTCCACCCGACACTCTCGCCCCCGTGCACCGCACCTATGCCGAAGCGTTCGCGCTCCTGCGCCAGGCCGCCGACCGCACCGCCACTCGGTTCGCGCCTCTGGTGGGCCCGCCCGGCACCGTGGACGCCAACACCGGTGCCGGCTTCTTCACCGAAGGCTTCAACGACGGCGACTGGAAAACGCAGAACGGCTATTTCTGGACGGGCGGCTTCTGGGCCGGCGAACTCTGGAAGCTCTTCGCCGTCACCCACGACGCGCGCTACCGCACCTGGGCCGAGCTGTGGACCGCGCGCCTCATGGGCACCCAGCCAAAGCAAAACCACGACACCGGCTTCCTCAATTTCCACTCTTCCGTTCCCGCCTGGGAGCTGACTAAAGACGAGCGATACCGCGCCGAGGGTCTGGCCGCCGCCGCGCGCCTCAAACAGCTCTACAACCCGGCCACGAACCTGGTCGCGTCATGGAGCGTGAACGGCGACGACACCATCATCGACACCATGATGAACCTGCAGATCTGGTGGTGGGCGTCACGCGAAACCGGCGACCCCCAGTGGCGCGACCTCGGCCTCAAACACGCGCTGCGCACCGCCGCGTGGCTGGTTCGGCCCGATGGTTCGGCGGCGCAATCGGTCCACTACGATCCCGCCACCGGCCAGCCGGTCTTCACCCACACTCACCAGGGATTCGCGGCCGACACGACGTGGTCGCGCGGGCAGGCCTGGGGCGTTTACGGGTTCGCCGAAGCGTATCGCGCCACGCACGACGCGTCGCTGCTGGCGACCGCCGAGAAGCTGGCGGGCTACGCGATAGACCACCTGCCCGAGGACGGCGTGCCCTGGTACGATTTCAACGACGAAGGCGTCTTCTTCCGCAACCGCGATACCGCGGCCGCCGCGATCCTGGCCTGTGGCCTGTTGCGTCTCGCGGAATTGGAAGGCGATGCGACGCGCGCCGCGGATTATCGGCACGAGGCCGAGCGCATCGTGCAATCGCTCATCACGCGGTATCTTTCGTCTTCGGGCGCACTACGCCACGGGTGCGGCACGCATCCTGCCGATGGCATGTTAGTCTACGGCGACTATTACCTGATGGAGGCGTTGCTGGCTCTGGACCCGAGCCTGAGTCACGCCTCGGCGCCGGCACGGTAAGTACTCCGATTCGCGATTCACTTTTGGCTTGCTCCCTAACGTCTCTCTGACCAAAGACATGCGCATTTCTCGCGTAAGATCCGCATCTCTCTCTTGCCAACTGCCTACTCTCGGGAGGTCGTGTCGATCTATGAAAGCCATGGTGGCGCGGAGGGCGTCGCAGGCGAGCCGGTTGGCGCTACGGTTGACAAGTAACTATTGTCACTTTACACTAGCAATGGTGATTCGCAGTTTTCGGCACCGAGGTTTGAAACGACTGGGGGAAGGCGATCCGAGCCGGGTCAGTGCGTCAATGCGAGAGCGCCTCGAGAACATCCTCGCAGTCCTCCATGCCGCGGCCGGTCCGGGCGACCTGGACCTCCCTGGATATCGGTTGCATCGCTTGAAAGGCCGGATGAAAGGAGTTTGGTCCGTATCGGTTAGCGGCAATTGGCGCGTCACTTTTCGAATCGAAAATGGTGATGTATTCGATGTTGATCTCACGGACTATCATTAGGAGACTAACGTGCCCATGAAGAATCCACCGCATCCAGGACGCATTGTAAGGCAGGATTGCGTAGAGCCGCTTGGGCTGACGATCACGGAAGCCGCCCGGGCTCTCGGCGTGACGCGCCAAACCTTCAACAATCTCGTGAATGGGAAGGCCGGGATCTCACCCGAAATGGCCGTGCGGCTTTCGAAGGCATTCGGCGCGAGCCCGGAAATGTGGTTACGCCTCCAGGTCAATTACGACCTGGCGCACGTCCTCCAGGATCAAGTCGACGTGAAGCGGTACCGGCGCGCATCCTGAGAGGCTAAACTAGACCCGATGGACCGCCCACAAGCCTGGGAACTCCTTTGCGAGTTCACCCAATCCGACAGCCTCCGCCGCCACGCCCTCGCCGTGGAAGCCTGCGTCACCGCCTACGCCCGCCAGTTCGGCGAAGACGAGCCGAAGTGGTCCGTCACCGCGCTGCTCCACGACTTCGACTACGAAATGCACCCCAGCGCGCCCGACCACCCCATGAAGGGCGAACCCATCCTGGCCGAGCGCGGCGTGGACGCGGAAACGCGGCGCGCCATCCTCTCGCACGCCAACTACAGCGGCGTCCCGCGCGAGTCGCGCCTCGAGAAAACGCTCTTCGCCTGCGACGAGCTGGCCGGCTTCCTCACCGCCGTCTCCTACGTCAAGCCCAACCGCAGCATCTTCGAGGTGGACGCAAAATCGGTGCGCAAAAAGATGAAAGACAAGGCCTTCGCCCGCTCGGTGAGCCGCGAGGACATCGTCAACGGCGCGCAGGAGCTGAGTGTCGACCTCGACCAGCACATCGCCTTCTGCATCGAAGCCATGAAGGCGCGCGCCGCCGATTTGGGCCTCGCCGGGACCGCAAATACCTGAATCCTTCACCCGGCCGCGCACATCCCAGAACGAGCGCTGGCTGCTGCGGTCACCGAGGAGCCAATTGTGAGCCCGGTTGAGATTCCCGGGTACCGGCGGGGTGGGGGAGGCGTTGTCCACTTCCACCCTGGCGGTGACATCAGGCGCCCCGCGCTTTGCCCCTGCCCAGCAAATCGCTGAGCCGCCCGATAGCCTCCTCCAGCCGCTGCGGCTTCGTCAGCACGGGCCCAAACAAATCGCCGCGTTCGCGAAATCTCTCCACCGCATTATGGATGTTGAAATCCGTGGGCTGCACGCCTTTCTTCACCTCCGGCCATTCCAGCGGCGTGGACACCGGCGCGCCCGCATACGCCCGCAGCACATACGGCGCGGCGATGGTCTTCCCTTCCACAATCTGCAAATAATCGAAATAAACCCGGCCCTTTTTCCGCTTCGCCACCGCGCGCGGCGTCGTGAAGAGGTTAGGATTATCGCCGGTCACCAGATGCGCCAGGATCTCGGCGAATGAGCGCACCTGCTCGTACGTGTAGACGGGCTCCAGCGGAATGTACACGTGCATTCCGTCGCCGCCCGTGGTCTTCGGATAACCCTCCAACCCAATCAGCCGCAGCTTGTCGTGCACCAGTTGCGCGGCTTCCACAATCAGGTCGAACGGGCACTCCACCGGGTCCAGATCGATCAGCGCGAAGTCCGGCTTGTCGAGCGAGCCCACGCGGCTCATCCACGGGTTCTGGTCGATGCACGCCAGATTGGCTAGGTAGAGCAGCGTCGCGCGGTCGTTGGCGATCACATAGTGGATGGGGTCGCCGCGCGTCTCCGAATCGATCGGCTCCACGCGGATCCACTCCGCGAAATTCTCCGCATGCTTCTGAAAGAAGAACTTCTGCGCGATGCCGTTCGGGTATCGCTTCAGCGAGAGCGGGCGGTCGCGCAGGTGCGGCAGAATGTACTCGGAGACGGCGTCGTAATAGTTGATGACGTCCCGCTTGGTGACCCCTTCGGCCGGGTAGAAGATCTTGTTGAGGTTGGTGAACTTCAGCGAGTGGCCATCGACGGCGATCGCAATCTCGGCGGGCTTCTCCGGGATCAGCGCCCTGGCCTGCGGTTCCGGCGTCTCGCGAACACTCTCCTTCGGCCGCTTGTCGAAGCGCAGCCCCAGAAACACGGGCGCGCGCAACTGGCCGTCCGGCGTGAACTCCAGATACTTCACCTCGCAAACCAGCTCCGGCTTCACCCACGTGATTCGGCGGTCCACCTTCGGCGCCTTCGCGAACGGGCTCTTCTTCGTCACCAGCGGCTCCAGCCGCCCGTGGATCTCCGCAAGGCTCTTGTCCGTGAATCCAGTGCCCACCTGGCCGACATGCACCAGCTTGCCGTTCTCATACAGCCCAAGCACCAGCGAGCTGAAGTGCGCGCGCTCGCCATGCGTGAAGCCGCAAACGACGAACTCCTGCCGGTTGGTGGCCTTGATCTTCATCCAGTTCGCGCTGCGCCGTTCCTCATAGCGGCTGTCGGCGAGCTTCGCAATCACGCCTTCGAGCCCCGCCTGGCGCGCGGCCTCCAGCATCTCCTCGCCTTTGGCGGCGAACTGTTGGGAATACCGGAAACGCTCGCTGGGTTTCAGAATGCCTTCCAGCGCGCGCTTGCGCTCGGTCAGCGGCACAGCGCGAAGATCGAAGCCGTTGAGGTAGAGCAGGTCGAACAGAAACAGAGTCGCGGGTGTCTTGCGTGCCAGGTGCGCGATGGTGTTCGGGTCCGTTACCCCGATGCGCGGCTGAATCAGGCTGAAACTGGAACGGCCCTGGTCGTCCAGCACCGCGATCTCACCGTCGAGTATGGCCGTCTCCGCCGCAACGAAGTGCGGCAGCACGGTCAGCTCGGGATACTGCTGCTCCGTACGGTTCCCATTGCGCGAAAGAATGCGCAGGCGGCCGTCCTCAATGAAGCAGACCGCGCGCACGCCGTCCCACTTGATCTCATAGAGCCACTTCTCCCCGCCGGGCGGACGGTCTGCAAGCGAGGCCAGCATCGGCGTGATCGCGGAGGGCATGGGCGCTTTGCGCGCGCCCGGCAGCTCGCCCGGATCCACGTTTCCCTTCGTACTCTTGCGTGGCGGCAGGCCGTCGGCAATCTCCTGCTGGGTGCGGCCCGTGAGGACGCTGACCGCATGGTCCTCCACGTTCCAGCCGGCCACCGCCGCGTCATCCTTCTTCTTGATGATCAGCCACTCGTTGCCCTTGCCACGCCCCTTCATGAGAACCAGCGCGAACTCGCCCTTCAGCTTCTCCCCATGCAGGCGGAACTTCAGATCGCCGCGTTCCAACTGCTTCTGCTCCGGAGCGTCGCCCAGCAACTCCCACGTGCCGCGATCCCACAGCATCACGCTGCCGCCGCCGTATTCGCCTTTGGGAATGTTGCCCTCGAAGTTCCCGTAGTCCAGCGGGTGATCCTCCACGTGCATGGCCAGGTGCTTCGAGAGAGGCTCCAGCGAAGGCCCCTTAGGCACCGCCCACGATTTCAGCACGCCGTCCACTTCGAGCCGAAAATCGTAGTGCAGCCGCGTGGCGTCGTGCCTTTGCACGCAGAAGAATTTCTGCCCGGCCGGTGCTGGCAGGCGAACCTCGGGCTTCGGCTCCGGAGTCTTGTCAAACGAGCGTTTGCGTGCGTATTCGCCCAGCTTCGCCATGCGCTCAAACTATGATAAGTTATGCCCGCCGTGCAGTATGTGATTCTCATCGTCGTATGCGCCATTGCCGCGCTGGTGATCGCGGCGTGGCGGGCCTCCCGTCAGAAGACCGACCTCTCGCCGCTCCTGCTGCAACTCGGCGCCATCGAAAAAGCGCTGGATCGGAACGAGCGTGCGCTGCGCGAAGAGCTGGCCCGCGGACGTACCGAATCCTCCGATGCCGGGCGCCAGTTGCGCGACGAGGTGAGCGCCCGGATCGCCGAGCTCAGCGCCGCAAACGAGAACCGCTTCGACTCGTTGCGCAAGTCCGTCGAAGACCGCCTCCGCCACCTCCAGGAGGACAACACCGCAAAGCTCGAACTGATGCGCCAGACCGTGGACGAGAAGCTGCAAGGCACCCTCGAGCAGCGCCTCGGCGAGTCCTTCAAACAGGTGAGCGAGCGGCTGGAGCAGGTGTACCGCGGTCTCGGCGAGATGCAGAAACTGGCCGGCGGCGTCGACGACCTCAAGCGGGTCCTCGCCAATGTGAAGACCCGCGGCAACTGGGGCGAAATGCAGCTTGACGCGCTGCTCGAACAAATGCTGGCGCCCGAGCAGTACGAGCGCAACGTGGCCACCACCGGAACCAGCGAGCGCGTCGACTTCGCCATCCGCCTGCCCGGCCGCGACGTTGCCTCCTCCGTGGTCTGGCTGCCCATCGACGCCAAGTTTCCTCAGGACGACTATCAACGTCTGGTGGAGGCCGCCGAGCAAGCCAACCCGGGAGCGATGGAGGAGGCGGCGAAGGCGCTGGAGACCCGCCTGCGCCTGGAAGCCAAGCGCATCCACAACAAGTACGTGGACCCGCCGCAAACCACCGATTTCGCCATCCTCTTCCTGCCTACCGAAGGACTCTATGCCGAAGCGCTCCGCCGGCCGGGCCTCGCCGATTCGCTGCAGCGCGATTTCAAGGTGGCCATCGCGGGCCCCACCACGCTGTGCGCGCTGCTGAACAGCCTGCAGATGGGCTTCCGCACTCTGGCCATCCAGAAACAGTCCGGCGAGGTATGGCGCGTGCTCGGCCAGGTGAAGACGCAGTTCCACCGCTATGCCGACGTGCTCGGCAAGGTGAAGGAGAAGATCCAGCAGGCGGGCGCGGCCGTGGAAGACGCCGAGAAGAAAACCCAGGCCATCGAGAAGAAACTGCGCGACGTGGAGGTGCTGCCCGCGCCATCGGGCGCGCAATTGCCGCTGGATGCCGCCGCGGACGAAGACGGTGTCCAGAGCCTGCTGACATGAAGGTCCGCAATGTTCACGAACGCGAATACGATGCACCCGTCGAGCTGCTGGGAAGCCTGATCGATTCGCTCGGCCGCTCAGGCGATCGTTTGTGGCCCGGCGAGAAATGGCCGCCTATGCGTCTGGATCGCTCCCTCGGCCTCGGAGCGCGAGGAGGGCACGGGCCCATTCGCTACGCCGTCGAGCAATACCAGCCTGGCCAGAACGTCGTCTTTCGCTTCTCCGCTCCACGTGGATTCGACGGCACGCATGCCTTCGACGTTCGCGAACGCAACGGCCATGCGGTGCTGCGGCACGTGATCGAGATGCGCACCCGCGGTGCGGCAACCCTTCGCTGGGCTCTCATCCTCCGACCCATGCACGACGCGCTGCTGGAAGACTGTCTCGACAAAGCCGCGCTCTCCATCGGCCGTGCGGTCACCAACCCGGCACGCTGGCCGATCTCCGTGCGGATTTTCCGTGCGGCTTTCAGAGCGCTGCGAAGGCTTGGTGTCCGATGACTCAAGGGCCGGCGTTCGTATCAGTAGAGGAATACCTGAATACGACGTACCGGCCCGACCGGGATTACGTTGCGGGCGAACTGATCGAGCGGAACGTGGGCGAGTACGATCACGCTCGGCTTCAGACGCTCGCCGCAGCTCGGTTCTTCACGCGGGAGTCGGAGTGGCGCGTCAGGGCGACTATTGCATTGCGCGTGCAGATTGGGCCGGATCGGATTCGCGTGCCAGACCTGTGTGTGATTCGCAGAGGCGCGGAAGAGCAGGTTGTCACTCGCCCGCCCGTCTTGTGCATCGAGATCCTGTCGAAAGACGACACCGCACGCGCCCTCGAGGAGCGAATCCAGGACTACCTTCAGTTCGGCGTGCCCACCGTGTGGCTGATCGACCCGAAGACACGCCGCGCGTTCATCCACACGCCGGATGGCCGCAGGCAGGAGCCGGCCGACGGACTCCTGCGCGCCGTGAACCCCGGATTTCCCGACATCGAAATCGCTCTGTCCTCGCTGTTCGAATAGCTCGTAACAAGACTGGCCGTTCGGCCAATTCGGGGACGGGCGACGAATTCCCGCACCGGGAAGCCACTGAGAACAAGTCACGGGTTCTTGCGGAATCTCGTTGCCCGTCCCCGAATTGGACGCGCAGTAACTTCTATCACCGACCGCCTCAGCTCACCACCCGCTTCAAAAACGTCCGTGTCCCCGCGAACCCGCACAACCCAAGGCCCACCACCAGCGCGATCAACACCCACCCAATCCCCAGCGTGGGCATCTCGTGCCCGCCCACTGGCGGCACCATGGCGTACCGCAGACCCTCCGAACAATATGTGAGCGGATTCACCAGCGTGATCGCCTGGAACCAGCGAATGTGATTCAGCGCCGCCCACGGGTAGTAGGTGCATCCGGTGAAGATCAGCGGCGTGAAAACCAACGTGAACATCAGGCTGATCTGTTCCGGCTTGATCACGGTGCCCATCAGCAGTCCGATGACCGCGCCCGTTGCCGCGGTCAGCAGGATCATCACCGCCAGCGTTCCCATGCGGTCGCTGCGAACGGCAAAGGAATGTCCCAGAATGAGGAACCCCACGGGGAAGATGGTCAGGCCGGCAATGGTCCCGCGGACGCTCGCCACCAGCAGTTTCTCCACCGCCACCATCCACGCCGGGAGCGGCGCCAGCAGGCGGTCGTCGATTTCGCGCGCGTAGCCGAGATCCAGCACCAGCGGCAACGTGACGCCCTGCAGAGACGCCAGCATGGAAGAAAGAGCGACGATGCCCGGCAGCAGCAGGGCGGTGAATCCCGGCGCAGCGAGGCCGATGCCCGGCAGCACCTTGCCAAAGACAAACAGGAAGAAGATCGGCTGCATAAGCGCCGTCACCAGGAACTGGATGAATTCGCGGCCGGTCACCACCAGGTCGCGGTGCAGCGTCGCCATGAAAGCGCCCACGGCGAGACGCGCGCGGCTGGTTTCGTATCTCGTGGTGTTCATCGCAGGTGCTTCCCGGTGAGGTAGATAAACACTTCCTCCAGCGTGGCCTGGCGGACGCTGATGTCGTGCACGCGCGCGCCCGATTCCGAAATGGCCTGCGCCGCCGCGCCCACCAGCGCGCCTGCCTCCGCCGCGTAGACGTGAAACGACGTCACGCCGCGCTCGCCCTCCGGATCGGTGCCGGGCACCTCTTCCACTTTGGTGACACCGGGCAGTGCGCCGAAGCGCTCGGTCAGACGCGCCGGCTCGCCGGTTTCCACCCGCAGCTCCAGCGAGTTCCCACCTGGGATCAGCTTTTTCAGTTCCGCCGGAGTGTCGTTCACCAGAATGCGCCCCAGGTCCATGATGGCGATGCGCTGGCAGAGCTGATCGGCCTCGTCCATGTCATGCGTGGTGAGCAGAATGGTCAGCCCCTGCTCGTTCAACGCGCGAATACGCTCCCACAGGAACAGCCGCGACTGCGGGTCCAGGTTGTTGGTAGGCTCGTCGAGAAACAGCACGTCGGGCTTGTGCATCAGCGCGCGGGCAATCATGAGTCTTTGCGACATGCCGCCGGAGTAGCGGTCGGCCTTCTCCTTGCGCCGCTCGAACAGTCCCAGCTCCTTCAGCAACTCGTCGGCGTGTGCTTCGCGCTCGCGGCGCGGCACTCCGTGGTACGCGGCATGGAAGGTCAGGATCTCCCTCACCAGCAGGCTGCGATCCAGATTGCTGCGCTGCGGAACCACGGCGATGCGCTGCTTCACGCGGATCTGATCGTCAACCACGTCGAAGCCCATGATCGACGCCTCGCCGCCGGTGGGTACCACGGCCGTGGTTAGTACCCCAATGGTGGTGGTCTTGCCGGCCCCATTCGGACCGAGCAGGCCAAAGATGCCGCCGCGCTCCACCTCGAACGACACGCCATCCACGGCATTGGAATTCGACTGGGAATACCGTTTCGTCAGATTGCGTACGGCAATGGCCGGCCCGGGAGTCATGACGGTCCTGCGGTTCAGTGCCCTTCGGCTTCGAGGAAGCGCTCCACCTCGATGGCGGCCATGCAGCCGGCTCCGGCCGCGGTAATTGCCTGGCGGTACACGCGGTCCTGCACGTCGCCCGCGTGGAATACGCCTGCGACGCTGGTCCGCGCGCCACCCTTCGAAACGATGTAGCCGTCGGCATCCAAATCGATCTGGCCCACGAACGGTTTCGTGTTCGGGACGTGTCCGATGGCCACGAAAAAGCCGTCCACGGCGCGTTCCCACGTCTCTCCGGTGTGCACGTTGCGCAGCTTCACGCCGGTGACAAGACTCTTGTCCGCATCGAGAATATCCTCCACCACGGTGTGCGTGAGGAAGACGATCTTCGGGTTGGCGCGAGCCCGGTCCAGCATGATCTTCGAAGCGCGGAACGTCTCGCGCCTGTGCACCACGGCCACCTCGTCGGCGAAGCGCGTGAGGAAGTTGGCTTCCTCCATTGCGGAATCGCCGCCACCCATCACCATCACTTTCTTTCCCCGGTAGAAGAACCCGTCGCAGGTGGCGCAGGAGCTGACCCCGTGGCCGATCAGCTTCTGCTCGTTCGGCAGGTTCAGCCATCGCGCCGACGCGCCCGACGCGATGATCAGCGTGCGGCACGTATGCCACTCGCCATCGACATTCAGCCGGAAGGGGCGTTGCGAGAGATCGGCCTCGATCACCGTGCCGTGCAGATACTCGGCGCCGAAGTGCTCCGCCTGGCGGCGGATATTCTCCACCAGCACCGGACCGTCAATGCCTTCGGGAAAACCGGGGAAATTCTCGACCAGAGTGGTGAGGGACAATTGACCGCCAGGCTCGTGCCCGGCTACAACCAGCGGATTCAGGCTTGCGCGCGCGGCGTATACGGCCGCGGTATTTCCGGCACAACCCGAGCCGACGATGATGACGTTTCGCATGGAGGATATTGGATCGCGGTCCGAATCCAATCCTTACATGCTAACATTGCGCCGCCGCACCGGCGCCTGGACCGCAGAGGGGGAGCGGTCCAGGCTGCCGGTAGCGGCGGCGATGATACACGTCAGGTGGCCCCTGAGCCTTTCTCGGTGGTCCCGACGTGTTATTCGCGATTCTTGCGTCTGCGCCGCAGGAAGGCAAGTCCCACCAGAGCAGTGCCCATCAGGGCCAGTGTGCCGGGTTCCGGAACCTTGCCATACACCACGCCGTTGCCGCACGTGGCGGACGCGAGCTCGAATGCAAGGCTGCTGCCGGCGTTGTACAACGCCGTACCGCCAGTGAGGCCGGTGATGGAGATGTCGTACCTGGGGCTGCTCGTTCCGTTGCCGACAGTGGTGACGTGGACCGTTCCCGTGCCGAGCAGCGTGTCGGTGCCGGACGCCCACACCGGCAGACTGTTTCGATAGGTTCCTGACGTGCTAAGCACCTGCCCGGCATTCTGTGTGCTGCTGATTTGATACAGTCCGCCGGTTGCCAGGCCGTTGTGACCACCGTCCAGCACCAGGGCGTACTCGGAGCCTCCCGCCGTGATTATCATATCGGCGGCATTGAAGGTCATGCCGCCCGTGTTCGTCGTCTGGAACGACGTCAGGGTGGAGCCGGAGCCGCTATAGTCTTTGTTGGAGTTGCCGTAGTTCATCAGTATGTCGGCGCTAAAGCCGCCACCGCTGTCGGCGCTCAGAGTGGCGCTCTCGATGCCGAACACGGTGGTGTCGCCAATCACGCAGTTGGTGGAGCTTGCTGCGGTACAGTTCTTGTCCGGGACGTTCCACAAGGAATTCGATCCGGAAGCCGTGACGGTGTTCGCGAACGCTGGAGCTGCCAGAGCAAGGAGAATGGGGGCCAGTGTGAGAAGTTTCATGCGATTTCCCTGCACAAAATTCGCATCCGGTCCTGTTTGTCACTAATGGACCTATGGGCCAGCCGGTACCAGTCCTTCGCCCCGTACCACCCGAGTTCATAGTCCTGGTACCTGACTCAGGAACGCCTACAGACCCTGTCATACGGGACAAATCGTCGAATCAGACTCCGCGCTTTCAACGGCGGCCGCATCGGCTAAACTGAAGCTTCGTGATCTACGAATGGGATGCGCGCAAAGCGGCGACCAACCTGAAGAAGCACGGCGTCGCCTTCGAGGACGCGGCAGCATCTTGTGTTCGTCTCACACTGTGAGCGTGGTGAGCGAATCCGGATGGGCGACCGCCGGCGCCAACCTGATATTGATCGAACCCGACCTCGCGAACCTGTTCCCGGACAGCGAGTCTGTGAACCGTGCTCTGCGCCTCCTCGCCGAAACTGCGCGCATGGCGATGGGTTCGAAACGCGGTCGCGGGCGCTGAACCCACTACCGCTGGTTCGCCTTCAGCACCTTCTTGCGCAGCCGAATCGACTGCGGCGTCACCTCCACGTACTCGTCGTCGCGGATGAATTCGATGGCCTGTTCGAGGTTCAGAATCCGCGGCGGCACCAGCCGAATCGCGTCGTCCGAGGTCGACGCGCGCATGTTGGTGAGCTTCTTCTCCTTCACGATGTTCACGGTCAGGTCCCTCTCGCGCGAGTTCTCGCCGATCACCATGCCCTCGTAGACCTCCGTGCCCGGCGCCAGAAAGATCTCCCCGCGCTCCTGCAGATTGAAAATGGCGTAGCCGGTGGCTCTTCCAGGACGGTCGGCCACCAGGCTGCCGGCAGGCCGTGTGGGGATGTCGCCCTGCCATTCGATATGGCTGTGATACAGCGAATTCATGATGGCGGTGCCGCGCGTGTCGGTGAGCATCTCGCTACGCAGCCCGATCAGCCCGCGCGACGGCACGTGGAACTCCAGCCGCACGCGGCCCGAGCCGTGGTTCACCATCTTCGTCATCTTGCCCTTGCGCGCCCCCAGCTTTTCGATCACCACGCCCACGAAGTTCTCCGGGCAATCCACCACCAGCAGCTCCAGCGGTTCCGCCAGTTTGCCATCGATGTTCTTCGTCACGATCTCCGGCTTGCCCACGGCCAGCTCGTATCCTTCGCGGCGCATCATCTCGATCAGGATGGCCAGTTGCAGTTCGCCGCGGCCCATCACCTTGAACGCGTCGGGTCCGCCGGCCTCTTCCACGCGGATGGAAACGTTGGTGAGCAGCTCCTTGTCCAGGCGGTCGCGCAGGTTGCGCGAGGTGACGAACTGGCCATCGCGCCCCGCGAACGGCGAGGTGTTAATGGTGAAGGTCATGGCGATGGTCGGCTCGTCGATCTGCACGCGCAGCAGCGGCTTCGGGTTCTCGACGGAGGTTACCGTGTCGCCGATGGTGATGCCCTCCACGCCGGCAATGGCCAGAATGTCGCCGGGACGCCCCACCGTTTCGTCCACGCGCTTCAGCCCCTCGAACGAATACATCCTGGTGATCTTCGTGTTGTGATACGAGCCGTCCACCTTCGCGATGGAAACCTCGTCGCCGTATTTCAGCACGCCGTTGAAGACACGGCCGATGGCCAGCCGGCCAAGGTAATCGCTGTAGTCGAGATTGGCCACCAGAATCTGCAGCACCGCGTCGGGGTCGCCGGCTGGCGGCGGGATGTGCTCGACGATCGCGTCGAACAGCGGACGCAGGTCGGTGGAATCGTCCTCGAGCGTGCGCTTCGCGATGCCCGCCCTGGCGTTGGTATAGATGATGGGGAAATCGAGCTGCTCCTCGACGGCGTCGAGGTCGATGAACAGGTCGTAGATCTCGTTCAACACTTCCGGGATGCGCGCGTCCGGGCGGTCGATCTTGTTGATCACCACGATGGGCGGGAGCCGCGCTTCCAGCGCCTTCATCAGCACGTAGCGCGTCTGCGGCAGAGGGCCTTCACTGGCGTCCACCAGCAGCATGACGCCGTCCACCACCTTCAGCGCGCGTTCCACCTCGCCGCCGAAGTCGCTGTGGCCGGGCGTGTCGACAATGTTGATCTTCAGGCCGTGGTAATGAATGCCGGTGGTCTTGGCGAGGATGGTGATGCCGCGCTCGCGCTCCAGAACGTTCGAGTCCATCACGCGGTCGGCCACCTGTTCGTTGCTTCGAAAGATGCCGCTCTGGTGCAGCATGGCGTCCACCAGCGTGGTCTTCCCGTGGTCGACGTGCGCGATGATGGCGATGTTGCGGATGGTCTCGTTCTGCTTCTTTGACTTCATGCGATACTTCCATGTTCCCACGCGCGCCTAATGCACCACCCGCTTCAGCCGCCGCTGATACTCCTGATCGATCCACTCCGGCTCATCCGGCTCGTACTTCGGCGCCATGCCCTTCGTCAGCGACCACCGATGAATCCACGAGAATCCCTTCTTTCCTGCGTACTCATCCGGCAACCGGTACGCGTCGTCGCGCAGCGCCTCCTCCAGCGACACGAACCGGTATCCGCGCCGCCGCATCATGTCCAGCAGGGCGGGCATCGTATCGGCGTTCAACTGGTTGGCGTGCAGCAGCAGCACCTGGGGAAACTCCCGTCCCACCACTTCCACCGAGCGCGTCTCAAAGAACGCGAAAATCGATTCCATATAGGGAACATAAGCGTCCCGCGCGCGCGCCGCCAGAGCCGCGTCATCCTTCAGCGCATTGGCGTAAACGAAGGCGAACATCCAATCGGAATTGTCCAGCGTCACCGGCGCAACCTGGTAGCCGCGCCCCGCCAGAAACTTCTCCAGACCGCGCTTCGTGGCAGCATCGGCCCCCGCGTGCAGAAACGGATGCCGAAAATATCGCGGCCGGTGTCCCCTCGCCTTAACAATCGCCGGTTCCCCTCGAACGACGTCAGCCGTGTACTCATCGAGCGGAGTCTTGTTGAGATCCGGATGCGAATACGTGTGATTCCCCAACTCCGCGCCGTGGTCGAGCCAGATGCGCAGAATCGTCTGCAGCCCCGCGGCGCCCATATCGTCCGCGCGGCCGGCGTTGACGAACCCGATCACCGGCACGCCCTTCAACTCATCCAGCAGCTTCACCGTCATGCGCCGCACCGATTTCAGATCGTGCCCGCCGGTGTCGCCGCCCCGCGGCAGGTCGTCAAACGTGATCGCGACCTCGCGCGACTGGCCCCACATCGCCAGGGTCAGAAAAGAAAAGAGAAAAAGAAGATGTCGCATTCGTTATCCTATGCTTGCATGCCGGAGGAACTGAATCTGCCCGTCGTTGTTCCCGTAGTCGTAATCGTGGGGCGGCCCAACGTCGGGAAATCCACCCTGTTCAACGCCATCCTGGGCCAGCGCCGCTCCATTGTCGGCGACGAACCGGGCATCACGCGCGATCGCATTCACGGTGACGCCACCTATCGCGGCAAGCGCTTCGAGCTCATCGACACCGGCGGCATCATCCCCAACGACGCCGAGATGATCCCCACCGAGATCCTCAAGCAGGCCCGCTTCGCGCTCGACCGCGCCGCCCACATCATCTTCCTGATCGACGGGCGCACCGAGATCACCTCGGCCGATCGCGACCTCGCTGGCATCCTGCGGCATCTCGGAAAGCCCGTGACGGTGGTGGTGAACAAAATCGACACCCAGCGCCGCGAGGATCTGGTGGGCGAGTTCTATTCGCTCGGCTTCGAGCATGTTATGCCCGTCTCGTCCGAGCATCGGCTGGGACTCGACGACCTGCTCGATCACGTAACCGCCGATTTCCCCGTGGCCGACGCGGTCGAAGAAAGTCCGCGCGAAACCCGCATCAAGGTGTCCATCATCGGCCGTCCGAACGTAGGCAAATCGACCCTGTTAAACGCTCTGGCGGGCGCCGAGCGCGCCATTGTGTCGCCCATCGCCGGCACCACGCGCGATTCCGTGGACGAGACCATTCACCGCGACGGCATCGACTACGTCTTCGTGGATACGGCCGGCATCCGCCGCAAGGGCAAGACGAAGCTCATGGCGGAGAAACTCAGCGTGGTGATGGCCCGCCGCAACATCCGCATGGCCAACATAGTGGTGCTGATCGTGGACGCCAGCGAAGGTCTGGTCGCGCTGGACGCCACCATCGCCGGCTACGCGCACGAGGAAGGCCGCGCCCTCATCATCTGCGTGAATAAGTGGGACATTACGAAGCTGAACGACCAGAACGAGTACACGCTGCGCATCCGCGAGGAGTTCAAGTTCCTGGAGTACGCGGAAGTGGTGTTCATCTCGGCGAAGGATGGCAAGGGCGTCGGCAAGCTCTTCCGCATGATCCGCGATTGCTTCGAATCGGCCTCGAAGCGCATCGGCACCGGCGAGCTGAACCGCTTCGTTGCCAGCCTTGAGCTCGATTCCGACTTCAAAGTCCGCTACATGACCCAGGCAGGCGTCCGCCCACCGACGTTCGTCGTCTTCACGTCGCGCCCCGCCGCCATCCATTTCTCCACCGAGCGCTATCTGGTGAATCAACTCCGCAAGCACTTCGGTTTCGCGGGCACGCCGATCGTGATCAAAACCCGGAAAAACCCCGGCAAAGAGAAGAAATAGCTCACCGCCCCGCGAAACCTCCGGACCGGCGCCCGCCGCCGGTGCCCGAAACGCAGGCAGGTGCCCTTTCAGCCGTCGTGGACTCGGCGCCGAAGGTCCGCGCCAACCGTCCCTGCGGTGATGCCCGCGATCGCGGATTCCCCATTCTGGCCGGGCCGCGTTATCGGTGTGGCAGAGACAGAACCCGCCCTACACTCGAGTTGTCGAAATCGTCGGTGACGCGGACGGCCACCATCGCGCCATCCACGTCGGCCCCCGGGATGGTCACATCGTAATCCTCTTCGAGCGAATCGGAGAGCCCGCCGACCGGAGCCGCCAGTTTCCACTCGCCGCCGTTGACGGAGTATTCTGCCCGGGTAATATTCGTCTTCGCGTCCTGGGCGTGCCAGCGGACGTGCACGCCGGATGCCGACCGGTCGGCAGTAAGACGACTGATCACCGGCGGTGTGTTGTCGATTAAAAAAGGTTCGCTCACCAGCGTGGCCGTGAGCGCCTCGCCCTCGGGATTGCCCGGTTCGTCCGAGGCGGTAACCCTCAGCTCGTACTCGCCGTCGGGGAAGGCCGTGCTGTCAATGTCGGTGTACTTCTCGCGCACTTTGTCCTTGAGCAGCAGCCAGTTCGGTTCACCGATCCCGCGGACTTCCACGCGGTAGATGAGCGGGTCGCCATTTTCGTCGGTGGCGGCCCAGCGCGCGCCAATGGTTCCCTTGCTATAGGTCAGAGTCTGGGCTGTGCTGGCGGGCTCAACTGCCGGAGCCGAAGACACCTGGCGGTGCGCACCCAGCGCTGGGAGCGTGAGCGTAGTCGGGGACGGTGCGGGCGGCGGAGCGACGGATGGGGCGGGGAAGCGGTAATTGGCCGGTGCGATCTCGATTTGCTCCAGCGTGGGCGCGACGTTCCTGGGCAGATACGCCAGGCCGGCCGCCGACAGGGCGGGCAGAATGCCGCCGGAAGGCGTGAACTCCAGCCGGTACTGGAAGAACCGGGCGGAGGGCGACGTCACCTTTCCGTCGCGGCAGGAGGCGCAGCCCGGATCGGGTGCCAGTGGGACCGGAGCCCACGGGCTCCAGTTGTTCTGGGTGCGATTCACGTTGCCGCTGCGGGTGGAAACGGCCACGCCCGCCGTGGCCCCCTCAATGGAAAACCGGCCCCAACGCGAGAACTGGGCCGCGTCAAAAACGTCGCTTTCGTACGTGCCGGATTTCGCGGGGCCCGGCCCGATGCGGTAAACCTTTCCAATATTGCCAGTTGCGGCGTACAGCGCGCCGCCGGAACCGGGCACGAATGCCGTGATCTGGGTGGGCGGCACATCTACCAGGATGGTGCTCAGAACATCGCTGTCGAGGCGATAAACCCGGCCGGAGTTGCCCGTACCCAGCAGCGGCAAGCCATTGACATCAAAGGAGATAGTGTACACAAGCGACTGCGGGCTGGTCCACACGCGGTGCGGCACCCCATCCGGATCTATGCGATACACCTCCGAGCCCCCGGCCAGCGTGGGCGGACCCAGAGGCAGGGTGGGTGGCGCCGGTGTCGCCATTTTCACGGGTATCTGGCCGGCTGCGGGCGGGGCCGGCGCGGGAGCGGGCGGTGGAGCCATTGGTACTGTCGGCGCCTTCGTACCATTTCCAGCGGCATAAATGGCCCCACTGGAAGAGATTGCCAAAGCGGTGATCTCCTTCCGTGCCGCCTGGTACAAAACGAACCCAATTCCGGATGGCGATACGCGCAGAATCAATCCGGAGGGATCGGTTCCTATGAGGATGTTATCATCGCGGTCAATTGCCAGAGAGCGGGCGTGCGTGTCCTGGGTATTGAAGAACATCGCGCTTTTCCCGTCCGGCGTTACGCGGAAGACCTGGCCGTCGTCGCCGGTTGCCACATAAAGGTTGTTGTGACTGTCGAAGGCCATGGCCCAGATGTAGCGGGTCTTCGGATTGAAGAACTCCTGGGGCTTGCTGTCGCGCCCGATCCGGTAGACCCTGCCGTCGGGATTGGTGGCCACGAAGACCTCGTCGCGGCGGTTGAGAGCGATGGCGTGAATCTCCAGCCCCTGCACCGCGGCCAGCACGCGGGACTTGCCGTCGGGCGCGATGACAAACAGCTTCGCGGTGTCGCCGCCCGAGCTGCTGCCGCCGGTGTAGAGATTGCCTCTTGAGTCGCGCGCGATGGTCCAAAGGTAGGGGACGGAGGTGTCGTAGACCTCGGTGACTTCGGGCGCGAGCGACAGGCGGCCGTCGCTGCGGAGGGACACGCTCTTCAGAGTGCCTTTCTCGAAGTCGGCCTGGTCGTTGTCCTGCCAGTACTTCGTTTCGACCGCGGGGCAGGACGGCGCCAGCGCCGTCGCGGCGAAGAGCACAGCGAGAATGGTTTTCATCAAAGAGCTATTTCACCTGGATGCGCAGCGCGTAGGCGCCTTCCACAACGAGATCGAACGGGATGCTGCCCTGCTCCACCAGGTTCTCGGCGGAACTCACCAGGCGCCGGCTGGCCGTGCGGCCGGTCTGCATGACGTTCATCACCGACGGCGGCAGGCTGGGCATGGTCTTGTCCTCGTAGAACACGGTGGGGCCGGCTTCGAGCAGGGAGACGTACAAGCGGTCGTTTCGCCGCTCCTGATTGATGAGCGAGACGGTTTGCGGGATGTCCATATGTTCGGACATGGCCGCGCCGCTCTGCATGCGATTCAGGGTGTCGGCGTCGCTGAACAGGATGGTGTGCGGGCCGCGGGCGAGGTTCGCCGGGATCTTGACGGTGAATTCCCGTTGGATGCGTTCGCCGCGATACGGCTGCACGAAGACTTTCACCGGCACTTCCGAGCCGGGTTCCACTTCGCTGTTGGGCACCCAGGCGTTCTGGATTTCCGCGATGCGCCGGTCCGGCAGCAGGTCGAGCGTGGCCTTCACGCTGCGCAGCTTCGGCATCTGCACCGGGTTCAGGAAGAGGCGGTTGAACTTCTCGCCCCACCATCCGGCCAGTTGCATGGGCGCGGGAACGGGCATGTCGCCGGGCGCCAGCATGGTGGCGAGGTTAATGTTCCGCTCGCCCTCCAGTTGCACCTGGCCGCTGAGACGGTAGGTGGCCTCGTCGGCGAATTCGTTGAGGCTGGAGACGGCGTTGAACAGCGTCACCATCATTAGATAGGGCGTCCACTTCTGCTGGACGAAGACGGAGAACTTCAGGTCCTTTTCGGTTCGGATGGTGTTGTTTTCGTCGAAGGAGCGGACCTTCAGCTCGACTGGGACCATTTCGGCCGACGCGCCGAGCTCGCCCATGATGGCGCTATGGCGGTCCTGCCGGAGCGCTCCGGCGATTTCGGTGGCGTTGCCGATCTTGTTCGGCTGGAAGGCGGAGGCGAGCGTGGTGACCACTTCGCTTCTGGCCATGGGCATGTCCACCGGACCGAGATTGAAAATGGAGTGGCCGCAGGCGAGCACGTGCCGGCCGTCGTTGTATGTAACGGTGCACATGCCGGCGATGCTCATGTCGCCGGAGACGAGCACTGCGGAAACCGCGTCGCCCGGTTTGAGCGACGTTTTCCAGCCGGCCGCGGGTTTCGCGTCGCGCAGCGTGCTGGACGAGCCGCCGCCAGCCACGGTGATGAGCCCAGCCTGCTGGAAGGCGGGTGCGAACTGCGTCAGAGTGTCCGCGCTGAAGCCGGCGAAGGCCAGCGGGGTTTCGATGGGCACCATTGGCGCAAGCGCGGCTGGCGCAAGCGCGGCTTGCGGGAGCGCGCCGGCGGCTGCCGTGGCGCGTTCGTGGCTTAACTTGTCGGGGGTGCGCGCATCGGCGGGGCGCGAGTTGTCGAAGTCGTTCACTTCGAGCATGAGCTCGATGGGCGTGATGCCGCAGATGGCGTCCGGCGAAAAGACGCTCAGCCGCAGCGCCACTGCGCCCACCAGTTTCCCGTCGATGTACACCGGGCTGCCGCTCATGCCGCCGGCGACGTTGGTGCGGATGGCCTTGCCCTCCATCCTTGCCAGGATGACGTCCTGGCGGGGGCCCCAGAGGTTCTTTTCGACGCCCAGAATCTGGATGGGAACCGCTTCCGGCTCGGTTCCGGAGAAGACCGTCCAGGCGATGCCCTTCATGCCTGGGCGCACGTCGGCTTCCTTCATAATCAGGGGTTTGCCGATGCCGGGCCGCACGGGCGCGGCGGGGGCGGGGGCCGGGTTTCCGGCGGCAACGAACCACGATACCGCGCAGAAGAGGGCGGCGACTCGGTTAAGCATGGAGCACTTCCTCGGAACGGTCGACGTCCGCGCGGGACCGTTCCACGCGGAGCATCCATACAGTATATCGGCTCTTCGGCCGTATTTGATTGGATGCCCGGACGTGGGGCGGGGGTACGGGGATTTGGGAGGGAGACGTCAGCGAGTCAGGACGAAGGAAGATCGTGGCCGACGACGCGGCGCGGGCGGGCCGACGCGGTCGCTTGGGGGTTAGTCCCGGCCCGGTTGGCTACCTGACGGCGTGGAAGTGGATCCGGCGGGCGCTGCAGGAGCGGGTGGCGCAGACGCAGGAGCCGGAACGCCGGAACCTCCCTGTGGAGGCGTAGTGCTTAAGGCCCGCGCCGGCTGATACCCGTGATATTCAGGTTGATAGCCTTTGTCCAAGCTTGGTACGGGTGGAGAGGTGTTGTTCGGCGGCATCTTCTTGCTCCTTTATCCATTCTACTCGAAGAATTCCACGGCGCGGATCTCGTCTTTCATGATGATGATCCCCCGTGATCGCTCAACCGGATTCAGAAAACGGCCTTGCTCGTCGAGGACCCAGACTGCCTCGAGGTAGATCTGCTCGTCCGCCGGGTCGGAGGAGGCGAAGGATCCGTTATCGAAGCGGCCGCCGATCTTTTGCCCGTTCTGAAGGTGAACAATTACCCAGAACGGTTCCCGTTTCCCGAAGACGTAATCCCACGGTTTTCGTATCGGGTGCACGAGATGCCTGGCGACCGGCCGCCATGATGAAAGCTTCAGAAAAACGAACGGCCAACAGGCGGGAACGATGACCATGACTAAGGCAATCGATAGCGCATACAGAATGAAATGCCTGTGATAAAAATTATCCGCCTGGATCAGCGCTATCAGCCAAAACAGCGCCGCAAAGTTCAAGGTGCTGTAGCTGATCGCTTCAAACAGGGACTTGGAAGCATCCCTGGACTCTCCCGGGACCATAAGGTCATAAACCTTCATCGAAATAAACCCGGGGAGGACGAAGACGAGGAACAGAGCGAGCTTGTCTGCATTCCAGATGTCCATACTACGATCCTAGTTCTCTTTCGGACTTGACGATAGACGCTGGTAACGACAGACCGCAAGGACGAAACTGAATGGGCTCCGGCACCCCTCCCTATCGTGACAAACAACCCTACATGCACTATCCTCGAAGAAGAACAGAAGGACTCGCGGCGTGAACCTCACGATTGAAATTCCGGACGACATTGGGGCCGCGCTGCAAGCACAGGCGCAGGCGCAAGGCGTGTCCGCCGCGCACTTCGCGAGCCGCGTAATCGAAAAGACCCTCGCGCCGGCGATGGAACAGGAGAATTCCGGCCAGCCGTTTGAAACGGGGTACGGGATGTGGGCAAAGTACGGTTCTGCTCCTTCCGCTGAAGAGATTGATGAGAACCGGCGCGAGATGTTCCGCAAGTTCGCGGATGACCTCTGATGATCGCCGGCGTCGCCGATACTCACGCCGCTCTATGGTTTCTGTTCGGCGACCCCAGGCTTTCCGCCGTCGCGAAGGACTTCTTTGACAAGGCTGCAGCCGCACGCCAGAAGATCGCCCTTACGCCCATCAGCCTGGCCGAAGTCGTCTACCCGATCGAGAAGAATCGCCTTCCGGCGTCGGCTTTTGACGATCTGCGAACTGCGCTGAGCAACCCCAATCACGTTCTTGAAGAAGCACCGTTCACTGCCGAGGTTGTGCAGGCGATGCGCCAGGTCCCACGCGACGCCATACCGGATATGCCCGATCGCATTGTGGCCGCGACTGCCGTTTTCCTCGGCGTTCCTCTCATCAGCCGTGATGGGCGCATCCGGGCATCCACTGTGCGAACGGTGTGGTGAGGGAGCAAACGAGATGCCCATGAAGAACCCGCCCCATCCTGGGGACTTTATTCGGACGGAGATCATTGAACCGGCGGGCCTGTCCGTCACGGCAGCAGCCGCGGCGCTTCAGGTTTCCCGCCCTGCACTGTCCAGTCTGCTGAACGGGAAGGCTGAGCTTTCCGGCATGATGGCGCTGCGCATCGAGAAGGCCTTCGGAGTGAAGATGGATACGCTGATGCGGATGCAGTCCGCTTACGAGATCGCGCGGACGCGGGAGCGGGAGCAGGAAATTCGCGTGCAGCGCGTTTCCGTACAGAGTTGACCCCTCGCGGGCAAATCGAAATCCCGCTACGAAGCCCTTCGCCGGAAGCGCACGCGATCGCCTTCGACGATCTACAACTCGCCCTCCGGAGTCCGCTGTTTCAGGAGAACGGCGACGGTGCGCACGTATTCGAGGACGGTGGCCTTGTCCTGCGCCTTGAGCCGGAGCACGATAATACCGGGATACTCGTCGGAGGGTACGCCCGGATGTTGGCGAAATCCAGATCGAGGGTCAGCAAGGCTCGCGATTCGCCGCGAAGCCGATTTGCGATGTTCTGGTCGTCGGCGCCCGAAAGATCTTCATCCCAGACAGTATGGACATCGAAACCAGCGGCTCGCAGGATGGTAGCCGCTTCCTGAAGGAGGTTCTCGTCGGTCTTAAACTTCACGCGCTCCGCTCAAGCGGGAAGTTCATCGTCCCTTCCCGGGCGAGCTCTGCGGCGTACGCCAGCGCTGCGTCAATGTCCTGAGCCTTCAGCGAAGGATAGCTGGCGAGAATGCCGGCGCGGTCGACGCCGGCTGCGATGTTGTCGAGAATCACGGAGACCATGATTCTCGTGCTGCGAATGCAGGCTTTACCGTGGCAGACCGCCGGATTCACGCTGATCCGTTCTCTCCAGTTCTCCATGCCTCAATCTTAACCCGCGGCCCTGCCAACGCACGAGTTTGCCGTCAAACACCGGGCTGCCGTTCATGCCGCCGGCGACGTTGGTGCGAATGGCCCGGCCTCCCATCTTCGCCAGAATGACGTCCTGGCGGGGCCCCAGAGGTTCTTCTCGATGCCCAGAATCTGGATGGGAACCGCTTCCGGCTCGGTTCCGGAGAAGACGGTCCAGGCGATGCCCTTCATGCCCGGGCGCACGTCGGCTTCCTTCATGATGCGGGGTTTGCCGATGCCGGGCCGCACGGGCGCGGCGGGGGCGGGGGCCGGGTTTCCGGCGGCAACGAACCACGATACCGCGCACAGAAGCACGGCGACTCGCTTAACCATGGAGCACTTCCTCAGAACGGTGCACTTCCGCGAGGAGTATATCGGCTTGTCGGCCTTGTTTGATTGGATGCCGGGGTAGGCGGGGTGGGGGTGGCGTCGCGGCGGCCGGCCGGGCTCTTCGGCGTCGCCGGCGCGGCCATCAGCGGGCATGAGTGAGGATGGATTCGGCGATCGCGTGCAGCGGTAGAATTTCATCCACGGCGCCGCGCTTGATCGCCTCGTTGGGCATTCCAAAAACCACTGAGGTCGCTTCATCCTGAGCGATTGTGGCTGCCCCGGCCTCCTTCATTTCCAGCATCCCACGAGCGCCGTCGTCGCCCATGCCAGTCATAATCACGGCGACCGCATTCCGTCCCGCGTAGCGCGCCGCCGAACGAAACAGCACATCCACCGAGGGACGGTGCCGGGAAACCAGCGGTCCATCCTTGATGTCCACGTAGTATCGCGCGCCGCTTCGCTTGAGGAGCGCATGGTGATTGCCCGGCGCAACCAGCGCGCGTCCGCGCAGAACGGTATCGTTGCTCTCGGCCTCTTTCACGGAAATCTGGCACAGGCTGTCCAGGCGGTTGGCAAACGCGCGAGTGAAGACCTCCGGCATATGCTGCACAATCACGATGCCGGGGGCGTCGGGGGGCAGGACTTCGAGCAGCGACCGAAGAGCCTCGGTGCCGCCGGTCGACGCGCCGATGACCACCACCTTTTCGGTGGTTTCGAGCATGGCGCCTCGGGCACGGGAAAGAACGGCATCCGCGGTGAGCTTCGGTTCTACCGCACGGCTCGGTGTGGGAACGCGCAAGCGGGCTGCCGCTGCCGCTTTGACAGCCTGGCAGAGGATAACGCGCGACTCCTCCAGGAACTGTTTGCTCCCAAGGCGGGGCTTGGCGATGATATCCACGGCCCCGTACTCGAGCGCTTTGAGCGTACTCTGCGCACCCTCTTCGGCCAGCGTGGAGCAAATCACCACCGGTATCGGGTGCTGGCTCATGATCTTCTGCAGGAACGTCAGGCCGTCCATGCGGGGCATCTCGATATCCAGCGTGATCACGTCCGGCACTTGCTCGCGCATGCGCTCGGCAGCGACAAAGGGATCGGCCGCCGTGCCGATTACTTCGATGTCCGGGTCCCCGGATAGCACTTCGCTCAGTGTCTGGCGAACCACCGCGGAATCGTCAACGATCAGGACGCGGATTCTCGGCTTGCTCATTGCGTAATCCTCCGATTCTTCCGGTGCGCGTGAAATCGTGGTTCACCGGTCCGGATCGCTCCAGTTGGCCAGGCGGTGCACCAGCACTTCACCCGTCCCGGTGTGGAAGTGAATTCTCCGGCCGCGAACTCCACCCAGATCGGATGCGTGGACCGCAAAACCTTCCTCCCCGAGGACCTCGACCGCCGCCCGGCAATTCTGGGCGCCCACGGTGAGCCGGCCGGCACGGGCCGACGCGACGGGGAGAACGTCGGCGCCCCCGAACAGCTTCACTACCAGTTCCTGCCGGCAGGCCCCAAGCGCGTCAAACTGCTGTGCGAGGTAACGAATACTGAAGTCTACATAGCGGCGCCCCTCGGAAAGGTCGAAGCCCGGGGGCCGGTCTTGCGGGCACCTGGGCAGGACGCCATGGCACAGTGCGCCCGCGCCCAACCGCGCGCTCCAGAACGTGATCCCCACACACGATCCCAGAATCGTTCGCAGAATCGCGGGGTTGCGAGCAAGGTACAGTTCACCCGGTTGAAGATTCAGGTCCGGCAGGATGAGCGCGGATTCCTGCATCATGACTTCCTGTAGACGGCTGGTGCAACCGGAACCAGAGGCAGGTCCATGCCTTGCAGGGACTCGGAATGGCCCGCGAAGAAGTAGCCGCCCGGCGCGAGTTGGCGCGTCAGCTTTTCCAGAAGCCGGACCTGTGTCGGCCGGTCAAAATAGATGATGACGTTCCGGCAGAAGATGATTTCCGGCGATTCGGCCAGACCGAAGTCGGCCTCCATGAAGTTCACGCGTCGAAACTCGATGAGGGCGCGCAGTTCGGGAACCACCCGAAGCAGGTCCGATTCGGGGTCGCGGCTCCGCATGAAATACTTTCGCCGAAGGTCCTGGGGAACGGGCCCCAGCGACGCGGACTTGAAAATGCCCATGGCGGCTTTGGCCAACACGCCTGTGCAGATGTCGGTTGCCAGAACGCGGAACCGGAAGCCGGGGCACCCTTCGGAGTATTCGCTGAGGAACATGGCCAGCGTGTAGGGCTCCTCGCCGGTTGAGCAGCCGGCGCTCCAGACCAGGGACTTCCGGGCGGCGCCCTTGCGCGCCGCGAGATCCGGCAACGCCTTCGAGACGAGGTAGTCAAAGTGCCCTGCCTCGCGAAAGAAATCGGTCTTGTTGGTGGTGATAACGTCGATCAGGTGGACGAGTTCGTCTTCTTTTCCAGCGGGCGCAAACACACGATCGCAGTACTCTCCGAACGACGAAATGCCGAGGCTGCGTAACCGGCGCCTGAGCCGGATCTCCATCATCGTCTTCTTATCCGGGCCCAGGTTGATCCCGGATTCGTCATAGATCAGGGCGCGCAGCCTGTCGAAATCCGCTTTGGATAGTCCTTCACTCCGGGTATTCATGGCGCGGGTCGAAAGCGGGGCCGCGACCAATCGAGCCCCGCTTCCTCTCAGGCCTGCACTTCAGCCAAAGGCTTGTTCGCTTCCGCGCCTCGGACCGCCGACAACTCCTCGGCGGAGAAAACGCGGTCGATGTCCAGGATCATGATGAATTGCGCGTCGCGCTTCCCCATGCCCTTGATGAAGTCGGTTCGGATCCGGGTGCCGATTCTGGGCGCCGGCTGAATCTGCTCCGGCTCCAGGTCGATCACCTCCTCGACCGAATCGGCCAGGGCGCCGATGACGGTGGATTCGCCCTCGAGCAACATCTCCACCACGACGATACAGGTGTTGACCGTTTTCTCCGTCTTCGACATTTCGAAGCACAGCCGCAGGTCGACCACCGGCACCACATTGCCGCGGAGATTAATGACGCCGCTCATGAAGTCGGGTGTGCGGGGGATTTTGGTGATGGTCGTGAAATCGAGCACTTCCCGCACTTTGGAGACGTCGGTCGCGAACACCTCGTCCCCTAATTTGAAGGTCAGGTACTGCCGCGTATCGGTGATTTCGGTAACGCTCATGATTAGCTTCCTTTCGCATCCTGAAGTTGCGGCGCGGGCTGTCAGGAACCCGCGCCGCAGCGTCTCTAGAAGCGTTCGAACTCCTTATCAACCCGGTCGCCCGTCTCCCTCATCTTGAGAGCAACTCCGGATTTGGCTGTCTTTTTCGCGGCAGGGGCGACGCCATGGCCAACCGCCTCCTGAAGGTTTGTCAACGATGCGGCAGGTCTGGCCCCCGCGGATCGGGCAGCCGAAGCCTGTCCGGTATCTCCCGTGCGAAAGAATCCGAGCGCGCTCATGAGCTGATCGGACTGGCCAGTCAGTTCTTCCGTAGTAGAAGCCATCTCTTCCGACGCGGAAGCATTCTGCTGAATGACTTTCTCGAGTTGTTGAAGCGCCTTGTTGATCTGCTCGGAGCCGGTATCCTGTTCCTTGCTGGCCGCGGTGATCTCCTGCACGAGTTCCGCGGTCTTCTGAATATCGGGCACCAGTTTATCGAGCATCTCTCCGGCTTTCTCCGATACCTTCACCGTTGTGCCCGAAAGATGGTTGATTTCGCCGGCCGCCTTCTGGCTGCGCTCAGCCAGCTTGCGGACCTCCGCAGCCACCACGGCGAACCCTTTGCCGTGCTCGCCGGCGCGTGCTGCCTCGATGGCCGCATTCAAAGCCAGCAGATTCGTCTGCCGGGCGATCTCCTCGATGATGGAGATCTTACTGGCGATTTCCTTCATCGCCGCGACCGCTTCCAACACGCACTTGCCGCTCTCCTGCGCGTCTTTGGCCGATTTGGTGGCGATCTTGTCGGTCTGCTGTGCATTGTCGGCGTTCTGCTTGATATTGGAAACCATTTCCTCCATGGAGGAGGAGGCTTCCTCGGCGGAAGCCGCCTGCGCGCTGGCGCCGTTAGACACCTGAACCGAGGACGTGCTGATCGCCTGGCTCGCGGAAGCGACTTCGCCGGCAATACCGCGGATTTCACTCACCGTGCGGGTGAGACCCGCCACCATGCTGCTCAGAGCCTGCATGAGTTTGTCCTGTGCGGATCGCTCCCGAACGGTAACGGTGAGATCGCCGTGGGCAATCTCCTCGGCGGCCCGCGTGATATCGTTCATGGCGACGATCAGGGTATTCAGGTTGTTCTTGATGGCGTTGAAATCACCCTGATAGGTGTCGGTGATCTGCGGTGGGATGTCGCCCTTGCTGATTCGATCCACATGGTTGGCCGCGACGTTGAGCGGGCCAATGACCGAATCGAGGGTGCTGTTGACGCCTTCGACGATCTTGCGATAGTCGCCGCCGTGTTTGGAGGCGTCGGCGCGGGTAGCCAGCTTGCCTTCCACGGCCGCTTTGGCCAGCATGGCTGCGTCGGCCACCAGAGCGTTGATGTTATCGATGCAGTTGTTCAGGTTGTTCTTGATGGCGTTGAAGTCGCCGTTGTAGGTGTCGCTGATCTTCGCCGGGATCGCGCCGCGGGAGATCTTGTCCACGTAGTCGGCCGCGACGTTCAACGGGCCAATGACCGAATCAAGGGTGCTGTTGACGCCTTCGACGATCTTGCGGTAGTCGCCGCCGTGTTTGGAGGCGTCGGCGCGGGTGGCCAGTTTGCCTTCCACGGCCACCCTGGCCAGCATGGTTGCGTCGGCCACCAGAGCGTTGATGTTATCGATGCAGTTGTTCAGATTGTTCTTGATGGTGTTGAAGTCGCCGTTGTAGGTGTCGCTGATCTTCGCCGGGATCGCGCCGCGGGAGATCTTGTCCACGTAGTCGGCCGCGACGTTCAACGGGCCAATGACCGAATCGAGGGTGCTGTTGACGCCTTCGACGATCTTGCGGTAGTCGCCGCCGTGTTTGGAGGCGTCGGCGCGGGT
>JBEKZH010000061.1:0-33556 GCA_049510065.1 Bryobacteraceae bacterium
CAGCATAGCCGCAACCAAACGGAAGGGCGGCCTGAGAGGCCGCCGCAGGCTGAGAGCCGGCTGAGAGCCTGCCCCACATCGAATCGTCGCCGGCTGCGAAGACTCTCGGATGTAGTAGTACATTCCGCATCCAAATCGCCGTGAATGGCTACTCCAGGCTGCCGATGATGGATGCCAGCAGACGGTCGTCCTCGAGCAGCGCACGCTCGGACTCATCGCCGGTGAGACGGTTTCTATAGTGGAAGAAGGGTTCCTCACGCCGATCAAACACCACCTCCAGGTCGATCTCCTTCCGATGCCATTCCAGTTGCAGGCCACCGCTCGACAGAGGGATCACGCGCGGCGGGGGGTTCAACGGCAGCCCGTTCATGAACTCCATTGCGGCGTCAATGAGCTTTGGATATGGGATCAGCGCCCCCTACCCTCTAAACGCCGCCTTAGACCGCGACAGCACCAGAGACCGCATCCGCGCCGGCTTGCTCACCGGCCGGTAGGAGAACCACCCGGCAATGTACTCGTCGCTCACGCGCTTGCGCCGCATGATCTCCCGCCGCTTCTCCATCACCCGGCTCCAGTTGCGCGCGATGTAGAACAGGGCCCGCAGCGAAGTCTGTTCCCGCAGCAGGCAGCAGCCAACCACGATGAGGTCACGCGCGGTGATGGAAAGCCAGTTCCTCCAGTACAGATGCCCGGTCATGTTCTTGATGCGCATCAGGAACCGGTTCTTCACCGAGTGCATATTGATCACCGCCGGAAGGGCGCGGCGCTTGCCCGGCAGCACGCTGCGCACGTGATAGCCGCGTGCGTGCGGCGTGTAGATGCACTTCCAGCCCATCAACTGCGCGCGCCAGGCCACGTCGGCGTCCTCGCGGTAAACGAAGAAGTCGCTGTCGAAAAACTCGCCGTCGATGGCCACGTCGTCGATCATGGAGCGCCGGTACAGCGCGGCCGCGGCGGTGGCGCCAAACACGTACTCGTAC
Source organism: Bryobacteraceae bacterium (assembly GCA_049510065.1). GTDB lineage: Bacteria > Acidobacteriota > Terriglobia > Bryobacterales > Bryobacteraceae > CAWACP01. The sequence goes on from JBEKZH010000061.1 coordinate 981, forward strand.
TTGACGTAGTGCCCGTTGTCCACTTCCTGGCTGCCGCGGTCGAGGTGGCGCAGCATGGGCGTGAAATAGATCCCGGTGGAATCCACCAGCGGCCGGTCGGGCAGATCGAACGACGCCAGAATCGCCAGCAGCTTTCCGCACACCGCGCCGACGCGTTCGTCATAACTGCCTGCGTCCACCAGCGACTGGATGAAGTTCGGCAACAGCAGCACATCCGGATTCAGCGTTAGTACCCACTTGCCCGTGGACAGCTCGATGGCCTGGTTCTGCGCCGCGGCAAAGCCGATGTTCTCGTCGTTGTAAGCGATCTGGCATCGATCTTCGAACTGTTCCAGGATGTCCGTGGTCCCGTCGGTGGAGGCGTTGTCGATGACGATGATTTCTTTGTTGGGGTACTTCTGGGCCAGCACGGATTCGAGGCAGCGGCGTATGAAGCGGCCGCTATTGTAGGTCACTATCGTGACGGACACCCGATCGTTTGAGGACATGAAGCTCGTTTCTACTCTTAAATGTTCCTTGCGCTGGGTGTAACTTGTCCGGATCCTGTCAGGCTCGATACTGCCGCAATCTGGCGCCGGAGCGGCCCCGGAAGGTCGGGAAACCGTCCCGAGACCAGGCATCCGCCCGCAAACCGCATTACTCTGAAATAAGTCGCCGCCATGGCCGCGCCACCACCGGCCACAAGGCTGGCGATCGCCCGCGGAATGGCGCCAGGCACCACCGCCGCGCTCACCAACCGGAACCCGAGCGGGCGGAAATGCTTCGCTGCATACCTTAGAAGGCTAACATACCAGTACAGTTCTCGGTACTCCCCCGGCAGGGCACTTATGCTGTGCCCTCCCCGGTGCCGGGCCTTCACAGCGGGATTATATGCAATCCTGTAACCTGCCTCACGAACGCGTTTGCAGAAGTCCACATCCTCGAACCACACCGGATAGAAAGCCTCATCGAATCCACCCAGACGCTCCCAAACCTGTTTCCGAAACAACAGGAACGCGCCTGCTGGTTGGTCAACTTCACCAGCCGCATCCAGGTTTCTTCGCAAATCGCGATACCTCTGGTTTACCGGGTTCCACGAAAAAACCCGGTTCAGCCCGAGTACTTCAAAAACAAGTGTCACCGCGGTCGGAAAGCCACGGATACCAAACCCCTTTTGCGGCCGGCCGTCTTCCCCAAGAAGCTGACCCGCGCCGGCGCCGGCGCCTTCCGTACTGCAGCTCGCCACCAGCGGGGAAATATCGGTGAGCAGGGTCACATCCGGATTGAGGAGGAGAACCAAATCGGTTTCGCACTCACGAACCGCCTGGTTGACCGCCGCTGCAAACCCCCGGTTCACGTCATTCGCGATCACACGCACATGGGGATAACGTCGCGCTGCCGCTACCGTGCCGTCCGTTGACGCGTTGTCAATCATGATGACCGGGTATTCCTGGCACGATTCGAGACAGGTACCAATCACCTGTTCGGAGTTGAACGTGACGGCAACGACAGTTACACCGGTCATGTCAGCGCAAAATACAGCCGCCAGAACAGGTCATAGCCGGTCGCCTTCTGCAGCGCTTTGATCTCGTTCTCCGCCTCCCCGATGATTCTGTGGAACGTCTGCGCGTCGTGAACCGGGCGGTCCCGCCGCAGCGTCCGAAAGAGCCTCGCGCCCTCCATCCTGCCGCGAGCGTAAGCACGGAACTGTCCGTGACGCACCGCCAGGGCTCCCCACAGCACCTGTGCCACCATTACCGGCCAGCCGTACCGGGCCAGCCAACTATCGGGGAAATTACGGGCTATCAGGACCACCTGGTTCCGCGCCAGCAGCCGGACCGTGTCGTAGCTCCACTGGCCGTATGTCGCACTGCCACGGTGCCGGCCCCGTGCTTCAGGAACATACAGGCCTTCCACACCGCCCATAGCACATCGGATGCCGAAGTCGACGTCCTCCAGATAGGACTCGTAACTGTGATCCAGCATACCCACGCGGTGGAATACGCTGGCTCGGAACAGCACCGCGGTGAACGGCGCGAAGCGAATCGGCCGGCTCCGGTTCCAGACCTCTGTGTCCGGACGACCCTGCCCGCAGCGCCAGGCGCAACCCCCCCGGCAGATCTCGTCCCAGGTTCCGTCGATCACCCCCTCGCGGTTGGCATCCAGCAGTTTGCCGGTAGCGAAGCCGTACTCGTTCGCCTCCAGACTCCCGCACAGCGTCTCCAGCCAGGTCGGCTCCAGCTCCACGTCGTTGTTGACGATGGCGACGAACTCGCCCGTGGCCGCTTCGATGCCGGTGTTGACGGCGCGCGCGAACCCCGTGTTGGCGTGCATCTGGATTACCCGCGCCCCAGCCGCGCGCGCCACATCGACGGAGTTGTCACTGCTGCCGTTGTCCACCACGATGATCTCCTCCGGCGGCCGGGTCTGCCGGCGCAGAGAATCGAGGGCCTTCTCCAGCAGAGGGGCCCGATTCCAATTGGGGATCACCGCCGTCACCATAGCAAAGAACCAATCAGCCACCGATGAACACAGATAAACACGGATAAGACACGATTACGAGCTCTTCTCTTATCTGTGTTCATCTGCGTTCATCGGTGGCCATGTTCTTCTTCTTCACCGCTTCCGCGCGAACCGCTTCCGCACCAGAAACCACAGGTTGTAGAAACCGTCGCGCCACGGATTCAGTTTGATCTCTCCCATGCGCGACGAATACAGAATCGAGATCTCGGCAAAGCGAATACCCCGGTTGCGCAACGCTTCGATCTTGATCTCCTCCGAGAAAGCCATGCCCTCCGCCTCAAGAACCATGTGCTCCAGAATCGACCGCCGGAACACCCACATGCCCGACTGCGAATCCCGCACCCAGCGGAAGTACAGGATGGACATCGCCAGTGAGAGAATCAGGTTTCCGAAATGGTGCTTGACGCTCATCGCATGCGCATCGCGCACCGGAAAGCGCGACGCGTTCAGGAAGTCCACCTCCAGGTGCAGGAAGGCCTCCAGCAGATACGAAATGGCGTCCGGCGGATAACTGTGGTCGCCATCCAGCGTCACGATGATGTCGCCGCGTGCGCTGGAGAATCCGCGCTTGTAGCTGCGTCCATAGCCGCGCACCTCTTCGTGAATCACCTGTGCTCCCCAGGCCCGCGCCACTTCCCCGGTTCGGTCGGTGGACCCGTTGTCCACCACGATCACCTCGTCCACAAACGCCGGCATGCGCTGCAGGACCTTCTCGATGCCCTGCTCCTCATTGAGGCAGGGAATGATGACCGTGATCTTCGAGGACTTGTACACGAAACAACCAGGCTATCATGAAGGCATGAAGTGGTTTCATGTCATCGGCTTGTCGAGCGTCGCGGTACTCGCGCTCGCCGCCGGCGATGCGCCCTCGCCCAGGCTCACCGCCGTGCAGACAGTCTACATTATGCCCATGGGTGGCGGAATGGATCAGTATCTGGCCAACCGCCTCACCGCCATGCACGTGGTGCAGGTGGCCGCCGACCCCGAAAACGCCGACGCGATCTTCACCGACCGGCTGGGCGAGAACTTCGAGCGCCGCCTGGAGGATCTGTATCCGAGGCCGGCCCCGCCGAAGGCCGATGCCGATAAGGACAAGGATAAGGACAAGACCGAAAGCTCCTCTGTCAAGGATGCGGTTGCCCTTGCCGACAAAGGTCAGGCCACCGCGCCGGTATCTACATTCGGTCGAGGGAAGGGCAATTTCTTCCTGGTGGATCGCAAAACACGCAACGTCCTGTGGTCCACATACGAGAAGCCAACGGGCACGCGTCCGGAGCAACTCAAGCACACCGCGGACATCATCGCGAAGCAGTTCAGGACCGCTCGCACGGGAAAGTGATGGACCTTTTCTTTTCCAGCACTCGCCGATAGCTCTCCACCAGCGCCTCGGTGAGACGGCGGCAGTCGTGCTCGTTCTCGACATACGTTCTCGCGCGCCGTGCCATCGCCTCCGCCTCTTTCGGATTCTCGAGCAGCTCCACAATGGCGCGCGCGAACGCTTCGCCGTCGTCGGCCAGGCGGCATAGTCCTCCATCGCGCGCCGAGATCCCCTCCGCGCCGATGCGGGTGGCGACGGAGGGAATGCCCGCGGCGAACGCCTCCAGCAGCTTCACGCGAATGCCCGAACCGCTCAGCACCGGGCACACAAAAAGCGCGTAGCGCCCCAGCGGTTCGCGAACGTCGGGCACGAAGCCGCGAATCTCCACCCCAGGTTGTTCCCCTACGTTGTGGTGCTCCATCGCCGAGCCCACCACAATCACGCGCGCCTCCGGGTATCGTGCTCGCACGCGCGGAAGCACGCCGCTCGCGAACCACTCGAAGCCGCGCAGATTCGGCGCGTGGCGAAAGCTTCCGAGAAACAGCATGGTCAGCGGCTCGCGGGCGGCCGAGGGAAACGAGTATCGCTGCACATCGATGCCCGTACGCGTGCCAGTGTCGATGCGCGGGGCCAGCCTGGGCGCGAAGGAGAGCAGGTAGTCGCGGTTGGCGCGATTGCATGCCTGAATCAGGTCGAACTTCGGCAGAGCGCGCAGCTCGAAGCGCAACGCGCGCAGGTATTCCCACATGGTCTTCAGCGTCAGACTCCGGCGCACGGATTGAAAGTAGACGTCGTGTTCGAACAACGCGCAGGCCAGCCGCCGGTACTCGCCGCCATACTGCGCCATGTTGGTGTATTCGAACTGCACCACGTCGATCTCGCGCGTGAACACAATCCGATCGACGGCCCACTCGAGATCGCGATAGGCAAAGTCGCGGACCGCGTAGGGCAGCGAGTACGGCGCCTGGCGATCTTTGGGCGCGGAACGGTCGAAGTACTCGACGGACGCAACCACGTTCTCCAGCTCCGCGTGCTCGGCTCGCTGTTCGGGACGGTCGAGAACAATCAGCAGGTGCACGTCGCAATGCCTGGCCAGCTCGCGCACCGTGTTGTACATGAATACCGCGCCGCCGTGGACCGGCGGACAGATCGGATACGGCGAGAGAAACAGAACGCGTAATGGCAGCGGCGACGGCGCGACCCGGACGAAGCGGTCGCGAAAATAGCCACCCTGCGGTCTGCGAAGAGCTTCGGTATCGGAGACCACCGCCAGCGTGCGTGCACGCCGCCGTGAGCGCAACGCCGCGGGAAGCTGCAGCACCGCCTTCCACAAGCCGTGCAGACTGCCGCGGGCCACCGCGTGAGCCGTGGCAAACGTGAAATGCCCGGCCAGCCGCCGCCACTCGTGAATGTTCTTCCAACAGAACAGCAGCCTGTTCTTCTCCAGAACGGCGCGGATGCGGGCGTCCGAATAGTGACGGCCGATGGTCCCGCGATGCTCGTGCCACACCACGCTGCGGGGCTGATACAGCACCTGCCAGCCGCGCTTCCACGCGAGGTAACCGAGATCGGCGTCCTCGAAATAGAAGGGTGCGAAAAGCTCGTCGAAGCCGCCGAGCTCCAGGAACTTCCGCAGGTCGAAGGCGCAGGAACCGCCCCCGCCGTAGAAGCACGGATACGGTTCGGTGATCCGGTCGTCGGCGCGATGCCCAACCTGAAGGGCGCCGCGATGCCAGCGGCCCTCGGTCAACCCGGTCTCTTCGCGCCGCCTCGCGGGATCGGAGAAAAAGATCTGGCAGGAGACGGCGAAGACCTTGTCGCCGGTGAAAGCCGCCAGCAACGGCGCGAGGAAATCCGGCGCCACGCGCATGTCGCTGTTCAGCAGCACGACGACGTCGTTGCGCGCCGCGGCGACACCCGCGTTCGACCCGCCGCCAAATCCCCGGTTCTTCTCGAGGGCAACGACGCGGACCGTGGGGAAGTTCTCTCGAAGGAAGTCCGCGCTGCCGTCCGCGGAGGCGTTGTCGACAACAATCACCTCGTTCGCCGGATTGCCGCCCGCCGCTTCGAGAACGGAAGGGAGGTACTTCGCCAGCAGCTCCCGGCCGTTCCAGTTGGGAATCACGATGCTGGCCGCGCCGGTGCGCGGCATGGTCTCCGGCGGGTGCGAACGCCGGCGCGGGAACAGATCGGAAACAGCAACCGCGAGGGCGGCGAGCAGAGCCAGCGGCGGCGCGATGACCAGGGCCGCGATGGTGAGCAGGATTCTCACTGCGCGGGCTTATCCAGTCCCGGAAGCGGCGGCCCCAGCCCGATTTTGTGTCCCGCGCGCACCCAGCGCGAGGCGATCACCATGGCCACCTGCCAGTTCAAGTTGTCCACTTGCCCACGCAGATTGTCCACTTCAGCGGCGAGCTGGAGGGCCCACTCCGTCTTCTTCTGATTCTCGGCTTCGAGCGCGTCGATGCTCTCCCGGGCGCGCTGCTGTTCGGCGGCCAGCTGGAGGGCCCACTCCGTCTTGTTCTGATTCTCGGCTTCGAGTGCGTCGATGCTCTCCTGGGCGCGCTGCTGCTCGGCCACAAACTGAGCCTGCAGTTCGACGATGCGCTCGCCGGCCGCGGCAAGCTCCGCCGAAACCTGCTCCGCCCAGCGATTGCTCTGCTCCAGCACCGCTTCCGTTTCACGCGCGAGTTCCAGCGCGCGGTCGCGTTCCCCGGTGACCTCGGCCAGCCATCGCTCCTTCTGGGCGAGCTCGCTCTGTAGCTTTTTGATGTGCCGTTCGCGTTCGCGCAGCAGGTTTGCGACGCGCGGCACGTACACCAGAGGCTCGAAGGCCGGCAGCGCTGCGTTCGAACAGAGGGCGACAAAGAAGTTGGCTTCCTCGGCGCGGTCGGCGCCCGGCTCGGCAACGGTTTCGCCGCCGTGCCAGCCCGAGGGCGGATAGAAAGCGAAGCACTCGCTCCGATTCTGCAGCAGCAGGGAGACGTTGGCGAACTGGGCCCGCAGCGCGGCTTCGAATTCAGCCGCCTCGAATTCGTGTTCGTGAAAAGGATTGGGCCCGGCCGTGGCTCGCGCTTCGGCGTAGTACAGCGTGTTTGGCGTGGAGACAATGAACAGCCCATCCGGCGCGAGGACCCGGCGGCATTCCGCCAGGAACGACGTCTGCTGATGAAGGTGCTCGATCACCTCGAAAGCCACCACGAGGTCAAACGCGCCGGCTCGGAAAGGAAGCGCCGCGCACGAACCGTTGAGGAAGGCAGGCGTCGGGTAGTGCCCGCGCGCCCATTCGATGGCCTCGCGCGAAACATCGAGCCCCGTGACACTGGCCGCGGCGCGCGCCAGTTCCGCCGACCCGTACCCGGTGCCGCACCCCGCGTCGAGCACGCGCCGGCCCTCGGCGAACCGCGCCGCAAAGGCATAGCGCGCCAGATGCTCGTTCCACAAATCCGGCTCCACCTGGCCGGGCACCACGCGCTCTCCGGTGAATTCAACCATGATTCAGCTCAACGCGGCAGGGCAGGTGAACGTACCCGTAGACGGGCTGGTCGGCCCGGCTCATCTGCAGGGCGATGGCGTTGTCGATCCAGTCGCACATGGCGTAGCTGTCGAGCGTGCCATCGGCGACCGCCGGCGAAAAGGAAAACTGCGAGGGATAGAGCTGTGGAAGCTGCACGTGAAAATCCACCGTGTACACATCGCCCGCATTCATGGGCGGCAGGTCGAAGCCCTCGCGGGCCGTATTGGTTCCGGCAAAGTCGACGCCCATGTGGTTGCGGAGCATGAAGCCAACCATGGGCAGCTCGAGCGGCTGGTGGGCCACCACGCTGATGCGAACAATGATGGCGGCCCCCGGCTCAAGCATCGTCACGGGAACGCCGGAGGAATCCAGCACGGCGATCCCCAGCAGCTCGGCGCGCCCGTCTCCGTAACGATGGTCGATGTTCGGGATGCCCCGGACCACCTGATCCCCGGCGGCAACAGCGGGGACAGTGGCGGCGGTGCGGCTGTGCTTGAGGAAGACCGCGTCCTTCTGCACGATGGAGGCGAGGTATTTCGAAACCACCTGCTCGGTTGCGCCGATCTCGCGCAGGCGGCCGTGGTCGAGCCACATGCAGCGATCGCCGATGGCTTTCACGTCCGCGGTGGAGTGAGAGACAAAAACGATGGTGACGCCGCGTGCGCGCAGCTCGTGCACCTTGCGCATGCAGCGCTGGCGAAAGTAGATGTCGCCCACGGCGAGGGCCTCGTCTACCAGCAGAATGTCGGGGTCCAGATGAATGGCCACCGCGAAGGCCAGGCGCACCACCATGCCGCTGGAGTACGTCTTCACCGGTTGGTGGATGAACTCGCCAATCTCCGCGAAGGCCTCGATGTCGCGAAACTTCCGGTCGATCTCGCGTTGCGAGAAGCCCATGATGGCCGCGTTCAGGTAGACGTTGTCGCGCCCCGTGAATTCGTGGTTGAAGCCCGCGCCAAGCTCGAGCAGAGCGGCAATGCGTCCGCCAACCACCACCTCGCCCGCGGTGGGATGCAGGATGCCGGCCATGAGCTGCAGCGTGGTGCTCTTGCCCGATCCGTTCTCGCCGACAATACAGAAGGTCTCGCCGCGTGGGATCTCGAAGCTGACATCCGCGAGTGCGTGGAAATCGCGATGCCAGGAGCGGAGATTGAACGTGGCCAGCTCGCGCAGACGATCACCCGGCGAGCGATAGATCGGATAACTCTTGGAGACGCCGCGGAACTCGATGATGGACGGAGCCACTAACTCGAATCTACTGAGCGCGAAAGGGGAGTGTCAAATTGCGGGCACGTTAGAAGATCAGGGCGAACGCTGGCACCCGCTCGGATACCCATCAGGTGTACCGCCGCAGCGTAATCTGCTGCCGACCAGACTTACAGGGGCAAGCCCAATGGTCGTCGTTTGCCTTTCAGGCTACCGGGTCGAGGAAGTCAGTATCCGCCCTGAACACGTGTTCGTTCTCGATAGGCTCCCTCCTGTAGGGGGCTTGGACCGACCATTCCGGTCTCTACCCGAGATCAACATAAGTCCATTTCAAGCGATAGTCAAGCTTTTTTGGTGATGGGAATTCCTGGGTGGGGGTGGTGCCGGCGGCAGGAGTTGAACCTGCGACCTACGGATTATGAGACCGTCGCTCTAACCACCTGAGCTACACCGGCATTCTCTTCGAGATTAGCACGGGCTAAGTCTCCTTCGCGATGAGCCCGTAGATGCGCTGGAGGTCGTCCTGGGAGTAGTATTCGATCTCAATGCGGCCGCGCTGTTCCGTCTTCTCGACGATGCGCACACGCGTCCCCAGAGTCTCCTCGAGCTGCCTGGCCGCCGCCTTGACGTTGGGGTCCTGTGGACTCTCGGACTTCGGACCGTTGACCAGTTCTTCTGTAAGACGTCTTACTATCCGCTCGACATCGCGGACGGACTGGCCGTGGGCCGCCGCGCGGTTGGCGATCTCGATTTGCCGCTCTTCATTCGGTACACCCAGGATGGCCCGGGCGTGTCCCATGTGCAGGCGGCGCTCGGCAAGCAGAAGCTGGATCGGTTCCGGCAGGCGCAGGAGGCGGATGAGATTGGTAATGGTGGCGCGGTCCTTTCCGGTGCGGTGCGCGATCTCTTCGTGGGTCAGGCTGAGGTCGTTGGCGAGGCGCTCGAAGGCCTGCGCGGTTTCGATGGGGTTGAGGTCCTCGCGCTGGATGTTCTCGATGAGGGCGAGCTGGAGGAGCTGGTCGTCGGCGAAGTCCTGGATCACCACCGGCACCTGGGTGAGGCCAGCCACTCGGGCAGCGCGGAGCCTGCGCTCGCCGGCAACGAGCTGGAACCGGTCGCCGTGATGGCGCACGATAAGCGGCTGGATGATGCCGTTGGACCGGATGGACTCGGCGAGCTCTTCAATTCTCCCCTGGTCGAACTGCGCCCTGGGTTGGAGGGGGTTGGGATCAATGTCCGTCACGGGGACTTCGCGGACGGTTCCGCGCTGGTCGGGAGTGGGCTCGTGAGGCTCGGCGGGGGCCGGCGGGGAAACAGGCGTCGGCGGACGCGGCGGGATTAGTGCCGAAAGGCCTTTACCCAACGCTTTGCGGGTCTCTGGCGGTTTGCTCATGTGCCAGGATCTCCTTTGCCAACTGGATGTAGCTCTCTGCGCCGCGGGAGCGGACATCGTAGGAAATGATAGGCTTGCCAAAGCTGGGGGCTTCGGCGAGCCGGATGCTTCGCGGAATGACAGTCTGGAAGACCTCGTCGCGGAAGAACTCGCGGAGGTCGGCCTCCACCTGCCGGGTCAGGTTGGTGCGGTCGTCGTACATGGTGAGCAGTACGCCTTCAATGGCCAGGTTGGTGCCGAATGCCGAACGCACGCGGTCGATGGTGTCCATGAGCTGGGAGATGCCTTCGAGGGCGAAGAATTCGCACTGGATGGGAATGAGAACCGAGTCGGCCGCCACCAGAGCGTTGATGGTGAGGAGGTCGAGTGCCGGCGGGCAGTCGATGATGATGAACGGGTATTTGCTCCGAATCGGCTGGAGGCGAGTGCGCAGGCGTGTTTCGCGGTTCGGTTCATCCACCAGCTCGATGTTGGCGGCAACAAGGTTGCGGTCCGCGGGGATGAGGTCCAGGCCGTCGAAATCGGTCTTGAGGATGGCTGCGGCGGCCTCTGTCTGGCCTAGAAGCACGTCGTAAGTGGTGGGCTGGCCAGCGTTCTTGGCCACGCCGAGACCTGTGGTGGCGTTGCCCTGGGGATCGGAATCTACCAGCAGAACCGGAACGTCGTTGGCGGCGAGCGACGCAGCGAGATTGATGGCAGTGGTGGTTTTGCCGACGCCCCCCTTCTGGTTGGCAACGGCGATGACTTTACTCACATGTGCACCGAATACAGCAGGATATCACGGCGAGGCGGAGTGCGAGCCTCCGTTCGATGTTCCACGTGGAACGTTCCGAGGGCAGACAGCGGGCAGTCCGCTCGATCCGTGTTCATCTGTGTTGATCTGTGGCTAATACCCTTGTGAGAAGCATTGGTTCCTTACGGTGCAGAGAGATTGGCCACAGATGAACACGGATGAACACGGATCTCCGAACTTGTTGACTGGACTCGCCCTTACGAACGATGTTCCACGTGGAACATTCCGAAGACCGCCCAGCGGCCGGTGCCCCAGGGCAGTTTGACCGGTTCTTCCCACTGGATTCCCGAGAACCGTTCACATTCCCGCAAAAAGTTGTCACCCACCAGCATCCCAACCCGTGGGGCCAGCCGAGGCACCTGCTCCAGCACTTCCGAGGGGCTCACGGCGCGCGAAACAAGGACATCCCACGCGCCGGACACATCCTCGGCCCGCTGCGCCAGAACCTCGACGTTGCCCAGCTCCCGAGTGGCCTCTCGCAGGAATACCGCCTTGCGCTTGTGGGATTCCAGCAGCGAAACCGTGCACGCACTGCGAAGAATAGCGATTGGAATACCCGGAAACCCCGCGCCCGAGCCGAGATCCAGGATTCTCCCGCACTCGGGAAGCAAGGAGGCAAAGAAAAGGCACTCGCAGTAGTGCCGCACCACCGCCTCCTCAACGTTGCGAATGGAGGTGAGGTTCAGAACCCGGTTCCAGCGAACCAGCAGGTCGTAATGCCGCTCCAGCGCGCCCAACTGGTGATCGCTCAGCACTACCCGGCCCTCCAGGTGGCGAACGAGTAGGGTAGCGCAGGACTCAGCCACGGCTCGACAAGCTCAGATACACGTCCAGCACCGCAATCGCAGCCGGAGTAACACCGGGGATGCGGCCGGCCTGTCCCAGCGTTTCGGGACGCACTCGCTCCAGCTTCTGCTGAACCTCCGTGGAAAGCCCCGGCACGCCAGCGTAGACAAACGCCCCTGGGATTCGCCTGCGCTCCGCGTCCTTCAGCCGCTCCACCTGCCGCTCCTGCTGGGCGATGTAGCCCGCGTACTTCGCCTCGGTCTCGATGGTCGTCAGCACGCCCTGCACGGGCCGTTCTCCCGACGTCTGCTCAAGCCAGGCGGCCAGCGCGAGCACCCGCGACTCGGGCCGGCGCAGCCAGTCGATCAGTTTCGGCCGGTCCTCCGCGGAAAGTCCCAGTCCGGGGAACAGCTCGGGATCCACCCTCTGCCCATCCAACATCGCCGCAAACAGTTTCCGCTGGCGCTGCTTCGTCTCGCAGATGCGCCAACGCTCATCCGTAACCAGGCCAACGCGCCTGCCAATGGGGGTCAACCGCTCATCGGCATTGTCGATCCGCAGATGCAGACGAAACTCCGCGCGCGAGGTGAACATGCGGTACGGCTCATCGGCGCCCTTGCTCACAAGGTCGTCAATCAGGATGCCGGTGTAACCCTCGGTACGCGCGATCACCATCGGATCGCTGCCCCGCAGTTTGCAGACGGCATTGATCCCGGCCACCAGCCCCTGGCAGGCCGCCTCCTCATAGCCGGACGTCCCGTTAATCTGGCCGGCCAGGAACAGCCCGGAAATCTTCTTCACTTCCAGCGTGTGCAGCAGCTCCCGCGGATCGATGGCATCGTACTCGATCGCGTAGCCCGGCCGGATCATCTCGGCGGACTCCAACCCGGGGATCGACGCCACGACGGCTTCCTGCACGTCGATGGGCATGCTGGTGGACATGCCATTCACGTACACCTCATAGGTGTCGAGTCCCTCAGGCTCCAGGAAGATCTGGTGCCGGGTCTTGTCCGGGAACTTGACCACTTTGTCCTCAATCGAGGGGCAGTAGCGTGGGCCCACACCCTCAATCTGCCCGCTGTACAACGGGGATCGCGCGATGCTCTCCCGAAGAATGCGAAGCGTCTCGGTCGATGTGTATGCTATATAACATTTCACCTGCTCGCGCTCGATCTTCTCTGTAAGGAAGGAGAACGGAGTCGGGTGCTCGTCGCCGGACTGGGCTTCGAACCGGCTCCAGTCGATGGTCCGGCCGTCGAGGCGCGGCGGGGTGCCGGTCTTCAGGCGGGTCCACTGCAGGCCGAGCGTGCGCAACTGGTCGCCGAGCAGATTCGACGGCGCCTCCCCGTTCCGGCCGCAGTTGTACTTCATCTCGCCGACATGGGCGAGGCCGTTCAGGAACGTGCCGGTGGTAATGATGACCGCGTCGGCCGAAACCGTCCGGCCGTCGCGAAGCAGAACTCCTGTGACCCGGCCTTCCTCAATGCCGATCTGCGCCACCTCGGCCTGCAGGATGCGGAGATTTGGCTCGGCCTCCAGCACTTCGCGCATGCGCATGCGGTACTGCTTCTTGTCGCACTGTGCGCGCGGAGACCACACTGCGGGACCCCGGCTGGTGTTCAGAAGGCGGAACTGGATGCCCACCGCATCGGTCACCTCGCCCATCACCCCGCCCAGCGCGTCGATCTCGCGGACCAGGTGCCCCTTGGCGATGCCCCCCACGGCCGGATTGCAGGACATCTGCGCAATCAGGTCCAGGTTCATGGTGACCATGGCGGTGCGGACGCCCAGTCGGGCACAGGCGCGAGCGGCTTCGCACCCGGCGTGCCCCGCTCCCACCACCACAACGTCGTACCGCCCGGACCTCACCACAGGTATCATGGTAACGCAGCCGCATGAAAATACTCGTCATTGGCAGCGGTGGACGCGAGCACGCCCTCTGCTGGAAATTTGCCCAGACCCCCGGCATCCAGATCTATGCGACACCCGGGAATCCGGGCATGGCGCAGATCGCGTCGTGCTACCCGTCGACCGACCCGTTGAAGCTGGCCGAGACGCTGGACATCAACCTCACCGTGGTGGGACCCGAAGCGCCCCTGGCGGCGGGCATCGTGGACCGCTTTCGCGCCCGCGGACTGGCCATTTTCGGACCTACTCAGGCGGCCGCCCGGCTGGAGAGCAGCAAGACCTTCGCCAAGGAATTCATGCAGCGCTGGCACATTCCCACGGCGCGCTTCGCCGCCGCCGCGTCGCCCGATCAGGCACTGGAAGAACTGCGCAACTTCGGCTATCCCGTGGTGCTCAAGGCCGACGGACTCGCCGCGGGCAAGGGGGTCATCATCGTGCACAATCGCGAGGAGGCTGAGCGCGGCATCGAGCAACTCATGCACGGCGGCCACCCCCTGGTGATCGAGGAGTTTCTCCAGGGCGAAGAAGTCAGCTTCATCGTCCTCAGCGACGGGAACCGGGTGCTGGCGCTGGAGGCCACCCAGGACCACAAAACGGTCCTCGACGGCGACCAGGGACCCAACACCGGCGGCATGGGCGCCTACTGCGACGGACGGATCCTCACGCACCAACAAAGTGAGGCCGTCCTCAAGACCGTAATCCACCCAACAATTGAAGCCATGCGCGGCGAGGGCTCCCCGTTCACCGGCTTCCTCTACGCCGGCCTCATGATGACCGCCGACGGGCCGCGCGTGCTCGAGTTCAACGCCCGCCTGGGCGACCCCGAGACCCAACCTCTCATGCACCGGATGCGTGGCGATTTCACCGGAGCGCTGCACGGGGCGGCCCTGGGCAAGCTGTCCGATACCGCGTTCGAATGGAAACCGGAGCCGTCGGTGTGCGTGGTGCTTGCCGCCGCCGGATACCCAGGCTCGCCCCGCCGCGGCGACCGCATCAGCGGCCTCGAACAGGTGAACCACGGTGTTGTTTTCCAGGCGGGCACGGAGCTGGACCATTACGGGGTGAAGACCGCCGGCGGGCGGGTGCTGGGCGTGACCGGCTCGGGCCCGGACCTCGACACGGCTATCCGCAACACCTACAGCGAGGTGGCGAAGGTGCACTTCGAGGGCATGCACTACCGTCAGGACATCGGCCGCAAGGGTTTGCTACGCTGGGCCTGAGCGGGGACGTAGCTCAGATGGATAGAGCGGTCGCCTCCTAAGCGACAGGTCGGCAGTTCGAATCTGCCCGTCCCTACCACCTGTTTCGAGCGAGCGGTAGTGCGGCGCCCGGGTGCTGAGCCGTCAGCGCACCAAACCTCCGCCGTAGACTAATGCATAGAGGACTGTGTCGCCGCGTGCGATCGTCTCACGTCCAAAGAAGCTGTCGAGCCGGCCTTCGGGGCGGTTGCAGTACGTGTATGCTCCGTCCTGCAAGAGGCGTGGGCCACGATATGGAATCTCAGCGGGGACGCCCATCAGCGCCTTGTGCAACAGTCTGACGAGGGCGTCAACATCGTCCTTCGAGACATCCGCCGGAATGTTGCCCGCATAGCTCATCGTCCAGACAGGCTTGCCGCGGTAGTAGACGATCTCCTGACCGGCGAACATCGCTTCCCCGGTATAGATGTCGCGATACGAGAAAGGCCCTTCGGAGTATTCCAACTGGTGTGTGCCCGGCAACAAGGGCGATTTCACGGTCGCGTTGTCGCCTGCGCCGGCGTAGGTATTCACTTTGGCTTTGACCAGAAACTTCACGAGTTCCTCGCGGCTGGGCGCTGTCGTCTGCACCTGCGCCAGCGCCAGGGTTGAACCGGCCAGGAAGAACAGGGCCAGATCGGTTAGCGCTTTTGGTTTCATGAATCCTCTCAGAGTTGAGTCTTGCTGAGTAGTTTTCCGCGAGCGGGAGTGCACCCGAATTCGCGGCGGACAGCACGAATGCCGGCGCTGGTGGCCTGCAACTCGATCTCGGTCTCGGTGTCGCTGCCGTGGTCGCCACATGTCCAGTCAATGACGCGAACCGGGCCCGCGGAAGAGCGAAGAGCGTCCCATTGCGGCTTCTGCAGAACGAGTGGCTTCCCGGGATGCAAGGCGCTACCGAACACATGCAGCCGCCGGTTCGCTGCCGACAGCCCAATCACGACGCCCATGCGCTTCCCGCATGGGAGCACACCGGTTTGCAGGAAGAACTCCGTGCTCCAGCCGTCGTGATCGTAGTCGGCCAGGTCCATCACGCTCACCACAGGCCTCGTGTGAACGCGCTGCGTCAACTGACGCGCCTCAGTCGCCACTGTGTCCCGATCCAGCCTTTCCCAGCGCTGCACGACCGCCTCGTTCCCCCAAAGCGGCGTCAGCGGAAGCCGCTGGATCTCACGTTCTTCCCGGATGCGGACCAGATCGAGCTGGCCCCGCTCGCCAAAAGCGAATCCGGTACAGGGACACGTGAACCAGTCGTTACCCTCCGGCTCGCAGGCCGGCTTCGGAGCGTGCTTCCAGACCAGCCTCCACAGCTCGGTGACGCCGTCCACGACAACAGGCTTCTCCTCGCGGACTTGTCCCACAAGCGGCAGGCACAGCAAGCACGCTACCCCCATTTTCGGGTACCGGGCCAACATGTCTTTCAGTTTCATTAGAAACCACTCCCATCGTATGCGATAAGACTGCAGCCATCACCAAGGAGCCCTTGACCATGCCGCTTGATGTTCTCATCGTGGACGATTCGGCCGCCATCCGAAAAATCCTGCAACGCGTGCTCGCGCAGACGGACGTCCCGATCAACAGAGTCCTTGAAGCAGGGGACGGCAAAGAAGCTCTGGACCTGTTGAAAACAGAAAAGATCAACCTTGTTCTGACCGATATCAACATGCCCAACATGGACGGCCTGCAGTTTCTCAGCGAGGTCCGCGCCAACGACGACTGGAAGAACCTGCCCGTGCTCATGATTACCACCGAAGGCAGTCAGGCCAAGGTGATGGAGGCGGCTCAACTCGGCGCGACGGGGTATGTGCGCAAGCCCTTTACGGCGGAGCAGATCAAAGAGAAGCTTGCCACGATCCATTTCTAAACGGGGACAAGGAGAACTGAAATGACCGCCTCAACAAGCATCGACCGGCTGGACGAATCCCTGGTAACCGAAAGCCTCTGCCGGGCCACCATGGACGTGTTTGGCACCATGTTGGGCGTGGACGCCATCGCCGGCGAGCGCTTCACGGAGAAGGTGCCGCCGCACCCCAGTCACGGGCTGGTGTCGCTGATCGGCATGGCCGGCGCGTGGGTGGGCACGGGGGGAATCTCGTGCTCGGCCGAGCTGGCGTGCAAGCTCTCGTCGCGCTTCCTGATGGCCGAATACGTGTCGGTGAACGATGACGTGCTGGACGCCATGGGCGAGCTGACCAACATGATCATCGGCAACTTCAAGAACGAAATCGAAGTGCACGTGGGCAGCCTGGGGCTGAGCATCCCCACGGTGATTTTCGGCCGGAACTTCGTGGCGCGCAGCGCGGCCGAGAACGAGTGGATCGTGGTGCCGTTCGATTGCGAGGGCGAAACCATGACGGTGAAGGTGTGCCTGGCGCCCCGGGCGAACCGGCCGGTGGTGCGCGGACACGCGCCGCCGCCGTACATGGTGGATTGACGGGAGAAAGGGTGCAGGGAGGTCTCATGTCCAGTACCGGGATAATGCAAACCGAACATACGAAAACAACCAGCGCCCAGGCGGGCAAGTACCTGGTGTTCCAGCTCGCCCAGGAGGAATTCGCCATTGGCGTCCTGAGCGTGCGCGAGATCATTCGCACGCAGGACATCACGCGGGTGCCGCACACGCCGCCGCACATGAAAGGCGTGATCAACCTGCGCGGCAAAGTGCTCCCGGTGATGGATCTGCGCACGAAGCTCGGGTTCCCGGAGACCGAATACGACCAGCGCACCTGCGTGATCATTGTCGAAATCCAGACCGAAGCGCGCACTTCGTTGTACATGGGCCTGATCGTGGACGGCGTGGCCGAGGTGCTGAATCTGGCGCAGGCCGACATTCAGGACGTGCCCGATTTCGGATCGGCGTCGCCCTCCCCTTACCTGCTGGGCGTGGCGAAAACCAGGGGAAAGATACGCATCCTGTTGGACATTAACAAGGTGCTGGCCAGCCATGAAGTGGGCGGGCTGCAGGACATTCTGGAAGCATCCGGGGAGACGGGGAACCAGAGCAGACTGGCGGACGGCGTCCCCGTATAGACGCTGCAGGAGGCATGGCCATGCGACCGGAAACCGCCGCTCTCGAACAGTATGTTCAGGAGCTGGCGACGCAATTCGTGCTGGGCGGGGAGCAGGAAGACGGCCCGGCTTCGATTGCGCAGATGCTGGGCACGCTGGGACGAATTTCGGAGACGGCCCGGGCGGCGGGTTCACAGACGGTGGTGGAGGCGTCCGGGGAGCTCGCCCGAAAACTGCAATCGGCCAACGGAGGCAAGGCGGAGCGCGGTGCTGTGCAATCGAGCATCGAAGCGTTGCAACGGGCCATCGGAACGCTCGCGACAGCGGCGGCGGCCCCGAGCACGTTCGGCAGCCTCGCGCAGGATCTGGAGCTGGTATCGGACTTCATGGTGGAAGCCCGTGAGCATCTGAGCAACGTGGAGAGCCAGTTGCTGGCCATTGAACAGGATCCCTCGGGGACGGGCCCGCTGCAGTCGCTGTTTCGCAGTTTCCACACGATCAAGGGGCTGGCTGGCTTTCTCGAATTCCACGAGGTGCAGGAAGTCTGCCACGACGTGGAGACCCTGCTGGACCGCGCTCGCAACAACGAACTCGAGATCACACCCGAAATCACCGACCTGCTGCTGGAGAGCGCGGACTACCTGACGCGCGAAATCGGGCGGATTGAACATTGCATCCTCGGAAATGGCACTGCCGCGCCGGCCAATCCGGCCGCGCTGCTGGAGAAGGTCCGCGCGGCGCTCGAAGGGCGGGTGGCAGCCGAGCCGGAGCCGAAGCCCGAGGCGCCAGCGGTGATCACGGAGAACGCGGCTGGCGCCGCGTGTCCGGAAAGCAAACAACTGCGCGGGGACCGCCTGGTGAAGGTGGACACCGGCAAGCTCGACTACCTGGTGGACATGGTGGGCGAGCTGGTGGTGGCACAATCGCTGATCCGCCACGATCCGGCGTTCAAGTCCACCACCGACATGCGCCTGCAACGCAATCTGCTGCAACTGGGGCGCATCACCGACGAAGTGCAGCGGGCCTCCATGGCCATGCGCATGGTGCCCATCGGCCAGTTGTTCCAGAAGATGGAGCGGCTGATTCGCGATCTCTCGCGCAAACACGGGAAGAAGATCGAGCTGGAAACGCAGGGCCGCGACATCGAGATGGATCGCAACATGGTGGAAGAGCTGGGCGACCCGCTGATGCACATGGTGCGCAACGCGGTGGACCACGGCATCGAAACCGCCGCCGAGCGGGTGGCCAGCGGGAAGCCGCCCACCGCGAAGGTGCGGTTGCGGGCGCAGCATCAGGCCGGCCAGGTTCTGATCACCGTATCCGACGACGGGCGCGGCATCGACCGGCAGAGGATCTTCGACAAAGCCCTGCGCATGGGGCTGGTGGAGCCCGGCGCAACGCTCTCCGACCACGACGTGTTCCATCTGATCTTCGAGCCGGGCTTCTCGACCGCGGAGAAGGTCACCAATCTCTCCGGGCGCGGCGTGGGCATGGACGTGGTGAAGAAGCAGATCCACAAGCTGAGGGGCCGCATCGAAATCGCTTCGCGGCCGGGCGAGGGAACGGACTTTCTGCTGAAGCTGCCGCTGACGCTGGCCATCATCGACGGGCTCATCGTCAAGGTGGGCGGCGAGCGCTTCATCGTGCCGCTGGCGTCGGTGCGAGAGGTGCTGCAGCCTCGGGAGGGCATGGTCACCACCATGGAGAATCGCGCCGAGGTGGCGGTGGTGCGGGATCATTTGTTCCCCATCGTGCGTCTGCACCAGCGCTTCGGCGTCGAACCGCGTTCCACGAACCTGATGGACGGGCTGCTCATGCTGCTGGAAACGCACGGGCGCACCTACAGCCTGGCGGTGGACGAGCTGATTGGGAAGCAGGAAGTGGTGATCAAGAACCTCGGCGAGACTTTCCGCGACGTGCCCGGCGTGGCCGGCGGCGCGATCCTGGGCGATGGCCGGGTGGGGCTGATCCTCGACGTGGACGGCTTGTACAAAGGGTCGCGGAATGCCTGAGGCGGTGGCCGAGATCAGGATTTCGTCGCGGGATTTTCAGCACCTTTCGGCGCTGGTGAAGGAGCGCTTCGGGCTGGTTCTGGATCACAACAAGGAACAGATGGTGACCGCGCGTCTTTCGAAAAGGCTGCGCGAGCTCCACTACACCAGCTTCACCGACTATTACCGGCACGTGACCTCGGACGCCTCCGGCGGGGCTCTCAAGGACATGGTGGACGCGCTGACCACCAAGTTCACCAGTTTCTTCCGGGAGCCGGAACACTTCGCTCTGCTACGGGACAGGATTCTCGCCGAACACAGCCAGTGCGATCCGCTGCGCGTGTGGAGCGCGGCCTGCTCGACGGGAGAAGAGCCGTACTCCATCGCCATCACGCTGCTGGAGGCGCTGGACAACGCGCCGGGGCGTTCTATCGAAGTGGTGGCCAGCGATATTTCCGCGCGAGCGCTGAAGCGCGCCTCCGCAGGCCTCTATCAGGCCGAGCAGGTGGCCACCGTTCCCAAAGCGCTCGCGCGCAAGTATTTCCTGAAAGGCGAAGGCCAGTGGAGCGGGTGGTATCGGGTGAAGCCGGCGGTCCGCGAACTGATCGAATTCCGGCAGATCAACCTGATGGATCCGCTGCCGGCCCAGTTTCCGTTTTCGGTAATCTTCTGCCGGAACGTGATGATCTACTTCGACCGGCTCGGACAGGAGAGCGTGGTGAACCGGCTGGCGCCGCACCTGGAACCGAACGGCTATCTGTTCATCGGCCATGCCGAGGGTCTGGCGGGTGTGGAGCATCCGCTGCGCTACATTCAGCCGGCCGTCTACAAACGCGGCAGCGGGAGGGGAAAGTGAAAACCGCGTGGACGCTCCACCTGCGCTTCTATGAAACCGCGAGGGGTGCACGGACGCTCGTCGAGGAGAGCCGAATGACTACTGTGGTGGTGAATACGGCGGACTGCAAGGTGAGCGGCGACCCGGACGTAACGCTGGTGACCTACGGCCTTGGATCCTGCATTGCGGTGGTGGTGCACGACCCGGCGACGAAAGTCTCGGGCATGCTCCATTTCATGCTCCCGGATTCCAGTATCGATCGGGCCAGGGCGGAGGCGAACCCATATATGTTCGCCGATACGGGCATCCCACGGCTGATTGACGCAGTGTGCGAGCGGGGCGCCAATAAGCGGCACCTGAGCATCTGGGCGGTGGGGGGCGCGCAGGTGCTGGACAGGGAGAACTGCTTCCAGATTGGCAAGCGAAACCATCTTGCCGTGCGCAAGATCCTGTGGAAGGGCGGGTTGTTCGTGGGCAGCGAGGACGTGGGCGGAACGCTTTCGCGAACGGTCCGGCTGGAAGCCGCTTCCGGCCGGCTGGTGATCTATTCCGACGGGGTGCAGCGGGAACTGCCCGCCGGAAGAATGTCAGGAGGTGCGACGTGTCTTACCGCATTCTGATTGTGGATGACTCTCCGGGAATGCGTGCCGTGTTGCGGCGAGTCATCGACCTGTCCGGTATTCCGGTGGAGGCCTGCCTGAGCGCGTGCCACGGCGGAGCGGCGCTGGCCACGCTGCGCAGCGAACGGGTGGACCTGATTCTCACCGACGTCAACATGCCGGAGATGAACGGCGAGGAGTTGGTGGCCGAGCTGAAGAAGGACCCGGCGCTGAGCGAGATTCCGGTGCTGGTAATCTCGACGGACGCGACCTCGAACCGCATGCAACGGATGCTGGAACTGGGCGCCGCCGGATACGTGATCAAACCCTTCCAACCGGAGACGTTGCGCTCCGAGGTGGAACGGGTTCTGGGAGAAGTCCATGTCACCGGCTGAAGTAGACCGAGCGTTGGCGCGCTGCGCGGGCCGCGTTCTGGAGACGATGTGTTACGCGGATCCGCTGCCCATCACCGGACTCGAAGAAGGACAGCCGTTCATCCGCGCCGAGTTGAAGTTCCACGGGACGTACTCGGGAGTATTTCATCTGGACGTCACCGAGGAGGCCGGACGGTCTCTGGCCACGACGTTTCTGGGCGCGGACGAGGATGTGCCGGCGCCGCAGATGGCCAGCGTGATCTGCGAGCTGACGAACATGATCTGCGGCTCCATGCTGAGTACTCTGGACGCGCGAGCGGACATTCAACTCGATACGCCGGAACTGGTGGGGGACGCCGCGCCCCGCTCCGGCAACGCTGTGGCGAGAGCGTTTGAGATCGACAACGGCCAGATGGCCGTGGCGATTCAATTCAATTAAGGACGCCCATGGAGAGCCCGGCACGGCGGATTCGGGTGCTGGTGGTGGACGATTCCGCGATCGTGCGGAAGATCCTGACCGAGACGCTGTCTCGCGAGGCCGATTTTGAAGTGGTGGGGACGGCGCCCGATCCGTACGTCGCGCGGGACAAGATTCTGGCCCTGCGGCCGGATGTGCTGACGCTGGATATCGAGATGCCGCGCATGGACGGGCTCACCTTTCTGCGGAATCTCATGGAGCACCACCCGATGCCGGTGATCGTGGTGAGTTCGGTGGGAGAGTCGAACTGCCGGGCCGCCGTGCGCGCGCTGGAGTTGGGCGCGGTGGACGTTCTGACCAAGCCAGGGGGCCCGTACTCGGTGGGCGAGTTGCAGGTGTCGCTGGCGCGGCGGGTGCGTGCGGCGGCGGTGGCGCGGCTGCGGGGACCAACGGCCGCGGCGCCGGTTGCGGCTTTGGAAAAGGCTGACAACGTTCTTCCGAAGAAGGCGCCGGTGGTGCGGATCACGTCGGGAATTCCTTCGCCACTGATTGCCATCGGAGCGTCGACGGGCGGCACGGAAGCCATTCGGCGCATCCTGCGCGGCACGGAACCGGGGAGCGCCGGGTTCGTGATTACGCAACACATACCGGCGCACTTCTCGGCCGCTTTTGCGCAGGGCCTGCGCGGCATCTGCTCGCTGGACGTGAAGGAAGCGGAGGACGGCGACGCGGTGTTGCCGGGACGCGTGCTGGTGGCGCCGGGCGGTTTCCACATGGTGCTGAAGAAGAACGCCCGCGGATACCACGTGGGCGTGACGGATGGTCCGCTGGTCTGCTATCAGCGGCCGTCGGTGGACGTACTGTTCTCGTCGGTGGCGGCAACGGCCGGCCGGAGCGCCATGGGAATCCTGCTCACTGGCATGGGCAGCGACGGAGCCAGCGGGCTTCTGCAAATGCGCAAGACGGGCGCGTGGACGGCAGCGCAGGACGAAGCATCGTGCGTGGTGTTCGGCATGCCGCGGGAGGCCATCCGGCTGGGCGCGGCCGAAGCGGTGATGTCGCTGGAGCGCATTACCGAAGCGCTGGTGCTGGCCAACGCGGGCGCAATGGCGGAAGCGGGCTGATGGGCTGGTGTTGTGCGCGCCGCGTCACTCCAGCCGGCTTAATTCGAGCTTAATCCGAGTTTTATCCAAGTCCAATCCAGGCAATAATCCCATCCATAATACGGTCCCGAGCTGCATCGCCCGACTTCGGGAGTAGTACGGTGTATGATCGGGGTACGGTGTACAATCAGAGATCGGACTGATGCGACCACCATCTTCCGGCAGCCCAAGTGAGCAGGAACGACACGTAGCCGTCATTCTCGGCGCGCACCGTGGCGGCGGGAGCGATCTCACCGGCGCTCTGGCGATGCTGGGTTTGATTCCGAGTGAAGACAGGCATCCGCGCGGAGCAGATTGCCGGGAGATCAACGAGGAGCTCCTCCGCCATCTTCGCGCCGCAGACGATCACCTCGGCCTGGCGTGGCGCCCTTCGGAACAGGATCCCGCAATCGGCGCGCTGAGGGAGAGGGCGGTGGGGATGATTGCGCGGAGCGTGGCGGATCACCGATCGCTCTGGGGCTTCGAGGATCCACGCACCTGCAGGCTCTTGTCGTTCTGGCGGCCGGCCATTCAGGCCTGCGGTTGCAGGGCGAGTTACGTCATTGCGTTGCGGGATCCAATCCGGGTCGCAAGGGATCTGGCCAGGCAGGATAACATTCCACTCGAAAAAGGATATCTCCTCTGGCTTCAGCACATGGTGGTTGCCGTTCTGGACACTACCGGGGATCATCGTGTCGTTGTCGATACGGATTTGCTCAGGAACGAGCCGAATATCCAGCTCTGGAGACTGGCGCGAGCTCTCGGGCAGGATTGCCCCTGGGAGAGACAATCCGCGCGGCGCGCCGTGGAGCCGCCCCTCCCGGAATTGGGGCCGGATTGCCTGGTTCCGAGCGATTTCATTACCGTGTACAGACTCCTGTCCCGCGCGGCGCGGGACGAGACCTCATTGGAATCGCCTGGCGTGATCGAACAATTCCAGGAAATCCACTCCCGGCTTGCGGCTTGTTCGGCCGCGTTCTCTTACGCCAACTCGCTGCAGGAAGAGCGGACTCATCTCGAGGAGACGGTAGCGGGCCGCGATCGGGAGATCGGCCGGCTGGAGCAGGCCCTGGTCGAGCGTTCCGAACACATCCGCTGGATGAAGTCCGCCGTGGAGGGGCGCGACACGGCGATCGCCGCGCTGCAAGAGGCGGTTGCGGAGATTAAAGCTTCGAAGAGCTGGCGGATTACGGAGCCGCTCCGATTCGGTCTGGACATGCAACAAGCGGTCGCGAGGAAAACCAGCATCGTGTTTCGGCCAATCCGCGCGATCCGGGGATGGTTCAGACGACCGCTGAGGAACGTTGCCGCTCCGGCTGTGAAGTCGGATGGCGACTACGTTGCGGACACACCGCCTCCTCCTCATTTCAGCACCGACGTCAGGCTGGTAGCCTTTTACCTTCCGCAGTTCCACCCAATTCCGGAGAACGACGACTGGTGGGGCCGGGGCTTTACGGAGTGGAGGAATGTAACAAGAGCGACGCCTCAGTTCGAGGGCCACTATCAACCCCACTTGCCGGATGAGCTCGGCTTCTACGATCTGAGGATTAAGGACGTGCAGCAGCGCCAGATCGAACTGGCCAAACGCTACGGAATTGGGGCATTTTGTTTTTACTTTTATTGGTTCGGCGGCAAGCGGCTGTTGGAATTGCCGCTCCGGCAGTTTCTGGACAACTCCGACCTGGATCTTCCATTCTGTCTTTGCTGGGCCAACGAGAACTGGACGCGGCAGTGGGATGGTCTGGAAAATGAGTCGCTCATCGCGCAGCAGCACAGTGCCGCCGACGACATCGGGTTCCTCGCGCACGTAGCGGAGTACTTGCGCGACCCTCGCTACCTTCGTGTCAACGACCGGCCCGTTCTGCTGGTTTACAGACCAGCACTTCTGCCCGATGCAAAGGCGACGGCCATGCGGTGGCGCGCATGGGCCAAACGAAACGGACTGGGCGACTTGTACCTGGTCTATCCACAGTCGTTTGAAACATGCGATCCAGCGGAGTACGGCTTCGACGCAGCCACCGAATTCCCGCCGAATCTGGTCGGCTCGCCCTTGCCGAAAGATGGGATTTGCCCGTACGCCGGGAGTTTCGAGGGGTCCGTGTACGACTGGCGGGCGTTGGTGGAGCGCAGCCGGAATTATGCGGCGCCAGGTTACACGCTTTTCCGTGGCGTGTGCCCTTCGTGGGACAGTGAGCCCCGGCGGCCAGGGCGTGGCACCGTATTCCTGCACTCGAGTCCGGAGGGGTACCGCGAATGGCTCACGAACGCGGCGGCCGATACGCGGCGGCGTTTTCAGGGCGATGAGCGGCTGATCTTCGTGAACGCGTGGAACGAGTGGGCCGAAGGGGCGCATCTGGAGCCGGACCGGCGCTATGGGTACGCGTGGTTGCGGGCGACGCGGGAGGCGCTCGGCTCGGGTGTGCAGGTGAAGGAAGTCCCGGCAGGGCGACGGGTGGTGGTGGTGACCCACGACGCCTATCCGCACGGCGCCCAGTTCCTCGCGCTCCACATGACGAAGGAGCTTGTCAGTTCCCTGCGCTGTGAAGTGGAAATGGTCTCGCTGGGTGATGGACCCCTGAAAGGCGAGTATGCGAAGTATGCAAAGTTGCACGACCTCACGGGTATCGATCCTCAGGGCCCGGAGGCGCGGCAACTGGCCGCGGATCTCTTCCAGCGCGGTTTTCGGCACGCGATTGTCAACACGACAGTAAGTGGTCTCTTCCTTGGCACACTCAAACAAGCAGGCCTGGGATGTGTGTCTCTGGTACACGAACTCCGCCAGATCATTTCGAGTTTCCAGCTGCAGGAGCACGCAGAAATGATTGCCAAACACGCAGACCGTGTCGTGTTTCCGGCGCCGGAGGTGCGGGACGCGTTCCAGGAATTCGCCTCCATTCGTGAGAACAAGGTGATCATTCGGCCACAGGGGCTACCGCGGCGTAACCGTTATACGGACGAAGATCTCGCTCGCTCGCGTCGCGCCGTCCGTCATGAGCTCGGGCTGCCCGATGACGCCAAAGTGATTCTCGCTGTGGGGTACGCGGACCGGCGCAAGGGCGTCGACCATTTTGTGGATCTCGCCAGCAGGGTCACCGGCGATGATCGCCTGGCCCACTTCGTCTGGGTCGGAAATTGGGAGCCGGAGATGCGGAAAGAAGTGGCCGCGCGGGCCGGCCGGGACCCCGAACTCTTCCGTCGAATCCATTTCATCGGGTGGAGGGACGACACAGCCACATACTTCGCGGGGGCCGATCTGTTCGCACTGACGTCCCGCGAGGACCCGTTCCCCTCGGTGGTACTCGAAGCGATAGATGCGGGTCTGCCGATCGTCGCTTTCAACGGCTCCGGCGGCTGCAACGCGCTCATCGACGAAGGCCTGGGCGAGAATGTGCCGATGGGCGACGTGGACGCATTTGCCGGGGCTGTTGAGAGGATTCTGGGAGACGCCTCGGCGTGCGAGCGTGGCGCGCGAGTGGGCCGCGCCCTGCTGGCCGAGCGCTTCTCGTTCCGCCAATACCTGTTCGAACTGCTAAGGCTGGCGGGTGTTCCGCTCCACAGGGTGTCCGTGGTGGTGCCCAACTACAACTACGAACGCTACCTGAGGGAGCGCATCACCACGATTCTCAACCAGACTTATCCACTGTACGAACTAATCCTGCTGGATGACGCATCGGATGACAACAGCGTGGCGGTGGCGGAGCAGGCGCTTGCAGGCGGCAGCATCGATTGCCGGGTGGTCCGCAATGACGTCAATTCCGCTTCGGTGTTCCGGCAATGGCAGCGCGGTGTAGAACTGGCACGCGGCGATATCGTATGGATTGCGGAGGCCGACGACCTGAGCGATCCCGCCTTTCTGCAGACCGTGTTGCGCGGTTTCGACGACCCCGAGGTGGTGCTCAGTTATTGCGAAAGCAAGCAGATTGACGAACGTGGACGCGTGCTGGCCGACAACTACCACGACTATGTGGCCGATCTGGGGTCGGAACGCTGGAAGCAGCCCTGGGTCGCGGACGGCGACGAGGAAATACGCAAATATCTGGCGGTGAAGAATACCATTCCGAATGTGAGCGGGGTGCTCATGCGACGCGAGAAGCTCGCCCGCGTTTTGCGCGCACACATCGACGAGATTCGCTCTTACCGGGTGGCGGGCGACTGGAAAACGTACCTGCTGCTGCTGGCCGGGGGCCGGCTGGCGTATTTTCCGGAGTCACTGAACCTGCATCGCCGGCATCAACAGGGCGTAACGATCAGTTCTTTCGACGTGTCTCAGCTTCGCGAGATTGAAGAGATCCAGGCATGGGTTGAGCGTCGCTACGCGCTCTTCCCGGGTGTTGGCGAAACGGCGCGGCACTATCTGGAGACTCTTCGGGTGCGCTTGAGCCAGGCTGGCGCGCAGGCGGCACGGGCCAGCGCGTCCGCGGGCCTCCGGCAGTGACTTTGGGACTCTTCGTGCCCGGCCGCAGTAACACTGTGGCAGGGCGCCGGAGGAGGGGAAAACAGGCTGACGTCCGAACCGCGACAGCCGCAGGAACTCCAACGGAAGGGATGGAATGGTCTGCCTGGTAACTGGAGGAGCCGGTTTTCTCGGGACCCGGGCGGTCCGGCGGCTGGCTGGAATCGTCCTCAACTGCTGAGATCGGCCTCACACGGCGCACCAAACACCTCCGAGATCCATCGCATCAGCCATCACCAGCAACTTCTTCGCATTGGCGTCTGGCCAGTTTGCAGAGAGGCTTGTGGTCATGATCACACTGGATATCTGGCCAGAGTGCTCGTTCCGATACTCTTCCCGAACTCGCTCCGGGTACTGTTCGCATGAGTGCATGTCTATCCTCGAGGCCGAAACGGCCCCGCTACATTCGCGCGCTCGGCCATATTCTTACATGACCCAACCGATGCCCTCTCAGTCATGTTTCAGGCGACCAATCCAATTCGGGGTGTCTTCCAGGAACCTGGTGCAGTGTATAATCGAATCCTCGCTTCAGCCGCGGTCCCGGCATGGCGGGCTCGATGGTGAATCGTGTCCATGGAGTCCAGTAGAAAGAACGAGGCGTCTTCCGACCTGGTGCACACTCCACGTTCAGCGCGAGCGAGCGATTCTGAGCACTCTCGAGACGATCGGCCGGACAGTCCGAGCGAGCTGCGAGTGGGCATCGATTGCGATGTTCCCGAGACTCTCCTGGCTGGAAAAGGCAATGCGCTCTGCATCCGCGGATGGTGTTATCATCCCACCGAGCGCATCCGCCAACTGGATATCGTAGCAGGAGGAATTCGTCATCCCGTCCGGTTCTACGGAACTGTGCGTGCCGACGTCTTCTCGGCTCACTACCCGCACGTGGACCGGCGTGGTCACAGCTTCCGTAGCGGTTTCTGGGGCTTCGTGACTCTTCCCGAAGGGTTCGGTAGCGCATCGGTAGAAATCCTCCTGCACGCGAGGCTCGAAACCGGCGAGGAGTGCACGAAGGAGATCGCCAGCATAACGGTGAGCGCGGGGCGGCCCGCCGGGAACGGGCCGCTGGCGGACCCCGCGGGCGAACGTCCGCTTATCGCCATTTGCCTGGCAACGTACGATCCACCACTGAACCTGTTTGCACGCCAGATCGAGTCCCTCATTAACCAGTCGTACTCCAACTGGATCTGCATCATTACGGACGACTGCTCACAACTGGAAACCTGGGAGAAGATTCGCGCCATGGTGAGCGGGGACCCACGGTTTCGCTGCGAGCGAACGCCGCGGCGCCTGGGCTTCTATCGGAACTTCGAGTACAGCCTCTCGCTCGTTCCCGACGAGGCTGCCTTTGTCGCGTTGTGCGATCACGACGACTACTGGCAGGCGGATAAGCTGGAGAGCCTGCTGGCCGCGTTCGGGCAGGAGACTGTGCTGGCTTTCGGCGACATGAGAATCGTGGACGAAAGCGGCGAGGTACTCTCGACAACCTGCTGGAAGTGGCGGAGGAACAATTTCACCAGTCTCACTTCTCTCTTTCTGGCCAATACAATAACCGGCGCCGCTTCGATGTTCCGGCGGCGCCTGCTGGATCTGGTTCTTCCGTTTCCGGTTACCACCGGCGAACCGTTTCACGATCACTGGATTTCCTCGGTGGCGCTGGCTACCGGAGAGATTGCGTATGTGGACCGGCCACTCCATGATTACGTGCAACACCGGCGGAACGTAATCGGCCACTATGTTCCGGCCCGGGTGCCGTGGCTGCGTCAGGCCTGGTTTGCGCTATGGCACGGGGCAGCCCTCGGCAGTGTAATGGCACATTACCGCGAGATCTATTTTGACGACGTTCTGCGCGTCGAGTTGATGGCGCAGGTCATTGAATTGCGAGCTGCGAATCTCCTGACTCGCGGCAAGCGGAGGGTTGTTCGCCGCCTGCAGCACATGGACCGTTCGCCGATTACCGCTCTGTGGTTGCCCCTTCGCCGTGTCCGGGAACTCTGGCGTGGCAACGAGACGGTTGGCGCCGAGACGCGCCTGTTCCGCGGCATCCTGTGGAAGAGCTTCGCGATCTGGAGAGCGCGACTGGGACCGGGTCCGCGGATGATCGCCGCCGAACGGGCCGAGAAGACGCCGGATGCCCTCGCGCCGCTTCGCCGGAAGCTGCGTCCGCTCACGCTGTCGGTGTCCCGCGATGCGGCGGCGCGGGTCAACGTGCTGATTCCGACGATCGACTTCGACTATGTCTTTGGCGGGTACATCGCGAAGTTCAACTTCGCGCTCAAGCTCGCCGAGTGCGGATACCGGGTGCGCGTGGTGATTGTGGACCACTGCGAGTGCCAGCCCGAGGTATGGCGAAAGCAGTTGAGTCGCTTTCAGGGCATCGGCGACCTTCTGGATCGCTGCGAAGTATCGTATGCGTTTAATCGGGACAATCCGCTCACGGTGAGTGCGGACGACTGCTTCGTAGCGACCACGTGGTGGACCGCCCACATCGCGCACCAGGCCTCGAAGGACCTGTCGAGGAAGGCCTTTCTGTACCTCATTCAGGAATACGAACCCTTTACGTTTCCGATGGGAAGCGAGGCGGCACTGGCGCGGGAATCGTACGACCGGCCGCATTACGCGCTGTTCTCGACCGAGTTTCTGAGCGAGTATTTCCAGCGCCACCGGATTGGCGTCTTTGCGCAGGATTCCACCGGCGGGCAGGCGAGATCGGCCACCTTTCGCAACGCGATCACCAGGGTTGCGCCGGTCACGCTGGATGCCCTGAAGAATCGCGCTTCGCGCCGGCTTCTCTTCTATGCTCGTCCGGAACCGCACGCTTCGCGGAACATGTTCGAGTTGGGCATCCTGGCGGTCTGCCGGGCCGTGGAGGAGGGCGTTTTCGACGAACGCTGGCAGTTTTCCGGCATCGGCTCGGTGGCGGCATCCGACGCCAGGATCATCCCGCTGTCGAATGGGCGCCGGATGCGCCTGCTGCGACGGCTCAGCCAGAGCGAGTACGGGCAGGAGCTGGCGGGGTACGACGTTGGCCTGAGTCTGATGTACACGCCGCATCCGAGCCTGACGCCGATTGAGATGGCGTCGGCTGGCATGCTGGTGGTGACGAACACGTTTGAGAACAAGACCAGCGAGTGTTTGCAGTCCATTTCCCGGAACCTGATTGGCGTCGAACCGACGGTTGAGGGCATCGCCGCCGGCCTTGCCCAGGCGGCCGCCGCAGTGGAGTGCCATGAGAGAAGGATCGCGGGCAGCCAGGTGGACTGGCCGAAGGACTGGGCGCGTGTTTTCGACGACCAGTTCATGGCGAAGGCGGCCCGGTTTCTGGAGCAGTCGGGCTTCCGGCCGTAGTCCCCCGGCTACGGTTTTCACATTCCTTAGAATTCGGGCAAAGGCCTCACGATATGAGCCTTGTGCTGGCCTGGTACTGCTGAACGGCCGTTTCGCGTGTTCCCTCGTACAACGTCTCGGTGAGCCGTGGCAACCAGCCAGAAAGAGAGGTTACCGGTCCGATGAGGAAGATGACGATTGGAGCAAAGCTGATTGGCGGATTCTCGGCGCTTCTGGTTCTGATGCTCGTGCTGGCGTTCACCGCCATGACCACGATCCGCTCGGAAGGCCGGGATCTGGACCACGCACTCGCCGTTTCCGTGAATCGGACAGCGGCCCTTGGACAACTGCGCGCGGCCGTGGCGCACATGTCCTCGGCGATGAAAGGCACCATTCTGTTCTTCTCGATCGGTGACACGGCTCAGTTGGAGACGCACAAACAGGAGTTCGAGACCGCCACGAACTCCGCCGAGCGGGCGCTGAGAAACCTGCAGCCGCTTCTGCAGGACGACCACAGCCGCGCGGTGGTGCAGGAGTTGCAAAGCAGCCAGGCGGCCATGTCGCAGTATTTCCGGAACATGTTGCAGCTCTGCGCGGAACAGAAACCCACGGAAGCGATCGAGATGCTGTCCAAACAGGCGGTGCCGGAAGTGCAGAAAGTGGAGAAAGCGGCCACGGAACTGCTGGACCTGCAAACGGCTGCCGACCGTCAGGACGGCCAGCGGGCGGAGTCCAGCGCTACGGTCAGCAACTGGATCAGTTGGGGAATGCTGGCGCTGGCGCTGGCGGTGGGCGCGGGCGTGCTGTACTCGGTGATCCGGGTGAGCGCCGATCTGCGTCAGCTCGCGGCCAGGCTGGCCGATGGGGCCCATCAGCTCTCCGGGGTGGCCGGTCAGGTTTCCAGCGCCAGCCAGTCTCTGGCGCAGGGGGCCAGCCAGCAGGCGGCATCGCTGGAAGAGACCTCGGCATCGAGCCAGGAGATGGCTTCGATGACTCGCAAGAACACCGAGAACACGCGGGCGGCGACGGACCTGGTGTCGGATGTGGACCACAAGGTGCAGAAGGCGAACGAAAGCCTGAATCAGATGGTGACGTCGATGAGCGAGATTAACGCGTCGAGCAACAAGATCTCGAAGATCCTGAAAGTGATCGACGAGATCGCGTTCCAGACCAACATCCTCGCGTTGAACGCGGCGGTGGAGGCGGCGCGCGCCGGAGAAGCCGGCATGGGCTTCGCGGTGGTGGCCGACGAGGTGCGAAACCTGGCGCAGAAGTGCGCGCAGGCGGCCAAGGACACGGCGGTGCTGATCGACGAATCGATCGCCAAGACCAACGAAGGCGCGGCCACGCTGGATCAGGTGGCGACGGCGATCCACGACGTGACCGACAACGAGCGCAAGGTGAAGGTGCTGGTGGAGGAAGTGAACCTCAGCAGCCAGGAACAGGCGCGCGGCATCGAGCAGATCTCGCAGGCGTTCGTGCAGATTGAGCAGGTAACGCAGAAGACCGCGGCGAGCGCGGAGGAAAGCACAATGGCCAGCCAGGAGCTGAACAAGCAGTCCGAGGCGATGGCCGAGGTGGTGCTGCGGCTGCGGGAGATGGTGGGCGGCAACCTGGACACGCTCGACATGGTGGAACACCAGCCGGCAAGACGGGTGGCGCCGGCGCGGGCGCACGCGCATATGGGCGGGCGATCGAGATACGAGCCGGTGAAGGCGGGCCGGGATGCGTTCCCGCTGGATGACAGCTTCAAGGAGTTCTGACGGGGCG
>JBEKZH010000062.1:0-33347 GCA_049510065.1 Bryobacteraceae bacterium
ACGGCCAGCGTTTGCCCCTTCCTGACCCGGGAGCCCACGTCCACATAGATCTCTTTCACGAAGCCGGCCACCTTGGCGTGGACATCAATCTCCTGGAAGGGTCTGAATTCCGCGGCTACGCGCAGGCTCTGGGAAAGATCGTGGCGCTCCACTCTGCTGACGGCGACGGTAACCACCTTGCTGGTTTCCCGTGTCCCGGCGTGCACCTCCCCCTCGCGTGAGCAGCCCACGGTCGCAAACATAGCGCCCACCAACAACGCCGCAATGGCAACCAGCTTGAATCTGTTATGGCTCATGTTCGTATTCCGGCTCACCGGGATCGCCGCCCGGAACTGCTCTCTTGCACGGATTGCTGTACCACCCTGCGCAGATCCTCGATCGAGGGATGGGAAGAATCCGCCACGTCGAGCACCCTGCGCTCGAGCGCGGCAATCCGATCGGCAGCGGCCGGAAGTTCACCTGCGATGGAAGGTGGAATGCTCACCACGCCGTGCCGGTCGCCGTGGAGCAGGTCTCCGGGGCTCACCCGCAGGTCGCCAACTTCTACTGGCACGCCAAATTCGAGTAGGTGAAAGTAGACGTGCGACACGGCGACACCGCCAGCGAAAAGCGGGAAACCGACGGACTCTACAGCCTGCAGGTCCCGCACCGCGCCGTTGGTCACCAGCCCCACGCAGCCCAGCGCCCGGAAGATGTGAGCATGGACCTCCCCAGCGCACGATCCCAGCCCGGGGCGCCGGTCCAGATCCTCCAGAACGACCACTCGGGGAGCTGGAATCGTCTGCAGATAGTTCCACCAATCCGTGCGGCCCGGGTAGGATCGCCCGGTCATTGGCGGCTCCGAAGTGCGGATGCGGGCGGTGACGGCATAGCCCACCATGGGAGGGAGTTGCGCAAACATGCACCGGACACTGGCGTCCATAAACCCTTCGTTGCGCAGGCGCACAGCGAACGTTTCGATGGCATCGGCGATCTGGCACGTGGTGAAACGCCGGAGCGATTCCAGTTCTTCCGGGCGCAACGTTTCAGAAGCCATGTCCGGCCTCCGGCGTATTCCGTTCCAGCGACGCCCGTATTGAGGAGAACCACGCGGACTCGATCTTCCGTATCAAATCCTCGCGTGACGAGGAGCGAACCAGAAGATCGTAGCCACCCGAGCGAACCACCTCGTCGAGCAGGTACCGGTCCGCTACCCGGGATGCCAACAGAAGGCATACCCGCGGTTTCAGGGTGGCCAGACGCTCCAGCGCGGGCTGCCAGTTCTGCTCGGCAGGGTTCCAGTCGTAGACCGCCATCGGGATGGCTGCGGACAGCAGCATCGGAACCGCCTCCCGCAAATCGCGAGCGTAAAGGAGCGTCCAACCGCGACTCGATGCGATCTCGACCAGACCGGAACAGAACTGCACGTCGGGAGTGATCAACAGAAAACGGACCCTGGAAGTATCGGCTCCATCATGTCGCCGCCGCGTGAAGATCTGAGTCAGACGGAACATAGTGCGGCGGTCACATTCCTGAGGTTAAGGGGTTCCCAAGGTGCAGTGGAATACCGTGGCGGGGGGAATTGTCGGCTTTTCCGGCTGTATTTGCCGGAATGGCGTCCTGCTACTGTGGAGGAGAGAATGCCGTCCGCCATTCGAGTACTGATCGCCGACGATCATGCCCTGATCCGTAGCGGACTCCGTGCCCTGCTCGAGCGCGAAGGCGAATTCGAGGTGATTGCGGAAGCGGCCGACGGCTACGAAGCGATTGAACTTGCCACGCATCATAAGCCCGACGTGCTCCTGCTCGATGTGGGCATGCCGCGGCTGAATGGCATCGACGCGGCGCAGCAGATTGCCACGAAGGTCCCGAGCGCCCGCATCGTGATCGTCAGCATGCATTCCGACGAGGGATACGTCCTGCGGGCGCTGAAAGCGGGGGCGCGCGGCTACCTCCTGAAGGCTTCGCCGGAAGCGGACGTCCTGGCCGCTGTCAGGGCGGTGGCCGCGGGCAACGCCTACTTCAGCCCCAGCATCAGCAGGCTCCTGGTGGAAGAGTATGTGGCCGAAGCACGGCGCCGCGGAGTTGAGGACAGTTATGACCTTCTCGGGTTGCGCGAGAAGGAAGTCCTCCAACTTCTCGCTTCCGGGAAGAGCAACCGCGACATTGCCGAGTTACTGCACGTCAGCCTTACCACGGTGGAAACGCATCGAAGTAACATCTTCCAGAAGCTCCACATACACAGTCTCGCGGAGTTGATACTCTATGCGGTCCGGAAGGGACTGATCTCCTGATCGCCACCCGAGGGAAGCACCTCGGGCAGAGGCAGCTCAAACCAGACTATGGTGCCCCTGCCGCGCTCGGAATCGACGTGGAGGTCTCCGCCGAGATGCGCGATGCGTTCTCCCATGCCGAGAATACCGAGCCCAGTCTCCGCGGAGGTGTCAAAACCCCGGCCGTCATCCTGAACGGACACCCGCAGACGGCACTCCTGGCGCCGGGTGTGGATTCGCACGTGTGTGGCCCCGGAATGACGGCTGGCGTTGCGCACCGCTTCCTGCACCACGCGATACACACAGGTCCGGTGCTCTTCAGGGAGATTATCCAGGCACCCTTCCGCCAGCGTGTCCACCTGGATGGAGGTCGTCCGTGAGACCTCGCGGGCGAGCCACTTGAGCGCTGGAATCAGGCCAAGATCGTCGAGCATCGCCGGGCGCAGCAACAGCGAGATGTTTCGAACCACGCTGACGTTGCGCTCGGTCATATCCTGAATCAGTTGGAGCTGCCGGAAGGTTTCCTCGGTGTTGTTCGCTTTGACAGCCGACCGCAGGTTCCCGAGGCCCAAAATCACGGCCGACAACATCTGCCCCACCTCATCGTGCAGTTCCCGCGAGATCCGTCGCCGCTCGCTCTCCTGCACGGAAACGAGTTGAGCGGAAAGTTGCTCGAGCTCGCGCCGGGCGTTAGCCACCTCCTGGAAGCGCACGTTCGCTTCATGTTCCAGGCGAAACAGACGCCACAGCGTGGCACCAGCCAGCGCGGAGCCGATTACCAGGGAGAGAACCAGTAGCACCAGCAGCTTTACCCGAAACGACGCGAACAGCTCGCTCACCGTCTCGCTGCCGGCTTCCAGTTGCGCCTCAATCAACTGCTCGATCCGATCGGTCAGGCCCACTGCCGTCAAACGCCGCGGTAGCAGTTCGTCGCGGATGAATTCATAACCTCGCTCGCGGCGCTCCTGCAGAGTCCAATCGAGGGTTGGCGCCGTGGCGGCGAAGTACGCGTTCAATTCCCTGGTGAATTCCTGGAACGTTTCATTCTCGACCGGCCGAATCAGACGGCGATACTCGGCGACGCCGTTCTCGACCTGCTTCCGCGTTTCCAGAAACTGCGCTTTATGATGCGCCGCCAGCGTCTCGCTGGTGTCGAGAAGAAAATCCCGAACGTATGTTCCGGAGATGTAGATGCCCGAGCGCAGTTTCTCCAGTATCCGCTCGCGTTCCACGTAGTCCTGGCGGATTCTCTCATGCCGGATCTCGATCTGGTATAGGAAGGAAATCGCACTCAGTCCGAGCACGCTGAGCAGCAGCAGCAGCCCGCCAAACCCCATCCACAGGAGCACTCTTGTTTGCGCGTGCGAAGCGCCCTGTCGCGAGCTCAGCGATGATCCGGAGGATGGCACAACACGCTTCCCTGAACGGCGGAACACGGAAGGCGTTCCACGATTGCAGTATACGTGTCCGAGGGGAGGTGCTCCTATCCCACGGCGGCTCGATTTTCAATGAACCTGGACAGTATGCACAGGAATCGCTCATCCGGGCCGCATGCCGCCCTACCCGGGCTCCGACCCGAACCGGAGCACGTTGCCGTCGGGATCTTCGACCTGCATCTCGAGAGCCCACGGGTAGTTGGTCGGCGGTAGCCGGATGGTCACCCCTCGAGCCTTGAACTCCTCATGGAGTTCTTCGACGTCTTCCGCGCCGATCCAGACCCACGCACCGCCTCGGCCCTGACCGCGTTGGCACAGATAAATGGCAGCCTTGTCGCGAGAGATGCTGGTGAACTCTTCGGTGCCCCAACTGACATTCTGAAACCCCAGAAGATCCACGTAGAATCGAACGCTGGTGTTCATGTCCTCTACCCGAAGGATGGGCTGACTGCCCTCAAATCGAACACGGTTTTCCTTGCTGTCTCCCATCAGAGTCTCCCTCTCGCAATAGTAAAACGGCCCTACGCCGCGTTGTGGGCGGGCAGCACGATGATGAAGCGCGAGCCTTTCCCCAACTCGCTCTCCACCGCGACCGTCCCCTTCATCTGCTCGACGGCATGCCTGACGATAGAGAGGCCCAGCCCGGTGCCGCCCATCTCACGCGAACGGGCCCGGTCCACGCGGTAGAAACGCTCGAAGACGCGCGGCAGATCGGAAGAAGGGATGCCGATGCCGGTATCGGAAACAACAATGCGCGCACACCCGTTAGCGGTGCGCTCCGCCTCCACACGGACCTCACCGCCGGGGCGATTGAACTTCACGGCGTTGTCGATGAGGTTGACCAGGGCCTGTTCGAGACGCATCCGGTAGCCGAGGATCTCGAGGTCGCCGAAGGCGCCGGTCACCAGATGCACGCGCCGTTCGGCCGCCGCCGGCTCCACGGTGCGTATGGCCGACTCCACCGCGGCCTGCACCAGCACCGGGCGCGGCGGCTCCGCCAGCGCTCCGCTGTCCAGCTCCGATAGTGCCAGCAGATCCGCCGCGATATTGTTCAGTCGGATGGCGTGCGTTTCGATGACCTCGACAAAGCGGCGGCGGTTTTCGGCGTCGTCCAGCGCGCCGTCGAGCAGCGTCTCGGCATAGCCGCGAATGGCGGTCAGCGGCGTGCGCAACTCATGCGAGACGTTGGCCACGAAATCCTTACGGATTCGCTCCAGCCGCTCCAGTTCGGTGATGTCGTGCAACAGCGCGATGGCGCCACGGCCGGCGGGCATGGCGAGAGGCGCGACATTTGCCTCGAACCACGGCCCGTCGGACGAGCCCAGTTGCAGGCGGCGACGGGAAGGACCGCCGGTTTCGAGCACCTGGCGCAACAGGTCCACCAGGGCGGGATCGCGCACGATGCGCACCAGTGGCGTACCCGGCTCGATATCCGCAGGCACTCCGGCGAGGCGCGCGAAAGCGTCGTTGCAGAGGACCACTTTCAGGTCCTGATCCACCGCCAGCAGAGCCTCCACCATGCCCGCAAGAATGGCCTCGCGGCGTTGCGCCTCCAGGCTGACCCGTTGCACCAGTTCGTGCACGCGGGGCGGCACACGCGACATGGAGCGGCCCAGGACACCCAGTTCGTCGTCGGCGCGGAACAGTTGCGGATCCGCCGGAGGATCGTCCAGGATGCGGTCGGAGTATTGCTTCAGGCCGCCGATGCGATGCGCCAGCGAACGCGCAATGATGCGTATCGAGATAAGGCCGCACGCCAGCGCCACGCCGGCCGTCAGCCAGACGCGCCAGTTCGTCAGGAACGCCATCGCCGACCAGTCGCTGGCCGCAACCAGCAGGGTCGAAAGCGCCAGGGCGAGCGCGACGATCCCGATGATGCACCACGCCAACGCGCCAAAGACAGAGCTACGCATCCACGGTATTAGTGTAATCCGCGTGCGGCTCAGGCCGGCACGGAAAGCTGCTCACGGGAAGGCGCCAGCGCGGCTTGTTCGAGCCGCCGTCCCCACAGCGAGGCGAACAGAATGTCCCACAGATGGGCGCCTGCCGTGGAGAACGGCACGGCCGCGAACAACGGGAACAGAAAGGCCGGCCAGCCGAGTTCGCGGACGAAGTAGCCGCCGGTCTCCAGCACGGTGCGGGTCAGCAGCCACGGCGTCCCATCCGCGCCTGCCACGGTGGCCCGGCCCGCCCGCAGCCCGTCGAGGAATTCACGAACGTTGCGGGCACCGTGAACCTCCGTCCATGTCCGCGCCAGCGGTCCCATGGTGTGCGAATCGCTGCCGCCAGTGGCGATCTTGCCCCCGCGCGCGGCCATACGCGCCGCCGCCCGGTTGGACCGCGCGGGGATGGCCCCATTGCGCGTCTCCAGAACCGGGAACTCCGCTTCGAACAGAGCGAAGTCCGCGGCGCAGCGACGTCCGGTCAGAGCCGAGAACGCGTGGTTGACGCCAAACAGCAGGTCCTGCTCGCGCAGGTACGCCAGCAGACGAGGCATATCGTTGCGCCTTGCCTGAATGTCGATGTGTTGCCGCTCGGTGATGTCATAGACGGCGATGTGCGCCTCGGTCCCGCCCGGCAGGATACACGTTACTTCCTCGCTCACGAAGAAATCGGGGAAGCGCCGCAACACCTCGGCGGCTCCCACCGAATCGTGGTCGGTTACTGTGACGATTTGCATGCCCCTGCGCTTGAGGGTTTCGTACAGGGCCAGTGGGTCGTTGTAGCTCTCCCGGCAGAACCGCTTGAGCACGGGTATGGTGCACATGCCGGAGTGCCGCGTGTGAACGTGGAGGTCGCACCTCATACCGCCATCAAAGCGCGCTGGCGTTACAGGGCGGTGTACGAGTGAACAAACAATTATGAAAAGATTTGTTCGGAGCGCTCGGCGGTTGCGAAACCGGTCCGCAGTGTATCCTGCCGTACGGATCATCCAGGGGTGCAGGGTCCTGGTAACACTCAGCCCCGAGATTCGCGTCCTATAGTTAGAAGACGGGGAGCGAGGCTACATTCCCCGACATTTCCCACCAGGAAACCAACACTGGAATGGCATTCGACATGGAATCTTCCACGCCGCCCCCGCGCCGCCGGCACAGGTGGCTTTGGGCACTGGCCGTCGTGCTGGCCGTTGCCGCCGCATTCTGGCTTTACCGAACCCGCCTGACTACTCACGCCGCCGACGCGACCAAAGGGAAGAGTGGAGGGCGTGCCGGGGCCCTCGGGGCGGTGCCGGTGGCCGTCGCCAAATCGCGCCAGGGAGACATCCCGGTGTACCAGTGGGGCCTCGCTTCCGTTACGGCGTTCTACACGGTCACCGTACACACTCGCGTCGACGGCCAGCTCATGAATGTCGCCTTCCAGGAAGGGCAGTCGGTGAAGGAGGGCGACGTACTCGCGCAGATCGATCCGCGCCCCTATCAGGTTCAGCTCGAGCAGGCCGAAGGGCAGATGGCTCATGACCAGGCGTTGCTGGCCAACGCGCGCGTCGATCTGGACCGTTATAAGACGCTGCTGGCCCAGGACGCCATTCCCAAACAACAACTGGATACGCAGGTCTCCACCGTGGCCCAATATGTTGGCCAGATCCAGACCGATCAGGCGGCCATCGACAATGCGAAGCTGCAGCTCACCTACTGCCGCATCATCGCCCCCATCAGCGGCCGCATCGGACTGCGGCTGGTGGATGCCGGCAACATGGTGCACGCCACGGACGCAAACGGGCTGCTGGTGATTACCCAGGTTCAGCCCATCGCGGCGCTGTTCACCATCCCCGAGGACAACCTCCCGCCAGTGCTGCGCAAACTGCATGCCGGAGCGACGCTGTCGGCAGACGCCTTCAACCGCGACAAGTCGCAGAAGCTCGATTCCGGGAAGCTCCTTACCGTGGACAATCAGATCGACCCGACCACTGGCACATCCCGGCTGAAGGCGGTGTTCGAGAATCGTACTTTCAATCTGTTCCCGAACCAGTTTGTGAACGTCCGCGTGCTGGTGGAAACGCAACACAATCAGGTGATTGTGCCCGCGGTGGCCGTGCAGAGCGGATCGCAGGGGAAATTCGTTTACGTGGTGAAGCCGGACAGCACGGTGGAGGTCCGGGTGGTTACGCCGGGGATCACTGAGGGCAACGACACCTCCATCGACTCCGGCCTCAAGGTGGATGAAGCGGTGGTGATCGACGGCGCGGAGAAATTGCAGCCCGGCAGCAAGGTGCGCGTGCGAGGCGCCGCGCCGCAAGGCCGTGGTGGAAGCGGAGGCGGAAGCGGCCGGCCGGCCAGTCAGGGTGCAAGCACGCAGAGCGGGAGCCCGGCGGCGTGAGCCCGTCGCGAATCTTCATTCTGCGGCCGGTGGCCACCAGCCTCCTGATGGCTGCGATTGTCCTGGTGGGCGTCGTCGCATTCCGGCAATTGCCGGTGTCGGCTCTTCCGCAGGTGGATTACCCCACCATTCAGGTGCAGACGTTCTATCCCGGCGCGAGTCCGGACGTGATGGCCTCGTCGGTTACGGCGCCGCTCGAAAAGCAGTTCGGCCAGGTGCCCGGTCTGAACCAGATGACCTCGACGAGTTCCTTCGGAAGCTCGCTGATCACGCTGCAATTCACGCTCGAGCTGAACATCGACGTAGCCGAGCAGGAGGTGCAGGCGGCCATAAATGCCGCCACCAGCTATCTTCCGCGCGATCTTCCGACGCCACCTCTGTACAGCAAGACGAACCCCGCCGACGCGCCCATCCTGACCCTGTCGCTCACCTCCACCACATTGCCTCTTCCGCAGGTGGAGGAGCTGGCGGATACGCGCCTGGCACAGAAGATCTCGCAGCTTCCGGGCGTCGGACTGGTGAGCATCAGCGGTGGACAGCGGCCCGCGGTGCGCGTGCAGGCGAATCCGACGGCGCTGGCTTCCTACGGGATGAGCCTGGAGGACCTGCGCACGGCGCTGAGCCAGGCCAACGTCGACCAGGCCAAGGGCAACTTTGACGGCCCGCGCCAGTCCTGGACCATTTCCGCCAACGATCAGCTCCTGTCCGGGCGCGATTACGAGCCCATCATCGTCGCCTACCGCAACGGCGCACCGGTGCGCCTCTCCGACGTGGCCAAAGTGGTGGACAGCGCCGAGAACGTGAAGCAGGCGGCCTGGGTGAACACCACGCCCGCGGTGATTCTCAACATCCAGCGCCAGCCCGGCACCAACATCATCGGCGTGGTGGACCGCATCAGCAAGGTGCTGCCGGTGCTGCGGGCCTCCCTGCCATCTTCGGTGGACGTTCGCATCATCTCCGACCGCACCACCACCATCCGCGCCTCGGTCCACGACGTCGAGTACGAGCTGATGATGACCGTGGCGCTGGTGGTGATGGTGATCTTCCTGTTTCTGCGCAGCCCTTCCGCCACCATCATCCCCAGCGTCGCCGTGCCGCTGTCCATCATCGGCACCTTCGCCGTCATGTACCTGCTCGGGTACAGTCTGGACAACCTGTCGCTCATGGCGCTCACCATTTCCACCGGCTTCGTGGTGGACGACGCCATCGTGATGATCGAGAACATCTCGCGCTACATCGAAGCGGGCGACAAGCCGCTCGAAGCCGCGTTGAAAGGCGCGAGCGAGATCGGATTCACCATTATTTCGCTGACCGTTTCGCTGATCGCGGTGCTGATCCCGCTGCTGTTCATGGGCGACATCGTGGGCCGCCTGTTCCGCGAGTTCGCGGTCACCCTGGCGGTGACCATCATCGTTTCGGCCATCGTCTCGCTGACGCTCACGCCGATGATGTCGGCGAAGATCCTGCGGCACAAGCCGGAGAGCGAGCAGGGGCGGTTCTTTCGCGCCTCCGAACGCTTCTATGATCGCGTGATTCAGTGGTACGGGCGCTCGCTCCGCTTCGTCCTGAACCACCAGACCGCAACAATGCTCATCGCAGCCACAACGCTGGTGGCCACCATCTACCTTTACATCATCGTTC
Organism: Bryobacteraceae bacterium; assembly: GCA_049510065.1. Lineage (GTDB taxonomy): Bacteria > Acidobacteriota > Terriglobia > Bryobacterales > Bryobacteraceae > CAWACP01. Next base: position 9,647 of record JBEKZH010000062.1, read on the forward strand.
CCAAGGGCTTCTTTCCGGTGCAGGACACCGGCGTGATTCTGGGCATATCGGAAGCTCCGGAGACGGTTTCGTTCGCCGCGATGGGGCGCCGGCAGCAGCAGTTGGCGAAAGTGATTTTGCAGGACCCCGCCGTCGAGTCGCTCTCCTCTTTTATTGGTGTGGATGGCACCAACCTGACCCCCAACAGCGGACGGATTCAGATCACCCTCAAGCCACTGGAAGAGCGCGACGCGGACGCCTCCGCCATCATCCGCCGCCTGCAACCGAAGCTCGCGCAAGTGGACGGAATCACGCTGTACATGCAGCCGATTCAGGACCTGACGGTAGAGGACCGCGTCAGCCGCACGCAGTACCAGTATTCCATCGAAAGTCCGAACACCGACGAACTGACCACCTGGACGCCGCGCCTGCTCGACAAGTTGAAGGAACTGCCGGATCTGCGCGACGTGGCCACCGACCAGCAGAGCGGCGGACTCGGCCTGATGCTGGATATCGACCGCGATACGGCGGCGCGGCTCGGCATTACGCCGCAAAACATCGACGACACGCTCTACGACGCCTTCGGACAGCGGCAGGTCTCCACCATCTTCACCCAGTTGAATCAGTATCACGTGGTGCTGGAAACGCAGCCGGCGTGGCAGCACAGTGAGGATGCGTTGAAGGACATCTACGTCAAAGCGTCGGCGGGAACCTCGACTGCGAGTTCGCCGAGTTCCAGCGCGCCGGCGGCAGCCACGCAGATCACTTCCACGCAGTCCGCCTCGCCCGTCGCCTCGCCGCAGGGCTTTTCCACCGCGTCGTCGTCGGGAACGCAAAGCTCGGGCTCGTCATCGGCAGCCCGCCAGGCGCCGCTCAGCGCTTTCACGCGCGTCCGGCAAATCGACGTGCCGCTGTCGGTGAACCATCAGGGCCAGTTCCCGTCGGTGACCCTCTCGTTCAACCTCGCGCCCGGCGCATCGCTCGGAAATGCCGTCGATGCCATCCGTAAGGCGACCACCGGACTGGGCATTCCCGCCAGCATGCAGACCAGCTTTCAGGGGACGGCCGCGGCGTTCGAAGCGTCACTGGCCAACGAGCCGATCCTGATTCTGGCGGCCATCGTCACCGTGTACATCGTTCTCGGCGTGCTGTACGAGAGCTACATCCACCCCATCACGATTATCTCCACGCTCCCGTCGGCCGGCGTAGGCGCGATTCTGGCGCTGATGCTCTTCAAGCAGGACCTGGGGGTAATCGCCCTCATCGGCATCATCCTGCTCATCGGCATCGTCAAGAAGAACGCCATCATGATGATCGACTTCGCCCTGGAAGCCGAGCGCGTAGAGGGGAAACCGCCGGTGGAGGCCATCTACCAGGCATGTCTGCTTCGCTTCCGTCCCATCATGATGACCACCATGGCCGCGCTTCTGGGCGCCGTTCCGCTGGCGGTCGGCTCAGGCACCGGTTCCGAGTTGCGGCGGCCGCTGGGCATCACCATCATCGGCGGTCTGATCTTCAGTCAGGTGCTGACCCTGTTCACCACGCCGGTGATCTATTTGGCGTTTGACCGGCTGGGGAGCTGGCTGGCACGCCGCCGGGGCAACGGGCCGAGCGAACAGTTACCGCTGACGGAGGAGCCATGAGCATCTCGGCCCCCTTCATTCGCCGGCCGGTGGGCACGACTTTGATGACCGCGGCCATCGCGCTGGCCGGGGCCATCGCTTTCCGCCTGCTGCCCGTGTCGCCGCTGCCGCAGGTGGATTTTCCCACCATTCAGGTGTCCGCCGGCCTGCCTGGCGCCAGCCCGGAGACCATGGCGTCTTCGGTGGCGACGCCGCTGGAGCGCCAGTTCGGACGCATCGCCGGGGTCACCGAGATGACCTCCACCAGCTCTCTCGGCTCCACCAACATCACCCTGCAGTTCGATCTGAACCGTGACATCAACGCGGCGGCGCGCGACGTGCAGGCGGCCATCAACGCGGCCCGCGGATACCTGCCCGCCAGCCTCCCCATGAACCCGCGGTACCGCAAGGTGAATCCCGCCGACGCGCCCATCCTGATTCTGACCCTCACCTCGGACATCATGGACAAGCCGCAGATGTACGACATCGCCTCGACCGTGCTGGCGCAGAAACTGTCGCAGGTGGCCGGAGTGGGTCAGGTGTTCGCCGGCGGTAGCTCGCTTCCCGCCGTGCGCGTGGAGCTGAACCCGGCGGTGGTGAACAAGTACGGCATCGGCATGAACGACATCGCCACGGTCCTCTCGGCAGCCAATGCGAATCGGCCCAAAGGAGAACTGGCTGACGATACCCGCGCCTTTTCACTGAGCACCACCGATCAGTTGCTGAAGGCCGACCAGTACATCCCGCTGGTGGTGGCGTATCGTCACGGCGCGGCGGTGCGTCTGTCGGATCTCGGCGACGTGCAGGACTCGGTGGAGGACCTGCGCAACGATGGCAACGCCAACGGCAAGCCAGCCGTCAGTCTGGTGATTTTCCGCCAGCCTGGGGCCAACATCATTGAGACGGTGGACCGCGTCCTGGCGCTCATGCCCCAACTGCAGGCGGACGTGCCTCCGGCGATTCATCTCGACGTCGGTATGGATCGCACTACCACCATCCGGGCGGCCATCCACGACGTCGAAAGGGCGCTGCTGATCTCCATCGCTCTGGTGATCATGGTGGTGTTCATCTTCCTGCGAAACGCGCGGGCCACGTTCATTCCCGGCGTCGTGGTGCCGGTGTCCCTGGTAGGCACGTTTGGCTTCATGTACCTGCTCGGCTACACGCTGGACAACCTGTCGCTGATGGCGCTGACCATCTCCACCGGGTTCGTGGTGGATGACGCCATCGTGGTGATCGAGAACATCACGCGCTACCTGGAACAGGGCATGTCTCCCATGGCGGCCGCCTTTCGCGGCTCGAGCGAGATTGGGTTCACGGTGGTCTCCATGAGCACCTCGCTGATCGCGGTGTTCATCCCCATCCTGCTGATGGGCGGCATCGTGGGCCGCCTCTTCCGCGAATTTGCCGTCACGCTCTCGGTGGCCATCCTGGTTTCCATGGTGGTGTCGCTCACCGCGACGCCGATGATGTGCGCGCGCATGCTGAAGCACGACCAGGGCGGACACGGGCTCCTCTATCGCGTGAACGAGCGCTGTTTCAACTGGATTCTGGCGACCTACGGGACCATTCTGCGCGCCGTGCTGCGCCATCCCGCGATCACCCTGGCGGTGCTCCTGCTCACCATCGCCTTGAACGTGGAGCTGTACGTGATCGTCCCCAAAGGCTTCTTCCCGCAGCAGGATACCGGGCGCATGATGGGCGCGGCGCAGGGCGAGCAGGACATCTCGTTCCAGTTGATGTCGCAGAAAGTGCGCGGCTTTGTGCGCGCCCTCATGAAGGACCCGGCGGTGGCCAGCGTGGTGTCCTTTACCAGCGGCACCAACTCCGGCCGCATGTTCGTCACCCTGAAAGACATCAAGGAGCGCAAGATCAGCGTGGACGAGGTCATCGCCCGCCTCCGCAAGGAGACTTCGGGCGTTCCCGGGGCGACGCTGTTCCTGCAGGGCGTGCAGGACATTCGCGTCGGCGGGCGGGCCAGCAACGCCCAGTACCAGTTCACGCTGCAGAGCCAGGATCTGCAGGCGCTCACGGAGTGGTCGCCAAGAGTACTGCAGAAGCTGCGCACAGTCAAAGAACTGGCGGACGTCAACACGGACCAACAGAACAAGGGACTGGCGGCGAATATCGTCATCGACCGCGACACGGCCTCGCGCCTCGGCTTGTCGGCGCAGAACATCGACACGACTCTTTACCAGGCCTTCGGGCAGAGTCAGGTATCCACCATGTATACGCCGCTGAACCAGTATCACGTGGTGATGGAAGTGGCGCCGCAGTACTGGCAGTCTCCGGACACGTTGAAGACCCTCTACGCGCACACCGCAAGCGGCATGGACGTACCGCTCTCCGCCTTCACCCATATCGGCGCCACAAACACGCCGCTGGTGGTGAATCACCAGGGCCAGTTCCCCTCGGTGACCATTTCCTTCAATCTCCCGCCGACGGTGTCACTCGGCCAGGCGGTGGATGCCATCGACAAGGCGGAAGAGGAGATCCGGCTGCCGGCCACCGTGCAGGGCCAGTTCTCCGGCACCGCGCAGGCCTACCAGGATTCCCTCGCCAACGAGCCGGTGCTGATCGCCACGGCGATCATCGCCGTCTACATCGTGCTGGGCATTTTGTATGAAAGCTACATCCACCCCATCACCATCATCTCGACGCTGCCATCGGCGGGCGTGGGCGCGCTGCTGGCCCTGCTGGTGTTCAAAATGGAGCTGACCATCATCGCGCTGATCGGCGTCATTCTGTTGATCGGCATCGTCAAGAAGAACGCCATTCTGATGATCGATTTCGCGCTCAACGCCGAGCGTACCGAGGGGAAGAGCTCGCGCGACGCCATCTACGAAGCCTGCATGCTGCGCTTCCGTCCCATTATCATGACCACCATGGCGGCCCTCCTGGGCGCGGTGCCGCTGGCCATTGGCATGGGCACCGGTGGGGAGCTGCGCAAGCCGCTGGGAATCGCCATCGTGGGCGGGCTGATTGTGAGCCAGGCGCTGACACTGTTCACCACGCCGGTGGTCTACCTTTATATGGATCGGATGCGATTGTGGTTCGAACGCTCGCGCGGCCGCGCACGGCGATCGCCGGGGCCTCTGCCCTCCGGAGCGACGGATTGAACATGAAAGCCACTGCTCTCATCAGTCTCTGCCTGCTGCTCTCCGCCTGCAGCGTTGGCCCGAAATACAATCGCGCGGCCGTGGCCACGCCGCCCGGATACAAGGAAATCGCCGGCGGCACCGATCAGTGGAAGGTGGCCAGCCCGGGCGACGGCGTGCTCAAGGGCAAATGGTGGGAACTGTTCGGAGACCCCCAACTGAACAAGCTGGAAGAGATGGTGAGCGTCTCCAACCAGAACGTGAAGCAGGCCGAGGCGCAGTTCCGGGGAGCGCGCGCGCTGGTGGCTCTCAACCGGGCCGGCTACTTCCCGACCATCGGCACGTCCCCCTCCATCACCAACTCGCGCTCGGCGATCGGCACAAGTTCCACCTTCAGCCTGCCTTTCAGCGCCTCCTGGGAACCCGACCTGTGGGGCCGGGTCCGCCTGTCCGTCGAGAACGCAACGGCCGCTGCGCAGACCAGCGCCGCGGATCTGGAGAACGTCCGCCTCAGCATCCAGACGCAACTCGCGGTCGACTACTTCAACATGCTCGGTCTGGACATGCAGACGCGCCTGCTCAGCGACACGCTGGCCGCCTACAACCGGGCGCTGCAGCTCACTACCAACCGCTACAACGGTGGGGTGGCGTCGAAGGCCGATGTCGCGCAGGCGCGCACGCAACTGGAAACGACGCGCGCCGAACTGACCGACCTCGGCGTGGCGCGGGCGCAATTCGAGCACGCCATTGCCGTGCTGACCGGGCAGCCGCCAGCCAACCTGACTCTGCCACCCGGGAAAATCGACGCGCCTCCGCCGCTCATTCCGGTCGGCCTTCCGTCGCAGCTCCTCGAACGACGGCCCGACATCGCCGCCGCGGAGAGGCAGACGGCGGCGGCGAATGCCCAAATCGGCCTGGCGCGTGCGGCGTATTTTCCGACACTGACCCTCAGCGCTTCGGCCGGCTTGCAGGCCGGCAACATCGTGGATTTCTTCGCCTGGCCGGCGCGCTTCTGGTCCGTGGGCCCAGGCCTTTCTGAGACCCTGTTCGATTTCGGGCGCCGCCGCGCGCAACTGCAGCAAACCGAGGCCGCCTATGACGCCACGGTCGCCGCCTACCGCCAGACCACCTTGTCTGCCTTTCAGGAAATAGAGGACAACCTGGCCGCGCTGCGCATCCTGGCGCGGGAGGCGGACGAGCTGGATGTGGCCGTGAAGTCCGCCGAAGAGTCGTTGCGGCTGGAACTCGACCGCTATAAAGCGGGCACGGATTCGTATCTGAACGTCATCACCACCCAGACCATCGCCCTCGGCGACGAGCGCAGCGCCGTGCAGTTGCTGCAGCGCCGGATAGTGGCGGCCGTCCAGCTCATCAGCGCGCTGGGCGGGGGATGGAATGTTTCGACACTTCCGGCGCCGGCGGACCTGAAGAGCGCCCCGGCGGCCAAGCCGGCGCCTACAAACTGAACCATACGGCGTTTATACGCTCGACTCGCCATTGAGCGACCTGTATTGGGAGAGCCTACAATACGAAAAGAGGCAATGCACGGCTCATCCAAGAACGCCAGGAAAGAACTCGCCCGGCAAATGGGTGAGTTTTTGCGCTTATACAGGAGAAAGGCTCAGAAGGGTGTCGAACCCAACGACCGCAGATACGATGGTGGGATTGCGCAGTACATCAGGAGGCTGAAGCCGGAAGACCTTGACGTGCTGCTTAACGGCGAAAAAGACGAGCGGCTCATCAGGTGAAGTTGAGTGCATGAGTGCCCGCAATACGGGCAACAAGACTATGCGTCTCCAGACCCAGGGGAGGTTCCGCGCCGGCATCATCCAGATGTCCTGCTCGCTCGATCCGAACGAGAACCTCGAGAAGGCCATCTGGCGGATTCGCGAAGCCGCGGCGCAGGGCGGCCAGATCGTCTGTCTGCAGGAGCTGTTCCGCTCGCAGTATTTCTGCCGGGAGGAAAACGCCGAGCTGTTCGCGCTGGCGGAGACCATCCCCGGCCCCACCACCGATACCCTGGGCCGCATTGCCCGCGAGCTGAACATCGTCATTATCGCTTCCCTGTTCGAGCGGCGCGCGCCAGGCTTGTATCACAACACCGCGGCGGTGATCGGCGCAACGGGCGAGGTGGAAGGGCTTTACCGCAAGATGCACATCCCCGACGATCCGCTCTACTTCGAGAAGTTCTACTTCACACCCGGCGACCTCGGCTTCCAGAAGTTCGACACGCCGTTCGGCCCCATTGGCGTGCTGGTGTGCTGGGATCAGTGGTATCCGGAAGGCGCGCGCATCACCGCTCTGAAGGGCGCCGGGATTCTGTTCTATCCCACCGCCATCGGCTGGCACCCGGCCGAGAAGGAGCAATACGGCGCGGCGCAGCTCGACGCCTGGCGCACCATCCAGCGCGCCCATGCCATCGCCAATGGCGTCTACGTGGCTGCGGTGAACCGTGTCGGCTTCGAAAAGGGACCCACCGACACAGGGATCGAATTCTGGGGCTCGTCCTTCCTTGCCGGCCCGTTTGGACAGGTGATCGCCCAGGCGTCCACGGACAAGGAGGAGATCCTGGTGGCCGAATGCGATCCCGCCCACATGGACGAAGTGCGGCGCAACTGGCCGTTCCTGCGCGATCGCCGCATCGACGCCTACCCCCCCATCTGCAACCGCTGGCTGGACTGACGCCCTCCCCGCCGCGCGCGTATCTGCTATATCCTGTCAACAGCACAGGTCCTTGACACAAGGATCTGCCCAAACAGAGGCCGGTGAACCTCTGGGCCAACCGATTAGCCGGATTTGTTCGAAAGCGTTTCATCCGGGAGAACAGTATGGGTTATCGATGGTTGCTCGCCTTTTTGGCTGCAAGCCTGCTTGTCGTTCCACTCTTTGCCACCGGCCCTACAGGGGCCATCACCGGTACAGTGACCGATCCCAGTGGAGCCGTGGTGCCCGGGGCGCGGATTACGGTGCGCGATGAGGGGACCAATGCCACCCGCGAGGTGGAAACCAACGAAGACGGCGACTACACCGTAGCGCTGCTGCCGCCCGCCCACTATCGGGTATCGGTGGAAAAGGCCGGGTTCCATCGCAGCATCCTCCGCGACGTCGCCCTGGATGTGGAGCAGACCGCGCGCGTCGATTTCACGCTGCAGGTGGGGGCTCTCAACGAGGAATTGACGGTCACCGATACTCCTCCTCTGGTCCAGACCGATACGTCGACGCTCGGCCAGGTGATCAACGGACGCCAGGTGCGCGAGCTGCCTCTGAACGAGCGCAACTTCCTCTCCTTCGCCCTGCTGGTCCCGGGCGGCCAGTTGCCCACCTCGGGCTCGGAGAACTCGACACAGGGAGGCGCGTTCAGCGTCAATGGCGCCCGCGAACAGTCCAACAACTTTCTCCTTGAAGGCGTGGATAACAACGACCCGTATATCAACCAGTACGTTGCCCTGCCCTCCATCGACGCCATTCAGGAGTTCAAGGTGCAATCCAGCGACTACTCCGCCGAATTCGGCCGCAGCGGCGGCGCGCAGGTCAACGTCATCCTGAAAAGCGGCACGAACGAATTCCACGGCGGAGCCTTCGAGTTCCTGCGCAACCGGCACATGGACGCGAAGAACTTCTTCGATTTCCCCGCGTGCTCCGCCGCCTCCGTGCCGGGCGCGTGCGGCAACATCCCGCGCTTCGATCGCAACCAGTTCGGGGGAACCATCGGAGGGCCCATCCGCCGCGACAAGACCTTCTTCTTCGGCTCCTACGAAGGACTGCGCCTGAGACAGGCAACCACGCGAGAGGCTACCGTGCCTTCCCAGATGCAGCGCCTGGGAGTGCTCGCCTCCATACCCGCCGCTTACCTGAACCCGGCGGGCCTGGCGGTGTTCAATCTTCTTCCGGCGGCCAATGTCGGAGCGGACCTCGCCAACTCCAACACCTTCGTCTCCGCCCCCACCATTCGGAACTCGGAAAACCTGGGCATGGTCAAGGTGGATCACTACTTCGGCTCCGCGAATACGCTATCGGCCCACTACGCCGTGTTCGACGAAAACCGTTTCAACCCCTTCGATCCCGTCAATTCATTCACCAGCCTGCCCGGCTACGGTAGTTACACGCTGAATCACGGTCAGAACGCGGGCCTCTCATGGACCCACGTTTTCGCGTCGTCCACGGTCAACGAATTCCGCCTGGGGTTCAACCGGATGAGGGCGGGCGCGCTGCAGCAGCACTATGGCACGGACGTGAATTCGCAACTCGGCTTCCCGGACGTGCTGACCAACCCGGTGGACCTGGGGGTGCCCAACGTCAGCATCCTCGGTTTCGATGGGATTGGCGAACCGGTCAACTATCCGCAGGATCGCCACGACACCACCGTGCATCTTTCCGACAATCTGTCCTGGATCTCCGGGCGGAACCAGTTCAAGTTCGGCGCGGACATTCGCGACATTCAGGTGAACAACTACCTCGACTTCGTGTCGCGCGGCGAATGGTTCTTCGCCGGCGGTTTGAGTGGAGATCCCATGGTGGCCCTCGCGCAGTTGCTGACGGGCATGCCCGACTACGCGATCTCGGTGAAGGGCGATACCTTCAACACTCTTCGCAGCGTCGGCATGAACTACTACGCGCAGGATGACATCCACGTAGTGCCGCGCTTGTTGCTCAACGTGGGTGTGCGGTACGAGTACAACGGCCCGCCCGTGGAGGCTCACAATCGCTTCAGCGTGCCCGACCTCAGCGCGAACGCTGGCGCCTGCTCGCCGGCTCCCGATTGCCAGTTCATCCGGGCCGGAACGAATGGGGTTCCCCGGGCCACCTACAATCCCTCGCTGGGCGATATTGCTCCGCGCATCGGCGTGGCCTGGCGGCCGCTGAAGACCGAGCGCTTCGTGGTCCGATCCGCCTACGGCATCTTCTACGACGTCGGCATTTTCAATATCAGCGTCCTTCCCCGCGCCAACCCGCCGTTCTACGAGCTGTCGTTCTTCCCCAACAGTGGCACAAACGTGATCCAGGACATTCTCAGCCAGCCGGGTCTGGCGATTGTCCAGCCAAACATGATTTCCCGCAACTTCCGCGACGGCTATATGCAGCAGTGGAACGTCGACCTGCAGTACGAGCTGAAACCGAACTGGATGATCGACCTGGCGTACGTCGGCTCGAAGGGTACGCACCTGTCGGACGTGCGCGACCTGAACCAGACGGACCCCGCCACCGGCAACGCGCCCTACCCCTGGTTCTCCTCCATTCTCGACGTGGAATCGGCGGCCAGCAGCTCATACCACGCCCTGCAATTCCGTTCGGAGAAGCGCGTGGGCCACGATCTCGGCTTCCTCGCTTCCTATACCTTCTCCAAATCCATTGACGATATCTCTTCGGTTTTCGGCGGCAGTGTCGGCTCCGGTCTGCCTCAGGATTCACAGAACCTGAGCGCCGATCGCGCGCTCTCCGACTTCGACGCCCGGCACCGCTTCGTGCTCAGTTCCGTCTACGACCTGCCGTTCGGGCGCATGTGGGCCAAACAGCCGGGAATGCGCAAAGCCCTGCTGGACAACTGGCAAATGTCCGGAATCCTGACGGCGCAGACGGGCTCTCCGTTTACCGTCAATCTCGCCGCCGCGCAAACCGGTTCCGCAATCGCCGCTTTTGGCAACCCGTACCGGCCCGACCTCATCTCCAACCCCCTCACGCCGGGCCCCGTGACGGCTAACCCCGACCCCGCCTGCCACTCCACGATCTCGCAGGGCGGACTCGCCGCGGACGTTGTGCGCCAGCCAGGAAGCTGGTTCAACACCTGCGCGTTTGCTGCCCCGGCTGCCGGCCAGTTCGGAACCGCCGGGCGGAACATCCTGACCGGGCCGGGATTCACCAACCTCGATTTCGCGCTCGCGCGGACCATCCCGTTCCGGACCGAGGGCCACCGGCTGCAGATTCGAGGCGAGTTCTTCAATTTGTTCAACCATCCGAACTTCGACCTTCCGAATCACACGTTCGGCACACCGACGTTCGCGGAGGTGTTGTCGGAGAACGCGTACGGCAACCGGCCGCCGCGCCAGATTCAATTGGGACTGAAGTACATCTTCTGAGCGGCTACGGCGCTTCCCACTCCAGCGCGTAGATCTCCCGGGTGCCGGCGTCGCGTAGCGCGAGGATGCAATCGTCCGGAGCGATGCTGGTCCATGTGTCCACGGCGCGGACCAGGCGTTCTTCCTCCTTGCCGCTGAAGAGTTGCTCCATCTTCCGGTCGCGCACGCGCACGCGATACCACGTGCGCACTCCTGTGACGCTGGCGAAGTGAACCCATTCCCCGTCGTGCGACCAGGCAGGATAGCCGGACTGCATCGCGGCCAACTCGGTCTGCTTGTGGGTGGCCAGGTCGTAAAGCTCAAGCTTCCATCCCGCGGCCGACAAACCAGCAATCGAGCGCCCATCGGGCGACCAGCGCGGTGACCACATTCCCTCCGAGCCAGGCAGCACGGAGAGCTGGCGCGTCTTCAGATCCACTACGCGGAGCACCATGCGGTTCGGATCCGTCGCGGACTTCGTGTCGTCCGGAATGTCGCCGAATGCGATCGAGTTTCCATCAGGCGACCAGGTTGGATCTCCATCGCCAGCATCGCCCGCCTCGCCATTGGTGATCTGTTGCGGCTCGCCGCCATCCGCCGGCACAAGATAAACCCGTTGCGGCCTCCCCGGAGTCTGGTCGACGAAGGCAATTTGCTTCCCATCGGAGGACAAACGCGGCAGTATTGCGTGAATTGGCGGGAAAGTCAGTTGTACCCGGTCGCTGCCGTCCAGCTTGCTGCGCCACAGAGTCCCTTCGGGATAGGCAACGTACACGGCCAGTTGGCCGTCACGCGAAAAACTGACATCCTTGGCCGAAATCCCGCTGAGATACGGCACAAATTGACCCGAAACCTTGTTAAGGATTACCAGTTCGTTGCGCACCTGCGACCCCACAACGTAGATGCGCTTTCCATCCGGGCTGAGAACCGGGTACTGGAAGTTGAGCGGTCCGGCGGTCAATTGCACGAACTCCGACCTGCTGGGCCGGCGGAATCCGGTTTTCTCGCGTCTGGCCCATACGTTCATCAAGTCGCCGGCGTTCACCGAGAAGACGAAGTACTTCCCGTCGGGGGTCCAGACGCCACAACAGTGCGGATCGCGCAGGTCCGGAAACAGACGACGCAGATGGCTTCCGTCAGCGGCGATTTCCCAGATCGAATCGGGCTCCGAACCGCCGCTGCGACTGAAACGCACCCTGGCGCCGTCAGGTGACCAGTGCGGAAGGTAGACGCCGCTCGGCAGGGTGGCCAGTTGCCGGATCCCGGTTCCGTCGCTCCTGGCAATGCTCAACTGCTTGCCGTTCGCGTAAACCAGCTCCTGCCCGTCCGGAGACCATGCCGCGCCGCCGGACGCGACAATGTTGCCGACGCGGCGCGGTGAGCCCCCCAGCAACGGTTCCGCCCACACCGACGGCGGCGAATACGGGCCGTTGCCGCGAAGAACCAGCAGCTCCGAGCGATCCGGGGAGAGGTCGATAACGAAAGCGCTCTTCAGAGAAGCCGGAAGTGGAATCGACTGCCCGCCCCGGGACGACACCTGCCACGGCTCGTCGTTGCCATCGGCGGACCTCGATGTAAAATACGCCCGCGCGCCGTCGGTCACCAGTGGCATGTTGCTGGCGCGGTGATCGTCCGTGATCTGCACCGTGCGCAGGACTCGCGGTGCGGGCAGCGGGCGAGTCAGCAGAATTGCGCCCGCGGTGACGGCAATGGCCGCCACCACCGCCGCCAGAATTGGCCAGTGTGATGTCCGGCGCGGGGCCGCGCGGGCAACCGGGGGTTGCCGACTCGTGACCACCTTCGAGGACCGGCTGGAATCCGTATCGCGCTTCAGCCTCTTCAAGTCCGCGCGCATGTCGGCGGCGCTCTGGTAGCGGATGTCGGGGTCCTTCTCGAGCGCCTTCCCGATGATGTGGTCCAGCTCCGCGGGCAGCCCCGGATTGACGTGGCCGGGCGCCACCGGCGTCTCATGCAAGATCGCGGCCATCACCACGGCGGAGTTCTTCCCCGCGAAGGGCATCTTCCCCGTCGCCATCTCGTACAGCACCACGCCCAGGCTGAACAGGTCGGTGCGCAGGTCCAGATCGTCGCCCCTGGCCTGTTCCGGAGACATGTACCCGGGTGTGCCCGCGGCGGTGCCGGGCGTGGTCAGAAGCTCCACCGCGATGGTCGCCGTACGGTCGATGGGCGCGGCCGCAGCCGGCTTCCCCGCGTGCCTGGGCTTGGCCAGGCCGAAGTCCAGGATCTTCACCTGGCCGTGACTGACCAGAAAGAGGTTGGCCGGCTTGATGTCGCGATGTACGATGCCTCGCGCATGGGCCGCGTCCAGGCCGTCGGCAATCTGTATGGCCCAGACGAGCAGAGAGTCGAGAGGTACCGGCCGGCCGCCGATGCGCTGCTTCAGCGTGTCGCCTTCCAGTAGCTCCATCACCAGGAACGGGTGTCCGTTGTGCTCGCCCACTTCGTACAGCGTGCAGATGTTGGGATGATTGATGGCCGCGGCCGCGCGTGCCTCCCGCTCAAAACGCTCCAGCGCCGCGCTGTCCCGGGCCATCTCGTCCGGCAGAAACTTCAGCGCCACCTGCCGTCCCAGCTTCAGGTCTTCGGCGCGATACACCACGCCCATGCCGCCGCCGCCGAGCTTCTCAATGATGCGGTAGTGCGAGACCGTTTCGTTCACCATGGCGGCGATTACAACTTCAGCAGCGCCCGCAGCCGCTTCGTCTGCACCCGGCTGACCGGAATCTCCGTGTGCTTGCGATCGTCCATGCGGAGCTGAAAGCTCGACTTGAACCAGGGGATCACTTCGCGGATCCGGTTGATGTTCACCAGGAACGACCGGTGCACCCGCCAGAAGATCTCCGGATCGAGGTTCGATTGCAGCTCCTCGATGGTCCGATAGTTCGATTCGCCTTCCACGTTGGAGGCCACCAGCGTGATCACGCCGTCGTCGATGGTCGCATAAACCACGTCCTGCGCGTCCACAATCAGGTTGCGGCCGCCGCTCTTCACCAGCAGCTTGGTGCGCTGCGGCGTGCGGGACGCGGCCTCGGACGGCTGCAGCGGCGCCCCCGGCGCGGACGCGGACAGCTTCTCCGCGATGGCCTTGCGCGCGCGCTCCACGGTGAGTTCCAGCCGCTCCTGGTCCACCGGCTTGAGCAGGTAGTCCATGGCGCCCCATTTGAAGGCCTCCACCGCGTACTGGTCGTAGGCCGTGGCCAGAATGAAATGCGGCAGGGGGATTCCCTTCTCGGTGAGCTTCTGAATCACACCCAGCCCGTCGAGACCGGGCATCTGCACGTCGAGGAAGACCAGGTCCGGATCCAGATCCTCAATGAGCTTCACCGCCTCGATGCCGTTGTGCGCCGTGGCCAGCACTTCGATGTCCTCGAATTGCTTCAGCAGATACACGAGTTCGTCGCAGGCCAGCCGCTCGTCGTCCACGACAATCGTCGAGATCGTGCTGATCACGCGACTCTGCATGAAGTGTTAGTATAACTTGGGACAATCACTAAAGGAGATCGTTTTGCCCACGAACGAAAACGTCCGAATTGCGCCCGCGGACGGCAAGCTTGGAGTTCTCATACCCGGAATTGGAGCAGTCAGCACCACCTTCATGGCCGGCGTCGAGGCAGTGAAGCGCGGACTCGGCATTCCCGTCGGCTCCCTCACGCAGCTCGCTACGGTGCGGCTCGGCAAGCGTACCGAAGCCCGCACCCCCATGATCAAGGATTTTGTGCCGCTGGCCGGTCTCGACGACCTGGTCTTCGCCGGCTGGGACATCTACGAAGACACTGCGTATCAGGCGGCCGTCAAGGCGCAGGTGCTCGAACCGTCGCTGCTGGAGAAAGTCCGCGAGCCGCTGGAGAAGATTGCGCCGATGAAGGCCGTCTTCGACCCCGAGTACATCCGCCGCATCAACGGCCCCAACGTCAAGCAGGGCGGCTCGAAGATGGACAAGGCGCACATGCTCATGGATGACATCCGCAACTTCCGTAAGTCCACGGGAGTGGCCCGGACCATCATGATCTGGTGTGCCTCCACCGAAGTATTCCACAGGCCCTCCGAGGTTCACCAGACCCTGAAGAACTTCGAAGCCGGCCTGATGAAGGACGATCCGGAGATCGCCCCCAGCCAGGTGTACGCGTACGCGGCGCTGAAGATGGGCGTGCCCTACGCCAACGGAGCGCCCAACCTGACCACCGATACGCCCGCGCTGCTCGACCTGGCGCGCGAGAACAACATCCCCGTTTGCGGGAAAGATTTCAAAACCGGCCAGACGTTCATGAAGACGCTGTTGGCGCCCGGCTTCAAGGCCCGCATGCTGGGCATGAAAGGCTGGTTCTCCACCAACATCCTGGGCAACCGCGACGGCGAGGTGCTGGAAGATCCCGGCTCATTCAAGAGTAAGGAAGAGACGAAGCTGTCGGTGCTGGATCAGATCCTGCAGCCGAAGCTCTACCCGGATCTTTACGGCGACCTGTATCACGCAGTGCGCATCAACTACTATCCGCCGCGCGGCGACCAGAAGGAAGGCTGGGACAATATCGACATTTTCGGATGGCTCGGCTATCCGATGCAGATCAAGGTCGATTTCCTGTGCCGCGATTCCATTCTGGCGGCGCCGCTGGTGCTGGATCTGGTGCTGTTTATGGATCTGGCGCAGAGGGCGGGGATGCGCGGGATTCAGGAGTGGCTCTCGTTCTACTTCAAGGCGCCGATGCACGCGCCGGAGATCTACCCCGAGCACGACATCTTCATCCAGCTCATGAAGCTGAAGAACACGCTGCGCTGGATGCGGGGCGAGGACCTCATCACGCACCTCGGGCTGGAATACTACGACTGAGTGGTGAGGGGCCTCGTTGGCTCGGGGCCCTGTTCGACAGGACTGTGAAGGCGTGGACGAAATAGTCTTTCGGGTAGAGCCATGCGAGGAGTCCGGGGTTCTTGTCGCCTCCTGGGACGCCCCCGCTGGGCGAGGCGGCATCACGACCCAAGGCGCGGACTTGCGCGAACTCCAGGAACAGGTGGCCGAAGCCCTCCGCTGCCACCTTGAACCGAGGACCGTCCCGAACGAGAAGCGGTTTCACCTCGTGGTAGACTCAGGCCGTGGAAGTACCTGAGGAGCAATATCCATATCCAGTTGAAGTGGCCGTTGACCTAGCAAGGGATTTCAGCGCAGAGCGTTTCGCGTCGGCCATTGCGGTTTGCCGTCATATACTCGCTTTAGTGATTGCAGAGGACCGGAGCTCTGAACAGCAAATCGCCCGCGTCAACATTCTGAAGTATCTTGACCTTCAACTGTCCCGCGCCGTGCGGTGGATCGACCAAGAGGCCGACCTGATGGCGTTGGTGCTTCGGAGCCTAATCGAACTCCGTTTTTGGGCGGACTTCGTTTCCGAGAATAACGAAAACGCGGAGCGCTTTCTGAACGAGGCCAACACTGATAGCAAGGACCTCTATGAGAGGCTTCTCAAGGCGTTCCCAAACGAGACTACTCTCGTGGCAAACTTGCCTGGCGGAAAGCGTGTCAACCCGACGCGCATTGATGATCAAGAAGAACTGTTATGGAAGGTTTGCACAAAATTCGTGCATCCCACATCACTTGTTCTTGATAGTCCAGGCACGACAATTCTGAACGATGGATACCGGCGATTATTTGCGATCAAGATTGTCTTCTACGGCTGGTGCATTCTTGAGATGTTTCATCAGATTAACTGGACAACCTGACAGCGTCTGTGAATCTGCTACACTTTGCCCTACCCTTGGATCAGCACCGAACAGTAATTAGCTCCCGCGCGCCCGGAAGGCGGAATACCGCCGTATGTCGTCGACGGTTATGGAGGCGGGCACCCGCTCAAATGTTGCCAGCAAAGTGTTTGCCGTGATCAGCTGCGTCCGCTTCAGCGCCATCCGCGCCGCCTCATCCACCAGCAGCTTTATATCGCTCGCCGAGTACCCTTCCAGCACTACGGCGACACCAGCAGCATCGAGCGATACGTCTACCGGGCGGTCCTGGAGGTGAAATTCGAGCATGGCGCGTCGGGCTTCCGCGTCTGGCGGCGGAATGAAAATCAGCTTATCGAAACGTCCGCTCCTGCGGACAGCCTGATCGATCCTTTCGGGCTCATTCGTTGCGGCTATCACCAGTACGTTGCGCTCCGCGCACCCCTCCAAGTTGGCAAGAAACTCGTTGACTTCTTCTGCCTTGTACTGCTGGTGGGCTCCCAGCCCTGAGCGAGCCGGTACGAACGCTTCAAACTCGTCGATGAACACAATCGCCGGCGCCTTCTGAATCGCGGTCGAGAATATCGCCCGGATCTTACTCACCGTGTCGTGGATATACGGGCTCGCCACGTCAGACGGACGGCAGTACTGGAAATGCCAGCCGAGCTCCTCCGCCAAGGCCCGCGCAATATACGTCTTGCCGCATCCGGGCGGGCCGAAGAAGAGGATCCCGTTGGGAAGCGCCACGCGGTATCGGCGGTGAAGTTCCGGGTCCCTGAACGGCCCGATGACCTCGCGCGTCAGTTGCTCCTTCAGGTCCGCCATTCCCGCAACTTGCGATAGGCCGCGCTTTGCGTCGCGCAGACGATGCAGGTCGGTGATCTCCTTCGCAGATGCGCGCGCGGTGGTCTCCGCTGGCGGGGTTCCTAACGCTCGTTCCCTACACCATCGCTGCCACGCCAAGTCCCCGGTGAGGCTCCATCGGCCCATCAACTTCACAATGGCCTGCTCTTCGGCGGTGGGCCCGCGCTTCGCTTCCAGCGCAGACTCCACTCCCGCTGTATGTGTGACACGGGCCAACAGTGTCAGTACTTGGTACGCTTCCCAATCAGCAGGAAGACGCAAACCAACAATTTCGAGCCTCTTCTTTATCTCTTCGACAGCGGCCTCGTGCGGCTCGGGCAGGCCCTGATACAATTCAGCGAGGACCCCCAATTGTTGAAGCCATCTTAAGATCTCCTCGTTGGCTTGTACTCTCCGCCTGCGAGCGCGGTCATCGTCACCCCTATCGAGAAGCCCTCCTTCGGGATCAAATCCGAACTCCTCCCAAAGCCTCGACGTACCTTCGTGAATCTGCATACCCCACATGACCCCGTGGGTGCGGGCCATCAAATCGTCAAAGTGGCTCACGGTGGCCTTCAGCAGTCCCCCTCGCACGAATTCGCGCATGAAGTACTCGCGGCCCGCCACCTCCTCTTTGGTAGCCGGTCGAAAGTCGGACAACTTCGGCCCTGTTGCCCAACGTGATTTCATCTCTACGTACCCCGTGTTCCGATAACCGTGCCTGAGGACTGCGCCTCTTGGATTGGTAATTGTGAGCACCCAGTCTCTCGTCGTGACGGCAGACCACTGCTTGTCAAGGGCATCGCTGCAACCGGCACAGACACTGCCTTCGAGAACAAGGACCTTCAGTTCGCCACACTTGCTGCAGGCCGCCATACCCATGAACGCGCTGTCCTTTCGCGCAACCAGGGACAAGCTGCGCTCCCTGTGAGCATATTCAGTTCTGACGAGGCAGCGCAAGCCCCCAGAACTGCCCGAACCCCACCACGAATCGCACGCTTGGGCTTATCATCGCCAATTCTCGATCACGAGATTGACCCCGGTTCTCTGGATTGCCCGGAAATCCTCGGTGTTTCCGGTCACCAGCAGTTGGTTCAGCCGCACTGCGACGGAGGCAATCAAACAATCGGGGAGTTCGACAATGGAACCCTCCTTTCTCGCCGTCGCCTTGATGGTCGCCGCTGCGAGGTAATCGGCAGCGATGGGAGCGATCTCCTCGTTTTGCTTCAGCCAGTCCATCACTCTGTTCAACTGGCTGGAGGCTCCTTTGAGCTCAAGGCCATAGACGATCTCGTATACGGTTACGCTCGTGAAGGTGAAAACTCCATGGTCCCTGGCGTAACCGGCGGCTCGTTTGGCCACAGCAGGGTTGTGACCCTTGAGGTACTCGGAGAGGATATCCGTGTCCAGGATCGCCCTGGCCGTCATGTCAGTGCGTCGGTCCGTCTGCTCGGTCGCCGCCGCTCCTCATAGGCGATGGAGACCACCTCGTCCAGCAGAGCTGCGTCCTCGCGACTACCGAACAGGCCCAGGCCCTGCTCATAAACACTGGCGGCAGCGGGCGATCCCACGGCCGGAGCGTCATCCTGTCCGGGTAAGGTTGCAAGGGCTCGATCAATGAACTCCTCGACCGAGGCAACCTGGCCCGCACTAATGGCGGCACGGACCGCCTGCTCCTGGTCCGGTCTGAGAGTGATGGTCATGCGGTGTCCCTCATGTCTATTATGCCGCCGCCCCCACCCCCGGTAGCGCTCGCACCCCGTCTCCGCATATCATGATTGCCGGGCCTGCACACCGGTCCGGCTTTTCATTTCCAACAGCACATGAACACACTGGTGATCGGGGGGACGCTGTTCATCGGCCGCCTGCTGGTGAACGAGCTGCTCAAGGCCGGGCATGACGTGACCATTCTGCACCGCCGGCCGAAGCACGACCTGGGTCGGCGCGTGGCCAATCTGCAGGCCGACCGCAATGACATCGAGTCGCTCAAAGCCGCTCTCGACGGCCGCCGCTTCGACGTCGTCTTCGACAACGTCTACGACTGGGAACGCGGCACCACGGCGGCGCATGTGGAGGCCACCGCGCGCCTCGTTGCCAGCAACCGCCTGCATCGCTACGTGTATCTTTCCAGCGTGGCCGCCTATGGCGACGGGCTGAACCATCACGAGGGCGACGCGCTGGCGCCGGACGACCATCCCGAATCCTACGTCCGCAACAAGGCCATGGCCGAGCGCGCGCTGTTCCGCATGCACCAGCGGGACAAGTTCCCGGTGGTGACCATGCGCCCGCCATTCCTCTACGGGCCCGGCAACAACTTCTACCGCGAGGCGTTCTTCTGGCAACGGATGCGCGACAAGCGCCCCATTGTCCTCCCCGGCGACGGCCGCCGCCTGATGCAGTTCGTCCACGTGCGCGACCTGGTCGGCGCCATGCGCAAGGCCATCGAGGTCCCGGAGGCGGCCGGCCAGGCGTTCAACATATCGAATCCCCGTCCCATCGCTCAGATCGAGGCGTTGGAGGCCATGGCGCGCGCCGCCGGCCGGCCCCTGCAACTGGTGCGCATTCCGCGCGACCGCATCCTGCGCTGCGGCGGAAGTCCGCTCGGCCCCCGGCTGTACTTCGCGTATTATTTCGACCTGGCCCCCATCACCATGGTGGTGAACAAAGCGCAGCGTGTCCTCAAGCTCAAGCCGGTGGATTTCGACGAGGGGATGAAGGAGACGTACCGCTGGTGGCAACGGCACAATCTCTTTTCGAAGCCGGATTACGCGTTCGAGGATTCGCTCATCGCCCTGGCCGCCACCCTGCCGCCGCCGGTGGATGACGATTAGCGTCTGCCCTGCTCTACAATCAATCCATGCGCCTGCTGGTGTTCTCCGACATCCACGGCGACCGGCGAGCCCTCGAGAAACTGATGGGCACCGAGGCGGATCACTACTTCTGCGCGGGCGATCTGGCCACGTGGGGACGCGGACTGGACGAGGCCGGCCCCATTCTGCAGCGGCGCGCCGAACGCATGCACGTGCTGCCTGGCAACCACGAATCCCTCGCCGACACGGAGCGCCTGTGCGCGCAGTACGGGCTCGATTCCTTTCATGAGCGCGCCATGCAACTGGATGGCTACTGGGTGGCGGGGCTGGGCTACTCCAACCCCACGCCCTTCCACACGCCGGGCGAATACAGCGAGGAGGAACTGGCCGAGCGCCTGGCGAAGTTCGCCGGCCTCGACCCTCTGGTGTTGATCTGTCATGCACCGCCGAAGAGCACCGCGCTCGACGAGATCCGCCACGGCCTGCATGCGGGCAGCTCGGCGGTGCGCGAGTTTATCGACAAGCATCAGCCGCGCTGGTTCTTTTGCGGTCACATCCACGAAGCCGCCGGCCGCACCATCGAGATAGGCGTCACCCGCGCGGTGAACGTGGGCCGCAGGGGATACCTGCTGGAGCTTTAACTTCCGCTCCATGACCGTCGCGGCTCGGCAACCGCATGAGGGCTTTACCGAGCCGCGAACGTCAGAGAGCGGTCTTTGCTTAATAGCGATGCCAGCAGCCATCGCGACTCCAGTAAACCGCGCCCGTCGTGATCGCGGCGGTCGCGATCCCGGTGCTCGTAGCGTTCGTGATCGCGGCGGTCGCGGCAGTCGTCGCGGTCGCGTGCCGACGCCATCACGGTGGTGAATACAGCCAGCGCCGCTGCGCGCAGGCGGAGGCACCGTATTGTGTTGTAACGATCTTATGAAGGCGACTACAGCGAACACGGCGCGGAGTCCCCGAAGATTCCGTCGAGGACGAAGTTGACATCCACCGTCGTCACGACCTCAACGCGCTGGCCGTCCAAAAGCGTTGGTCTGTAAACCCACTGCTGGACGGCATCCTGCGCCGCCTGGACAAGTAGCGGATGCCCGCTGACAAGCTGCAGGTTCTGAACCCGGCCGTCGGCGCCGATGATCATCTGAAAGCGCACGGTCCCCTGAATGCGGGCCTGCTTTGCCAGCGCCGGATACACCGGTTCAACCTTCGTGATCAGATTGCACTTCTGCACGTTGCCGCCCACCCGAATGCGCTGGACTCCGGACGACGACGGCGCGTTCGCGGCGGGCGTCGTGCTCTCGCCCGCTTTGGCCTTCTTCGCGTCCAGGGATTTCTGCACCCAGTCATTAGCGAGTGCAATGTCCTTTTCGTACTGCTCCATCGTGTCATCCACGGAGGCACGTTCGCGCACAAGGAGATTCATATAAGCCATCGCATTGTCGTGCTGGGGATCGATCTCCAGCGCCTTCGCCAGATTCGCAATGCCATCCTCGACAAGCTGCCCGGAGGTGTTCCTGAGGTCCTGCCGGAGATTGTAGTTCGAAATCGGGCGCTGCTCATCGGGCTTCATTCCGGCCTGCGTCAGAGCCTCCATCCACTTCGGATACCATTTCATCCAGTCGATCACGCCCAGGCTGTACCAGGCCTCCTTGTCGCGCGGATCGACAGCAAGAAGCTTCTGGTACCAGGAGCGAGCCTCATCCAACCGGCGGAACTTCGCCTCCAGGTCGGTGACGTCGGATGCCGTCTGGTAGGCGAGAGACGCAAGATACTGCATTGCGGTCTTGTTATCCGGCTCCAGGGTCAGCACGTGCTCGAAACCCGCGCGAGCCCTATCGGCGAATGCCACGTTCTCCGGCGAACTGGCGCCCGGTACGTATTGCACGAAGAACGTGGTGGCCAGATACAGGCGCGCATTCACATTTGTGGGATCCAGGTCCACGGAGCGCTGAAACGCCTCCGCAGCCTCCGTATACTTCGCACTCTTGAAGGCCTGTACACCGCGGTTCAACCAACCGCGGGCGTCCGTCGGCTCCTCGGAGCTCTGCGCGAACAACGCACAAGCGGAAATGAGTAACACAAAACACAATCGGCGCATGGAATACCTGCCAGAATTAGATCACAAATCCGCCCGAAAAGTTCCCGCGCGCCGCTGGCGTAGAATCAAGGTGCTATGGCGCGATTCAACGGCGTGGACTACCTGCATATCGATTCGCTGTTCAGCGAAGAGGAACTCCTGGTGCGGCAGACGGCGCGCCAGTTCGTGGACGACCGCGTGCTCCCCCTGGTCCGCGATTGCTACCGCGACGCGCGTTTTCCAAAAGAGCTCATCCCCGAAATGGGCGAGCTCGGCTTCCTCGGCGCGAACCTCGAAGGCTACGGCTGCGCGGGCATGTCCAGCGTCGAGTACGGCCTCATCATGCAGGAGCTGGAGCGCGGCGATTCGGGCCTGCGCAGTTTCGTCTCGGTGCAGGGTGCGCTGGTGATGTACCCCATCCTCACCTACGGCTCCGCGGAGCAGAAGACGCGCTGGCTGCCGAAGTTGCAATCGGGCGAGGCCATCGGCTGCTTCGGCCTCACCGAACCGGGCTTTGGCTCGAACCCCGCGGGCATGACCACGCGCGCCACCCAGGACGGCGGCGAGTGGGTGCTCAACGGCGAGAAGACCTGGATCACCAACGGCTCGGTGGCGGACGTCGCCGTGGTGTGGGCGCGCACCGGCGACGGAATCCGCGGGTTCCTGGTGGAGAACGGCGCCCGCGGCTATAGCACCTCGGAGATCCACGGGAAGTTGTCCATGCGCGCCTCGGTCACCTCCAGCCTGTCGTTTTCGGATTGCCGCGTGCCGGACGCGAATCGTCTGCCGGATGCCCGCGGGCTGAAGGCGCCACTGAGCTGCCTCACCCAGGCGCGTTACGGTATCGGCTGGGGTGTCATCGGCGCCGCCATGGACTGCTACGAAACCGCCCGCCAGTACGCGCTCCTGCGCAAGCAGTTCGACGACCGTCCCATCGCCTCCCACCAACTGGTGCAGGAGAAGCTGGCGTGGATGATCACCGAGATTACGAAAGCCCAGCTCCTGGCCATCCAGGTGGGCCGGCTCAAGGACCAGGGCCGCGCCGACGCGGCTCACGTCTCCATGCTGAAGCGGAACAACGCGGCCATCGCGCTGGAATGCTCCCGCCTCAGCCGCGATCTGCTGGGCGCCAACGGCATCATGGACGAGTACCCCATCATGCGGCACATGTGCAACCTCGAAACGGTGAAAACCTACGAGGGGACCGACCACATCCACGCGCTGGTCATCGGCGAGCGGGTGACCGGGGTGCCGGCGTACCGGTAATGTACTACTCCACCGGAGAATCTTCGCAGCCCGCGACGATTCGATGTACTACTACAGCCCAGAATCTTCGCAGCGCGCGACGATTCGAAGTGGGGCAGGCTCGTAGCCCAATGGCACTTAACTTTTTGAGAGCGGTGGGCCTCAGAAACAGAAAATCATTAAAATGTTTTAAGAGACCTGGCGCGAAGCCCGTCGGATCAGCTATAAGCTGGTGGATGGCACTGCC
>JBEKZH010000063.1:0-33094 GCA_049510065.1 Bryobacteraceae bacterium
CGCAGCGCTGGCTTGCAGCGTTATTACGTCAAGCGCCTTCAGCAGCTCGGGCTAACTGTCGCAATCGAGCCAAAGAGCGCTTCGGCCTGAGATCGCAGGTCGGCAGTTTTCGGGAGAGCTGTTGACCGCTCCCTTGACGGAGCGGAGGCCAATTGCCTTTTCCGAAACCCCTACAGGTCGGTGAGAGCGGCGATGAGCGCGCCCTTGGCCGAACCGTGCAGCGGCTCGGAGGCCAGCCGCACCTCGGAGACCGGGACGGGAAGATTCTCTTCCTTCAGGATCTTCTCGAACCGCTCGCGGAAGCCGGAAGGCAGCGTGGTGCCACCGCTCAGCACCAGCGGGATGGGACGTCCCAGCTTGGGCAGCGTTCTGCAGCCCGCGAAAGCTTCGCGCATCGCCTGCACCAGGCTGCGGATCATCTCGTCGTAATACACGCCCAGCACCTGATGCACTTTGTCGGTGAAGAAGCCATTGAGGTGGAACGACTCTTCCTTTACCAGACGGATGCGATTGGCGCGCTCGCCGGTTACCGAGGCGGCGCTCATGTCGATGTAGTCGCCGGCGCGCGGAATGCTGAAGGAAAGCACTGGCACCGACAGGTAGGCCATGCACACGTTGCACAGACCTCCGCCGCAACTGATTCCGATGCCCGTATAGTTGGAGCTTTCCAGCTCCGAGTAGATCACCGCCAGTCCCTCGCTGACGCTGCGCACCTCGTAGCCGAGATCGGTGAGAATCTGCCGGATGGTGGCTTCGTGATAGGTGAGGCTGTCCTGGGCTCCGACGGGCGGCGCCGGAACGGTGAAGCACAGCTTCCGCGGACCGTTTTCCTCGCCCACCATATTGCCGAGGATCTGGCGCATCATGCTGAGGCTCTCGGGTTCCGACGGGCTGAGCAGCCCGGCGGTCATGGTGCGCCGGATGTCCACATTAAGCAGATCCGCGAACTTCTCGGACTCGTTGCCGTGCACGATGAGCTCGCCGTCCCGCACGGTGTGCGGAATGCCCTCCCGCTTGAGGACATTCTCGGTCATCTTCGAATACGGAATGGTTACGAACGCGTTCAGTTCCGTTCGGAACTTGTACGCGCCGCCGTCTTCGCGGGCCACGCAGATGCGGCTGGTCCCAACGTCCAGTCCAAGCGCGCCGCTCGCTGTTTTGTCACTCTTCATTGTTGTTCTCTCCCTTTTGTGTTGCCGCCCTTGTTGTTGCCAGGATCTTTTCATAGCGTTGCCGGAGAATCCGCTTGTAGGCGGGAACCGGCATGCCCAGTACCGACGCCTGCAGTGTTACTTGTTCATCGGAAGCGTGCAGTCCCTGCCAGAGCCGACGCCCGGTGGACTGCACGAAAACACTGTCGTATTCGAAGCCGAAGGCGAACACGCTCGCCAGCGGCTCCTGGTAGTTGTCGCCGAGCCCAATCTCGGAAAACGGGAAGTTGCCGGCCCAGTCCGTGTGGTAACCGATGCGCATGTTGCTGGGGTTCACCGAAACCTGCGCGTGCGTGACGCAGTTGCCCGCCGGGATGGCGTATTTGTAGCGGAGCATGTCCGTGAGGATGCGCGCCGAATGAATCTGCGCCGGGCTGATCTCGGGATCGTTTTCGCCCGAGCGGGTCTCGGTTTCAAACGACACCCCCAGAAAGCTCCCGTTCAGGTTCACATAGGCGTACTTTTCGTCGGCCCAGACGGATAGCCCGGCATGATTGGCGATGTCGCCTTCGGCGACGATCCGAAACACCCGGCCAAACCGGTCGACCACGTAGTGGTAGCAACGGTTCCGGCGAACCAGATCGAGGACGGAGGCCCCGATCCGCCGCATCTGCCCGTTCTGCTCGGGCTCGAACGGGGCCATGTGACTCTCGGTGGTGTGGTAGACGATGCCGGCCGGTCCGGAGCGCATTTCCGAACTGGCCAGTTGCGGATCGCGGCGCCGGTACACGCGATAAGGAATCCGCTCGTTGCCGGAGGTCTGGTATGCCTTCTCGATGCGCAGTCCGTTGCTGAAGGTCTCGTAGTCGCGGGTGATCTCCACCTGCCACACCTTCTGCGCTTCTTCGCCAACCGGCTGGGGGGTGGGAGGAGGCATCAGGAACTGTCCCTGGTACGTCCCCACCGAGGTGGACGACGTTGGGGAAGCCATGAACGCTATTACCGTGAGCAGCGCAGCCACGGCGATCCCGGTGTGGATCATTCCGCGGCGGGACCGGCGCACCGGGGGGACCGGAAGCGCGATTACGCCGGCGTCGACCGTGTTCCGCAGGAACCGCAGCCTCTCCAGAGGATCCCTGATCGTCTCGGCACGCCACTCGATCACGGACATGCGAAGCTCGCCGACGCGGCCGGTGCGCCATCCGCGCCACCAGCGGCCCCGCCGTTGTTCCCCGCCCCGGTTTCTGGTCCCCGGCTCCGCCAACATCATAGGAATTGGTCCCGCACCGTTGTGCTCCGATCTCGTGGTTTCTATCGGCAGCAGCGCGCAAATACCTTAGGGCTGGTACAAGGTACCAGGGAAAGTTCTGCGTAGAATCCCTTAGGAGTGCTAAGGCGCGAGCCGTACCGCCAGAGAAATCAGGGACTTGCGCGGACCACTCCTTTACAGTCGTGGCTCGGTAACGGCCGCGACAGCGCACGGCGCTGTCCCACGGGCTCCTTAGCTTACCGAGGCGGCCATCAGCGCTCCCCTTGCCGTGGAGTAGAGCGGCTCGGCCGACACCCGGACCTCGGACAGCCGTATCGGCAACTCGCACGCGGCCAAAACCTTCTTGAAGAACTCGAAGAAGCCCCTGGGCA
Organism: Bryobacteraceae bacterium; assembly: GCA_049510065.1. Lineage (GTDB taxonomy): Bacteria > Acidobacteriota > Terriglobia > Bryobacterales > Bryobacteraceae > CAWACP01. Next base: position 2,793 of record JBEKZH010000063.1, read on the forward strand.
TCACCGTGCCGCCGCTCAATACCAGCGGAATCGGGCTATCCAGCCGGGGGAGGCGCCGGGCGGCGGAGAGGTTCTCGCGCAGCGCATCCAGCAGGGTGTGCACGACCTCCTCGTAGTAAACGGTGAGTGCGTTCTGCACGAGGTCGCCGCCGAAACCGTTCAGGCTGAACGAGTGCTCCTTGCGGACGCGTATCCGATGGGACACCTCTCCGGTGGGACACCTCTCCGGTGGCCCCGGCCGCGTGCGTGTCGATGAAATCGCCGGCTTTGGGGATGCTGAAGCTGATGACGGGCACCGACAGCACGGACAGGCACACGTTGCACATGCCGCTGCCGCAGGAGATCCCGATGCCGGTGTAGTTGGTGGACTCCAGTTCGGCGAATACCACCGCGAGCCCTTCGTTGATGGCGGTGGCCCGGTAACCGAGTTCGGTCAGGATTTCCCGGCAGGACCGTTCGTGATAAGCGAGGTTCCCGCCATTCACCGGATCCGGCGCCGGAACGCTGAAGTGGACCTTCTGAATCTCGCCGGCGGGCGGTTTTCCCAGCAGCCGGGTGATAATCCGTCGGATGACCGCCAGGCTGTGCGGCTCGTGCGGGTTCAGCATGCCGTCGAGCATGGGACGGCGCGTCTCCACGTGGAAGACTTCGGCGAACTTCTCCGCGTCGTTGCCGGCCACCACAATATCGTCGCCGTGCACCTCGTGAAAGACGTTCTGCCCGGTGAGGAGCTGCTCCGCCAGTTTCGAATAAGGGAGGGTAATGAAAGCGTTTAGCTGCGCCTCGCACTGACTCTCTTTCTCCGCGCTTCTGGCCACTACGATCCGGCTGGTGCCGATGTCCAGCCCGACCGACTGTTGACCATTGACCTGTTCAGTTCTTGGCATGACTTATCTCCCACGTTGCACATCGCATCGCCAATCGCCGGCCCGCGACAATCCTCCACCCGCGGGCCGCGGCCGTCCGGAAGCAGGAGCGTGCCTTCCGGGCACCGGGCCCGACAGCGAAAAGGGCTATTCGTACGGGTGGAGTTCCTCGCGGTGTACCTTGTCGGAATACAGGGACAGCCGTACGATCTCGTCGTGCCCGAGGGGAGGTTGCTTCCGTCCCGATCGCAGGCACAGGACCATCAACGCGGCGGCGGCGATGCAAATGCCAGGAATCATCACCTTGCCCCAGCGGCCGCTTGCTCCACCCCGCAACGCGCCAGCACGGCGGTGTAACTGGTGTTGCCGCCGCTGGCCTCGGCGCCCTTGGGAACGCAGATGGTTGCGGCTGCCGAGATGTGCTGCAATTCCTGCTGCTTGCGCTTCTGCCAGGCGCGGAAGCGATCCTGCGCCGCCGCCACTTCGTCGACATTCGCCTGGATGCGCGCCATGTACTGCGAGGTCAGCCGTTCCACCTCCGCCTGGAGCAGGTTGTTTTCCCGGTCCGTGGCGCCCTCGAAGTCTTTCAGCCGCAACTCTTCGCTCTGCTCATAGTCGTTCAGCGCGCGCTGGCGCAGCATGGCATCCTGCAGCAGATCCTCTACCTGGATACCCGCCGCGTCGATGGCCATCATGACCGAACAACGCTTGCTCTCGTGCGACATGCCCGCAAGATGCGCACTGTTGAGCATTTCCGAAACTTTCAGGATGCCGTAGACCATCCGCGGCGGTTGCGCCGGCGCGGCCTTGTAGATCTCCTCAAAGGAGCGCAGAGGACCGACGGACCTGTTGCGGCTGGCGCTGAGGGTTGGGGGTGGCGCCAGGATGGGCTCAGCCTCCTGGGGCCGCGATGCCGAGGTGGCTGGTTGTCCCGTTGCGTCGCCAGAAAGCGGACCATTCTTCGGCGACGTGTCGGTCCCGTTAGAGAAGTGAAGGATTCGTTTGAACATACAAAGCTCCGTTAGAACACTCTTTCGCTGTCGTAAACGCAACCCGTGGCAGCATCGCCCCTGACGAACCGTCCGGCATGTGCATCGCCCGGATTTCGGTGAAGTAGTAGTGTGACGGGGGCATTTTCTCGATAAATAATTGGTGGATACCCGGCTTTGTAAAGGGAGTAAGGGGAGTGCTCCGTTGCTAGCGAAGTACGTTCACGGTAACGGCGGAGGGCGCCTCGGCGGTGTGATACACGCGCTCGGCGGCCTTCTGAAAATCGGTGGGCCTCGCGGTGTAGATGTCGAGGAACTGCTGCGGGTTGCGGTCCACCAGCGGGAACCACGTGCTCTGGATCTGCACCATGACGCGATGGCCGCGCCGGAAGGTGTGGTTGACGTCGGGCATGACGTACTCGATCTTCGTCACCTGGCCCGGCGTGAAGGGCTCCGGCTTCGTGAAGCTCGCGCGGAACTTGCCACGCATCACTTCGCCGCGCACCAGTTGCTGGTAGCCGGCCATCACCACTCCGGCGGGGTTTGGGTCGGGGTTCGGAACGTCGGCCGGGTACACGTCGATGAGCTTCACCACGAAGTCCGAATCGGTTCCCGAGGTGGAGACGTGGAGGCTGGGAGACACGGGTCCGGCGAAGGTGAGGTCACTGGCGAGCGGCTCGGTTTCCCAGGTGAGCACGTCGGTGCGGGTGGAGGCGAAACGCTGGTCCTCCACCATGTATTCGCGGGTCATGCCCGTGGCCTGTCCGGCGATGAAGGGGACGGGCTTGTTCGGGTCGCTCACGTACTCGTCGAAGGCGGAGGGCTCGCTGGCGGCTGGCGGATCGAAGGAGAGGCGTCCGTTGGCGTGCAGGTAGAGCGTGCGCGGCTCGGCGGTCTTCGGCGGCCAGGCATCGTAAGCGCGCCACACGTTGGTGCCCGTCTCGAACACCACCGCTTTGGGGAGATTCAACTCGCCCTTGCCCTTCAGGTAGTACTCGAAGAACGGGAACTCGACGCTCTCGCGGAAATATTCTGAGGTCTTCGCGTTGAAGCGGACGGGCCCGAGGTGATCGCCGTCGGAGCGCTCCCAGCCGCCGTGGTACCAGGGCCCCATCACCAGCACATTTGCGTCGGAGTGACCCTGCTTTTCGATGCTCTTGAACGCTTCCAGCGCGCCGAACAGATCCTCGGCGTCGAACCAGCCGCCTACCGTTAGCACCGCGGGCCGGATGTTCTTCAGATGCGGACGAAGGTTGCGGGCCTGCCAGAATTCGTCGTAGGTGTCGTGCTGCAGCAGCTCGTTCCAGAAGGCGATGCTGCCCTTGAGGAACTTGTCGTTGGTGGCCGCGAGCGCGCCCATGTCGAGATAGAACTCGTACCCGGTGTCGGGGATGGTGAAGGAGCGCGGCGGGTATTTCGTGAGCGGCTGCGTGCGGGGCACGCCGAACTCGGAGTAGAAGCGAAACGCGTGGGGCAGCCAGAGGGCACCGTTGTGGTGGAAGTCGTCGCCGATAAACCAGTCCGTGATGGGCGCCTGGGGCGACGCCGCCCGCAACGCCGGATGCGCGTGGATGAGGCCGGCGGCCGCGTAGAAGCCCGGGTAGGAGATGCCCCACTGTCCGACCTTTCCGTTGTTGCCGGGCACGTGTTTGAGCAGCCACTCGATGGTGTCCCAGGTGTCCGAGCTTTCGTCGGCGTCGGCCGGGCCGCGCTTGTTCTCGACGATGGGGCGGACGTCGACGAACTCGCCCTCCGACATGTAGCGCCCGCGCACGTCCTGGTAGACGAAGATGTACTTCGCTTTGGCGAACAGTTCGGAGGGTCCGAGTTTGTCCGGGTAGTTGTCTTCGCCGTAGGGAGCGACGCCGTAGGGTGTGCGCTCCAGCAGGATGGGCCAGGGTTGCGCGGCGTCTTTGGGAACGTAGACGGCCGTGAACAGGCGCTTGCCATCGCGCATGGGGACCAGGTACTCGTGCTTCGTGTAGTTGGCGCGGACGAAGTCGGCGCCCTGCCCGCATAGGGCGACGGCGAGGAGAAGGAAGGACAGCGCGGCTCTCAGCATGAAGTTCCAGCGTAGAGGGCGGGCGGTGGGAGGCGCAAGCGGGGCGGTGGGGTCGTGGGCAACCCGGAATTGGGTTCGTTTCGTCGTACAGGAATTGACTTCGTTTGGTAGTAGAGAATTGGGTTCGTTTCGTAGCAGAGGATCGCGGTGGCCTGGGCCTCCAGTTTGCGGATCGCTCGGAGGCTGCGGCGTGGCAGTGGACATCACGCCTTGACGGTAGCACGGGGTGGGCGGGATTCCCGGTGGCGATGTGCGGAACTGGTTGTTAAATATGGTGTTTTGATTGGTGTGGGTGGTTGGCAACGGGTGGCGGAGAAGATGCGGTCCAGCGGTCAGTCTTCCCTTCCCAGACGTCCACATTGCGCGATCGCCCCCTCCCGCTGGGATCTCAAGCTCGGATGGCGGACGACTTAAGAGCTGAGCGTCTGACCGCTGAGGAGCGTGTTTTGTGGGGATCTATCAGTGATGACCCTCCGAACGATCGCATAGTCAACGGATTCCATCCGATCACATTGGACAAGACCGCATGGGCGTTTTACGGCGTGCGCCGGGATGAACCGGCACGTTGTTGGAAATGAAAGAGTCGAAGCGTAGACAGTGGTATCAGTGGGCCGGGCTATTGTGAGCTTCGAAAAACGCATGAACAGGATGTTGACTCTCTGTCGTAAAGGGAAAGGCAATACGACTGGTCGCGTTAGGCGCGAGTGGCCAGTCGGTCCTGCGTAGTCGTAGAACCAGCGCACCCGGCCACCATCTGATTACGGCATCGGCCTATAATTGGGCCGGCGAGGAGGAAGATGGAAAGGGAATGAAGACATTCATCGGGAGGAAGCCCGGCGGCGATGAAAGTGATGGATCAGCTTCTGATCCCCGGAACAACCCACTTCTTCGCACTGCTCATTCAGGGCACGGTGGCGGTGGGGCCAGGGAATACCGGCGATTCTGCGAGGAGCACTTCCAATCCGGGAGATCAGTGCCGTCGCAGACGGGAGGCCCTCTGTGAAAGACTGTCGACATGACTCCTCCTTCCGTCTCTTACGGTTCGCGTTTTGCGCGATTCTGGCGCTCCCCACGGCGACAATGCGCCTGGTTGCCGACGACCCCGTTGCCCTGCAACGCGAACGCATGGTCTCAGAGCAGATTGAGAGCCGCGGTATTCGCAGCCCGGATGTGTTGCGGGTCATGCGCGCCACTCCCCGCCACCTGTTCGTCCTCGCCGATGTTCGATCCATGGCGTACGAAGATCACCCCCTGCCGATCGGTTACGGGGCTACCATTTCCCAACCGCATGTCGTGGCTCTCATGACCGAACTGCTGGCGCCGGCGAAGAAGCATCGCGTTCTGGAGATCGGCACGGGCTCGGGCTATCAGGCGGCGATACTGGGACAACTGGCGGCCAAGGTTTACACGATTGAGATTGTCCCGGAGCTGGCGCGAACAGCCGCCAGAACGCTGCGCGAGCTTGGATACTCCAATGTCACGGTCCGCCAGGGTGACGGCTACAAAGGCTGGCCGGAACAGGCTCCTTTCGACCGCATCATGGTGACGGCGGCGCCGCCGGAAGTTCCCGCCACGCTGATCGCGCAACTGTCGCGCGGAGGTCGCCTCGTGGCTCCTGTAGGATCGACGTGGGACCAGGAGCTGATCCTGATCGAGAAGACGGCCGACGGCACGATCAGGCGGACATCAGCAGGCGCGGTGAGCTTCGTGCCTATGAAGCCGGCGGACAAGTAGCACCGGCACGCTTCGCTAAAGGCGGCTGAATGCGGCACAGCAGCAGTGTGAGTGAGATCGAACGCGGCCAGTCGACATGAGTAGAGCGGTGATGCTCAGCCGCAGAACCGGTGCAGTCGAGGCACGGGTTCGCCTGCGGCGCGCAGCGGACGAGACCATACGCCCGGGACGCTCGCAGCGCACTCCGGGCAGGCGCCGGCCTCACCGACGCGCGATTCCACAATGCGAAAGCCGTATCGCCGAATCAGCGGAGTGTTGCACGCCGGACAGAGCGTATCCTCGCACGCGCCGGTTGCCCCCGGGAGGTTACCCGCATATACGAAGTGCAGGCCGGCGTTGCGGCCTATCTCAAACGCACGCAGCAGTGTGGCCGCCGGCGTATCGCGGCCTGACACCATCTTGTACTCCCGGCGGAAGGCGGTTACATGCCACGGAATGTCCGTCGAAATGCCTGCGATGAAACGCGCGATGGACTCGAGCTCCGCGTCGGAATCGTTGAAGCCGGGCACCACGAGGGTCACGATCTCCAGCCAGAAGCCCAGCTCATGGATTCGTGCGATGCCCTCCAGGATTGGGCCGAGGCGGCCGCCCAGCTCGTGGTAACGCCGGTCGCTGAAGCTCTTCAGATCCACCTTGTAAAGGTCAACCCACGGGCGAAGATACTGCAGCACTTCCGGAGTAGCGTTCCCGTTTGAGACGAAGCCGGTCAGCAGGCCTGCCTGGTGAGCCCGGCGAAACACCTCCACGGCCCACTCGGCGGTAATCAAAGGCTCGTTATAGGTACTGACTACCGCATCGGCACCGGCCAGAATTGCCGAGTCGACGATCTTCTTCGGCTCAATCGGGATGAAATCGATGGGCGAGCGCAGATCGCGCAGAGCCTGCGAAGTAAGCCAGTTCTGGCAGTAGCCGCAGTGCAGATCGCATCCGAGCATCCCGAAGCTGAGCGCCATGGAACCCGGACGAACGTGGAAAAAGGGCTTCTTCTCGATCGGGTCGCACTGTATGGTATTGACGTAACCGTACGGCGCGTACAGTTTCCCACCACGGTTGAAGCGGACTTTGCACACGCCGGCGAATCCTGCCGGAATGGGGCAGCGGTGCGCACACGCCAGGCAACGCACGCGATTGCCGTCGAGCCTCTCGCGCAGCTCCGATTCCCGCGTGTGCCGGGCCAGTTGCTCCGCGAGCGTCGTCATGGCGGCATGCTTCCCAATTCCAGCTTAGGTCCACGAACACAGTCCCGTCGATATATACTCGGGCTGAAAGCGCATGGCGATGCGGAACCCCCCGCAACCCGTTGCCAGCGGCCCACCTGCCCGGAGGCGGACGCCGCTCGCCAGGCTTCGTCTCCTGTCGCAGGTCGTTTTCCTGCTGCTGTTCCTCTTCCTGCTGGTTCGCACGGATGGAGACCACACCGCGCTGCCCTGGCCGATTCGGCTCTTTCTCGAAGCAGACCCTTTTGTTGCTCTCTCGAATGCCCTGGCGACACACGCCCTCTACCGAGGACTCCTCTGGAGTCTGGCCGTGCTGATTCCCACCCTCTTCCTCGGCCGTTTCTTCTGCGGCTGGATCTGCCCGCTGGGAACCTTGCATCACCTCTTCGGCGGCGTCCGTTCCGGCTGGAAGCGCGGCCACGCGCGGATTGAGTCCAACCGCTATCGGCCGTGGCAGAGCTTCAAGTACTACCTTCTGATTGCGCTCCTGGCAGCGGCAGTGTTCGGCAGCACGATTGGCGGAATCATGGACCCCATCTCGCTCGCAGTGCGCTCCCTCGGGCTTTCGATTCTGCCTGCGATTAACTACGCCATTAACTCGGCCCTGGCTCCGCTGGGCTCCAGTCCGGTGCATGGGCTGCGCCTGGCCGGCGCTGGCCTGCATCTGCTGTTCGGCCAGATTGTGCTGAGCTTCCGGCAGCCGCACTTTCGTCAGGCGTTTTTCCTCGGTCTGCTGTTCGTCACGGTTCTGGCGCTGAACTTGCGCATCACCCGATTCTGGTGCCGCGCATTGTGCCCGCTGGGTGCGTTGCTGGGCGTGTGCTCTCGCTGGTCCGTACTCGGGCTGGAGAAGGGCAACCGTGATTGCCGTGACTGCAACCGCTGCCTGTTGCACTGTCAGGGCGGGGACGACCCCATACCCGGCGCGCCGTGGCGCAAAGCCGAATGCCATCTGTGCATGAATTGCATAGCCGATTGCCCCGAAGGCGGCCTGCGGTTCCGCTTCTTTCCATCTGCGGCCGATACGGTGGAAGGGACGAATCTGGGACGGCGGCAGGCGCTGACTGGTCTGGCGGCGGGCGTGGCTGCGCTCCCGCTTCTTCGCAGTGGCACCGGCCTTGGGGTCGACGACAGCGCCCGGCTCATCCGTCCTCCCGGTTCACTGGAGGAGACGGATTTCCTGGCCCGCTGCATCCGCTGCGGCGAGTGCATGAAGGTTTGTCCCAACAACGCAGTGCACCCGGCATGGCAGGAAGCGGGCGTGGAGGGCCTGTGGACACCCGTGCTGGTACCGCGGATCGGATACTGCGAGCCGACGTGTACTCTCTGCGGCCAGGTTTGTCCCACGGGCGCCATCCGGGCCTTCACGGAACGGGAGAAAGCCTGGCTCGCTACCGATACGAAGGCCATCCGGCTGGGCACCGCGTTTTACGATCGCGGCCGCTGCCTTCCCTGGTCCATGGCCACCGAATGCATCGTCTGCGAGGAGTGGTGTCCTACGTCTCCGAAGGCGATCTATCTGTTGCCGGCGGAGGTGGTCGACAGCGCCGGTGCGAGGCAACAGGTCCGGCAGCCCTGGGTGGATCCCGAACGCTGTGTCGGCTGCGGCGCCTGCGAGTTTGCATGTCCCGTGCGGGGCCGCCCCGCCGTGTACGTCAGCAGCATCGGCGAGAGCCGCTCGATGAACAACCAGCTTGTCCTCAGCCGTCAGAAACGGGCGAGCATACTCCTTCCCGAATCCGGCGAAGTTGCCGGCTGGACGCAGACTCGGCCCACCCGAGCGTTCGAAGCCGGGAACCTGTGGCAGTATGTCGATGGCGATGCCGACCGCTATGTCCGCGCGGGCGTGCGCCAGACGCTTACGGCGGACTACCGTTATCGCGGCGAGATCGATGCCGCGGTGGACGTTCATGTGTTGAGCGGCTCCGACGGGGCCCGCCGGATCATGGAGTCGGAGTCGTCCTCCGGCAGCCGCAGCATCGCGCTGGGTGACGCTGGACGGCTGTATGGGCAGACCCTGACCTTCCGCAAAGGCGCCTGCTTCGTGCGCCTCGTCGCCTATCAGGCCACGCCGCAGACGGAGCAGGCGCTCATCGAACTGGCGCGCGGCGTGGAGCAGAAACTCCGCTGACCCTGGATGTTGGGCGACCGCTGCCGAGCCGCGACCGTCAGGGAGCGTGAATACCCAGCGTTTGTTGACCACTCCCTTACGGTCGTGGCTCGGTAACATTAGGAATCGTTACCGAGCCGCGACCGTGAGGGAGCGGAAGTGGATCAGATCTCTTCCGCCTTGAACACCGCCATAGGTTCGCCCTGCTCCTCGACTACATACCGGACAGCTTCCCGCACGTCCTCGTCCTTCCAGAGCCATCGCGTGCTTCCATGACGGGCCCAGCGCTTTCGGTCCGGCTCTCCGCATCCTGAGCGGTTCAAACTCCGGCTCGCATACGACTTGAAATCGTTCATGACCCTCTCGGGCCGGACTTCCGACTCCACGATTGCGTGCACATGACTGGTCCGCACGTGCGCGGCTAACAGGACCCAACCACGGTGCCAACACACCTCACGGAGAGCGTCGAGCACGACAGCCCGGCTGCCGTGGTCCAGCAAGTACGGCAACTGATCCATGAATTGGCGTTCGGCTTCGGCGCGTGCCGGACGCGCTGGCAACAATCGGCTTCCCGGCAGATTGTGGCTCCGGTCAACGGAACCTGCCTCATCGCCGTGCAGGTGTCCGCCGTAGCACGCAAAGGTAATGAAGTACCTCATGGACGTTCGTTCGCGCTGGCGCATCCGCTCCCTTACGGTCGCGGCTCGGTTACGGTCGCGGCTCGGTTACGGTCGCGGCTCGGTTACGATTTCTCATAGGGAGTGGCCAACGACGCTGAATATCTCGCACCTTCCCACGGTCGCGGCCCAGTAGTTCCCCAAATCTACCACTTGCATCGGTGCTATAACGGAATCGGACGGCAGAGTCAGTCAGACGGTGAGGTTCGCAATGAGCCGCCGGGGCGTGCTGAAGGCGTGTCTCGGCGCAGCCTGGGTCGGCCCCGTCGAGGGTAAGTCCAGGGTTGTCATATCCCGCGATCCGTCATTGCGTGCGGCAGGCGCCACGTCCGATTCCAGACGCGTCCTCAACCTGCTCGACCGCGCCGTTCAGGCTTTCTTCGATTCCGACTCGCCCGTGGAAGCCTGGAAACAGGTGGTGCGCCCCGGCGAGGTGGTGGGACTCAAGGTGAACTGTCTGGCCGGACGGGGCACCGCCTCCACCAGCGTCCATCTTGTCGAGGCCGTCTGCGAGCGCCTGCAACAGGCCGGCGTTTCCCGAAAGCAGATCATCGTCTGGGACCGGCTGGCCTCCGATCTGGAGAGCGGCGGCTTCCGCGGCGAGCGCATTCGCTGCATCGGGAACGATGAGGCCGGCTATGAGGACACGCTTTCGGTATTCGGCAGCGCGGGCAGCCTGATGAGCAAGACGTTGACCCGGACGTGCGATGCGGTGATCAACCTGCCGGTTCTCAAGGACCACGGCATCGCCGGCGTGTCCATGGCGCTCAAGAACTTTTTCGGCGCGATTCACAACCCCAACAAGTACCACGGCAACGTGGGCGATCCGTACGTCGCCGACGTGTACATGCTCTCTCCCATTCGCCAGAAAGTCCGAATAACCGTCTGCGACGCGATCACGGCGCAGTATGACGGCGGGCCGTCGTTCATGCCGCAATGGAGCTGGCCGTTCAACGGACTCATCGTGGCCCGCGATCCCGTGGCGCTGGATTACACCGGGTGGCAGCTCATCGAGGCGAAGCGCGCCGAAAAGCGTCTGCCCTCGCTACGGGCGCTGAAACGCGAGCCCACCTGGATCGCCACCGCCGCCGATGCGCGACACCGCCTGGGGACGAACGATCCGAAGCGTATCGAACGCGTGGAGGTGTGACATGGACCGCCGTCAATTCCTGCAGACCGCCGCGATTCCCGCACTCGCCGGTTGCGCCGCCGGATACGCAACGGCCGCCGCGGAGAGCGATGCGCCGTTCACGGTGGAGGCTCGTTACTACGAGAAACTCCCCAACCGGAAGATCAGGTGCAAACTGTGCCCGCGGGAGTGCGTGATCGACGACCGCGAGCGCGGTTACTGCGGCGTGCGCGAGAACCACGGCGGAACTTACTACACGCTGGTGCACTCCCGTATCTGCGCGGCGCACATCGATCCGGTGGAGAAGAAGCCGTTCTTCCACTATGCCCCGGGGACACTGGCGTTCTCCGTGGCGACGGCGGGATGCAACGTCAACTGCCGCATGTGCCAGAACTGGGACATCTCCCAGGTGCGGCCAGAGCAGGTCCACGCCACGCGCATCCCTCCGCGGGATCTGGTCGAACTGGCGCGCCAGTACCGCTGCCCTTCGGTCGCCTACACCTACAGCGAGCCCGTCGTTTTCTACGAGTACATGGTGGATGCCGCACGGGCGGCCCGCGCCGCGGGTATCAGGAGCATCGTGGTTACCGGAGGCTTCGTCCAGCAAGATCCGTTGCGCGAACTATGCGGGTACGTGGACGCGGTGAAGGTGGACCTGAAGGGCATCACCGAGAAGTTCTACAAAGAGGTAGTCAACGGCGAGCTGAAGCCCGTCCTGAATGCGCTGGTCAGCCTGCGCAAACAGGGCATGTGGACGGAGATCGTGTACCTTGTGGTTCCCACGCTGAACGACAGCGACCAGGAGTTCCGGGAACTGGCCCGCTGGGTGAAGTCGGAACTGGGTACGGACGTTCCCCTGCACTTCTCGCGCTTCCACCCTGAGTACCTGCTGAAGAACCTTCCCGTCACCCCGCTGAAGACGCTGGAACGCGCGAAAGCGGCCGCCGACGCCGAGGGTCTTCACTATGTCTACCTTGGCAACGTGCCCGGACATCCCGCGGAGAGCACGTATTGTCCGAAGTGCAGGCGCGCGGTGGTGGAGCGCGCGGGCCTGGCAGTGCAGGCCGTCCATTTGCGCAAGGGCAAATGCCAGTATTGCGGGCAGGCGATTCCCGGCATCTGGGAGGTTTGAATCCCATGCGTATCATCTTCTTCGTCATCGCGCTCCTGATATTTTGCGCGTTGTCGCTGCACACGAAGCGGCCCCCGCCGTCCTTGAAGCAGGAGGTCAGGCCGCCGGCCGTCGCCGGGTCGTTCTACCCGGCGGACCCCGCGGAACTCGGGAGCATGCTGGACCAGTTTCTGGCCCAGGCGAAGGTTCCCACCGTGCCTGATGTGGTGGCCATCGTCGCGCCCCACGCGGGCTACCCATACTCCGGCCCCGTGGCGGCGCATTCGTATGCCCTGCTGAGAGGACGGAAGCCGCAGCGGGTGGTGGTGATCGCTCCCTCTCATTTCGAGGCCTTCGACTTCTCCTCGGTCTATGACGGCGCAGCTTACTCCACACCGCTGGGCCAGGTGCCGGTGGATCGGGAGTTTGTCAACCGCCTCGTGCGGATGCACCCCTCCATCCGGCTCTCGGCACTCGGGCACACGCCGACCGCCGACAAACGTGAGCACGCGCTCGAAGTGCAGCTCCCGTTTCTGCAGCGCGTACTGGGCGAGTTTCGGCTGGTACCCATCGTCATGGGCGATCAGTCCTGGGAGAAATGCCGTGCGCTCGGAGTCGCCCTTGCCAAACTGAGTCAGGGAAGCGATACCCTTATCGTGGCCAGCTCCGACCTGTCCCACTACCATCCATACGATGACGCCGTGCGCATCGACCACAAGACCCTGCACGCGATTGAGCAGTGGGACTATCTCAGCATGTCGGCGAACTTCGACCAGCGGAACTGGGAGGCGTGCGGCGGCGGGCCCATCATTGCCGCCATGATCGCCGCGGAGCGGCTGGGTGCGAACCAGGCGCGGGTGCTGAAATACGCAAACAGCGGCGACGCTACCGGTGACCACAGCCGCGTGGTCGGTTACGGCGCCGTCGCCTTCAGCAAGGGTCCGGCGCGAAGCGGCGCCCAGGACACCGCTCTCGCCCTCAGCCAGGAGGAGAAAGACGAGCTGCTCCGAATCGCGAGGAAGTCGGTTGAGACCGCGGTTCTGGAGGGGAAGCCGTATCAGTGCCCGGCGCCGAAGCTGTCCGCACTGAACAGCGACCGCGCCGTGTTCGTAACACTCACGAAACGGGGTGATCTGCGCGGCTGCATCGGCTCTGTACATGCGATGCAGCCACTGTATCTTGCCGTGCGCGACGTGGCGGCGATGGCCGCGTTGCAGGACTCGCGCTTCCTGCCGGTAAGCGCTCAGGAGCTCGGCGAGCTGAAGTATGAAATCTCGGTACTCTCACCGTTGCGCCACGTGCTGGATGTCAGCCTGATCCGCGTGGGCCTGCACGGCCTGCTGGTCCGGAAGGGCGATACGCAGGGCCTGCTGCTGCCGCAGGTGGCCACGGAATTCAACTGGGACCGCCTCACCTTCGTGCAGCAGGCCTGCCGGAAAGCGGGTCTGCCCGCGGACGCCTGGCGCGACAGCGATACCGACATATTCGTCTTTACAGCCGTGGTGTTTGCCCCCGCGCCGAAGGCGGCTTTGCAGGAGCTCCGGCCTCCCGCATGGATGCCGCGGCCAGCAGCGCTGGCGGCAGATTCACCAGGGCCAGCAGCAGCGACGTTTTGAGAAAGCCGTACACGGGAATAAGGTACGCGCTGAACACAATGGCGCCGGCGCACGACCCCGCAAGATCGAGGCCGTAGAGCGAGCCGATACTGCCACGGCGCGCCGCCGCCGGCCGGTCAAAGAAGATGCGGCTGGCGACGGGAAATTGGAATCCGCCAAGTACAGCACACAGCACGGCCAGCAGAGGAAACAGCACCGGGCCCACCACCGCCAGTTGTGCCGCCTGGCTCAGCCGTGCGGCGGCGGCCAGGCACGCGTACACCAGCAGCGGGCATAACGCCGCCATGGCCTGCAAGCCCGCGAGCAGACGCATCTCGTGCGGACGTACGCGCCGCAGTCCGCACCATGCGCCGCACGCCAGTCCGCCCATGAAACCCGCGATGACGATGGCAAGCTGGTGGTACACGTAACCGTAGACCGCTTGAAACGCGAGCAACAGCAGGATCTCCAGGCCGATCAGCGTCAGCCCCATGGCAGCCACCGAGAAGCCGGCGCTCACACGCGCGCGCTGCTCCTTTGCCGGCAGACGGCGCGCGAGCAGTGCCGCGGCGAACAGCAGCAACGCCGCGCCGCCGGCAACCGCGCCGAACGGCATCCGCCCGAGGGCCTGGAACAGCCACCGGTAGAAGTGGTGGAACCGCGTGCTCCACAGTGTCACATCGAAGTAGTAGGCGATCGGCGCGAAGTCTCGATTCACCGGCGTGTTCGGCTGAGGACGGATGGCCGACTCGAGTTGGGCCACGCGGTCGGGCGACATGCGGAATGGAAGATAGAACTCGGAGACGTAGCCGGTGCGCAGATGCCGGGAGCGCAGCCGCGCCAGAAGCACGGACGGGTCCGCGGTGAGGATGCCCGGCCGGGCGGTGGCGCAGAAGTGAACGGTGTCGCCAGGAATGGCCATCACTTCGGGGAAAGCCTCGCGCAGTGTCTTATAGATGCAGCGCAGGAACTCGGCCGCGGCTGGGCTGATGTAGTTCTCGGACGCGGTTACGCGCAGGGAGAGGATTCCACCGGGATTCAGTCCGCGCCTCGCTTCGCGGAAGAATTCGAGCGTGTAGAAGCGATTCAGTTGGGCTGTGTCCGGGTCGGGCAGGTTGACGATGATGACGTCGAACGTGGCGCCGGCGTTCTTCAGGTAAAGGCGGCCATCGCTCGCATGCACGTGCACGCGCGGGTCGGTGCGGGCCGGCGCCCATTCGCGGGGGAACCAGGCCGCGGCCATTTCCGGAATCGCGGGGTCCAGTTCCACATAATCCAGGCGCTCGAGGCTGGGATGCTGGAGCGCCTGCGCCAGACTTCCGTTTACTCCGCCGCCGATCAGCAACAGACTCCGGGGCTCCGGATGCTCGAGCAGAGCAAAGTGCACGGCCTCCTCGGCTGCCGCCGGATTGGGTGCATCGAAGAGGACGAGGCCGTTCTCGTACAAGCTGGCGCTGTCCTCGGTCTTCGCGACCACGAGGTTGCCATAGACGGAATTCCGCGCCGCAACTACGTGAAAGCCGCGCCACAGCAGTGCCCGCGACCAGTCCTCCAACTGTCGTGCGGCGAGCGGAAACACCAGCGCGGCAAAGACGGCGAGCAGCGTGGCCGTCACAGCGCGCCGGATCGGGCGCGCGGCGGTAGTGAGCATGGCGGCGGCTGCAAGATTCAGCAGGGCCAGGAGCGCAGCCATGTCGAATGCACTCAGATAGCGAATCAGGAACACGCCGGCCAGAAGCCCGCCCGCAGCGGATCCCGCCGCCTCCAGCAGGTATGCCGAGCTGGTGGCCTCCGCGGGGGAGCGGGCACTCTCCTCGGCGTAGAGCCGGCTGCCGGCGGCAAACAGCCACCCCGACACGACGCAGAAGAAGCTCAGCGCCAGCAACGAAGTGAGAAACATCGGCCCCGGCCCCAGAATCTCTCCGGGAAGAGAACCGAGGGCTGCTCTGCTGGCGCGGACCGCGACGATGGAGACTGGGAAGGCGACCGCGATCGCGCCTTCCAGCCCGGCCACCAGCGTACGCGATGCCACCCGCTTGCCCATGCGCCCAAGGACACTGCTGCCAATCGCCGTCCACAGCAGCCACGTGCACAGCATCAGCCCCAGCGTGATCTCGTTCCCATAGAAAACGACGATCAGCTCGCGCATGAGGACGATCTGCGCGATCACCGCCGTGAATCCGATCAGGATCAGGACCGTGCGCAGTCTCCCGGCACCTTGTGAGCCCACACCAACAGAAGTAGACTGAAACTGGTTCCGAGTAAAGGGTGAACTTATGGCCAGGGCTCCCGAGAATCATGGGCGCCGCGACGCGCTTCTGAGGCTGGCCGGACTCGCCGGGTTGAGCACCACAGCCGCGGGCCTCGGCTTCTGGCTTCGCGATCGCAGCCGCCGGCCGGAAGAACCTCCCGCGGTGGGTCGCCGGCGCGACTTCACCGTCGGGGCCGATCCCCGCCTTCCCGAGATGGCCATCATCCGCGGCGACGACCCCCGCGCGCTGGTCCGCGGCGCAATGCAGCAACTCGGTGGCGTGGAGCGTTTCATCGCGCGCGGCGATGTCGTGGTTATCAAGCCCAACATGTCGTGGGACCGCACGCCGGAGCAGGCCGCTAACACGAATCCCGAGGTGGTCGCGGAGGTGGTTCGACTGTGCCGTGAGGCGGGCGCGAGCGACGTGATTGTCACCGACGTGAGCATCAATGAACCGCGCCGCTGCTTCGAGCGCAGCGGCATCGCCACCGCGGCGCGCGCGGCCGGAGCACACGTCATCCTGCCGGAGGAGGGGCGATTCCGCGAGGTGGATCTGCACGGGGAGGTGCTGGGCTCATGGCCGGTGCTGGATCCGTTCCTGACAGCGGACAAAGTGATCAACATCCCCGTTGCCAAGCACCACAGCCTCACCGGTGCGACGCTGGGCATGAAGAACTGGTACGGCATTCTGGGCGGGCCGCGGCATCGGCTTCACCAGCGCATCCATGAAAGCCTGGTGGACCTGGCCGAGTTCATGCGCCCCACGCTCACGATCATCGATGCGTACCGGGTTCTTTTGCGTAACGGTCCGGGGGGCGGAAGTCTGGCCGATGTGGTTGCCGCAAGGACGCTCATCGCGGGAACCGACCCCGTCGCCGTGGATGCATATGCGGCGAAGACCTGGTGGGACCTGGATGCCAGCAGGCTCCCTTACCTCCACATCGCCGCCGCCCGCGGGCTCGGCACCTGGGATCTGACGAATGTGCGGACCAGCAGGGTAACGATATAACCCTCGCGCTGCTGGGCGGAATGCCATCTGGATATCCTCAAACAAGACACATCCTGATTGTTTTATACGAGCTGGCAGTCAGGACTGCACAGGCAGTTCGGCGACCCGGCGCACACCCGGAATTTCGCCGCTGGTCAGATCGCGACGGAGGTCTTTCAGATTCTCCTGAAGATCTTCGAGGCTCTCGCCCTGGGTCATGTAATCCGGATACTCCTCAAAGTAGCCGAGCCATTGGGTCCCGTCGTGCCAGTGGATGTAGCGCGGACCACCCATAGTTGTACTCAGCGTACCACCGCCGCGCCCGCGCGCAACTCGTCCAGCACTTCGCGGCCGACATGCACGTTGCCGTCGCGGCCGGTGCCCAGTTCGACGCCGGGCTTGTTGCCGCCGTGGAAGTCGGTTCCCCCGGTACGCAGCAAACCAAGGCGCGCGGCCACGCCCAGGTAGTGCGCCGTGTCCGCGGCGCTGTGGTCCGAATGCCAGACCTCGATGCCGCGCAGGCCCTTGTCCCGCAAGCCGGCGATGAACCGCTCCTCTTCCTCATGATGCCGGCGAAACCCCAGCCGGACCGGGTGCGCCAGCGCCGAAACGCCGCCGCCGCCGGCCACCGCGCCAATCGCGTCCTCAATCGCCGGGCTGTCGCGCTCCACGTAAGACGGCGCGCTTTCGGCCAGATAGCGCCGGAACGCCTCTTCGGTGCTGCCTACGTATCCCTTCTTCATCAGCACGCGCGCGAAGTGCGGGCGTCCGGTGAGCGTGCGGCCCAGCGTTTCCACTTCTCCGAGGCTGATCTCGATGCCGTGCTGATTCAGACTGCGAATCAGCCGGACGTTGCGCTCGCGGCGCGACGCCAGCAGCGAGGCCACCCATTCGCGGAAGCCGTCGGAAGGTCCGCCGTTGAGGAAATACGCCAGCAGATGCACGGTCTTGCGGCCTCGTCCGAAGGGAGCGCGGGTGCTGAGCTCTATGCCGCAGACCAGATCGAGTCCGCGCTCGCGCGCCGCGGGCTCAGCCTGCTCGTAGCCGGCGAACGTGTCGTGATCGGTAATGCCCAGGGCTTCCAGCCCGACGCCCACGGCCGCCTCGACGAGCTCCCGCGGCGTACACGTGCCATCGGACTCGAGGGTGTGTGAGTGCAGATCGATCATGTCGCGCCGGCCTTCAAACGAGGCCCAGATTCTCCAGTGTCGCCCAGATCCGGTCCGCGCTTTGCTGCGGGGTCTGGGTGGAGGAATCCACGCGCACTTCCGGGTTGAGCGGCGGCTCGTAGGGATCGGACACGCCGGTGAACTGCGGGATCTCTCCGGCCAGCGCCTTCTTGTAGAGGCCCTTCACGTCGCGCGCGGCCACCACCTCGAGCGGACACTCGACGAACACTTCCACGAAGTTGGGGATGCGTGCGCGGATCTCCTCGCGAACGTGGCGGTACGGCGAGATCGCCGCCGCGATGGCCACCACGCCGTTGCGCGAGAGCACTTCGCAGACCCAGCCGATGCGGCGGATGTTGATATCGCGATCTTCGCGGCTGAAGCCGAGCCCCTTGGAAAGGTGCGTGCGCACCACATCGCCATCGAGCAGCTCCACCTTCCGGCCGGCGTCCTTCAACCGCTGGTGGATAATCTCGGAGATGGTGCTCTTGCCGGCGCCCGACAGGCCGGTGAACCACAATGTGAACCCTCGCGCACTCACGTGTTCCGCGCTCACCTGGCTGCCAGTACCTCCCGGAGCAGCACGTCCACCTGGCGCTCGGCGTGGCCGTCGGGAGAGAAGTGGATGCCGCATTCCCTGGTGGTGTCCTGCTCCCACCACCAGCGCCCGGCGCGCTCGTCTTCGCCCGGATGGACGGCCCGCGTACACGGGTCGCAGCCGACGGTGGCGTAACCGGCGGCGTAGAGCGGATGCCGGGGCACGCCGTGCTCGCGCAGGTAGCCGGCAACCTCGCCTTTGGTCCAGGCGGCCAGGGGACAGAGTTTGAGCCGGCCGCCAACCTCTTCCGCCTGGGGGATGTCCCGCCGGGATTCCGACTGCTCGCGCCGCAAGCCGAAGGCCCACGCGCGCACGTCCTGCACCGCATCGAGGGGACGGACCTTCCTCACCTCGCAGCAGAGACGGCGGAAGGCCGTGTCGTCGCGAAACAGATCCTGGCCGAAGCGCGAGATCATGGCCGCCACCTCACCCGCATCCGGCTGAACGGTCTCCACCGCGATTCCGTAGTGACGCTCCACCATGCCGATCATGTCGAGAGTGGCGGCGGGCAGCCGGCCCGTGTCCACCGTGAGGATTCGGGCGCGCGGCGAGATCCGCACTGCCATGTCCACCAGCACCATGCCCTCATCCTGAAAGCTGGTGGCAATGGCAAAGGCCCGGCCGAACTCGTCCAGCACCTTTCTGAGAAGTTCAGTGGCCGAAATGTCCCGAATTCCGATCAACTTATTGATTATAGCAGCGGACCTCATAGCCGCAGCTCTCACCGCGCGGGCATGGCGTCGGCGTCGAATTCAAACATCTCGCCGGCGGCGTGCACAATCAGCTTGCCGGCGCCGAGAGGTTTGCCGTTGCTGGGAAAGAACACCGCTCCGTCGGTGGAATCGCCGGGCGCCAGACGGGTGCTCACCAGGGCGATGGCCGACGCGGCCGCCGCCGCTTTCAGCTTTGCCGAGCCCACTTCCGCCAGCGCGTTCTGGCGCCGTGCCTCGTATCCGTTGGTCGACTTCAACCGGGAGTTTCCGTAGATCGCGGTCTCGTACGCTGTGACCAGATGAATCACGTCGCCACGAGAAGCCTTGGTCATCAGGGAGTCGACCACCTCAGCCGCGGGCGCAGCCTGAATCACGACGCCATCCGGCCGATGAAAGCTGAAGTCCTCCGGCTTCACCGTCCAGGAGATGGCCGAGCCATTGGAGACCGCTACCTGCATGGCCGCATACGCGCGCACGTGCGAGGGCAGGCTAGCGAACATGATGGTGAAGCCGTTGCGAGTGAGCGTGCGGTAGTGCAGTCCGCCGGATTCGAAATCAATCACCTGAGCGCGCGCCGCGAGCGCCGCCGCCAGCACCATAACCACGAGCGCCGCGCGGCGCCCCCAGAACCCCATAAAGTAAGTACCTGTCCCCATGATAGACTGAGTGCGTTCCACGCTTTTTGATATGAACCCGGAAGTTGATCGCAATTATTCCCGAGATCTGGGCGAACAAGGTATTACCCACCCCGCCGTGGTGCATTGGGATCTTACCTCCGCCGAATTGATCGAGAGAGCCATCCAGAACCGCGAAGGCATGCTGTCGAAGGGCGGCGCCCTGGTGGTCCGAACCGGCCAGTTTACGGGCCGCTCCCCGAAAGACAAGTACATTGTCCGCGATTCCACTACCGAATCCTCCGTTCACTGGGGATCGGTGAACCAGCCGATGAGCGCGGCGGTGTTCGACAGCATCGAGGAAAGGCTGCGGAAGTTCCTGAACGGAAAAGAGCTCTTCGTGCAGGATTGTTTCGGCGGCGCGGACGCGACCTACACGCTTGGCGTGCGGGTGATCACCCAGCGGGCCTGGCACTCCTTCTTCGCCCGGCAACTGCTGCTTAAGCAACGGAATGTGCCGGGCCGCAGTTTTGCGGTGGATTTCACGGTCATCTTCGCGCCCGAATTCGAGGTGGACCCGGCCACCGATGGTACGCGCTCGAAGACCTGCATCGTGGTCAACTTCACCAAACGCGTGGTGCTGATTCTGGGCACCGAATACGCGGGTGAGGCGAAGAAGTCGGTGTTCACCATCCTGAACTACCAGTTGCCGGAGCGCGACGTTTTGCCTATGCACTGTTCGGCCACCGTAGGGCCGCGCGGCGACGTGGCGCTGTTCTTCGGGCTGTCCGGCACGGGCAAGACGACTCTCTCGGCCGATCCGAACCGGCGTCTGATCGGCGACGACGAACACGGCTGGAGCAATCACGGCGTCTTCAACTTCGAGGGCGGCTGTTACGCCAAGTGCATCAGCCTTTCACGCGAGCGCGAGCCGCAGATCTGGGACGCCATCCGCTTCGGCACGGTGCTGGAGAACGTGGTTCTGGACCCGGTGCACCGCAGGCTGGACTTCGATTCGGACGAATACACCGAGAACACGCGCGCGGCGTATCCCATAGCTTATATCAAGAACGCGCTGCGGCCGGGTATCGCGGGGCATCCTTCCTACGTACTGTTCCTGAGCGCGGACGCGTTTGGCGTGCTGCCCCCGATTGCGCGGCTGACGCCGGAACAGTCCATGTACTACTTCCTGAGCGGCTACACCGCCCGGGTGGCGGGGACGGAGCGCGGCCTTGGATCGGAGCCGCAGGCCACCTTCAGCACCTGCTTCGGCGAGCCGTTCCTGCCGCGGCATCCGGAAGAATACGCGCGGATGCTGGGCGAGCGCATGGCCGAACATAACGTGAAGTGCTACCTGGTGAATACCGGCTGGATCGGCGGTCCGTACGGCGTCGGTCACCGGATGGACCTTGGGTATACGCGCAGCATCGTCAACGCGGCCATCGAGGGCAAACTCGACGACGTGGAGACGCAGATTCATCCCGCGTTTCAGATTGCCGTGCCCACGCACTGCCCCGGCGTGCCGCCGGAGGTGCTGGACGCGCGCGGCCAGTGGAGCGACCCGGCCGCCTACGATCGCGCCGCCGAGGATCTGGCCCGCCGCTTCCGCGAGAATTTCAAGCGGTTCGGCACGGGTGTGGGGGAACGGATTCTGGCCGCCGAGCCGGTTGGGGTGTAGCTTCCATCAGTAACGCGGGACCGCGGGGTCCACGTCCTCGCTCCAGCGGTGGATGCCGCCGGCCATGCTCTGGCACGCCGCGACGCCCTGTTCGCGCAACCAGTACGCCACGTTCAGACTGCGCGCGCCGTGATGACAGAAGACGATGAGCGTTGCCTCGCCGGCCGCGGCGTCGAGGTGTTGCAGGCGCGACGGAACCGTGCCCATGGGAATCAGTTCCGCGCCTTCGATGCGGGTGACGGCGAATTCGGCCGGCTCGCGGACATCGATGAGGCGAATCGCCTCGCCGGCGTCCATGCGCTGTCTGACCTCGCGCGGCGTGATCTCGATGGGCAGCGGCTGCATGCGAAGATACTCTCTTGAGTGACAGTCTCGCACACGGGCACGGGCGCGCGCCGCTGGGCGCACGGCTGCTGGTGCTCGCCGCTGCCGCGTTGTTCTCCACGGGTGGCGCAGCCATCAAAGCGGCCAGCTTCAACAGTTGGCAGGTGGCCAGCTTCCGGTCGGGCGTGGCTGCGCTGGCCATCCTGCTGCTCATTCCCGACGCGCGCCGAAACTGGAGATGGCGCTATGTGCCGGTGGCCGTCGCCTACGCGCTGACCCTGTTGTTCTTCGTCACCGCGACCAAGCTGACCACGGCGGCCAACGCCATTTTCCTGCAGGCGGCCGCGCCGCTGTTCGTGCTGGCCATCGGGCCGCTGGTATTGAAGGAGCCCATCCGGCGCTCCGACCTGCTGCTAATGGCCGGTGTGGCCTGTGGCATGGCGCTGTTCTTTTCCGGACACGAAGCGGCCGTGACCACCGCGCCCAATCCCGCGCGCGGCAACGTCTTTGGGGCGTTATCGGCGGTCACCTATGCCATCACCATCGCGGGTCTGCGGTGGGCCGAACGCGGCCACGCCACGGGCACGTCCGCGGGCATGGTGACGGTGCTGATGGGGAATCTGCTGGCCTGTGCGGCCACGCTGCCCATGGCCCTCCCGGTGGCGGTGTGGCGATGGCGGGATGCCGCGGTGATCCTGTGGCTGGGCGTGTTCCAGATCGCGCTGGCCTATTTCTGCCTGACGCGGGGGATGCGCCACGTGCCGGCTTTCGAGGCGACAACTCTACTGCTGCTGGAGCCCGCTCTGAATCCGGTGTGGACCTGGCTGGTGCACGGCGAGCATCCCGCCGCGCTTTCGCTGGTGGGTGGCGCGATCATTCTTGCCGCCACGCTGCTGAACGCCTGGTGGCAGAGCCGGCGGGCGGCGTGCGGAGATTAGGCGGCCTATTCACCGCATAAGATGCGGAGATTAGCTTGCGGCGTGCGGAGATTAGGAGGTATAATCACCGCAGGAGTTGCGGAGATTGGGCGAGTACATCCACGATCTGCCGGACTGGCCCCGGTTCCACTGGAGCCGGAAACGGCTGTCCGATCGTCTGGCCGCCGTGCGCCACCGGCAGGGCCGACTGATTGGCCACATGGAGGGGCTCGGTTTCCGGCTTCGCGAGGAGGCAGAGCTCGAAACCCTCACCGAAGACGTGCTGCGGACCAGCGAGATTGAGGGCGAGCGGCTGGACGCCGGCCAGGTTCGCTCCTCCATCGCCCGGCGTCTGGGCATCGACATCGGCGGCCTGAAACCGGCCGACCGGAATGTGGAGGGTGTCGTCGAAATGATGCTGGACGCGACGCGCCACTACGACCGACCCCTCACCGAGGAGCGCCTGTTCGGGTGGCATGCGTCGCTATTCCCGAGCGGCCGGAGCGGCATGAGCCGGATCAGGGTGGGCGCCTGGCGCGACGACCACACCGGCCCGATGCAGGTGGTCTCCGGACCGCTCGGCCGCGAGCGCGTCCACTACGAGGCCCCGGCCGCGGCGCGCATCCCCTGGGAAATGCGGGTTTTCCTCGAGTGGTTCAACGCCGGCTCGGATACCGACGCGGTGCTGAAGGCGGCGGTGGCGCATCTCTGGTTTGTGACCGTTCACCCGTTTGACGACGGCAACGGCCGCATCGCGCGCGCGATCGCGGACATGACCCTGGCGAGGTCCGAACAAAGCCCGCAGCGCTTCTACAGCATGTCGGCGCAGATCCGGCAGGAACGCACCGCCTATTACGACATTCTGGAGCGGACGCAGAAGGGCACCCTGGACGTCACGCCCTGGATGGAGTGGTTCCTCGCGTGTCTGGACCGCGCCATTGCCGGCGCCCAGACCACCCTGGCCACCGTGCTCCACAAAGCGCGCTTCTGGGAGCGGGTGGCGGCTGTTCCGCTCAACGAGCGCCAGCGCCTCATGCTCAATCGCCTGCTCGACGGCTTCGAGGGCAAGCTCACGACGTCGAAATGGGCGAAGCTCGCCAAATGTTCGCAGGACACCGCGCTGCGAGACATTTTGGAACTGGCGGAGCACGGGATTCTGGTGCGTGGTCCGGAGGGCGGGCGCAGCACCTGCTATGCGCTGGCGGATTAAAGGCGGGATTAAAGGCGGGGACAGACGGTTGCGTCCCCGTCCGCGAAACTCCACTCGCCACGACGTGGTCATCGGGGACGCAATCGTCTGTCCCCGGCGGCGCGCCGGGTGGCTTCCAGCGTATTGACCATGGAGTCGCGCGGGAACTTCTGCAGGAAGCCGCGCAGCCAGCCGAAGCCGAAAGGAATGCCGCGCGAGAGCGAGATGGCGCGGCATTGCGCGTAGACGCCGCCGTCGGCCTGCTGGAAGCGCCAGTAGGAGTTCAGCCGCCAAAGAAAGCCGTGGTCGTCACCGGACTGCACAATGCGCGTCGAGCGCGAGACGATTTCCATGCGGTCGGACGCAGGGAAGCTGTAGTGCACGTCGTAGTCGGAATCGTAAACCAGCGTCATGAACTCGTGCTTGTACATGCGCAGGAAGACGCGGAAATGGTCGCCATCGCGGGCGAGCAACTTCGAATCGGTGACGTCGGGCTGGTAGATGCGCCTGTAACCGTCGTAGTCCTGCATGATAGCGCGCACGCTGGCGATGGTGTCCCCGGGGATAAACAGGACACCCAGCCAGTCATGAATCTGGCCGTCGGGGACCGGAACATTCGGGATCTTCGTCTCGGCGACGACGGTCTCTCCGCGATGGGCTTTCGTGTAGAGGAACGGCCCCGCGCTGAGCTGCTGCTCGGTCAGATCCACGTAGCGATCGAAGGCGCGACTGGTTTCGGGCTTGAGTTGCGCGGCACAGCAGGGGACCGCAAGAGCCGCGGCGAAGGCGGCCATCAGGACGCGCATACTTCCATTATTCGCCGAAGACGGTGACCGTTATCTCGCGGTCGCGCGGGCAGTCGTCAAAATCACAGAGAATGATCTGCTGCCACGTGCCCAGGTAGAGCGATGCGCCGCGCACCGGGTAGGTCTGGGTGGTCCCGACGAGCGCGCTGCGCAGGTGCGCGAAGCCGTTGTGGTCGCCCCAGTGGGCGTTGTGTGCGTAGTTGTCATTGGCGGGGGCAATCTGCTCGAGCGCGCGGCGAAGATCGGAGACGGCGCCGGGTTCGTACTCGATGGTGGTGACGCCTAGGGTGGAGCCCTTGCCGGCCACGTTGACGATGCCCTCGTGAATGCCGCTCCCGGCCACGATGGAGGCCACTCGCGCGGTGATATCGAGGACGTCGCAGTTGCCTTTGGTGGAGAGACGGATGGTCTTCTGGAATACAGGCATTGGCGGTCAGCCCTCGAACGGGAACATGGCCCTGGCGATGGGCACGCCCGCAATCTCGATTTGATTCAAGTCCGCTGTGCCCACGCCGAGCGATTCGGCCAGCAGCAGAGTGTTATCGCAATCGCGGAAGGGCGCGCTACCGCGGCGGGCGCGCGGGTTGTAGCCCATCACCGCCGTGGCCACCGTGTCCGTGGCGACGGCGTCGGTCCCCAGCAGCATCACGCCGGGCTTCACCGGGCGCACCCCAAGCCCGATCCACGGCCCTTCGCCGCCAGCCACCGTTTCCACGCCGTCGATGAACGCGAGGTGGATGGGACGCGCCGCGGCCAGCTCCGCCGTGATGCGCGGCATGCGATAGCCTACGTCGCGCGGCGACCGCGGATTCAGCTCCTGGGGCGCGCTCTTCGAAGGCCCGCGCGAGCCTGCATGACACGAAAGCCCACGGCCCGCGGCGGGGTTCTCGTTCGGTTCGTCCACGCCGGCATCGTCGCCGTAGATCGAAATGGGCGTGATGCCGAAGCAGTTCTTCATACTGAGCGTCACGCCGCAACTGGCGTGGTTCTTCAGCTTCGCCATCGATACGAAGACGTCGGCATCGACGTAGGAATGATTCAGGTCCCACGCCGGGAAAATCAGACCGCCGCCGGGAACCTTCACGCGGTGGTACTCGCGGCCCTTGCCGAGGACGTTGGTGTTCTCGAACTCGATGCTCTTCGCCGTGCCCGCGAGCGCGCGCAGATTCCAGCCGGAGTCGAGCAGGAAGTCCTCGAGGGGGCCGTTGGAGGCGAAGGCGCCCTCCACGATACGGATGCGCCGCGCGCCGGCCTTGTCCAGCAGGTGGCAGAGGGCCATCACGGTCTGCGGATGTGTGTAGTGCGTGCGGCCGGGGGCGAGCCCGCGAATGCGGCCGGACGAAGCGCCGGTCAGGTTCACCTTCACCGTTACGGTTTTGTTCGCAACCAGGCGGGGGAGGCCACCAATCTGATCGCACAGGACGGACAGGGTGGCGAGCACTTCGGCGGCGTCGTAAGACTGGCACTTCCCAATAGCCACGGGGGCTGTGGGAGCGGTCTTCGCCACTCTGGTGAGTAGCGGGACGGCAGCCAGGGAGGTGAGGAGTTCTCGTCGGGTCATCTGTGCGCCGCAGCTTTCAGTGTAATTGAGACGTTCGCGCGCGCCCGTGGGTTAGCGCGCGCGATGATGGAACCAGAGGGTCACCCCCATCGACAACGCTGCCGCTATCTGGACCGACATCCAGCGCATTCGCGCCGACGCTCCGCTGGTGCATAACATCACGAACTATGTGGTGATGAACACGACGGCCAACGCCCTGCTGGCCCTGGGCGCTTCTCCGGTGATGGCCCACGCAGAGGAGGAGGTGGCGGAGATGGCCGGACTGGCCCGCGCGCTGGTGATCAACATCGGCACGCTGAGCCGCACCTGGGTACACGCCATGATTGAGGCCGAACGGGCCGCGCACGACCGGCACACGCCGATCATCCTCGATCCGGTTGGCGCCGGCGCAACGCGCTTCCGCACGGAGACGGCACAGCGGTTGCTCAACGAGGTTCCGCCCACCGTAATTCGCGGGAACGCTTCGGAAATCCGCGCGCTGTGCACGGCCGATCATGTGACTAAAGGCGTGGACAGCATTCATGCATCCGAGGACGCGCTGGATGCCGCGCGGGCACTGGCGGCGCATCACGGTTGCGTAGTCAGCGTGAGTGGCGCGACGGATCTCGTCATCGGAGGCGAATCCGTCATCCGCGTCCGGAACGGCCACCCCATGATGCCGCGCGTGACCGGCCTCGGTTGTACCGCCACCGCCCTTACCGGCGCATTCGCCGCCGTCAACACATCTCCTCTGCGGGCCGCCGCGCACGCCATGGCGGTAATGGGCATCGCCGGGGAACTGGCCGCGGTGGACTGCCCCGGCCCGGGCACCTTCCAGGTGCGCTTTCTCGACGCCCTGTACCTGCTGCGGGAATCCGATATTCACGGCCGGCTGCGGATGGAGCAGGAGTGAAGCGCGTGCCCGACTGGAGCCTGTACCTGGTGACGGACCGGCTCCTCGCCTCGCCGCGGGCGATCGAAGCGGTGGTCGCTGCAGCCGTGCGTGGCGGCGTCACCGCGGTCCAGCTTCGCGAGAAGGAATGTTCCACCCGTGAATTTGTCGCGCTGGCCAGAAAGCTGAAGGAGATGCTCACGCCGCTCGCCGTTCCGCTGATCGTGAATGACCGCGCCGACGTGGCTCTTGCCGCGGGCGCCGATGGCGTCCACGCCGGGCAATCGGACATGGACTGCCGCGATCTGCGCCGGCTTCTCGGACCGGGCGCGATCATCGGGCTCTCGGTGGAAACACTGGAGCAGGCGGAACAGGCCGCCGCGCTGCCCGTCGACTACCTTGGCGTTGGCCCCATCTTCTCCACGTCCACCAAGCCCGACGCCGCGCCAGCGTGGGGAATCGAACAACTCGCCGAGTTGCGCCGCCGGACACGACACGTTCTGGTGGCCATCGGAGGCATCCACGCCGGGAACGCCGGACAGGCGATCGCGGCTGGCGCCAACGGCATCGCGGTGGTCTCCGCGATCTGCGCCGCCCCCGACCCGGAAACGGCGGCGCGCTCGCTACGCCGCGAGATTACGCGGCATGCGCTCTGATATGCTGGCTTTTCCGCCCGCGGCCCGCCAGCCACGTGGAACAGGCGCCAGTCTCCAGGAGGTCAAATGACTCCGAAAGAAGTCATCGAATTCGCAAAACAACAGGACGCCCGGCAAATCGATCTGCGCTTTACGGATCTGCCCGGCCTTTCTCAGCACGTCTCGTATCCCATCAGTCAACTGAGCGAGTCCTCGTTTGAAGAGGGCTTCGGTATCGACGGCTCGAGCATTCGCGGCTGGGCCGCCATCAACGAGAGCGACATGCTGCTCATTCCGGACGGCACCACGCGCTACATGGATCCGTTCACGGAGATGCGCACGCTGGTGATGACCGCCGATGTGATCGACCCCATCACGCGCCAGCATTACGAGCGCGACCCGCGCTGGATCGCGAAGAAGGCCGAGCTGTATCTGAAAAACGGCGGTGTCGCCGATGCCGCCTACTTCGGCGCCGAGGCCGAGTTCTTCATCTTCGACAACATCCGCTTTGACCAGAACCAGCACTCCGGTTTCTACTTCATCGATGCCGAAGAGGGCCGCTGGAACTCCGGCCGCAAGGAGAACAACCTCGGCTACCGGCCGCGCTACAAGGAAGGTTACTTCCCGGTTCCGCCCACCGACCACTACCAGGACCTGCGTTCGGAAATGGTGCAGACCATGATCGAGTGCGGGCTCGAAATCGAATGCCATCACCACGAGGTGGCCACCGGCGGGCAGTGCGAGATCGACCAGCGCTTCAACACGCTGGTGAAGTCGGCT
The DNA here is from genome assembly GCA_049510065.1 of Bryobacteraceae bacterium. Taxonomy (GTDB): domain Bacteria; phylum Acidobacteriota; class Terriglobia; order Bryobacterales; family Bryobacteraceae; genus CAWACP01. Next base: position 31,377 of record JBEKZH010000063.1, read on the forward strand.
GACAACATGATGCTGTACAAGTACTGCATCCGCAATGTCGCCTATCAATACGGCAAGAGCGTCACCTTCATGCCCAAGCCGCTGTTCGGCGACAACGGCAGCGGCATGCACGTGCACCAGAGCCTGTGGAAGGGCGGCGAGCCGCAATTCGCGGGAGATCTGTATGCCGGTCTGAGCCAGCTCGCGCTGTGGTACATCGGCGGCCTGTTGAAGCACGCCCGCGCGCTGTCGGCCATCATCGCGCCCACCACCAACAGCTACAAGCGCCTGGTGCCGGGTTATGAAGCGCCGGTGAATCTCGCGTACTCGCGCCGCAACCGCTCGGCCGCGGTGCGCATTCCCATGTACTCGGCCAATCCGAAGGCCAAGCGCGTGGAGTTCCGGCCGCCCGATCCGTCGGCGAATCCGTATCTGGCGTTCGCGGCAATGCTGATGGCCGGTCTGGACGGCATCGCCAATCGCACCGATCCGGGTGAATCGCTGGACAAGGACATCTACGATCTTTCGCCCGAGGAGTTGTCGAACGTGCCGTCCATGCCGGCGTCGCTCGAAGAGGCGCTGAGCTGTCTGGAAGACGACCACCAGTTCCTGCTGAAGGGCGACGTCTTCGGCGAAGAGCTGATCGAAACCTACATCAACTACAAGCGGAAGAACGAGGCCGACGCCATTCGCCTGCGGCCTCATCCGTACGAGTTCGCGCTGTACTACGACATCTGAGGCCGGGCGCCCGCACTACAACCCGCGGATGTGAATGCCGCCATCGCCGGTGCGCACGTAGAGCGGCTGGCCGCCGCCGTTGAGCTTGCCGTGCAGTTCCTTGCGGTCTTCGCCGGTATTCGCGGTCTTCATGGCCAGCGGCAGGTCCACGTTGAGACTCCCGTCGCCGGTGCGCACGTCGAGATCGGCGGAAAGCTGGCCGGGGAGGCGAACGTTGACGCTGCCGTCGCCGGTTTCGATTCTCCAGGCCGAGGAGACGTGCGATCCCGGAGCGGCATTCACTTCCACGCTGCCATCGCCGGTGTGTACGTTGAGCGACTCGAAACGCCCGTCGGCATGAACGCTGCCATCGCCGGTGCGGGCATCGAGGGCCCCGTCCACGCCGGCTGCGCGGATGCTGCCGTCCCCCGTGTTGATGCGGATGTCGCCCTGCAGTCCGCTGACCTCGACCGACCCGTCGCCGCTACGAACGTCCGTGCGGGTGTCGCGCGGTACGTGCAGGTCGATGTGCAGCGAGCGCGACTCGAAATTCAGGAAATCGACGTGCAGGGAGGGAACCCGCGCCTCGAACTCAATCCGGTCGCCGATCTGACGCTCGTGGATCTGCACCTCGCCGGCGCCGATGTTCCAGCCTTTGGTAATCACCACGGCCTCGATTCGTTTCTGGTCCCAGGTGTGGATGGTGATGGAGCCGTCGTTGGTCTCGACGCGCAGCTCCGGCCTTCCGGCCACGTTGTAGGTTTTCGTCCACTGGGCGGCGCGGGCAAGGCCACAGGCAAGCGCCGCCGCCGCGATGAGGTACACGTAACTGCGTCTGTGCATAGGGGTCCTCGCTGAGGAATACGAACGAGACGGGAAAAAGTTCCTTTCCATGCCCCCAGCATATTCCAATCCAGAAATGAGCCTGAAAGTTGAAGATGATTCCAACGCGGAGTGAGCCTGAAAGGCCGATTTGATTCCAATGCGGAATGAGCCTGAAGGAAGAGGCAGGGAAGCTGCTG
>JBEKZH010000064.1:0-33587 GCA_049510065.1 Bryobacteraceae bacterium
GGCAGTGCCATCCACCAGCTTATAGCTGATCCGACGGGCTTCGCGCCAGGTCTCTTAAAACATTTTAATGATTTTCTGTTTCTGAGGCCCACCGCTCTCAAAAAGTTAAGTGCCATTGGGCACGAGTGCCTGCGCCACGTCCGGGCACCTAGTACGCCTGCAGCCACTGCATGAAGCTGGATCGAACGCGTGCAGTCCAAAGTGGCTGGCGAGATCCTTGCAGGCGCGGATTCCGCGCACGCTGTTGCCCTGCGCATCCAGCCGGGGCGAATACACACCGATGCCGAGCTGCCGGTTCACCACCGCGAAAATGCCGCCACTGACGCCGCTCTTTGCGGGCACGCCCACTTCATAAGCCCATCCCCCGGCGTAGTCGTAAAGCCCGCAGGAGAACATCACCGTCAGCACATACTTGATGTACTGGAAGTCGAAGACGCTCCGGCCGGTGAAAGGATTCTTTCCCATGTTCGCGAGCGTGGCTGCCATGGTCGCCAGATCGCGGCAATTCACCAACAGCGAGCACTGCGCGAAGTACTGCTGGAGCGAATCGTGCGGGGCGACATCCAGGCGATTCTGGACCGGCTCACCGACGATGTGGAGTGGAGCCTTGAAGGCCCCGCCGTGATTCCTTTCGCGGGCACGAGGCGGGGTCCGGGCCAGGTGGTGGGATTCTTCCAGGCGTTGGCCACGGCCAACGAGAACATGGTTCTCACGACGGACCGTTTCGTCGCGCAGGTCGATCAGGTGGCAACCATCGGACGATTCGCGGCGACGGTGAAGGCGACCGGCAAACGGATCGACTCGCCCATCGCCCATTTCTTCACGATTCGGGACGGCAAGGTTTCGCGATTCGTCGACTTCGGCGACACGGCTTTGATGGCCGAGGCTTACACGCAGGCAGCGGCCGCGGCGCGATAACAGCCCGTGGTGGAAGTCACCGCGCGTCCAATTACGGGGACGGGCAACGAGATTCCGCAACGACCAGTGGATTGTTTTCAGTGGCTTCCCGGTGCGGGAATTCGTCGCCCGTCCCCGAATTGGCCGAACGGCCACTCTTGCCACAGGCTGCTAAGAAAATTGAATCGTTTTCCAGTGGTGTATCATTGGCGGATGCGCCACCGGGGCTCTGCGCATTGATGGGTCCAATAAGAAATCGTCATTGAAATGTAGTGGTAGTTGTGGTAGATTAATTAAGAAGTAAACGGCGTGCGGCGCGGTCAGCCGTGCGTCAGTCCCCGCCGACTTTTCCCCGACGAAAGTTATTCCAAATGCGACGCGTGGTTTGCGCGCCCGCAACAGGAGGAAAAACATGAAGTCGCTTAAGGTAACGTGTGCCGTTCTGGGCTTGTCGCTGGTGTCCATGCTGCCGTTGATGGCGGAATCGGCACTCCGGGTGAACGTGCCCTATTCGTTTGTCGCCGGCAAGGTGAGACTGCCCGCCGGCGCCTATACGATTCAGGAGGACTCGGTCAACGGCGTCCTGACGATCAGCAACAGCGAGGGCAGGACGGTGGCCCTGCTCAGTGGCCCCGGGGTGCAGATGGCCGGCAGTGCCGCACCAAGTCTCACCTTCGTCAATGTGCGCGGGGAGATGGTGCTGATAGCCGTCCACGAGGCGGAGCGTCCGTCGCGAGTGCTGTCCACTCGCGGCGTAGTTCAGTAGACCGCTTGCTTACGCGCGCGGCTCGGTACGGGCATGCTGAGCCGCGCGCGCGACCCCTTCGGTGAACACGGGTTCGGGCGTCAACAGACTCACCACGAGGAACGCCTCGGCTTCGAAATCGTAGAAGAAGCCGGGTTGGACCAGCACGTGATGCTGTTCCAGGAGCGTGAGCGTCCATTCTTCCTCGGAGCGAATTCGCGGCACTTGCAGAATGGCGTACCAGCCTCCCTCCACGTTCAGCACGCGAACGGCGGATTCGGGTGGGAACGCCGCGCGCAGATGGTGGAGGTTGCCGCGCAGGCGGTGCTGGATCTGGCTTTGAATGCGCGGCCGGAGCGCGAGCAATCCGGCGGCCGCCCACTGCACGGGCGTGGAGACGGACAGATATGTGTCGGCGATGAATTCCAGGCGCTCGAAGGCTTCGCGGCGCAGGGCGTCCGGGCCGTTGACGATCATCCAGCCGAGCTTGATCTGGGGCAGGCCGACAACCTTGGAGAATCCGCTGAGGGAGAAGGTTAGTACGTCGGCCCAATTCGGGGACAGGCAGCGAGATTCCGCAGCAACCGGTGTATTGTTTTCAGGGGCCTTCCGGTGCGGAAACTCGTCGCCTGTCCCCGAATTGGCCGAATGACCGTAGTCGGAGAAGACTTCGTCGCTGATGACGGCGAGGTGGTGGTCGCGGCAGAGACGGATCAGTTGGTCGCGCTCGTCCGGCTTCAGAAACGATCCGGTGGGGTTGTTCGGATTGACGACGACGATGGCACGCGTCCGCGGAGTGATGGCGTGGCGGAGGGCGTCGAAATCGATGTCCCATGTGCCGTGATAGGCGAGTGGATAGTGCACTGCGCGCACGGATTCGAGCGCGGCCAGGAACTCGAAGAGCGGATAGGAAGGGCGGGGAACCAGCACCTCGTCGCCGGGATTCGCCAGCAGCTTGAAAAGGTACGCGTAGCCTTCGCTGGTGCTGGCGGTGAGCAGGATGCGCGCGGGGTCCACCGCTTCACCGCGCTCGGCGTAGTAGGCGGCCACGGCCTCGCGAGCCGCGGGAAGGCCGGCCGGCTCAGGCTCGTAAGTGAGCGCGCGGGCGTCGGAGAGCAGGCGCGCGATTTCGGCGGCGGGATAGTGGATGCCGGCGCGCGTGGGATTCGATTCGGTGAGATCCAGAATGGGGACGCCGGCCGCGCGGAGCTCGCGGAGGCGGCGGGTGATGCGGTTGACCTCGGTGGAGGCGTTCAGCCGCGAAGAGAACATGAGTTCAGGTCAGCACAGACGGGGGCGCAGTGTCGAGCGCCATTCCTCGGCGGTGATCTCCCATACCTCAGTGGGCAACCTTCCAGAGACGTAGTCTCTCTCCTCCACGGCAACAACGCGCATACCGCCTTTTTCTGAGATTCGCCTGGAGGCGGTGTTTGCCACCGCTTTGGGTGCGCGCATCACGGAGAAACCGAGCGTGTTGAACCAGTAGTCTGTTACCACCTCTACGGCTTCGCTCATCAAGCCTTTCCGCTGCCAGGGCAAGCCGAGCCAGAATCCGCGGTTGTGGTTTTCCTTTTTCATCAGTGAGACGCAACCGATGAGTTGGCCGGGGTTGCTTTTCAATCGGAGTGTCCAATGCCATTCGTCGCCGCGCGCCATGGCGGGAAGAGCGTCGTCACGGTAGTAAGTGAAGGCGCCGTCCTCGGGAAATGGCCAGGGGACACGATTCGCCAGGTACCGCACGATCTCCCAGTGGGGGAAGAGAAGTTGCGCCTGTTCCGCGTCGGCAAGTTCCAACGGGCGTAGTTTCAGGCGCGGTGTTTCTAATTGAGCGATCACACGAACATGGGCCGACGGACGCCGGCTGAAAGCCGGCGGCAGCCTGAAAGGCCGCCCCACAAGAACTGACATTGTAACAATCAGAATAAGCCAGTTCTTACTCGTATCGTAGAGCGATCATCGGGTCTACTCGCGTGGCGCTGCGCGCCGGGAAAAAGCAGGCGGCCAGACCCGCGGCGAACAGCAGTAACACAACCCCGGCGAGCGTTAGCGGGTCGTAGGGCGAAACGCCGAAGAGCTGGCTCGCCAACGTCCGGCTCAACAGGATGCTGCCCGCGAGGCCGATGGCTACGCCAATCAGCAGCAGGCGCAGTCCCAGGCGCAGCACCATGCGCAGGACCATCGCGCGATCCGCACCCAGCGCCATGCGGATGCCGATTTCATGCGTCTGCCGCGAAACCGCGTAGGCGATGACACCATAGACGCCGATGGTCACCAGCACCAGTCCCACGCCGGCAAAGACCGCCAGCAGGTAGAGGCCGAAGCGCGGTTGCGCGAAGGAGAACTGACTGATGAAGTTCTCGGCGGTATCGGTGAGGGTGAGCGCCACGCCGCGATCCACCGACCAGACTGTGCGGCTGACCGCTTTGAGCATCTGCTTCGGGTCGCCGGCGGTGCGCACCAGAACGCCGCGCGCGGCCGCACCCGTGATGGTGTAGGGGACCCACACCTCCGAGGTCACCGGCTCCTGCAGGCCCTGATTCTTCACGTCCGCTGCCACGCCGACGATTTCGAAAGTCGGGTCCTTGACGGGGTCGGGGAACGTGGCCAGGTCGGCGAGGGTGAACCGCTGGCCAATGGGGTCGGTGTTGGGCAGATACTTCTTCACGAAGGTCTGGTTGACCACGGCCACCTTGCGGACATTGTTCATCTCCGCTTCGGTGAAATTGCGGCCGCGCTGCACCTTGATGCCGAGCGTGGAGAAGTAGCCGTCGCTGCAAAGCTGGAACAGAGTGCGCCAGTCCTCAGCGGCAGTCTTTCCGGGGATTGTGAGCTTGCTGGGAATGCCACCGTAGGGCGGCAGAGTGCTGGTTTCGGTGACGTCGACCACGCCGGGCATCGCTTTGAGGCGCTCCAGCAAGGGGCGGAAGAAGCCGGTGATTTGCGCGGCGGTCTTGTAGCGGTCCTCCGGCAGCGGCAGACGGGCCACCAGAATGTTCGACGGGTTGAAGCCGAGGCTGACCTGCTGGAGCTCGAAGAAGCTGCGCATCAGCAGGCCCGCGCCTGTGAGAAGAACAAGGGAGAGGGCCACCTCGCCCACGATGAGACCGTTGCGCAGGCCGGCGTGGCGGAACCCGCCGGACACGCCTTTACCGGTGTCGCGCAGGGCGTCGTTGAGATCGCGTTTGGTGGCGTAGAGGGCGGGGATGGTGCCGAAGATCAGCGAGGTGATAACGGCCGCCGCGAGCGCGAACAGAAGCACGGGCAGGTTCATGCGGATCTCCGCCTCGGCGGGAATGACGCCCTGCGGGATGATGCTGACCAGGCCACGGAGCGCGGCCCAGGCCATGAGGCATCCCAGAGCGGCGCCACTCAGGCCCAGCAGCAGGCTCTCCACCAGAAGCTGGCGTACCAGCCGCAAGCGCCCGGCGCCGATGGCGGAGCGGATGGCAATTTCCTTCTCTCGCGCGGTGGCCTGCGCCAGCAGCAGGTTGGCCACGTTGGTGCAGGCGATGAGCAGCAGCATGCCCACCGCTCCCATCACGATGAACAGCATCACGCGGAACTGGCCCACCACGCCGTCGGCCAGCGTCTCCACGATGACGGTGAACTGCTTCGGGTACTCGTTGGGATAGACCTTTGCCAGGCGATGCGCAATCACGTTGAGATCGGCCTGCGCCCCGGCGATGGTGACGCCCGGTTTCAGATGGCCGAGGATCCAGTAGTAGTTGGGGAACCGGCTCTGGGTGGAGGCGGCGGTGGCGCGGGTCAGCGGTGCAGGCATCCACAGGTCGGCGTCGCCCCATCCGAAGCGCGGCGGCATGATGCCCACCAGCGTGCACGGCGTGCCGTTCAGGACGAAAGTGCGGTTCAGGATCTTCGGGTCGGCATTGAAACGCGCGACCCAGACTTTGTAGCGCAGAATGAACACGGGCGGGGCATCGGGCTTGTAGTCCTCCGGTCCGAAGGTGCGCCCGAGAAGCGGCGGCATGCCGAGGAACTCGAAGGTGCCCGGGCCGGTATGATCGCCCTGGAAGCGTTCGGTTCCCTCGCCGTTGGCGTAGAGGACGTCCACCTGGGTGCTGGCGATCATGCGGTCGAAGACATGATTCTGGGCCTGGTAGTCGAGGACTTCCGGGATCAGCAGGGCGCCGCGGCCGCCCGGACCGCTCCGGGAGGAATCGTGAATCTCGAACTGGACCATCCGCTGCGAGTCCGCGTAGGGGAAAGGATCGAGCAGGACGTTGTCGATGATGCTGAAGATGGTCGTGGTAGCGCCGATCCCGAGAGCCAGGGCCAGTACCGCGAGGGCGGTGAATCGGCGATCCCGGCCGAGGCTGCGGACGGCAAAGCGGACGTCGCGCCAGAGGAGGTTCATGCTCTGGAATACGGCGCGGCGGGCGAGTGCGTTCCCGGAAGCGTCGAGGGGAATTGGGGGACACTCCACTTGAACGCAGGTTGAGCCGATCCGGAGACCAGTTGGAGTGTCCCCAATCCCCCTCGGCAAGAGCCGCCTGAAAGGCGGCCGCAGCCATGATTGGCTGCCCCACTGTCAGGACTATTCGTAGCGCAGCGCTTCCGTCGGGTTGAGCCGCGAAGCCCGGCTGGCGGGGAGAATGCCAAATGCCACGCCCACCAGCAGCGACACCAGGAATGCCACCACCACCGAGAGGAGCGAGATGGGCACGCGGACCTGGTCGGTGAAGAAGCGGATGCTGAGTGGAACGGAGAGGCCGATCAGGATGCCGACGGCGCCGCCGGACACGCTGATCAGGACCGCTTCGGTGAGGAACTGCTGCATGACTTCGCGGCGCGAGGCGCCCACGGCCATGCGCAGACCGATCTCGCGGGTGCGCTCGGTCACGGTCACCAGCATGATGTTCATGATGCCGATGCCGGAGATGACCAGCGCAATGGCGGAAACCAGCAGGAGAACAATGGAGAGCACCAGGGCGATCTTCCTGGCTGCGTCGAGGATGGCCGAGAGGTTCTCGATGTCGTAGCGGGCGCCGGGACGGTGACGGCTCTCGATGATCTGGCGGACGGCGATGGTCAGCGGCTCCACGTCCTCGGCGGTTCTGGCCTGCACGTAAATGGGATCGATGCGCTCGATGGGCGAGAAGTAGCGAATCACGGTGATGGGAATCAGTATGGTTTCGCTGGACAGTTCGGAGAGGCCGAAGCTCTCAGTGCGCTCCTTGAAGGCGCCGATGACGGTGAACTGCAGTTCGTGAATCTTGATGGTCTGGCCGATGGCGCTGGGCTGGCTGCCGTAGAGCCGTTTGGCCAGCTTCTCGGTGAGCAGAGCCACCTTCTGGCGGAGCAGGACATCGTTGGGATCCATGAAGCGGCCGGACAGAAGCTGGAGATTGCGCACGGCGGCGTACTGCTCGTCGGAACCGATGACCTTGATGTCTTTCTCCTTGCCGTCGATGAGCATGCTGTCGTAGTCGGTCATGACGCCGGTGGCGGCGACGATGCGCTTTCCCAGGCGCTCGCGCACGGCGTCCACGTCGGCGAGCTTGACGAAGTCCGCGCCCGCCGTGGGCTGCGCGTGGCCGCCGGCCTGATAGGCCCCGTAGATGATGTTCGACCCGATGGCCCGAATCTGGTCCAGGATGTAGTCGCGGCCGGTAATGGAGATGGTGACCACCAGGATGACCGAGGCGTTGCCAATCACCAGACCGAGCGAGGTCAGGAAGGTGCGGACCTTGTTGGCCCGCAACGCCTCGACACTGAACTTCAGGGCTTCACCGATGAACATGAAGAGGTGGGGCGGCCTGCCCTACTCATGGTAACGAAACAATCAGGCGCCGGCGGCCTGTTTGAGCAGTCGCTCGGCGGCTTCGCGCGGCGGATCGTCGGGGGTGAGGGTCGACCGCAGGTACTTCTTCAGCAACTCTCGCGCCTGATCGAGACGGAGGTGGTGCTCCACGTAGATGCTGGCGCGCTCATACAGCAAGCGCGGACTGTTGGGCGCGATGCGGTCGGCCTGTTGCAGGGCGGCCTCGCTCTCTGCGATGCGTCCCTGGCGCGCGAGGAACTTCGCCAGATCCACGACGCGACCCACCTGACGCGGCGCCAGTTCCATGGCCCGGCGCAACTGCTCCTCCGCCTGACGGTACTCTCTCCTCTTGCTGGCGATCTGCGCCAACTCGTAGTGGTACTCGGCGGGGTCGGCCTTGCCGATGCGTCTGGCGATGGCCTCGGCTTTGTCGAAACCTCCGCCGAGGAAACCGGGCGCTTCCAGATAGTAATCGAACAGGTCTGAGAGCGCTTCGCGGTTGCCCGGATCGAGGGCGACGGCCTGCTCGAAGTAGCGGCGGGCCTTGGCGGCGTTGATGGGGGCGAACAGCGGACTGGCGGTCTCCGCGCGGCGGCCCCATGCGCGCCCCAGCCACAGCGGGTACTCCGAATTGGTGGGCGCCATCGCGGCGGCCTTTTCGAAGTACTCGGTGGCCTTGCGGAACTCACCCAGCATGAACTCGCTACGGCCCATCAGGCCCAGGGTGGCGGCGTCGGGGTTGGGGATGCCGCGCAGCACGGCCAGCGCGCCTGCGTAGTCGGTTCTGTTGTATAGATTCTGAGCGCTGTTCCGGTCCTGTCCCGTTACCGCCAGGCCGAACAAGATCGCCAGAACAGGAAGTATTCTTCCCATTCCACCTTCCCCGTTGTTCTGTTATTGTACTGAAGCGCCCGGACGATCCGCTCGTCAATCCCCTCTGCGGGCTCCCCTCCTCTAATACGGATGCAAACGGCCGTTGGTTTGGTGCAATTCGCGTTTTGTCCTTTTGATCTCTCTCGGAGGTTTGTTCTCCCAGAACGCCGTTTCGCGGGGGTGGCACGTCGCACCTCGCCTGGGAGCCTTCGTTTTGCCAGTGGAAAGTCGTGAAGAAAGATAACTTCCGGTTATAAACGGCGTGTCGCCGAAGTGGCCTGTGGGCAGCCGAGAGAACCCATGTCCTGAGTGACGGCGCATCCGGAAACTATTCTCGTACCAGGAACCTCGCCGGCTCCTTGCCGCGGGCCTGAAGTCCCGGGGTTTCCGCGGTTTGTGGGAGGTTGATCATCTTCGCAATCTTTGGCCAACGATTGCTCGCTCTCAACTGCTTGCAGACCACGAAGCGGATATAAACCGTCCTCATTGCGAGGTCGCCCTCATTGATCGCCCGCTCGGCCCAGTCGGCTCCTTTATCGACTTCACCGCACAGCAAGTGAAAGAGCGCCAGGGCACGCGCATCACCGGGCGTCCCGCCTGAACCAAGTGTTTGGGCGACGGATTGGGACTCGGCATCGTCCCCACTCCGGTAAAGCAGTGCAGCAAGAACGCCGGTTGTTTCCGGCAGCCACTGCCCAATGGAATGGGCTCGCCGTGCGGTCGCCAGCGCTTCTGGAAGGTTGCCCTGGTCTGCGAGGATCATGGCCACGGATACCATGGCCACCGCCAGGTTCGGGTCCAGTTCCAGCACCTTCCTTAGTTGCTCAAGCGCTTCGCTCTCACGGTCCGCAGCCTGCAGATAGGCGTGGAGATTCATCCGTGACCATACATCGAGCGGGTCTTCTTCGGTTGCACACTGTGCGAGCGCGATTGCCTCCGCAACATTGCCGCGCAAATACTGAAACCATCCATAAAGGGGCCGAGTGATCGAATTGCCGACTTGCCTTGCCCCCGGAAAGGCGAAACACTGTTCGGCCCTGGTCCAATCCTGCTCGAAGACCGCGGAGAGGTATCCCGACAGAGCATGCGCGTCCGGCAAAGCCGGATCAATCTGAAGCGCTCGCTCGGCCTCTGCACGTGCTGCCAGCGAGGCTTTGTCCGCCGAACACCTGCCGAACATTATCATCGCGACCCAGTAGAATCCCACCTCAGCCCGAGCGAGGGCAAAAGCCGGATCGAGCTTAATCGCCCGCTCGTGGCATTGTTTCGCTAACTCGAGCGACTCCGGCGTACCCTTGGCTTGCAGATACCTGGCCTTCAGATAAGCCTCATAGGCCGCGAGCTTCGGCTCATAGCGTTTTGGAATGGTCTCTGGCGAAAGCTTCACCCGCAATGCTCCGGCGATTGCCGTAGCGATGTCATCCTGAAGGGTGAAGATGTCGCTCATCTCGCGGTCGTACCGCTCGGACCAGAGCTGGGCGCCGTCGGCTGCGTCAATCAACTGGCCGGTAACGCGGAGGCGGGTTTCCGTGCGGCGTACGCTCCCTTCGAGCACATGCGTGACGCCCAGCGCACCCGCAATTCCGCGAATGTCGGTCTCTTTGCCGCGGAACGCGAAGGCCGAGGTGCGGGCGATGACTTTCAGGCCAGGAATCTTCGCCAGCAGGTTGATGATCTCTTCCGCCAGGCCGTCGGAGAAATACTCCTGGTCTTTGTCCGCGCCCATGTTGGCGAATGGCAGCACGGCGATGGAGGGAGGTTTGGAATCGGCGATGCGGGTGGCTCCGCTGGTGGTGCTGGCGGGGGCGGAAAGCATTTGCGTGGCGGGAACGTCGAGGCCGGCTTTGCGAAGGCCGTCGAGGAACCTCTCGCCGTATTCAGGGTTCCAGATTTTTGCTACTTGCCTGGGCATCAAGGCGGGGAGTTCGGGGCGAAACTTCAGCAAGTCGCCTGCCGCTTTCGCCGCCGTTTCTCCGTCCCCGAGCTGACCTGCCGCGGATGCAATCATCATTGATGCCAGCGGGTTGCCCCTCAGCCTGGCTTTCTGTGCGAAAGCGAGTGCGCCGCAGTAGTCCTTTTGAGAAAACGCGTGGTAAAAATCCGCGAACCAGTAAAAGCCGGGATGATTCGGGTTCAGTTGCTTGGCGCGCTCGACCAGTTGCATGCCGCGCTCCGCATTGCCGCCATATACGAGGAACTCGCCGAGAAAGGCGACCGCATTGCCGTCCATCGGGTTAAGCGCCAGAACACGCTCGGCAGCATCCTGAAACGAATCGAAGTCTTTCTGGTGTGCGAGGACCTGGGCCAGGCTGAAATACGCCAGATGACTCGCTGGGCTCAGTTCAACGGCCTTGCGTGCGGCTGAGGCCGCCCTTTCGAGGGCGTTTTTTTGTAGCTCATATCCATGCAAATAGTCCTGGGCGCAGAGGCATGCGAGCATTGCCCAGGCATCTGCGTATGCCGGAGCTTTGCGCACCGCAGCTTCCAACCCAGACCGAGAAGCCGACAACTCTTCCGGGGTGTACCTCTCAAAGTAGGCGAAGCTGCGCAGCACGGCTTCGTAAGGGCTCAATTCTTCCGGGGCTTTGCTATGCACTGCCTCGCTCATGCTGCGCGGCAATGCGCCGTTGTTATCGGCAACGGTGGAAACGATGCGTGGGACCAGGTCGTCCTGGAGTTCGAAGATGGATTCGGGGCTGAAGGCGCGCTCATAGTTCTCAGCCCAGAGGTGCGCGCCGGTGACCGTGTCAACGAGTTGAACGGCGAGGCGCAGCTTTGCGCCAGCCTGGCGCAGGGTGCCTTCCATGACGTAGCGTGCGCCGAGTTCTTTGCCCGCTACGCGCAGGTCGATTGCCTTGTTGGCGTAGCTGAGCGTGGAACCGCGTGCGATAACGCGCAAATAAGAAAAGCGCGACATGCCGGTGACGATGTCTTCGGTGAGTCCCTCGGCCAACGCGGCGAGGTCGGGGCTTGCGCCTTGCGCCTTGAAGGGCAGCACGGCGACCCAGAAACCTTCGTCGGCGCGGGCGGTGCCGGAGTCGGTGCGGGAGTGGGCGGCTGAGGTTGGGGACGGGGTTGCGGCGTGGCTTGAAGCTGGAACTTGAGCCGAGGTTGGCGAAGCGGCTTTCTGCTGGGTTTGGCGGGCGAGGTCGCGGAACTCGTTGGAGATGTCTCGCGCGGTCTGGATGCGGTGGCGCGGGTCTTTCTCAAGGCAGCGGCGGATGATGCGTGCCAGATCGCTGGGCAGGTCGGCGCGGATGTCGCAGACGGAGGGCGGGGTGTCGCGAAGGATTGACGAGATTAGCTCTGCCGAGGAGAGGCCGGCAAAGGGCTTCTTGCCGGTGGCCATCTCGTGGAGCACGACGCCGAGGGAGAAGATGTCTGTGCGGTGGTCGAGGGGGCGCGCGGAGATTTGCTCAGGCGACATGTAGGCGGGAGTGCCCATGACCATGCCGGCCTGGGTGTTGCCTGCGGCGGCGCGGGTTTCATCTTCAGGGCCGAGCAGGGTGACCTCTTTGGCGAGGCCAAAATCGAGCACCTTGACGCGGCCCTCGTTGTTGACCATGACGTTGGCGGGCTTGAGGTCCCGATGGACGATTCCCTTGTCGTGCGCGGCAGAGAGGGCGTCGGCAAGCGCGTTGCCGATGTCGACGATCTGGTCGGCGGGCAGGCCGTGAGCGGGGATGATGCGGTCGAGCGGCTTGCCCTCGACGAGCTCCATGGTGAGGAAGTGGATGCTGCCGGCCTCTTCAACGGAGTAGATGGTGACAATGTGGGGATGGTTGAGCGCGGCGACGGCGCGAGCCTCACGCTGGAAGCGGGCGAGGCGGTCAGGGTCAGTGGACATGGCCGCAGGCAGCACCTTGATGGCTACGTCGCGGCCCAGGCGCGGGTCGCGGGCGCGAAAGACCTCGCCCATGCCGCCGGCTCCTATGGGCGAGAGGATTTCGTATGGTCCGAGTTTTGTGCCTGGAGAGAGCGGCATTCGCCTGAGTCAGTTCAGTGTAGCCGATCAGAAGGTGGTCAAGTCCTGTGTTACGGCGCATCAGGACTTTAACGTCCCAAAGACGGCCCACGTGGGCCCGAAGTCGGGTTCGGGGAAGTGTAAGCACTTGCACTTTGGCGGTAACGTGGAGCCTTCCAGACTCCAGGGACATGTGGCGCCGGCTGCGTACTCGTCTGGTACCGCAAGAACGCGGCTCTTACTGTCCATGCCTAGGGGAACAAGTTACTACAATGGAAAGAGATGCGGCGAATCGGCCCGCTGGTCCTCGTCATAATTCTCGTACTCGCGGGCGTGGTGGCCAGCTCCTGGCTCTCGCGCGTCCGGCGCCAGCAGGGGGCCACCCCAGCGGTGCCGCGCACGTTGCCGCCGAACATTTCCTCCACGGCCCAGGACTGGGTGTACCGGCAGAGCGGCGCGAACGGCACCCGCGTCGAGGTGCGGGCGAAGGATTTCCGGCAGATTTCCGAGCCTGACAAGTTCGAGCTGAAAGGCATGGAACTGCACCTTTTCAGCGCGGACGGTGGCACCTTCGACAAGGTCAACTCGGAGAGGGGCGAGTTCGAAACGCACGCCGGCGTTCTCTACTCGGACGGAGCGGTATCGATCGCCCTGGACGTGCCCGTGGATCGGGCGCCGAACGAAAACTCCATGATGATCCAGTCCTCCGGCGTTCACTTCGAGAGCAGGACGGGCAAGGCGTTCACGGATCGGGCGGCGTCCTTCCAGTTCGCCCTGGGGGAGGGCCGGTGCGAGGGCGCGTCCTACGATCCGCAGACGCACGAGCTGATTCTGCAGAGCCAGGTGGAACTGGTCTGGCGCGGCAAAGCGCCCGGCGCGGTTCCCATGAAGATCGAGGCCGGCAACGCCGTCTACAAAGAGCTCGAATCGAAGGTGTATCTGTCGCCCTGGTCGAAGCTCACGCGCGACACCCTCACCATGAGTGGGGGGACCGCGGTGGTGACGCTGGCCGACCAGCGCATCCAACTGGTGGAAGCGCAGAACGCGCAGGGCATCGACAATCAGACCGGCCGCCGGCTGGAGTACTCGGCCGACCAGCTCACTATGAACTTCGACGAGAACGGCCAGGTGAACCACATTGTGGGCGACCGCAACGCGCGTCTGACGTCCACGGCACCATCGGGCGTAACCAGGGTGAACTCGGATCGCGTGGACCTGGTGCTCTCCGTTGCGGACCGGAGCAGCGTCCTCCAGACGGCCACGGCGCTGGGACATGCGGTAGTGGAATCGACTCCGGCGGCGCCACCGGGCGGGCAGACGCCGGAACGCCGCCTCCTGCGCAGCGACGTCCTGACGGCGCACATGCGGCCGAACGGGCAGGAGATCGACTCGGTGGATTCCGCCACCCCCAGCACGATCGAGTTCATCCCGGTGCGCGCCGGCCAGACGCATCGCGTGATGACCACCAGTTGGATGTCCATCCACTATGGCGCGGCGAACCAGATTCAGAATTTCATGGGTACCAACGTGACCACCCGCACCGAAAAGCCCGTGCCGGCGGGAGCGAAGCAGCCTCCCGCGCCGGCGCTGACCTGGAGTCACGATTTGAAAGCCGATTTCGACCCCGCCACGGCCCAGCTCGCGCGGCTGGAACAGTGGAACAGTTTTCGTTACGAGGAGGGCGACCGCAAGGCCCACTCCGAGCGCGCCGTTCTCGATCAGAAGAAGAATGTCATCACGCTGACGGGCGCTGCCCGAGTCTGGGATTCCAGCGGGACCACCACCGGGAACACCGTGGTACTGGATCAGACTCTCGGCGACTTCACCGCCGACGGCAATGTGAACTCCACGCGCGTGCCCGACGCCGGGTCCGACAACTCCATGCTGTCGAACGACGAGCCGCTGCACGCCCGGGCGAGGAAGATGGCGACCGGCGAGAATAACACGAAGATCCGCTACGAGGGCGATGCGGTGCTCTGGCAGGGCGCGAACCGGATTCAGGCGGACATCGTCGACATTGACCGCGACGAGGGTCTGCTCAAGGCGCACGGGCACGTGGTCAGCCAGCTCCTGGACAAGAAGAGCGATGCGGCCGGACCCGCGCGCCATGACAAGGCGGCGGTGTACACGATGGTGCGGGCGCCGGAAATGGTCTACTCGGACAGCGACCGCCAGGCCCATTACACCGGTGGCGTGACGCTGGAACGTCCCGATTTGCGCGTCAAAGCGCGCGAGATTCGCGCCTTCCTGAAAGCGCGGCAGGATGACCAGGCGGGCAGGGACGGGAAGCTGGCGCCGGTGGCTAATAACGGCGCGAAGACGACGGACGGCAAGGGCGCCGAGAATTCCTCGCTCGATCACGCCATCGCCGACGGAAACGTCGAGATTGTTTCCACCCAGCCCGACCGCACGCGCACCGGCACTTCCGAACACGCCGAGTACTTCGCAGGCGACGGTCGCGTGGTGCTCACCGAGGGCAAGCCGCAACTGGTGGACAGCCTGAAGGGGACGACGAAGGGCCGCCAATTGACCTGGTTTTCCCAGGATGATAGGCTGCTGGTGAATGGGGTGGCCGCCCAGCCCGCTCACAGCGTTATCCTGCGTAAGAAGAAGTAGGTCCGAACAACCGCACGAATGACCCTCGAAACGACCGAGCTTTCCAAGACGTATCGTGGCCGCAAGGTGGTGGACAATGTCTCGCTTTGGGTGGAGCAGGGCGAGGTGGTGGGCCTGCTCGGCCCCAACGGCGCCGGCAAGACCACGTCTTTCTACATGATTGTGGGGCTGGTGACGCCCGACTCGGGCACCGTCCTGCTGGATAAGGACAACATCACCGACATGCCCATGTACCGGCGGGCACAGCGCGGCGTCAGCTATCTTCCGCAGGAACCCTCGGTGTTCCGCAAGCTCACGGTGGAGGAGAATCTGCTGGCCATCCTGCAGACTCTGCCGCTGCGATCGTCGGAGCGGCGCGACCGCCTCAATCGCGGCATCGAGCAACTGGGGCTGGAGACGGTGCGGCACAGCAAAGGCTACATGCTGTCGGGCGGCGAGCGGCGCAGAGTGGAGATTGCGCGCGCCATGGTGATCGCTCCGAAGTTCCTGCTGCTGGACGAGCCGTTCTCCGGCATCGATCCCATCCAGGTTCTGGAGTTGCAGAAGATCATCTTCGACCTGCGCGACAGCGGCATCGGGATTCTGGTGACCGACCACAACGTGCGCGAGACGCTGGCGGTGACCGACCGGGCTTACATCATCAACAACGGCCGCATCTTCAAGTGGGGCACGCCGGAAGATCTGGGGAACGACCCGGAGGTACGGCGGGTGTACCTGGGCGAGAACTTCAATCTGGAGCTGGAGCCGCGGCGGTAGGGGCGGCGGGTCCGCTTCCTGGCGTTTCGGCGCGTCCGGGAAGTTTTGAGAAAACTAAAGTGTAAGTTTAGAAAACTCACCTACGGTTCGTCCCCGCGCCATCTGCCACGCGCGTAGGCTCGTTGCGCGCTACGCTATCGATGAAAGGCGGGGGATTTCCGATCATGTTCGGAGTGTTCAAGAGTTCGTTATGAACAAGCCGGACATCGCGGCTTTTCAGTGCTCGTCGAAGAAGATGATTACCCTGGAGTCCGTTTCCTGATACAGGCTCGTACCACCGACCGGTCCAACCAGGAGCAACCATCCAGGCAACTTCTGGAAACGGAGTTTCCAATCGCGATGGTGATCGAGACGGGTATGCTCTTCTGTCCCTGGTGCGGAGTGAACTTGAAGCGATTCTACGGAAGACGCGCGGCCGAATTGGACCGACCCGGCTTTTTGATCCCTTTGCAGGCTCCACCCGGTGAAGGCCCATCGAGTCGTGATATACAATGAAGAAGTATATCTATGCAAGTTGCGAAGTGGGGTAACAGTCTCGCGGTTCGAATTCCCGCCGCCGTAATCGAGGCGCTGAATCTCAAGGAAGGCGACCAGATCGAGATCAGCGTCTCCGGCGAACGCAGGTTCGAAGTCGCCCGGGATCGCAGCGCCGAGAAGGCCTTGAAACGAATACGCCAGTTGCGCCGGCCGTTACCTCCCGGTTTCCGGTTTGACCGCCTGGAAGCCAATGAGAGGTAGACGGGCGTTCTTCGACACCAACGTCCTCGTCTATGCGTTTGCGGCGGGTGATCGGCGGACAGAGATCTCCGAGGCGCTTCTTGCCGCGGGCGGGGTGGTCGGGGTCCAGACGCTGAACGAATTCGTCGCTGTGGCGGTCCGCAAACTGGCGATGCCGTGGAAGGAAGTGCTGGAGGCGCTGAAGGCCATTCGCGTTCTGTGTCCCAGGCCCGTGCCGGTCACCGTGCGGACGCACGACGCAGCGTTGCGGCTGGCCGGGCGGTATGGATACCGCATCTACGATTCACTGGTGATCGCGACCGCGATCGAGGCGTCCTGCAGCACCCTTTATTCCGAAGACATGCGCGACGGCCAGGAGATCGACGGCCTCACCATCCGCAATCCGTTCCGGCGAGCCTGAGCCGCCGGACCGCTTGCTGACGCGCGCGGCTCAGTCACCACAGAGGGCAGTCATCGGCTCTCGGCGAACGTTCTCCCTTCCAGCTCGCCGATAACCCTCCGCATCTCCGCCGGTACTGGGACCGTCTTGTTGCTGCTGTAGTCGAGGAGCACGATGGTGGAGTCCGCGGTGGCCGCCACCACGCCACGATCCTGGCTTACGATGCAGTGTTCCATTTGCATGCTGCTGTTTCCGATGCGCGTGATCCGCGCACCCACGTGAATTGTGCCGGGATAGTTCAGTGGCCGCTTGTAGTCGCACTTGATGCTTGCCAGGATGGGACCCACTCCCTGGGGCGGCAACGGCACCCACATGCCCACGCGAATCATGTACTCGACGCGCGCGGTCTCGCACCAGCGGAAGTACACGACGTTGTTGATGTGCCCGAAGGCGTCCTGATCTCCCCATAACAGAGGAATGGTGACGACAACCGGGAACCCGGCGAGGGATTCGTGACGATGGCTCATTCTCTCGACTTGTACCATGGTGTTAATGGCTGAATCTCCCATCACCGCGCGCGCGGATGACTTTGCCGCATGGTATCAGGACGTCGTCATCCAGGGCGACATGGCCGAACCGGCCGAAATCGTCAAAGGCTGCATGGTTATCAAGCCCAACGGATACGCCGTCTGGGAAGCGCTGCAGCGCGAGCTGGACACGCGCTTCAAGGCGACCGGACACCAGAACGTTTACTTTCCGTTGCTCATCCCGCAGAGCTTCCTGCACAAAGAGGCGGAACACGTGGAGGGCTTCGCGCCCGAGCTGGCGGTTGTCACCATCGCCGGTGGAAAGGAACTGGAAGAGCCGTATGTGATACGGCCGACGTCGGAGACCATCATCGGCCACTTCTTCGCGAAGTGGATTCAGAGCTGGCGCGACCTGCCGCTGCTGCTGAACCAGTGGGCCAACATTGTGCGCTGGGAGCTGCGCACGCGCATGTTCCTGCGCACCACCGAGTTCCTCTGGCAGGAAGGCCACACCGCGCATTCCACGCATGAAGAGGCCATGGAAGAAGTGCTGCGCATGCTGGACGTGTACGCCGACGTGGCCGAAAACGTGGCGGCCATACCAGTGATCAAGGGGGTCAAGACCCGCGCGGAGAAGTTCGCCGGCGCGCTGCGGACGTACTCCATCGAGGCCATGATGCAGAACGGTCTGGCGCTGCAATCGGGCACCAGTCACGACCTGGGCCAGAACTTCGGCAAGGCGTTCGACGTGAAGTTCCAGAACAAGGAGGGCCAGGTCGAGTACGTGTGGCAGACGAGCTGGGGCCTGAGCACGCGCATGATTGGCGGCGTGATTATGACGCATTCCGACGACAAGGGCTTGGTGCTGCCGCCGCGGCTGGCGCCCGTGAAAGCGGTGCTGGTGCCCATCTACCGGAAGGATGCCGACAAGGGCGCGGTGCTGGAAGCCGCGCACAAGCTGGCGAAGGACGTGGGCGCGAAGGTGGACGACCGCGAAGGGCAGACGCCGGGCGCGAAGTTCTTCCATTGGGAACGCCGCGGCGTGCCCGTGGTGCTGGAGCTTGGACCGCGCGATCTGGAAGGCGGCAACGTTGTCCTGAAGCGGCGCGACACCGGGACCAAGCAGCCGGTACCGCAAGCGGCGCTCGCCGAACTGCTGCCGGTCGAGCTGGAGAAGATGCAACAGGAGCTGCTGGGCCGTGCGCGCCAGCGGCTCGCCGATAACACTGTGCTGGCGAACTCCATTGAAGAGGTGGAGGCGTTGCTGGGCGAGGTCACGGCCGAACGCGGCGGCGGCAAGTTTGTCATGGCGCACTTGAAGGACGACCCCGCTGTCGACGCTCGCCTGAAGGAGTTCAAGGCGACGGTGCGCTGCATCCCGCTGGTGGACGCGTTCGACGGCCCAGGCAAGTGCATTGTCACCGGAGAGACCGTGGACCGGCGCGCGGTTATCGCGAAAGCGTACTGAAGATGCGGTCCGCCACGGTTTTCCTTCTGGCCGCGCTGGCGGCGGTCGCGCAGGAGCCGGTCAGCATTCGAGTGGATGCGAGCGCGGTGGTCGGCCCGTGGCGGCCCGTCTGGTCTTACTTCGGCTATGACGAGCCGAATTACACCACCGCGAAAAACGGCCGCAAACTGGTTGGCGAGCTCGGAAAGCTCGGCCGTGTTCACATCCGCGCGCACAACCTGCTGACCAGCGGCGACGGCACGTACGCGCTGAAGTGGGGCTCGACGAACGCATACACCGAGACCGCGGATGGCACGCCGGTCTACGATTGGAAGATCGTCGACCAGATCTTCGACACCTGGGTTCGCGCGGGCATCACGCCGTTTGTCGAGATCGGTTTCATGCCGGAGGCGCTCTCGACCAAGCCCGAGCCGTACCGGCACGCCTGGCCAACGACACCCATCGCCGCGGGCTGGGCTTATCCGCCGAAGGACTACCAGAAGTGGGCCGAGCTGGTCCGCCAGTGGGTTCGCCATGAGGTGGCGCGGTACGGACTGGCGGAGGTGGAGACGTGGTCCTGGGAGGTGTGGAACGAACCGGACATCGAATACTGGCAGGGCACGCCGGAAGAATACGACAAGATGTACGATTTCGCCGCTCGCGCCGTGAAGGGCGTTTCGCTGCGGATGCGGGTGGGCGGACCGGCAACCACTGGTCCCGATGGCCGGAGTGGCGCCGCCTTCCTGCGCCAGTTCCTCGAATACTGCGCGCGCACGGGCGCTCCGCTCGACTTCGTGAGCTACCACGCCAAGGGCCGGCCGGAGGTCGCGGAAGGGCACGTGCGCATGGGCCTCGCGCGCAACCTGCAGGATGTCGCCGCGGGCCTGGACATTCTGACGTCGTTCCCGCAATACCGCAACCTGCCGATCATCCTGAGCGAATCCGACCCGGAGGGCTGCGCGGCCTGCTCCGCGCGCACGCACCCGCAGAACGCCTATCGCAACGGCGCGCTCTATCCCTGTTACACCGCGGTGGCCCTGAGCAGCATCCTGAAGCTGGCCGACCGCTACAAGGCCAACATCGAGGGCATGCTCACGTGGGCGTTCGAGTTTGAAGACCAGCCGTACTTCGACGGATTCCGGACGCTGGCCACGAACGGGATCGACAAGCCGGTGCTGAATCTGTTTCGCATGGCCGGACTGATGCAGGGCAACCGGGTGCGGGTGGAGAGCAGCGGAGCGGTGAGCCCGGATGACATTGTTCGGGGCGGCGTGCGGGAGAAGCCCGATATCGACGCGTTGGCGACGAAGTGGGATCGCGGCGTTTCGGTGCTGGTGTGGAACTATCACGATGACGATGTCGCCGCCCCGGACGCTTCGGTGAGCCTCGCGCTGGTGGGCCTGCCGTCCGGCGTGAAGCGCGTGCAAGTGCGCCACTATCGCATCGACGCCGATCACAGCAACGCGTGGACGGGGTGGAAGCAGATGGGATCGCCGCAGAATCCGACGCCGGAACAGTATGCGCGTCTCGAGGCGGCGGGGCAACTGCAGATGCTGGGATCCGAGCAGTCGATGGCGGCGGAGGGCGGCCGCGTCAACCTGAGCTTTTCGCTGCCTCGGGAAGCGGTGTCGCTGGTGCAGGTGAGCTGGTGAGCGCGGTGCTCGGGAGCGGTGCTACGTTGACTTGGCCCGTGTGAGAATACTAGTGAATGGCTTTGGAGCAATCCAAAGCCTGGCACAAAGTCATGCCTACAGAACACAGCGGTATTGATTTCGTCGCCTACGACCGAGAGGGCCGGGTTGTCCTGTTGGCCGAGGCCAAGAGCAGGCGTGGCACCTCGGAGGATTGGGCCGCCCGTCTGCGAAGGAACATGCTTTCACACGGGATTCTCCCGTGGGCCAGATATTTCCTCATTGCAACGCCCGAACGGATGTACCTTTGGAGGCAGGAACCCTCTAACGCGGCAGAGGCGCCGCCTGAGTTTACGATCGATGCCGCGAAGGTGTTCCAGCCCTATTTCCAAAAGCTGCACCAGGAGCCGTCGAAAATCGGGCCTGAAGAATTCGACCTTCTCGTCCTGATGTGGTTGACCGACATTGCGCGATCTGCCGAACACAGCCCGCAGCAGGATCCTTCTTCGGCGTGGTTGTCTGAGCTTGCCGGATCGTTGCAGCAGGCTCGCATCGAAATGAACCCGGTGCAATGACAGTCTATGTCGAATCCAACTTCGTGCTGGAGCAATCGCTGCAGCAGGAAGAATGCGAAAGCTGTGCTGAAATCATGGATCTTGCTTCTAAGGGCCGTATAACGCTGGCGGTGCCTGCGTTCTCCCTTGCCGAGCCGCACGTGGCGATTCTGGGGAAGGAAAAGATCCGCTCCAGGCTTGGCAACGATCTGCGGGCTCAACTTTACGAGCTTGGCCGGTCAAAGCCACATCGTGCGGTTCCGGCGACCTTCGAAGCTCTGGCTTCGGTTCTGATCGCCAGTGCTCAATTCGAGCGGGAAGGACTGCGCGACACGCTCTCAGCATTCCTGCGAACGGCCGATGTCATTGCGCTCGACGCGGCAATCCTCAGGTCGGCGGCCGACATTCAGATGGAATACGGCATGTCAGGACAGGATGCGATTGTGCTGGCATCCGTGCTGGCTCATCTGGACCTTCACAATCCACGCGAGAGTTGCTTCCTCAATCGCAATTCGAAGGACTTTGACGATCCCGGCGTTCGCGAGAGACTCGAAACTCACGGGTGCAGGTTCTTTCCGAGGTTCGAAGATGGACTGCGTTACGTCGTCGCTCGAATCGAACACTGAAGCTCCCCACCTGTTCGCAACCGCCCACGGCGTCCCAAACCCGGACAGTCCACTGGCCCCCTCCTGTGGAATCCACTAAGTCAGCCATTGGCACGGCAATTGCCATAACAGACATCATGCGGACTCTCCTCCAGGACCTTCGCTATGGCTTTCGTATGGCGATGCGGAGCCCGGGCTTCACTCTGATCGCCGTGCTCACGCTGGCCATCGGCATCGCCGCCAACACCACGGTGTTCAGTTGGATCGACTCTGTGCTGGTACATCCCATCCGCGGCGTCGCCAACGGCGATGAGCTGGTGATGTTCGAAAACGTCGCACCCAATGGCGATGCCTTGCCGACCGTCTCGTACCCCGACTACCGCGACTACCGCGACCACCTGAAGCTGCTCTCCGGCCTGGCCGTGGCGAGACCGGAAGCGATGAGCCTCGGCGAGGACGAGCATGCCGAGCGCGTCTTTGGCGAGCTGGTTTCCGGGAATTACTTCGCCGTGCTGGGAGTCAGGCCGATCCTCGGCAGGTTCTTCACCACCGAAGAATACGGCGACAAGCAGGGCGGATACCCGGTGGCCGTGATCAGTGAGCGGCTGTGGAGGAGGCGCTTCCATTCCGACCCCAACGTGGCCGGCACAACCATCCGGCTCAATCGCCAGACGCTGACCGTGATTGGAGTGGCCCCGGCGAGTTTCCACGGCACGATACAGGGTTTGAGCTTCGAGCTCTGGGCGCCGGTGATGATGGCGGCGCAGCTCAAAGCCATGCCCGACTGGATGCTGGAAGACCGCGGGTCGTACCCCGTGCTTTCGTTCGCACGCCTGAAACCGGGAGTCAGCCTGGAGCGGGCGCGGGCGGAAACCGCCTCTGTCGCGCGCGAGGTGGCCAGGCAGGACTACAAACACGGCAACCTGCGCGCTACGCTGCTTCCGGTGTGGAAGGGGCACTATGGAGCCCAGAGCTTATTGCTGGCGCCGCTGACCATCCTGATGGCCGTGGGCGCCGTGGTGCTGCTGATTGTCTGCGCCAATGTGGCCAATCTGTTGCTGGCCCGCTCCACCAGCCGGCAGAAAGAGTTGAGCATGCGCATGGCGCTGGGCGCGAGTCGCGGGCGTCTGGTGCGGCAGCTTCTCACTGAAACACTGGCCCTGGCTGTGATGGGCGCGCTGGCGGCCATGCCGCTGACCATGTGGATGACGCAGTCGCTCGGCTACCTGCTTCCTCCCACCAGCCTGCCGCTGTTCCTGGAGTTCGGGATAAACGGCGACGTTCTGGCCTTCACCATTGTGCTCTGCGTCGGTGCCTGTCTGGTGTCCGGAGCAGCGCCGGCGTGGCATACGGCCAACGCCAGCCTGAACGAAGTGCTGAAGGAGGGCGGCCGGAGCGGAAGTGGGGGAGCCGGAGCACGGCGTCTGCGCGGGTTGCTGGTGGTTTCGGAAGTGGCCATGGCCCTGGTGGTGCTGATCGGCGCGGCTTTGTTTGCGCGCAGCTTTCAGGTGGCGCTTCGGATCAACCCCGGCTTCGACGCGGACCATGTTCTGGTCTCGCACCTCTCCATGGCCGGCTACTCCAAAGACGCGCGAAAGCAGTTTTGCCAGCGGTTGCGCGAACGTCTGGAATCGCAGTCGGGCATCGCCGGCGTCAGCTATGCGGACATCGTCCCGCTGGCCGGCGACTCCTGGGAGGATTTGCAGATTGAAGGCTACGTGCCCGGCCCCGGCGAAAACATGAAGCTGTATCGTAATGTGGTGGCGCCCGGCTATTTCAACGTGCTGCGGATTCCGCTGGTGGAGGGACGCGACTTCACCGAGCAGGACGACATGGCCTCGAATCCGGTGATGATCGTCACGCAGACGTTCGCCCGGCGGTACTTTGGCGACCGCGATCCCATCGGCCACAAAGTGCGCGGCTGGGGCGAGTGGTTCACCATTGTCGGCGTCGCGAAGGACAGCAAATACAAAAACGCGAATGAAGCGCCGCGACCGCATTTCTACGTCGCGTTCCGGCAGATCTATCGGGCAGATCTGGACATCGCCTTCTTTGTGCGGACACAGGGCGATCCTCTGCAGGCGCTGCCGGTGATGCGGGAGCAGGCGAAGTCCCTGGACCCGGCCGTTGGCGTGTATGGCGCGATGCCGATGGCCGAGTCCGTTCAGGCCGCGCTGTTCGCGCAGAAGATCGCCGCGGCGCTGCTGGGCGCGCTGGGCTTCATTGCGCTGGTGCTGGCGGCGGTGGGGTTGTACGGTGTGATGGCGTACTCGGTGAGCCAGCGAACGCAGGAGATTGGTATTCGCATGGCGCTGGGCGCCCGCCCGCGCGACGTGCTGGCGTTGACGGTGGGGCAGGGAATGCGTCTGACGGTGGTGGGGCTGGCGGCTGGAGTGGTGGCGGCGCTGGCGGTGACGCGCGTGGTGGCGGGGCTGCTGGTGTACACGAGTGCCACCGATCCGGTGATCTTCGCTGGTGCGTCGTTGTTTCTGGCGGCGGTGGCGCTGGCGGCGAGCTATTTGCCGGCACGGCGGGCCACGCGGATCGATCCCAACGAGGCGCTGCGGTGCCAGTAGGACCATGGACCGCTCCGTTACCGTCGCGGCTCGGTAACGGAGCGGTTTACAGCATTTGCTCGATGGTGGTGATGTCCACCAGTCCCGCGCAACCGTACAGCACGGGCAGCAGTTTCGCGGGCGGGTAGGTGCGGCGCAACCGGGCCACTTTCGCAGTTCCCGCGCGGTAGGCCGGCAGATACATGCGGCCCAGCAGCGGGTGACGTCCCCAGGCGCCGGACAGCTTGCTGGCGCGCTCTTCGGAGACCAGAAACTCCGAGCGCAGGGTCTTCGCCACATCGGCCTGCGGGACGCCTTCGCCCCACGTCAACCACGACGACTGGTTCTTTGCGTCGTCCTGCAGCAGCGCGAGAAGCAGGCCGATTTGCAAATCCTCGTCGGGCAACTGGTCCACCTCGGTGACGCCGTGGGCCATCAGAATCGCGTTGTTGGCGATCCCTTCGAAAAGTGCCGCCGCGCGTGTGTTCATGGTCAGCACGGACGCTTCGAAACCCACCGCGCGACGCCAGTACAGGTTCTGCAGCCACGCGAATGTGGTGACGTGGCCGGGCACCACTTCGTGACTCACCAGTTGCAGGAACTCGGGGATGGAGATCTCCAGCGAGGCGTTGATCTCGTAAGTCGCTTCGTATTCGGGCGAGCCGTCCGCGCGGCGTGCGCGGCCCAGATAATTCATGGAGCCGGAGAACCACGCGTCTTTGATGGGCAGGAACTCGATGTTGGCCCGCGGCACCGCGTGCAGTTCGGGCGGCAGGTACGGCACGATGTTGGCGGCACTCAGCGCGTCGTAGTAGGCGATCACCGTTGCGCCCAGAATCTTGATAGAGGCCAGCGGGACACGGTGCGACTTCCGCCACTGGTTCACTGCCTCCAGCAATTCGTCGCGGGTCCGGCTCGGGTACCCGGCGCGCGCCAACAGTTCGGCGACGCGCTCCCGCTTCGAGGCGGGGTCCGAGGACTCCGGCGCCAGTCCGGTGGAGGCTCGCACGCATCGCTCGTAGGGGACCGGCTCGCCTTCGCCCAGAATCTCCATGGCGAGGTCCCACATCACCTCGAAGCAGAGGGCGAGACCGGCGATGTACTCGTCACGCGCCTCGCTCTTCAGCCCGCGAATCGCACCGGCGATGTCCACGGCGGCCAGGTAGGCGCGGATGCCCTCCACGTCAGGCGTCTTCGCTGAAACGCCACCCGATTGGCGAACGCGCGCGGCGGTTGGATCGGTATACGCCGCGGGAAGAGGCGCATCGGAAAACCACGAATCGGCGATGAAACGCCCCGTGCCGGAGGCGCACAGGACATCGCCGCCCCACAGTGTGTCCATGCCCAGAATCGCGTTGCCCACCAGTTCTTCAAAGCTCATGCTTCCTCCTTGTGCCGCAGCGATGCCCACCACACGTAGCCGATCAGGCCCACGAACAGAACGGCGGAGACGCATTGCGAAACCGCCTCGTCCCCGTAGAAAGGCGTGCGGATCCAGTCCTCGGTGAACCGCGGCAACAACCGGAACGACGCGCCGAACACGCCGCCAAGCGCACCACCGGCCATCAGGCCCGAGGCGATGATGACGCCGCGCTCCCGCGCTGAGCTTCCGCGCTTCGCGAGAAAATGCGACAGGAAGCCGCCCACCAGCGCGGGCGTGTTCAGCTCCAGCGGCAGGTACATGCCGAGAGCGAACGTCAGGGCCGGTATCTGGAGCATCTCCATCGCCAGCGCGATCGCCGCTCCCACGCCAAACAGAATGTACGCCACCGGCTGGTGGCTCATGAAGCCGGCCACCAGCGCCTTCATGATGGACGCCTGGGGCGAGGGCAGCACCACGCGCATGTCGCCCGGCGCCGCCTCGCCGAATTGAAACGCCTTCGCCAGCAGAACAATGGTCAGGCCCACCACCACCGCCGCCGCGATCACCCCGAGGAACTTCACCTTCTGCTGCGCCGCCGGCGTGGAGCCCAGCCAGTAGCCCGTCTTGAAGTCCGTGATGGCCTGGCCGGAAACCGAGAGCGCCGTGCACACCATGCCCGCGATGGCCATTACGAAGAACATGCCGGTGGTTCCGGAGACGCCGAATCGCAACAGCACGACGGAGGAGATGATGATGGTCAGCATGGTCATGCCGGAGACCGGGTTGCGCGCCGTAGTGGCGATGGCGTTGGCCGCCACCGAGGTGAAGAAGAACGAAAAGACCAGGGTGAGCGCGGCGCCGGTCAGGATCACCAGCGGCGAACTGGAGAGACGGCCCAGAAAAACACTGACCCCGATGGCGCCCACCACCACGCCCAGCAGGATGGTGACCACCGAAAGGTCGCGGTCCGTGCGCTCGCCCGTTTCCGCCTCGCCGCGCCGGAATGCCCGCAGAGCGACGCCGAAAGAACCGGCCACAATGCGCAGGGATTTCAGGATGCCGAAGATTCCCGCCGTGGCGATGGCGCCCACTCCCACAAATCTCACGTACCCGCGAAAGATCTGCGCGGCGTTCATCTGAGCGATAGGGATCTGACCCGGATACACCGCGGCGTCGGGAAGATGGCTGCCGATCATCCAGATGAGCGGCACCAGCACCAGATTCGACAGCACGCCGCCCGCGCACAGGATCAGTGAACTGCGCAGGCCCATCACGTAGCCGAGCCCCAGGATAAAGCCGATGGCGTCGAAACTCAGCGTGACGCGGGCCCGGTCGGCGAGCGCCTTTACCGCGGGCACGAATCGGAAATCGAGGTACTCCTGCCAGACGTGGAACGTGGTAACAAGGAAATCGTAAACGCCGGCGATGGCCGTGGCTTCCAGCAGCAGCCGCGCCTTGGAGCCGCCCTTCTCGCCGGCCACCAGCACTTCGGTGATCGCCGTGGCTTCGGGATAAGGAAGCTGGCCGTGCATCTCGCGCACGAAATACCGCCGCAGCGGAATCAGGAACACCACGCCGAGGCAGCCGCCCGCGAGACAAATGAAGATGGTCTCCACCGGGTGCGGGTCGAGCTTCAGAATGTAGAGCGCGGGCAGCGTGAAGATGGCGCCCGCCACCACGGACCCCGCCAGGCCGCCGATTCCGGTGATGATGACGTTCTCGAGGATGCTGGAGCGGCGGGGATACATGCGCGCCAGCCCGATGGCCAGAATCGAAATGGGAATCGCCGATTCCATCACCTGGCCGACCTTCAGCCCCGAATACGCGGAGGCCACCGTGAACACGATGCACAGCAGCAGGCCCCACGCCACCGACCGCAGCGTGAGTTCCGGAAGAATCGTGGAGGATGGCACCACGGGCTGGTACACCGTGCCGGGCGGCAGCGGCGTGTAGGCGTTGGAGGGGAGTTGTGAAGTGTCGCTCGGCATTGGTGAAACCGTATCGTACTACGTTCGCTATTCTGAAGGCAGGTAGTGGGTCAGCTTGCCGTATAGGGCAGGATTGTATCCTGCGCCGATTAGAAATCGGCGCGCAGGTTGCCAACCTGCCCCATATCCTGAACTGACCCACTACGTGAAGCCAGATCCCGTGAAGATCGTTAATATACGTCCAACCACGGTTTGGCGCGCCTGCCTTCCCATTTTCGTGGATAGCCGGACGAGGTCGAGGGGCAGGTCTGGCGGCTGACCTTGCCGCACGAGTTGTGAGCATGGAGGTCGGCGTTGGTCTACACCGTCCCGCAGGCCGCCACCAATACTATAGTGGTGACAACCACGTGACACAGAACATCACCATCGTCGGCGGGGGTATCGTCGGCCTCGCCACCGCGTTTCGCATCGGGCAGAGATTCCCCGATGCGCGCCTCACCGTGCTGGAGAAGGAGCCGGGTGTCGGGCGGCACCAGTCCGGGAACAACAGCGGTGTGCTGCACGCGGGACTCTACTATAAGCCGGGCTCGGCGAAGGCGCGGCTTGCGGTCAGCGGCATCCGGCAGATGGTGGCGTTTTGCCAGGCGAACAACATCGCGCATGAGGTCTGCGGGAAGCTGGTGGTCGCCTCGAATGAGGAGGAGCGGCCGCGTCTCCTGGATCTGCTCGATCGCGGACGGCAGAATGGCCTGGAGGGATTGGAGCTGCTCGGGCCCGAACAGATGAAGGAAATCGAGCCGCATGCCGCGGGAGTGGCGGCCGTTCGGGTACCGCAGGAAGGGATCGTCGACTATCCCGCGGTCTGCTCCACCCTGGCCCGCAAAATCAACGGGCGCGTGGTCACTGACGCAAGAGTGGAGCGCCTGCAGAAGACCGCGGACGGGTGGCTGGCGCAAACCAGCGCGGGCGATTTCGAATCCCATCTGCTGGTGAATTGCGCCGGACTGCACTGCGATCGGGTTGCGGCGATGGCTGGGGTTCGGCGCGACATGCGCATCGTGCCGTTTCGTGGCGAGTACTACCGGATCAAACCGGAACGTCAGTTTCTTGTTCGCAACCTCATCTACCCGGTACCCGATCCGAAGTTCCCTTTTCTGGGCGTGCATTTCACCCGCCTGATTCACGGCGGCGTGGAGGCCGGGCCCAATGCCGTGCTCGCACTCGCCCGCGAGGGTTACCACAAGTGGGATGTCAGCCTGCGCGATACCCTGGATGTCTTCAGCTACTCGGGCTTCTGGAGATTCCTGGGGAAGTATCCGCGCATGTGCTTCGACGAACTGCGGCGCTCATTCAGCAAGGAGCTGTTCTGCGCATCCCTGCGGAAGCTGGTGCCCGAGATCACCGTGAGCGACCTCGAAACCGGCGGAGCGGGAGTGCGGGCCCAGGCGCTGGACCCGCGTGGCGGCATGGTGCAGGATTTTCACATCGTGCGACAACCCGGCGCGGTGCACGTTCTGAATGCGCCCAGCCCTGCCGCGACCGCTTCCCTCGCCATCGGAGAGGAGATCGCACGGCAGCTCTTCGCGGGTTCATAGGCGGACCCAGCCCCCGTTGGGGAACGGCACGGGGATTAAGTCACCACAGAGGGCACAGAGGACGTGGAGAGATGGCGGGGGGCGAGCACACGCTTGAGGAGGTGAGCGCTGGGGCTGTAGTCCAGCACGATCTCCTTTAGCGCTACGACCAGGCGGCCGGCGTCGCGTGCTTCGCAGATCTCACGGAGACGGTGGAGCCAGCTCAGCATGTCGCCTTCGGGCATGCCGTTGCCGACATAGACGCGGATTTTTTCGTGGGTGGTGGGGGCCGTGTCTTCCAGCATGGTACTGAGCTCTTCGTTGAGCTTCTCGCCTGGACGGATGCCGGTGAATTCGATCCTGATGTCGTCGCCGGGCCGAAGTCCCGAGAGGAGAATGAGGTTCCTGGCGAGATCGACAATCTTCACCGGTTCGCCCATGTCCAGGACGCAGATCTGGCCGCCCTGTCCGATGACCGCAGCT
This sequence comes from Bryobacteraceae bacterium, assembly GCA_049510065.1. Taxonomy (GTDB): domain Bacteria; phylum Acidobacteriota; class Terriglobia; order Bryobacterales; family Bryobacteraceae; genus CAWACP01. The sequence goes on from JBEKZH010000064.1 coordinate 29,418, forward strand.
TGCAGCACGAGCTGGCAGGCCTCGGGAATGGTCATGAAGAAGCGTTGCATGTCGGGATGCGTCACGGTCACCGGGCCGCCCGCCGCGATCTGCTTCTTGAAGATGGGGATGACGCTGCCGTTGGAGCCGAGCACGTTGCCGAAGCGCACGGCCACGTACCTGGTGGGCCCGTTCTGCAGGGCCAGAAGCAGCAGTTCGGCCACACGCTTGGTGGCACCCATCACGTTGGTGGGCCGCACTGCTTTATCCGAGGAGATCAGGACGAAGTCTTCAACTCCGTGTTCCGCCGCGGCCATGGCCGCGTTGTATGTCCCGAAGACGTTGTTCTCGATGGCTTCGAAGGCGTGGGACTCCATCATGGGGACGTGCTTGTAGGCAGCGGCATGATAGACGACCGACGGCGAGTACTGGTGCAGAACCTCGTCGAGGCGGGCGCGATTCTGTATGCTCCCGATCTCGGGGAAGAAGGGGACTTCGCACAATTCGCGGTCGATTTCGAACAGGGGGGATTCCGCGATGTCGAATCCGACGATTCCGGCGGGGTGGAATCGGGCGATCTGGCGGCAAAGCTCGGAGCCGATGGAGCCGGCCGCGCCGGTGACGAGGACGGTTCTGCCGGAGATGGTCTCCCGGATCTTGTGTTCTTCGAGGCGGACCGGGGTGCGGCCCAAGAGATCTTCGACCGCCACATCCTGGGGCATTCTCCTACAATCTTCTCACTTTCACCACAGTCGCGAACGCGCTGCGCGCGTCATGAGGGCCGGAAACTCGGGGCCCATCTCGGGGATCATGGGATAGGCGAGGCACGGCGAGCTATGGCCGACTTCTCAATGGCGCGTTCCTGCCCGTACCACAGTCTGGCTCCGGTCCTGTCGATCACGAGAGTGGTGGCGGCCGCTTCGAAGGAAGCGGCTTGACCCCGTTGGAGAGAGTGTCTACCGAATCGCGACCGGGCCGTGCCCCGCTGAAATTCACCACAAGGATGAAAGAAGCGTCATGGCAATCCGGACAACAACGGAATCGAGCAAGGGTAAGCGGCTGACCCGCAAGCAAAGGAAAGAACTGGGGCGGCAGATCTGGTCCGGGAGTCCGGGTCTGGAGGTGGTGCATCGGGACGCCGCGGGCATCGACATCGGAAGCCGGCAACATTACGTGGCGGTGGGACCTGATCGAGCTTCCCAGCCAGTACGGGGGGCCAAGCCAGTGGCTGCTGAAGCTGCACACCTACGGATTATTGAGGAAGTCGTTCCGTCCGATGCCAGAGATCCGCGCTGTACGGACCTGCTGGCGGGAACGGGCCGAATACGTGGAACAGGCCGGCACCTGCATCCAGCGGATGCAGAAAGCGCTGACGGAGATGAACATTCAGGTGGCGACCGTACTCAGCGACCTCAGCGGAGTCACCGGGATGAATATCATCCGAGCGATTGTGGCCGGCGAGCGGGACGGCACGCGTCTGGCCGAGTTCCGGGAGCTCTGACCAGGGGCGCGGACGCATGGTCGCCTTGTCCGGGGATAAGGCCTGGCCTTTACGTCTCCGCTGGGCCAACAAGGCCAGCAAGGAGACCATCGCCAAAAGTCTGGAGGGCACGTGGCTCCCGGAGCAGTTGGCAATATTGAAGCGGCAACTGGTGGACTGGGATCATGTGCAAAAGCAGATGGCTGCCTGCGATCTGGATTTGCGGAATCTGCTGAAGCAGATTCCGGCAGCGGAGGGCGCACCGGCACCAGAACCGCCGGATACAACTACCGGCAACTCAACCGCCGGCAAGCGGAAGCGCAAGCGCAAGAAGAAGGCGTCGAGGAATGAACCGAACTTCGATCTGGCGGCAGAACTGAAGCGGGTTGCGGGCGTGGATCTGACGCGGATTGACGGCATCAAGGTGATGACGGTGCAGACGATCATTGCCGAGGCGGGACTGGACATGGGTAAATGGCCGACCGAGGATCACTTCGTATCCTGGATCGGGTTTGCTCCCCACAACGAGGTCAGCAGCGGCAAGGTACTGAACAAGAAAACCCGCAAGGTCAAATCCCGTCTGGCGACGGCGCTGCGCACGGCCGCGAGCACGCTGCGCAAGAGCGAAAGCTATCTGGGCGCACAGTTCCGGCGTCTGCGCACCAGACTGGGCCCACCCAGGGCGATTGCCGCGATGGGGGCGAAGCTGGCGCGATTGGTATACCGCATGCTCAAGTACGGGCAGGAATACGTGGACAAAGGCACGGCTCTATACGAAGAGAACCATCGCCAACAGCAAATCAGGCTGCCCGCGAAGAAGGCCGCTCAACATGGTTTCACACTCGTGCTTTCAAGCAATCCGGCCTGACAGCAGGGCGAATCAAATCAGCCGCCTACGAGAGAGTTTCTGGAGAGAGGCACCGAGGACATAGAGGACAGAGGGGTCCGATCTGACTACTCATCTTCATGGAGCTGGCGGAGGGAGTTGAACCCCCGACCGTCTGATTACAAAATGGTTGACAGGTACTGATGGGTACTGGTCAGTCCGTGTTTTCAACGATCCACAGTCCTTTTATCGTACTGCGGGGGGCGGATTTGGACTCAAAATGGGGGGCACTTTAGGGGATACCGATGGTTTTTTGCCGCTGCAAAGACCGCGCGATTCGCCTCTGTGTGTATCCGGCGTCCGCCAGCCGACCGTCCAGTGTCTGCGGCTGGCCGGCCTCAAGCGTCCAGCCATCTCCGACCATGCCCTGCGCCACGCGGCGGCGACGCTGGGCCACCTGCACACCGGCGACCTGCGTGCCGTGCAGGACTTTCTGGGGCACGCCGACCCGCGCATGACCGCACGCTATGCCCACGTAGTTGCCATCCAGTTGTGGCAAACTGTAGAGGGTTCATGGATATGCGCGCGGCGCAGACTGGATACGATCTTGCAGGAGTTTCGTCACGGTCTTGAGCGGATCTATGGCTCTCGGCTCGTTCGGGTCGTCCTGTTTGGCTCCCAGGCGGGGATGAAGCCGAGCCGGTTTCGTGAACACGAGTCCCCTCTGAAAACGCGCAAGTTATTTATTCTGCAAAACCGCAAAAACGCCAGAATCGATACTTCCGCCGAAGTGAGGCACACGGCGGGTACACGGGATCGCCAGGCGGTTGTTCCGGGAGGGCATCATGAAGGCCGCCCTCTACACTCGCGTTTCCACCGCAAAACGGACCCGCATCGACAACCCTGACACCTCCGTCTTCGACCAGAACCGCGAGGCGCAGGAACGGCCCCTCCGCGACCTTTGCGCCCAGCGCGGCTGGACCGTCGCCAGGGTCTACACCGACCGGGCGGGTGGTGCCAGGGAGAAGCGACCGGCGCTCATGGATCTGATGGCGGATGCCCGCCGCGGTCGGTTCGATGCGGTGGTAGTGTGGCGATTCGATCGCTTCGCCCGGAGCACGAAACAGCTCGTGCTCGCGCTGGAAGAGTTCCGGGCACTCGGCATCGGCTTTGTCTCCCATCAGGAAGCACTCGACACGGGCATGCCCATGGGGAATGCGATGTTTACGATGATCGCGGCCATGGCGGAAGCATGATCCGTGAGAGGGTGACTGCCGGGCTGGAGGATGCGCGCGCCAGAGGCACCCGCAGTGGCAGACCCGTCGGCAGGCCGCGCTTGGTGTTCCGCCGGGATGAAGCCGTGACGTTACGCAGAGCCGGTCTTTCGTGGCGCGAAATCTCCCGCAGGACAGCGTAAGCATCGGGTCGATACGTCGGGCCTGCCAATCGCCACCGGCCACGCTGGAGGCCTGCCAAAGCCCTGCGGAGGGTCGGGTATGAGCGACGGCGAAAACAAGACGCTTCTGCCACCCGCGCCGGATGTGCCGGAAACAAATGGTTTCGGCAAGCCAGCGAAGATGGTCCGCCATTGGCGAGACAGACAGGAGGATAAGGCGCGTCGCGCTCGATCACCATCCCGAAGCAGCGCTCCACGGGTACGATATCACCGCCACGTTCCCCGCGTAGTCCGAGTACCGGTAGTCACCTGCAACCGATCGCGCCTGTCGGAGGTAGTGGGCAACGCGGGACCTGTGGTGGATCCCGAGTCCGTGGAAGAACTCTCGCATAGCTTGGAATTGGTCCTCACTTCGAGCGATCTGGCCCACGAACTCAGTTCCCGAGGACGGCAACGCGCAGCCGCCTATCGCTGGCCGATCACCGCCCA
>JBEKZH010000065.1:0-32403 GCA_049510065.1 Bryobacteraceae bacterium
TCCCGAACGCGGGATCCTCTGCCACGGGTCATTGGCCACTCCTCACCGCCGACTCGGCCGGCGACAAAACGACCCTAACACTTACACCCGCCAGGTTTCATACAGGCTTACCGAAGGCTCACCGCATGTGCCAACGCGAAAGCCCCTCTGGTAGTGCACTTCCATGGTTACGATGCGTACCGCCAAGAGACGCTCACCCAGTGCCAGCGCTACGCTCACTTGTTTCCGGTCGCCTCTGCAGTAATCGCAGTGTCTAGGGACATGGAACGACAACTATCGGCGCTGGGGTGCCCATCAGGAAAAGTGTTTTACAACCCCTGTGGCGTCGAGGTGGACAAATTTACTGGAGGCTCTCCGGGCACCACTCCGCCTCTCTTTCTAGCAGCTGGTCGGTTTGTTGACAAGAAGGCGCCTCACCTAACCTTGTTAGCCTTTGAGAAGGTCGCACGGCAACAACCCGCCGCTAGGCTGGTGATGATTGGTGATGGCGCACTATGGGAGGCATGCCGGCAGTTAGTTGGCGCACTGAGACTAGATTCGCGCGTTCAGTTCCTAGGGAATTGCAGGCACGAGGAAGTCGCGTGCTGGATGCGAAGGGCACGGGCCTTTGTGCAACATTCGCTGACACCAAACGACGGCGACTCTGAGGGTACGCCGGTAGCGATTCTCGAGGCTGGGGCCAGTGGGTTACCAGTAGTTAGCACGAGGCACGCCGGGATTGCCGACGTTGTGGTGGAGGGCGAAACCGGTCTGCTGGTGGAGGAAAGAGACGTTGAAGGCATGGCGAACCACATGCTGCGGCTCGCGCAAGATGCTGACTTGGCGGCACTATTAGGGGCGAACGCGCGGCGACACATTGCCACGCACTTCTCGATGGAGCAGTCTATCGGACGGCTGTTTCAGATACTGGGGACCGCAGCATTAAGAAGGCCGCTTGAGATTCGACAGCAGGGGGAGAATGGTCAGGCTCCAACCTGATGAGAGCGTCGTCATTGTTCCGGTGTCAGCGGATCATGGTCTCTGATGTCTCTGATTATCAACACTGCGACAACCCCTAGTAATCTTCGTGACACATCATGATTCCGGTAGCGCTGGCGAACGCCACTCGAAGCGCTATGACTCTCATATTATGAACATCTCATGGCCACTAATCACACCCGTCGTGTTCTGTATCTACAGGCGTCCCGACTGTACCGTGCGAGTCTTTGAGGCGATCAGAGAAGCGCGGCCAAGAAACCTGATCGTAGTCGCGGATGGGTGGCGCACGGAGGAGGACCGATCTCGTTGCAATGCAGCACGCGCCGCTACAGAGAGAATCGACTGGGACTGCAACGTGGAGCGACTGTATTCCGATACCAACCTTGGCTGTGAGCGGAGAATGTCCTCTGGGATCACGGCGGTATTCGAGAGGTACGAGCGCGCGATCATTGTCGAGGATGACTGCCTTCCCACACGGGACTTCTTTCGGTTCTGCGGCGAGATGCTGACGAAGTATCACGACGATGAACGAGTACTCGCGGTGAATGGCACGACAGTGATCCCATATCTGGGGCGCAAGCGCGCAGCGTATGGCTTCTCTCGGTACATGTTCCCCTGGGGTTGGGCGACGTGGCGGCGGGCTTGGAAACTTTACGATTTCGGGCTGAGCAAATGGCCCGAATTGAGTCAGACAAGCTGGTTGTACAGTGTGCTACGCGATCCCAGTGCGGTACGCTACTGGCGCAGTATCTTTGACAAGGTGGCACGAGGCGAAATCAATTCTTGGGCCTATCGATGGATATACTCAAGCTGGCTCTACCACGGTCTCACAGTGGCGCCCTCTGTAAACATGGTGTCGAACATAGGATTTGGCCCGGACGCGACACACACGTTCGATGCATCGTCGAATGCACATGCACTTCCTACGGGGAAACTTCCCGATCCGATCAAACCGGCACTGCGAGTACGCTGGAGCCGACTACAGGATGCTCGGGCGTTCAGGGTGGCGTACGTCGCTCAGTTCAGGCGTGTTACGCCGCTGCAAGAGGTTCGACTATGGCTTGGAGATCTAAAGCGTCAGGCTTATGCTCGATTGCGTTAGTTCCAATCGAGGCGAGCCCGGAAGCGCCCGACCGATGTACGACTGCCGCGACGATTATTATGCCAGCCCACAACGAGATCATATTCCGGAGATGATCACGCTGTTTGCCAGCCCGAAGGCGTTCACCGATCCTCATATCGCAATGATCCAGCGCAATGCGATTGAAAGCTGGATAAGGCTGTCGCCACGTCCGGACATTATCTTGTTTGGCGACGAAGACGGTGTAGCCGATGTTGCTCAGGAACTTGAGGTAAGGCACTGCCCGCACGTGGCACGCAACGAATTTGGCACGCCTCTTCTGAACGACGTATTCGAAAATGCCGAGCGAATCGCCACGACACCGTTTCAATGCTACATTAACGCCGACATTATCCTGATGGGAGATTTCATGTCAGCGGTCGAGTTCACCGCGCGCCGCAAGAAACGCTTTCTGCTGGGGGGCCGCACGCACGACGTGGCCGTCGCCGAGAATCTGACCTTCAAGGCGGGTTGGGACGAAACGTTGCGAGAGCGTTCGAGAACCGAGGGGGTTCTACGTAGTCAATGGGCGTGTGACTATTTCGTGTTCTCACGTTGGCTGTGGCCGCGCCTGCCCGCGTTTGCCGTTGGAAGGTGTTGGTTCGACAATGCTCTTTTGCACATGGCACGCCGGGCTCGGGCGTCTCTGATCGATGCGACACCGTCGGTCACCGCAATTCACCAAAGACACGGGTACAGCGGAGCACTTGGCGGAGAGAACTACTTAGCGAATCCGGAAGCGCGCCGGAACATTCTGCTGGCTGGGGGACCACAGAACATGTGTAACTGGGGAGACGCTCAGTATCGGCTTGTCGACGGCAATCTGCGCTGGTCATGGAAGGGCTATCTAAAGGGGGCGCGTCTCACTCGGGGGCTATACCTGGCGTTCAGAGAGGCGAAGCTGAGGCGCTTCGGCCGACCCTGATTGACTGATCTGGCAGAGCCTAGTCTAGTAAGCCAATCAGCGGGGCTTCCGATATCATCCATGCGCGTCTCAGTGATCATACCGACGTTCAACAGAGCACGTCTTCTCGCTGAGGCGATACAGTCGTCGCTGGGACAGCGTGGCGTGCCTGAGCTTGAGGTCATCGTAGTGGATGATGGCTCGTCAGACGACACTCGCTCCTGTGTGAGACATGTGCAGGAAGGCGATACACGCCTGCAGTACGTGTACCAGAAGAACCGCGGACCGTCGGCAGCCCGAAACACGGGATTGCGCAATGCGACGGGTGAGTTTGTCCAGTTCCTCGATTCGGACGATCTGCTGCTTCCCGGCAAGATCTCTCGGCAGATCCGCGTGTTCGACGGAGATGCGGGAGTCGGAGTCAACTCGTGTCACTGCACAACGGAATGCATTCGCGACGACGGAACCCGAGCCGGAGTCTACGGCTGTTCTCAAGCACCGCACCCGGATATCGCAGCCTCTTTCCTCCGCACCAGTGCATTTCCCTCCAATTCAGCGCTGTACCGGCGCGCTGCCTGTCTGCAGGTCGGCGGGTGGGACGAAGAGCTCCACCGATCAGAGGATTGGGAGTTCAACTTCCGCATCGGACTCCTGGGAGGTCGGCACGCGTTTGTGCCGGAAACCCTTGCGCTCGTGCGGAATCATGAGCTCAGAAGACTGTCGACGGAAGGTCTTGAGCGGGAGCTGGACGACTACCTCCGCTATCTCCAGGCCCTCGCCAGAGATCTCTCGAAGTATCGTCCAGAGAGATCCGATTTGAGGCGGCTCCTGTGGTTTCGTTGTCTGTACGGGGCGAGGTTGTCACTGAGCCGCGGGGCAGACAGCGTCGCTCGACAGTGCCTGGAGTTGGCGAGCGATATGGGTCCCCGTCCGTTAGCGATGCTTTCGAGCCTTCTGTACCGAGTCGCTGCCTGTGGCCACAATGCGACTCTGAACTCGATGCTGATTGCGGCGAGCCGGATGAGAAGCAATTTCCGTACGGCGGAGCGCGAAAAGACGTGAAGGCAATTAGTCTGTGAATGGACGCCCCTAACCAAGCAAAAGTGGCGCTGCGGGAACGTTCGGTTCCGGGACTACATGCCAGTCTGCTCGAGTCATTTCGGCGATACGCCACCAGGGAGAGCTCTGTTCTCGATGTTGGTTGCGGCTCCGGGGCGTGGGCAGAGCGTTTGCGAGAGGACGGCTTTCGGAGTGTCTGGTGTGTCGACAACGATACGGCGCAGTACAAGGGGAAATCTCCATTCTCACGGGTCGATCTTAATGGCGATTTTCCGGACGCCGTTCGCTCCGCCTTCTCGATGCCTGCGTTCGACGTCATTACAACCGTAGAAGTGATCGAGCATCTTGAAAACACGAGCGCCTTTTTGAGGCGCTGCGCGTCTTTGCTGGTTCCAAGCGGTCTCCTTGTAGTCACCACCCCGAATGTCCTCTGTGCCCCAAGCAGGCTTAAGTTCCTCTTATACGGGAACCTCCGCCACTTCGATGAGTGCGGCGACCCGACGCACATCAGCCCGATCTTTCCGCGCTTGCTCGACCGGCTTGCCCAATCGACCGGCCTTGATCTTGAGTGTTCTCTTCCTCTTCCCAATGATAGCCGTTTTAACGGAACATCGCCGGTGAACGCGCTTGTCAGCCGGCTCTTAAGCGGTCTTATGCGGGGCGAAACGAAAGGCGATTGCACCTTGTTCGTGATGAAGCGGCGCGAGACTCAGTCCAACATAGCGAACGAGAGTGTGAAGTGATGTCTTGGAAGAAGCAAAGGGCCGGACGATGCTGTCTGCCGACGCACGCTCGAGACGATAGCCCTTTCATGCGGATCGTTACAATTTGTCGTCCCCTGCTCGGCGGAGTTTACTCGGTAGTTCTCTCGTTGCGTCGTGCCCTTGACGAACGCGGGGTGGATCTCACGTGGGTCGCCGCCGGCAGGACACTCTCGCGGGACATACTCGAGACAGCGACCAAAGAAGAACTCGCCTTTGGCGCGGTGAGCCGGATGAGAAGCAGTTTCCGTACGGCGGAGCGCGGAAAGACGTGAAGGCAATTAGTCTGTGCGCTCCTGTTCCGGGCGGCGTTCACACCGTGTTTACTGCACTGCGATCCGGGCTCGCGACCCACGGCATCGACCTCCGCTGGATGGCGTCCGGTTCTGACGAAGCGCGCCGGATGTCCGAACGCGGGAAGCATGGTGAGATCGAGCCCGGGGAAGTGGTCGCAATTGACACGAACGACGGCCGCAGGCGGACGGCGGCACTCGTGGACGCCGTTCAAAAGCAAGGGATTGATCTCGTCGTTTTCCATGCGCTGACCAGCCCTGTCGAAACCAACGTGGCAAGGTATTTGCCGGATTCCGTGCTCCGCTTGTTGATCGTTCACAACATCACTCCATCAACATACCGCGGAGCTGTTGCGATCCGAGATTCCGTTCACGCGACTGTGGGCGTAAGTCCACGAATTGTCGACGATCTCGTTCGTAATCATGGATTCAATCGACGATGGACCGTAAGCATCCCAAACTCGGTCGAAACATCGGCGTTCTGCCACGCTCGGCCGGTCATCAGTGGCACACCATTACGAGTGCTCAGCGTTGGTCGAATTGAAAACCGATCCAAGGGAGTGCTGTGGATTCCGCGGATAGTTCAGAAGGCGATTCTCGCCGGTGTAGCGGTCTCTTTAACACTGGCCGGCGAAGGTCCTGACGCCTCCGCTCTGGAGTGGGAATGTCGGAAGCACGGACTCGACGCTGTCACACGAGTTCTCGGGTGGGTCTCTCGTGAGGATATGCCCAATCTCATGCAGTCTCACGATGTCCTCCTGTTTCCTTCCCGGTACGAAGGATTTGGACTGACGCTGATCGAAGCAATGGCGGCTGGCTGCGTTCCTGTAGCGTCCTCGATCCGAGGTGTGACGGATTCCATAATTCGACATGGAGAAACAGGATTGCTGTTCCGCGCCGGCGACATCAGTGCGGCCGCTGCGCACATCATCGCACTGGCGACGAATCGCGCTCTCTTGTCCCGGCTGCAATGTGCAGCGCAGAAGGCAGCCGCAAGCGCCTACAGTGTTGAGGCACAGGCCAACTCATATGCATCGCTGATCGAGAAGATATCATCGACGCGACTGCGCGTGAATGCGCCACAGCCTCTCGACCACTGGCGCCTTGCGCGCGAATTCCGTCCAGGCTGGTGGCATGCTCTCCCGGAGTGGATGAAGAACTGGGCACGAGTGGCGCGCGAACGGGTAAGGACCAACAGCAGGTTCGCAGGGTTCCGGCAAGACCAGGGGTAGGCGTGATCGTCTTTTCATTCATATTGTTGATTGCGACCGTTGTCCTGTCCCTGGGGTCTCTGCGGACGGCGCGCGGAGACGCTCTGGGACTCCCTGTAGTTGCGATCGGCGGATTCGTGTTCCTGTACATTGTTCAACCGTTACGGGTCATCCAGATGGGGGCCATGGATACTTTCCTCACGGACTGGCAGGTATGTAAAGCGGTCGCTATCCCAGCCCTGATGTTGGGCGGGTTCGTGTGGGGCTGGCTGCGCACGCCGAGTACGTCCGTGCGTGGCCAGCCGGCATCGTGGAACCCGGCCGAACTCTGGCACTTCGGACTAGGCACCGCTCTTGTCGGTTTCTGCTTGTATGCAGTCTTCATTGCGCGCTCTGGTGGCGTGCTCGCTGCGTTTAGCCAGCAGCACGGCCATGCAATGGCGTTTGAGCAGAACACCGCATATCTCTATGATGGGCCGTGGTGGATCCTCAGCGGCGTAGCCATGATGATGTGTGCAGCATCCAGATTCAGCGTGTACGGCTGGAGGAGAGGGGCCCCCAGTGTTTTTGTATCCGCCGTGTTAGCCCACGCCCTGCTTACCGGCTCGCGGGGCCCTCTCTTTTCAGCAGTTGCCGTGTTCTGCGTCGGTACCGCCATTCGACGAAGGAAGATCCTCTCTGTTTCCCAAGCTTTTGCGATTCTCTCGCTCGTCGGCACAGGCGTGCTCTTGGTGGTCGGCTATCGTGCCGTGCTTCATTTGGGCCCACAGGACTCCGAACGCCCGAGCCTTTCCGCGGCGCTGGGGGCTACCGTTGACGTCAGTGAAGCTGATATGAGCAACCGAATTGTCGCCCAGGAATTTATCCTGCACGCCGCGGTTCTGGACACTGTGGATAACACCCACAAGCTGGACCTCGGGCTATCATGGGCCTATTTTATCGCAATCAACCCCGTCCCGAAGCTGCTCTGGGCGGAGAAGCATTATCCGGCTTCCCCGGGAATCACGCAGGCGGACATCTTTGACGTAACCGGGTTGAGATTTGCAGTCGGGTCGGCGCCGGGAATAGTGGCTGACCTGTACAGGCAATTCTGGCTCGGGGCGGTGTTGTTTATGTACATCTTCGGCCGGCTCTCTCGGCGGCTGTTCGTCTGCGCATGGAGCGTCGAGTCGCCATTGGCCAACTGCAGCTATGTCATGCTGTACGCGCTCAGTCTCAACGTGTTTGCACAGGGCTTTAGCGCCATCTTCGTTCCATTTCTTTTTTCATTGGCGCCCGTAGTTGCGTTCACTATTCTGTCCGGATGGCGGCGCCGTCCCGGCGTTCTGTCCATCGAGGGCAGTCACCGATTGTCTGGTGCTGTCAGCTGACCGGTGCGGATACACAGCGCGATGTTCGCCGTGGCTCAGCTCGGTGCGCGCATGCACTACGCCGTCCCTCGGATATTCGCCGCGGCCGGGATGCTGGAGACCTTCTATACAGACATGTATGCGACGCCGTTCATCCGGTCGCTCGGTCGTCTGGCTCCGGAAAACTGTCGACCGGCTGCGCTCCGCCGATGGCTCGCGCGTGCACCCGAGCAGGTTGCCCCTGCACGCATTAAGTCGTTCCCCGCTTTTGGATTAAAATATCGCTGGCGTCAAACTCACGCTACCACAGTAGAAGCTGAAACGGCTGTTCATATCTGGGCAGGGCGTGAGTTCTGTCGAAAAATCATCCGCGGAGGTCTGGGAGCTGCACGAGCGGTCTACACTTTCAATTCGGCAGGACTTGAATTGATGAAACACGCCCGGCATCGGGGGCTTTGCGCTGTGATGGAACAGACGATTGCGCCATCCGAAATCGAACATGCCTTGCTGGAGGCCGAACAGGAGAGTTTTCCGGGTTGGGAATCTCCGAGGATACGAAATTCCCGCGCCATCGAGTTTCAGGAACGCGATCGACTCGAGTGGGACAACGCCAGCCTCATCCTCTGCGGCTCCGAATTTGTTCGCGAGGGTATTCGGGCCTGTGGCGGCCCCGTCGGCCGCTGCAGCATTGTTCCATACGGCATTCAGCCTTGCGGAGTAGGTTCCGCGCGGCCCTTTACGCGGGGCCCTCTTCGGGTGCTAACTGCTGGCAGCGTAACGCTTCGTAAGGGCGCACCTTACGTTCTGTTGGCAGCAAAGGGTCTGAAAAGCTTGGCTGAATTCCGCATTGCGGGTCCAATATGCGTCACGCCATATGCACGGGATCTACTGAGTGCCCATGTGCACCTTGTAGGCGCCATACCTCGTGACGAGATTCGCAAACAGTATGAATGGGCTGACGTGTTTCTGTTGCCGTCCATCTGTGAGGGATCCGCCACGGTCTGCTACGAAGCCCTCGCCTTTGGATTACCTGTAATCACTACGCCCAACGCCGGCAGCGTAGTTCGCGACGGCGTCGACGGTTTCATCGTGCCGATCCGCGATGCGCAAGCCGTCGTCCAAAAACTCGACCTGCTCGCTCGTGACCGCGAGATGCTTGCCTGGATGTCCGCCAACGCCACTGCCCGTTCCCGCGACTTCACGCTCGAAAAGTATGGGGACCGGCTGTTGGCAGCGCTTGGAGGTTTTTGGAGACCAGAAGATGGTACCCGAGATTGAGCAAAGGCCAACCGTAGGGCACCCGCCGACTGGCGGCCTCAATGTCGAGGGCGGTGTCTTAGTGATCCATAACCACTGGATCCACTACCAGGATCCTCTTTTTTGTGAACTCGATCGGCGTTTGCGAGGGTTCCGAGTCATCCTGACGGCGCCATGCAGCACGGCGAGACTGAATCCGCCGGATTTCAGGCGACTTCCCTACAAGTGCGAAACGCTCTCCACCGAAACCTACGAAAGGGCGAGCAAGCTCTGGTGTGCGGCGGTGCTGTGTGTGCGGTTGTGTGCGCTCCGGCCGGCCGTGGTGATCGTGAGCGGGTGGCATGACGCCGTGAGTTGGGCCGTGTGGGTCTGGGCACAGCTTTGCCGGAAACCGCTGGTTTTGTGGGCCGAATCGAATGAATTCGATCATCCGCGGAGATGGTGGCGCGAGGCGTTGAAGAGGGTATTCGTTCGAGGTTGCAGGCAAGCGCATGTTTACGGAGCTCCCAATGCCCGCTACCTTAGAAAACTGGGGATGGATGCGCGGAGAATCCTGACGAAGGGAGCGGTGATCGATGTAGAGCACTTTCGCAGAATCGAGGTCGACAGGACGGAGAGCGAAGAGCGGGTGCTTCTCTACGTGGGACGGATCTCCAGCGAGAAGAACCTGCGGAGGCTGGTCAACGCGTTCACGAGGGTACAGCGGGAAGGACACGACCAGAGGCTCAAGCTATGGATCGCCGGATATGGCCCGATGCGCGTGGAACTGGAGCACCTTGTGGTTGGGCTCGGCTTGGCCGGGTGCGTGAAGTTTCTTGGCCCGGTCCCCCAAGAGCGGCTGCCGGAAGTGTACAGCCAGGCTGATTTATTCATCTTGCCGAGCACCAGCGAAACCTGGGGGCTGGTAGTGAATGAGGCGATGTGCTGCGAACTGCCCGTGTTAGTGTCGAGCCGCTGTGGATGCGCCGAGAGTCTGGTCAATAAGGAGACGGGGTGGGTGGTGGACCCGTTTGATGAGCAAGCCATGGCTGAGGCTATTTCGCAGGCGGCCCGCCTGCCGCGCGAACGGCTTCTCGCGATGGGGCGTGCCGGGCGGCAGTTGTGCGAACAGCATTCGCCCGCCAAGTGTGCCGCGCGAGTGGTGGATGGCCTCAGCCAGGTCTTGAGCAGCTAACGGGCAAGCGAGTTTCCGGCCTCGCTTTGTGGCGCCCGCTCCGATGGGTTCCCCGATCCGCGTATGTCGGCGTCGAAGCGATAGCGATCACATGATACAGGCGGGAAACAACAAGGAACAACTGTCTACTGAGATGAGGGCTTTGGGGTATAGGGCGTACATCCCGCTTCTGATGTGGCGCTGAGGAATGTTTCGGCCCGTCATCAGGCCATTTCCACGCGTGCGGGAGAACTTCGAGTAATTGGATGTGCTCTTCACGAAGGCGACTTGCGTTTCTCACGAGCTCGCTATCGCGTAATGGGGGCGGAGTGTTTGACTCCGTCCGAAACCTCGCGATGTCCATCGGTAACGGGCTTGGGTATTCTCCTCATGTTCTGGGAGTACGTGACCAGAACACCGAGCGCGATCTGATGCTGTGGGGTGATACCCGCGTTGCAACGTTCGATGTTCGCGGCCCGAAAGCGTTTGGATATGCGCCTGCGCTTGCTCGCGCGCTCGACTCGCTCGATCCCGACCTGCTGCACGTCCACGGTCTCTGGACGTATTCGTCTCTGGCGTCCGTGCGGTGGTCACGTGGCAAGAGGCCGTATCTCGTGAGCCCCCACGGAATGTTGGACGGTTGGGCGCTCAACAACTCTCGCTGGAAGAAGCGGGTTATCGCGGCGCTCTATGAGAACGAGCACTTGCGTGTCGCCGCTTGCCTGCACGCTTTGAACACCGCCGAAGCGGACGCCATCCGTGCATACGGCCTGCGGAATCCGATCTGTGTGATCCCGAACGGAGTGGAACTGCCCACCAGTCTGACCGAAGCCCGAGAGGCTCGACAGGCTCGCATTCTGCTGTATCTGGGCAGGCTACATCCTAAGAAAGGCCTGTTGAACCTCGTCGAGGCGTGGTCCCAGGTTCGCAAGGAAGCGGACGAGTCCGGCTGGCGCCTCGTGATCGCTGGTTGGGATCAGAAGAGCCATCGTTCGCAAATTGAAGTCCTGAGCGCAAGACTCGGCGTGAACTCCACCGTCGACTTTGTGGGGCCGCAATTCGGCGCGGCCAAGACCGCCGCCTTCAGTTCGGCCGCCGCATTTGTACTGCCCAGTCTGAGCGAGGGTTCGCCCATGACCGTTCTTGAAGCCTGGTCCTGGGGGTTGCCCATTCTCATGACCCCTCAGTGCAATCTGCCAGAAGGGGCGGCAACCGGCGCCGCGCTCATGATGGCGCCCGATGCCGACAGCATTTCAGCCGCGTTGCACCGCTTGTTTTCAATGTCGGATGCTCAACGCCTGAACATGGGCGCAAGGGGCCGGCGCCTTGTGGAGGAGCGTTTTCAGTGGCGGGCGATCGGCCGAAAAATGGCGGATGTTTATGACTGGGTGTTGGACGCCGGCCCCAAACCCGAATTCGTGCTCGACTGACCATTCGTGATGCCTGCGCTGGATCCCACCCTCCTTGACAGCTCCTGGTATTCATCGGGGCGGGCGCGTCTCTGCGGAGATTCTCAGGTTCTTCCTCGCATTGCCCGTCCTACGCCCTCGACTGATCCTCTTCTCTTTCGTGCGGCCGTTCGTGCTGCGCGTATTCGGAGCCAACATTGCTCCCGGTGTCGTTTTCAAAACCTAGCATTCGCGTAAAGCATCACACCTTTTCGCCGTCGGCGCGAACTCCTGCATTGGAGAGGACGTTTGGATCGGGGCCAAAACCATTTTGTCTCCTCCCTGCGCCCAGCCCTTCCCCAAGTCGCTAATCAATTATCAATTGCTTGCGGTAACTGCAAATCCGGTCTAATATGCTCGCACGACCAACTCTGGCCAGCTGCATTAGCCGAATCATCTACGCCTTGATGCTGCTGCGCCTTCTCGTGACTGCTGAATTGCTCACCTCCCGCTCGTGGGCCTCCGAGCAGCTCTATGTGGCTCCAGGCGGTTCTGACGACGCTCCGGGGACACGCCTGCGCCCGCTCGGGTCACTGGAAGGTGCGCGGAATGCACTGCGACGGCTTCGGCAGCGGGCCGGGGCCGGAGCCGTTGCCGGAGCGACTGCGTGGCTCCTTGCGGGCGAATACCAGCTTCAGAACACCTTTACCCTGGACGAACAGGACTCCGGCGAGGATGGAGAACCAGTGACTTATCGCGCTGTGCCGGGCGCCCGGGTCGTCATTTCCGGCGGAATCCAAGTCAGCGACTGGAAACTAGTTTTCGACAAAGCATATATATCCAAGCTTCCGCTCGGTTCATCAGCAAAAGTCTGGGAAGCTGGAATTCCACTCAACTATCTTTCTCAGATTGCAGAGCCTGCCGCCCACGGAATGATGCGACCAGTAATCTCCGGTTCGGAGTTCTTCTTCGGTGGCCAACCCATGACGATGGCTCGTTGGCCCAATACAGGCTGGACGTACACAGACCGCGAACAACCGACAACGCGTTACGATCAATTTCGCTATGCGGAGCCACATATATCCGATTGGGCTGGGGCTTCTGATGCTTGGGTTCGCGGCTACTGGAGGTGGAGTTGGGCGGACGATTCCGAGAAACTCACCACCATCGACCCGCATAACGCCTTAGTTACTACCGGGCAGCCTTATCCTAAATACGGCTACGCAGGAAATCGACCCTTCTTCGGCTTCAATCTGTTAAGCGAACTCGACCAACCCGGCGAATATTACATTGATCGAACCTTGGGAAATGTGCTCTTTCTCCCTCCGGGCGGTTCACTGGAGGCAAGCGCGTATATATCCCTGTTGCGTGGCCCGCTGATAAGAATCGATGGCGCGAGCTACATCGTGTTACAGGACCTCACTCTATCCTATGGTCGCGGCGCGGGCGTCATCATATCTGGTGGGCGATCAGATGTCGTGTCCCACTGCCAAATTAAGAATTTAGGCGGCGCTGGAGTGCGCATTGATGGTGGATTCGGGCACACTGTAGTGAATTCGGAACTGGCTGAGCTGGGCGCAGAGGGTGTTACATTGTCCGGAGGAAACCGAAAAACACTCAACCCGGGGGGAAACATTGCCAGAGACAATCATATCCACTCGTATGCTCGCCTGACACGAACATATTGTCCGGCTATCGCGCTCGTGGGCGTCGGAAATGTGGCGATCCACAACCTGATCCACGATGCACCGCATCAGGCTATCAGTATCCACGGCAATGATCATATTATTGAGTACAATGAGATTTATCGGGTGGCGATGGAGACGCAGGATGTCGGAGCCATCTATATCGGAAGGGATTGGACTGAGCGCGGCAACCGAATACGTCATAACTACGTTCACGATCTTGGGGCCGGCGATGTTACCGCTGTTTATCTCGATGACCAGGCAAGCGGAAGCATCGTCGAGGACAACTACTTCGTGCGAGTGCCTCGCGGCGTGCTCATCGGCGGCGGCAGGGACAACACTGTACGGCGGAACGTGTTTTTGGATGTGGGGACGGCAGTTCATGTCGACGCTCGAGGGTTGCGCTCTGACCCGCAGATCAAAGCGACCCTGATAGATCGTTATGTAGCGGTGCCTTGCGACAGCCCTCCCTACAGCACACGGTACCCTCAGCTCGTCGACATGTTTAAGCACCAGCCGCAATCGCCCATAGGAAATGTCATCTCAGGGAACGTGTATACGGCCGCAAACTGGCTGGATCTCTCGGATGGTCTGAAACCGAATGATATCGGTGTCGAGGACAACACCTATCTGCCCAGTTTGCGATTCGATCCCGCAAGAAAGACGCTGACCGACGCGTCCGTCAGCAGCCGAGAGGGCGTGCCGCAATTCGTAGCCGTCGACCTGAACACGATTGGGTCAAGAATAGATACGTTCCCCGATTGGTTCAATTGGTTCAACGGGAGCGGAGTTTTGAACATCGCGTTTGACGGTCCCGTGGTTGAGACACGTGGCGCAGTTGGCATGCATACGGCAGTAAACGTGGTCCGATTGCGGTTGTGGAACGTGGGAGCTGCCCCTCTACAAGGTGCCGTGAACCTCTGGGCATACCCACGGGGACAGGTTGACTTGTCGGTGAGGCGTCTTACCTATAGTCTCCGGCCTGACGAGGTCGAGCGCAGGAGCGTGGACGTCGTATGCTCACCGGGCCTGCCAGAGGCAATAGTTGGATATCAGGAAGAGAATGCCGATGACATTCCTCAGCCGCTCCACGTCAGGTGCGTTCAGCAGTGAGCAGGAGTGGGGCGGGTAGCATTCTTATGCTGGTGCTGGAGATCGTGGACCATGTTGCGCAACGGTCGTAGGGAAGAAGAGGCTATTTCAGCCTCGCATGATGTGGAGTCATTCGTGTCGAACAATGGTGGATGTTATGACTGGGTGTTGGCCAAACCGGAATCCCTGCTCAACAGATGATTCGTGATGTCCGCGCCGGATCTCACTCTCTTCGACAACTCTTGGTACTCATCGGGACGGACGCATCTCGCGGAGGCTCTCTGGTTCTTCCTCGGATTGCCCGTGCTGCGCTCTCGATTGATTCCGTTTTCTTTCGTGCGGGGATTCGTGCTGCGCGTATTCGGAGCCAACATTGCTCCCCGCGTGGTTTTGAAACCCGGCATTCGCGTAAAGTATCCATGGCTTCTGTCCGTCGGCGCGAACTCCTGGATTGGAGAGGACGTTTGGATCGATAACCTTGCGCCGGTCAGAATCGGCAGCAATGCGTGCGTTTCGCAGGGCGCGTATCTTTGCACCGGCAACCACAACTGGGCGGATCCGGCCTTTCGGCTTATCGTGGAACCCCTTGCCCTCGGAGACGGTTCATGGGTCGGTGCCCGAGCCATGATCTGCCCCGGCGCAAATCTCGGGGAGTGTTCCGTCGCCTCGGCAGGCAGCGTTGTTACCAAATGCATTCCGCCATTCGAGATCCACGCCGGCAACCCGGCGCGACTTGTACGGCATCGGCGCATTGGCGAGACAACCTAACGTCATGCTTACCCTTGTCGACAGGCTGGCTCGGGGTGGCCCTGCCCGAAGGACGCGCGCGCACAGCGAGAAAGGTGTCCTCGGACTGCAGACTCCGATGGATCTCACCGACGCCATCCGATCGTTAGGTGGACACATTGTTCGCATAACGAGTGGGCGGCTTCCTAAGTTGCCGTGGCTCACGTATGGCGCAATTCGCTTCCTGAAGCAGAGCCTTCCGAAGGAAACCAAAGTGTTTGAGTATGGCGGCGGCATGTCCACCTTGTGGTACGAGGAGCGCTGCAAAGAGGTGCACACCGTGGAGGATAATTCTGTTTGGTACCGGCAACTAGTGGGGAGGACCCGCACCGCGATGGTTTCTCACTGCACAGGCCGCCTCTACATTGAGGCGATTCACGCATTTCCGAACGAATACTTCGATATGGTTGTTGTTGATGGCAACCTCGACCGGCAGCAGTGTTTTCATGAAGCTGAACGCCACTTGAAACCAGATGGGTTTATTGTGGTGGACGATTCGGATAAAGAACAGGTCGGGGGTGGGCCGATTTACGAGCTGGATCAATGGCTTGCAACGGCCGGCGTCTATACCCTTCAGCGCCTCACTTGGTTGGGTGCCAGGCTGTTTCTGGGTGAAAGAGACCACAATCGCTCGTCGTAAATCGCGATGAACGTCTCCACACCTTCGGGGTAACAAGAACCCCAGCTCTATCTTCCCCATGCGCTCAGCTACATACGCCCCAGCTCACCGGTTTCCCGCGGCAGCGTATGGTACAAATTCGTCGTGATTACTTCTTTCTTTACCAAACACGGCACAGCGCTACGCATGCCCAAACGCCTGCCCGGCTCGGCAGACCAATGCGGCATCCGCTACGAGGGCGCCGTCCTGAACGGTCAGCTCTCCGTCCAGGAAGCATTCAGCCTTGAGGCAAAGCGCCTCGCCCTGCACTACTCGCAGCAGGTAGGTGTTGGCGACCCGTATGCCGACCCGAATCTGGACCCGGTCCTTCGCTTCCACCACGGGCTCGATGGCAGGCGCTGATTCGTCTTTCTCGGCGAATCTCTGTGCCCTCCGTGCCTCTGTGGTGAACTCATTCGTGTGTATTCGTGGCTAAACTCCACCTCCTGGTGATCAACCAGTTCTTCTGGCCCGATATGGCGCCCACCGGCCAGCTCCTCATGGACGTTACCCGCGCTGTCGAGGGCGAGCAGAACAGCACAACCGCGATCTGCGGCGCACCGGACTACGGAGCCACCGACACAACTTCCGCGCCGCCCGTGCGCATCCTCCGTTCCCGGCTGGTTCGCTACTCCCGCCGCGCGCTCGGCCGCGTCCTCTCGTACACAACTTTCCTGTTCGGCGCCGTTTGGAACGGCTTCCGGATCGGTCGCCCCGATGTGATCGTGACCCTGACCACGCCGCCCCTCACCTCCGTGCTCGGCCGGTTACTCAAGCTCTCGCGCGGTTGCCAGCATTTCATCTGGGAGATGGACGTGTACCCCGACGTCGCCATCGATCTCGGCGTGCTCCGCTCGAACTCCATCTTCACCTCCGTCATCGGAGCCCTCGCCGATTGGTCGCGCCGCAATTGTGACGGCATCATCGCGCTCGGTGAGGACATGAAGGCGCGTCTGGTGGCCCGTGGCATTCCCGAACACAAAATACACGTGGCGGAAAACTGGGCGGATGGCCAGGAAATCACGCCCCTGCCGTTCCCCGATGGCCCGCTCACCGTCTATTACTCCGGCAATCTCGGCCTCGCCCACGACGTCGACACCATCGCGGGAGCAATGCTGCAACTCCGCAACCACCCGCGCTTCCACTTTGTATTCGCTGGCGGGGGTGGCCGGCGCCAGCACCTGGAGAGCTTCTGTCGCGAACACAATATCGACAATGCGTTCTTCCGCCCGTATTGCACGCGCGCGGAGCTCGGTGCGAGGCTCGGCGAGGGCCATCTCGGGCTCATCACCCAGCTTCCCCAGACCTGCGGTTCCATCGTCCCGAGCAAGACGTATGGAATCATGGCGGCTGGCCGGCCAGTCCTGTACGTAGGACCGAGCGAGGCCACGCCCGCCCGCATCATCGACCGCTTCCAATGCGGTTGGCGAGTAGACCCCGGAGACGTGAGCGCGCTGGTGTCCATCCTGGAGCAGTTAGCCGCCGACCGCACTGCACTCCAAACCGCGGGTGCAAACGCAAGGGCAGCCTTCGAACAGCATTACGATCGACCCATCGGGGCCGCAAGGGTAGTAAACATCCTGGGCCTTCAGCAACCAGAATTCACCACAGAGACCTCTGTGGCCTCTGTGCCTCAGTCGTGATATATGTATTCCCTAACATTCCTGGCGGTAGTAGCCTTCCTCCTCTCCCTCCTCCTCACTCCCCTGGTCCGGAACATGGCCCGCCGCTGGGGAGCCGTTGGCGCTCCCGTGGGCACTCGCGCCGTCCACAATCGCCCCATTCCAAGAGTAGGCGGCATTGCCATTGCCGTCTCCTATCTCCTGGCCTATGCCCTCCTGCTCCTGGTCAGGCTCAAGGGCGGCCTCATCGTCTGGGAGTCCTTTGATTTCGCGTTGCGCCTGCTGCCGGCCGCCGCTCTCGTCTTCGCCATCGGTCTGATCGACGACCTCAAAGGCCTGGAGCCCTGGCACAAGATCGTCGGACAAATACTCGCCGGCGGGCTTGCCTGGTCGGCGGGTGTCCACATCCAGGGGTTCGGTGGCTACGCGCTCGGCGCCTGGTGGAGTCTGCCGCTGACCATCCTGTGGCTGCTCGCCTGCACGAATGCGATCAATCTCATTGACGGCGTCGATGGACTCGCGGCCGGCGTCGGTCTCTTCGCCACGTGTACCACCCTGATCGCGGCGCTGCTCCAGAATAACGTCGCCCTCGCGCTCGCCGTCGTGCCGTTAGTCGGCTGTCTCCTCGGCTTTCTCCGCTACAACTTCAACCCCGCCACCATCTTCCTGGGCGACTCCGGCAGTCTCTTCATCGGCTTTCTGCTCGGCTGCTACGGTGTCCTCTGGAGCCAGAAAGCCGCCACCATCCTCGGCATGACCGCACCGCTGATGGCGCTTGCGGTCCCCCTGCTCGACACCAGCCTCGCCATCTTCCGCCGCTTCCTGCGCCGGCAGCCGATTTTTGAAGGGGATCGCGGCCACATTCACCACCGCCTCCTCGACCGCGGCCTGACGCAGCGTAAAGTCGTTCTTACCCTGTACGCCTGCTGCGCCCTGGGCGCCATCTGCTCGGTCCTGGCGATGAACAAGAGCTTCTCGGGCCTGGTGGTTCTGTTGTTCTGCGTCATGAGCTGGATCGGTATCCAGCACCTGGGCTACATCGAGTTTGGCGTCGCCGGCCGCATGTTCATTGAAGGCGCCTTCCGCCGTCTCTTAAACTCCCAGATCTCCCTGCAAACCTGTGAGGATCGTCTCAACGCGGCAACCACTCTGAACGAATACTGGCAGGCGCTGGAAGCAGCCCTCAAAGAGTTCGGTTTCCACCGAGCCCACATGTCGTTGGGCGGCCAGACGTTCGACTGGCAGGACACGGTATATCCCGTCTCCTCCTGGGACATAACGATCCCAATTACAGATTCCGATTACGTCCGCCTGACGCGACCCTTCGGAGCCTCCGGCCAGCCAAACGTAGTCGGCCCGCTGGCCGACATTCTACGCAAGACCCTGACCGCCAAACGCCCCGCCTACGGTTCCCACCACGCCCCCGCCGCCGCCGCGTCTCTGCGCAAAGCCTCCGCGTCCGCCGCGTCTCTCCGGTAAACCGCCGGACTTCACCACAGAGACACAGAGGAATTGCTCGGTGTCCTCTGTGCCTCCGTGGTGAATCGGTGCGCGGTGAATCTCTGTGTCCTCTGTGCCTCCGTGGTGATTTGCCGGAGGTATGCCCGGAGGGTTCACGCCGCTTCCTCAACGCTCACCACCAGACGCTTTCCGAGCACGTCGAGCGCTTCCTTGATGAACTATTCACCTCCGTGCACTCGCACAGATACTCGTGAGTTTCCGGTAAACGTGCGTGACGCCATGTAAGCCGACCTGCGTAAGTGTCAAGCAGTCGCTGAGGATGACTGATCTGATTGTGAACACCGATGCGTAGCACGCCCGGGTTCTTGAGGACTTTACCTCTTGTGGAGGGCCATAACGACCTTGCCCAGAATGCGGGATTCCGGCACAGGCCCCCAGATGCGTGAGTCGGCGCTTTCGTCTCGGTTGTCGCCGATCACGAAGTACTGTCCCCGCTCGAGCGTTACGGGCGGACAAGTGCGATAGCTCCCGGCGCCGGGCGTGAAGGAGATCCAGTGACCCTCTTCTTCGGCAACAACGGATCCGAGGCGGTTCGACGGGTTGACCCAGTTGAATTCGACGCGATTGAGCGGTCGAACCGGCAACTCCCGCCCATTCACGAGCACGCGGTTCTCCCTCAGTTCAATCGTCTCTTCCGGAAGGCCAACCACGCGCTTGGGAGCAACAGTTCGCCCGCTCGGCAGGCGCACCAGCACCATATCGCCCCGCTGGGGAGAGCGTGCGCGAAACAGCGTAACGTTGGAATAGGGCAAGCGCAGTGCATACAACGCCTTATTCACGATGATCCGATCGCCGATATTCAGCGTCGGCGATTCCGACGGCGCAGTGAGCGCGTACGCCCAAAGATAGGACGGCAGCAAGGCGAGGGCACCCGCAAGAAGCAGCAGAATTCGGTAGTTCCTTTTCAGCCAGGTCGCCATAGACGTACCATAATCCAGGCCGAGTTAAGGATCAAGCCGAAAAATGCGGACAACCTCGCGCACTTTGCATCGAGATCGTCCGTCCGCGCCGGGCGTCGCACTCCCGCATGGCCCGGTTTTGCATCGGAAGCGTCTGCTGATTCGTGGGCGAAGCGCGGGCGTATAGGCCGGCGCGCAACATCTTCGCTGGTCTTCGTAACTGGCCCAAAACGTGTCCGGATTTTGCCTTTTGGGGAGCCCGTTTTCTGGGCATTTCAGAACGTCACTCAACCCCGGCCGCAGAGGATCCTTTCCGGCCATGCGGCATTTATCATACTCTACGCGGAATCGGAGAGGGGCGCGGCCCGCGCCAGCGTTTCGCGGTAGTTCCACGGCATCCATTCCGCAGGGCGGGCTGCCAGTTCCCGGACGTGGCGTTGCAGTTCGATCAGGTAGTGGAAGGAGTTGACTCCGCACAACTGGCAGGTGTGGATCAGCGTCATGAACAGATCCCCGACCTGCGCCCCGTGCAGCGTGCGGTAGAACAATGCGTTCTTGCGGTGCAGCACCGCCCGCTTCAGTGCCCTTTCGACGAGATTGTTGTCCAACGGGGCCCCGGCTTGCCGGAGAAACAGCGTCAAAGGCCGCCAGTGCCGCAGCAGATACGTGATCGCCTTGCCCAGCCCGGAGTTCGGCTCCGTCCTGCGCTCGGCAAACTGCGCCTCCAGCCAGCCGTGCAGTTGGTCCATCACCGGCCCGCTGTGTTCCTGATGAAAACGCAGCCGCTGTTCCGGCGGCAGGCGATGCTCGCGCGCTTCGGCATCGCGCCCATACACCTGACCGAGCATCTCCAGTACATAGCGGCATTCGTTGGGAAAGTTCGCCGCTACTTCCACGAACTGTCTTCTTCCGTGGGCCAGGCAGTTGGCCAGCAGAATCTCCACTCCCGCGGGCAATTTCGGAACGTTGCGCGACAGGGCATCACACATCTGAATGGGCGGGCTCGCCTGCTTTGCCCGCTGCTTCAGCACGTCGGCGATGTTCTCGCCGGCATGCTGGCGTCCGGTGAAGTACAGAGCGATCTTCCAGCCCTGTCCGGTGGAAACGATGCCGCTGGTGAACACGCCGGTACGCTCGTCCGACGGCTCACGCGCGAGCCGCAGCACGCGCATACTGGTGTCGTCGTTGTGGACCACCTCGCCCTGGGCCGCCTGCCGGATCAACTCATCCCGCGCCGGTTTGATCAACTCCGCAGCCTCCTCCACAATCTCCCACTGGGTCGCCGCCGGTAACGGAATCCCCAGCTGACCTTCCAGTTGCTCCAACCGGTAGAACGGCACGCCGCTTCCATACTTGAGTTGCGCGATCATCGCCGCTGCCGTCTCGTCGTACTTTTCCGGACCCACTCCTTCCGGCTCCGGGGCCGTGAACACCTGCCCGCACGCGCCGCAGCGCAATCGCTCCAGCGAGTACGCGGTGGCCGCCAGCGGGGCCTGCCCGACGATCCGCACCAGCACCTTCGGCTCCTTCTGCCCGTATACGTTCCCTTTCCCGCACTCCGGGCAGCGGTCTCCGTGCGTCAATGTCGGGCGCGCGATCGCCACCTTCCGCGCGCCGCCAAACGCCTCGGCCCCATGGCGTCCGTGGCCGGTGGGCGGGGGAGCGCTGGGATCCGGCTGAGTTCCGCCGTCCGCTTCCGAGCCTTCCGGTTTTTCCAGCACGGCGCTGGTCTTCTCCGTATTGCGCGGTCGCACCAGCATCGCCGCCAGCGCATGCAGTGCATCCTTGAGCTTCTCGTAATCGGCCTCGCTTAACGGCGCCTGCCGCGCTCCGTCCAGCACCCGGTCCAGTTCGTCCAGGTTCACAGCGACACGGCGTCTGGCCGACTTCATCCCGGTTCTCCCAGCAGTTCGCGAAACCGCTTCGTCAACGGATATCCCAGAACCTCTTTGATCGGCCGGTTCGGCACGTAGCTGTTGGATTGCTTGCCTCGTCCCGTCGTCTTGCCGAGTAACACCCAGTTGGCCGCTCGGTAACAGGTTCCGCGGAATCGCTCCGGATCGACGAATGTTTCCAGAAAGTAGATCGGATGCCCGTACATCCGCTGCCAGTCCTCGGAGACCCGCGCCGCCATTCGCCCCAGGATATGCGACGCCAGGTGCTCCACCCGTACCCACGGCAGGATCAGGAAGCGCGTGTTGTAAGCGACGAAGCGGATGTTACGCCGCCGCGCTTCGGCACTCCAGCCGATGTAGCGGTCGCGACTGCCCAGGTGCCGCGGAGCCGAGGACCATGCCAGGCAGGCGACCGGCCGCCCCTGCACCCACACCAGATACTTCAGGTGCTCGCCGACCGGCTGCTCGTAGCCAAGGTAATGATGCTCTTCCATCAGGCTGTTGAACAGCGGCTCATCCCCGCTGCGCCGCACCTGAACGAACTCCACTGGCTGGATCTGGTGCAGACTGCCTTCCACCGGTGACGAGTCGATCAGCACCGGAGCCGGCCGCGCTCGCCGCGACAGTGGGTTGCGCGGCACGAACTTCACGGGCGGCAACGTGATCTGGCCGGCACGGTCCAGCATGAGCAACATGCCGCGGCATACCATGTCGCGCAAGGCGCCATTGGTCTGTCTCCACTGCCAGGCTTCACACAACTTCGTGGACAGCGTGCGGCGACTGTCCTGCGGGTGCGCGGCGATCAGGTCCTTTATATAGAGGATGTCTTCGCTGGTGATCACCCGGCCCCGGTACCTGAGTTCCGCCATCCAGCAACAGTATGCATCCCATTTTTCTGGAACGCAAGGGGCCAGCCGTGCTTTCTTTTGACAATCTCTACTTCAGTGCGTTCACCCGCCGCCACATCGGCGCCGCGCGGACCCGCGATAGATCGCCGGCCGCCATCAGCAACTGTGCCTCATATGCTTCCAATGGCCGGCTCGACCCGGTGGCTTCCGGCCACCACACGAACCGCCCCTTCGAGAGCCGCTTCTGTGCCAGCCAGTATCCCTGGCCGTCGTACGTGAGGAGTCGGATTGCCGTTCCGCTGCGGCTCCGAAACACGAACACGCACCCGGAAAATGGATCTTCCGCGAGTTTCTCCTGGCAGAGCCGCGCCAGAGAATCAATGCCCTTCCTTCCATCCACCGGCTCGATCGCCACCAGCACGCGCATCTGCGCCGTGATCTGAATCATCTCTCGGCATCCCGCCACGCGCGCAGCAGGTTCGTCCAGTCTGGAGGAGCGGTGGTCTTCCACTGGATGCGCATCTTGCTCCCGGCCGAGGACTCAAACTCGATGACGTACTCCTCCAGCGTCGCCGAATGTGGGGCCGTCAGTTCGACAAATGCCGGCCGGGTTGCCTTCGGCCGGAGATCCGGAACTCGGCAGAGCCGTTTCTTCAGCCCCATGTAGTCCAGCCGCAGCGGATGCGCCACCGGATACACACCGTGTTGCCGGGCCAGTTCGACCGCCGCCTGCCACAGCGACTCCGGCAGCTTTGCCCGCCGCGGGTGGGTGCTGCGAAACTGCTCCAACTGGCGCTGCAGCTGCACGATTGGCTCGGGTATGGGTGGTGCGCTTCTGCGGTTCACTATCAGTCGCCCCTCGACGACTGAAATGAACTTAGCAGGGTGGGTTAACTGGCGTCACGCAAGCTTGCCGGAAACTCACGATACTCCTGCCGAAGCCACCGCTCCCCCATAGTGGCTCTCTCCTCTTCCAGAAAATCCCTCCCCATCCGCGGACACTCGTACCCCGTCACCCGCAATCGAACGGCTTCGGCTCTTAAACATGCGGACTGGAAGTCTCCCGTCCGCATCACTCATTGTCCTTGAATCGTTTTGCCAAATAAGAACAGCACCTTTCAGGTGCTGGCTTCTTGTGGTAGCCCGAGACGGAACGTCGCTCGAATCTGGACGCGTCTTCTCCCTCTGATTTTGCACTCACTCCAACGCAAACAGGAGTCGCAAGAGAAGATCGCGGCCTGAGCTTAGCCCTTCGATCAAGCTTGCCGTGCCCGCAGCACTCCTGCACGGCGGCTTTGATCGTGGCAGAAACAGCGTAGCAGATCTCAGGTTGTTGTGAAAAAGGGAAAACTGGGCTGAAGCACCATATCTTTGCCCAACGGATGGACGAAGACAATTCGGAGGACACCGTAAGTTCTACCCGAACATGACCGAGGCCGAGTTGCGGACTGCCCGCAACGGTCAAAGTCACTGCCGCCAGATGTTCAGCGGGCTGCATCACTAAAAGACAAATCGCGTGGCGCCGGATTGCGACCCGTTACGTTCCTAATGTAGCAGCGTCGAATGGCTATCCTGACCGCTCAACGTTTTCCAGCCAGAAAAATTGTAGTTAGTCCCGTTGATTCCATATTCGGTCCCACTCAGATAGCTCGCAAGCGTGTTGTAATCGCTTGATACGATTTCACTGGCTGCCTTCAGGTTGTATACGTATCCATTTGTGCGAAAATAGCTATTTGTTACAGTGAGTTGCGCTCCACCTGCCGCATCGTAAAAGGCGAATTCCCCGCTGCTCCCATAGCCAAAATGATTGCCATCGAACGTCGCCCCCTTGGGCACGCCGAAGATGTCCGTCGCCGAGTACCCGGCCGTCGCCAGAAACGTATTGTTGTTGACGCTCGCCGTGGTGTTAGACTGGAAGTCCAAACCCCTGCTTCCTGCTGTAATGGATGCGCCAACAATGTTGACCCTCGAAGAGCCGATAGAAATTCCAGTAAAGGAACCTGCGAAAGTTCCACCGTTGACAGCTAGCCCAGTGAACCCGCCGCTGATCACAGCCGTATACACGTTCGAGATCGTCACATTATTCAGCGTCAGGGTGCCGAAGGTCCCCGACGTGTTCACGTGCCCGTAGATGCCCTGTACGTTGTTGTTTTGAGCTGTATTCGTGATTGTGACGTTGTTGAACGTGACCGACTCCCCAGCTCCGACGTTTTTGTTGACGATTATCAACACCCCGCCATTGGCTCCGCTCTGATTCCACGTGGCGTTTGTGACCGTGCAATTACTAATCACCGCGCCAGGTGCGACGTACATATTGTGAAGAGATCCATCCGTGACGAGACAGTTAGACGCGGAAACGTCCACGACCATACTACCATCCTGGTAGGAATTACGCCGTGTCCAAACACCCGAGATGTAGGAGGGTCCGCTTAACGGTTGCTGACGGTTCGTGTAGGCATAAGTCTTTCCGTTTGTGCCCGGATTGCTGCCGTCCGTGGCATGGACATAGAGGGTGATCGGAGTGGTCGTCGTGGATGATGGGTAATAGCTTCCAGCGGTCGCCTCGCAATTGGCGACCGACGAAGCAAGGACAAGTTGAGTGGTATTTTCCCAAACTCCGATAAATATTTTTGACGCAGCGTACTGCAGAGGCACAGACGCTTGATAGGTGTAGGTTTTCCCACTCGTTAGAGACCAGGCACCAGCAGAGATCGAATCCGATCCGTCCAGCAATGGCATGCTCCCCGGACCATAGGCGTACACGCCGACGCCAGCGGGGAGCGCCATGTCAAAACTCTGATTCCACGTTGATCCGTTCGCCAGTCCAACGCCGTCACCACCATGAAAGGTCTGGGCTGAAAGATGGGTGAGGCTGGCAAAGGGCCGATTCACACTTCCATCATTAGAGTCTGACCCGGTGGCCGAGTTGACAGCGTAGCGGAAGTTCCAGTTGTTGTTGAACTTAGACTGATCGTCATGGTACTGGGCTTTGGCTAGGGCCTGCTGCCCGAAGAGGCAGATTCCGACAATGGAGATAAATATAATTCTGCTCATGGCAGGCTGCTCCACATTACCCAGACCGTAAACGATCCGGCGGTTAAGTTAGTGACCGTCCCGTTTCCGAAGTTCGCACCTACGGCAGTGAAGTTTGCACTAACCGTCTGAGAAGCCATTGTGGTGCCGCTTGTGTTGCCGCCATTGTCCAGATAGGCGGTATTTGAGACGGCCTGATAAATATCGAAGGCGTTGCTGAAATCCGTCGCCGTTCCTGCGCCACCGATGCTGACAGTCACAGCAGTCACACTCGGCCCGGCAAAAGCCGTCGAGTGCTTCATTGTCATAGCCGTGATTTTGGAATTGGCCGGAAGCGTAAAGAGGGTAACGGCCTGAGTCAACGCGGCGGCGGTCAGGGACGTATAGGGAACAGTATACTTAACCCAGTGAGGGATTGTGGTTGAAGAAATGCCGGAATCCGAAACTCCACCACCACCGTTACCGGCCAGCAGGTTCGTAACGGACGGGATTGTTACTCCGCTTGTGGACGTGGCGTACCTGTTGCCGGCGGCGTCAAAGAGCGCGCCGAGTACGGTGAGGTTGCCGGACGTCGTCGCGTTGCCCGTGAGCATGAGGCCCGCGAACGAAGGCGTCGAATTGGTATTGATGTCTTGGGGGAGGGAAAAGACCAACTGACCAGTGGTCGAGGCAACGGTAATCTGATTCGGGGTGCCGGTCGCGATCAAAACTCCCGTCAGGCTGTCAAGTGATAACACTCCCGCCGACGTGGACGTGGAGTACCTGTAGCCGGCGGCGTCAAAGAGCGCGCCGAGCACGGTGAGGTTGCCGGACGTTGTCGCGTTGCCCGTGAGCGTGAGGCCCGCGAAGGAAGGCGCGGAAGTGGTATTGATATTCTGAGGCAAGCTCCACGTGAGTGTATTTGAAGAGCTGGTGGCAACAGTAATCTGGTTGGCGGTGCCGTTGAACTGGAAGCTTGAGTTCGTCAATCCGTTGACAACAATACTTGACATCCCGCTTTGAGCTATCCAGGAAGTGTTGCCGCTGCCGTCGGTCGAGAGCACATAACCGGCGGTGCCGGCTGAGGAAGGTAGGGTTAAGGTCCAACTGCCAGCAGTGCTGGAGGCTTGGACAGTGACAGTGCCCGACGCTGCGCCGGCCAGCTTGAGCTGTCCGGTGGTCGTTCCGGTCTGGCCAATGGTCAAAGCTGGGGACAGCCAGGTCAGATTAGGCGAGGCTCCGAACGCTCCTGAAGTATTGAATTGCAATTGGGTGTTTGAACCGGCCGGGGGCGCGCTCACAGCCGAGGCCGATATCGTGATGATATTCGGCGAGCTTGTGGCTATGGTGATGTTGGTTCCGGCCACAAGGGAGGTGGTGGCGTTGCTCAGCCCATTGATGGCAGTGATGCCGGAGGAGACCCCACATCCCAAACAGGAGCCGGTGACATGGAGATTGTTGACTGTGGTGGTGGCCGAACTGACCGTCAAGCTGCCCGGAATGGAGACGTTCAGGCTGCTTTGGCCGATGGTAATGGCCGCGGCCGAGGCAATGCCTAGACCTAACGTGCCGTTGGTGTCCAAGGTGAAGTTGGTGTCGCCTTGCAGGCCGGTACTGCTCACCGTCAGCGTGGCCCGGCTGAGGTTTGGCCATGACAGCAGCAAGGCTAGAGCGAGCGGCACAAAGGGGATGAGACCCTTGAGCTTTGTGTTGCGCATAAGAGTTAAACAACTAACTCGTTAATTGTTAATGATTTAAGAAGGAAAGGATTGCTTGAAGGTCAACGTCGAGGTACCCACAGAGTAGCTGTCTAAGCTGCTGCCAGCGGCTAACAGGAGGGTGATACCGGACCCGCTCAAATACACGGCAGTGTCCGACGCAATGGAAGTCATGTTCCCAGCGAGCGCGCTGGCAATGAATGAGCCGAGGCCGAAAGATGTTACTGTGCCCAAGAGCGTCACTCCAAGGAAGGGCGTTTGAAGATCGCGTACCCCAACTTATTCAACGGTCGCTCGAAGGCACTCGTGCTTTAATTATAGAGACTTTTGAGAAGTCTCGCAAATCCCTTTGTCCACCTGGTGGAACTTGGGACAACCGCGGGGTCGTCGAACCATCCAGTTTCGCAGGAGACTCCAGCGGGGAACTTCTGGCAGCGGTGGCAAGTGAGCCGTGGCGATATGATCGGTGATTTGAGAGCGAGCGCCTCAGCATGAAGTGCCGACCGGAAGACATGCTGCTGTTCGATCTGGATTATGGAGACCTGATCCGTCCGCCGTTCCGCATCCTCCGCGGTCGCGGCTGGGGCCAGTGCACGAACCAGACCGAAGAGTACCTGATCGTCTATGGCCCGAAGCATGACCGGGAGGGGTCCATTTTCGACACCTCTCCCTACGTTTTGCCGCCCGGAACGACGACTCCAGACAGATGGGACTGCGAGGGCTTCCTTGTGCCGTCCGACAGAATAGTTCAGCGGTGGCGGGGTCGGAGGTACGGGCCGTTGGCGATTAAGTTCTGGAATTTCCGGCACTTCTGCGTCAGAGGCCTCGGTGCTGACACCTACTGCTGTCCCTGGAACAACGGCGTTTTCGAACCGAGCCAGATCAACTGGGCCATTCCCAACTTCTCTTATCAGGACATCGTGAGCCGTCTGAGAAACCATGGCGGGGGATCTGCTCCCTCGGAGTAGGCCCTCTGACATTCCGCCACAGTGGCGGGATGACAGAGGGCCGCCATTGGTGCTTCCAGTGGGTTGTGGCGGCAAAGAACAGGGGCGCGGCCACTATTGCTCTTCCGCTCATGATGCGGTACGGTGGTTTTGTTTAGATTGCACAGGTAACCAGCGCGTTCGTGCCGGATATTCGTATGCTTATCTGACGGAAACGCAAAACAGAGCGAACACACTACACTTCACAAGGAGGCTATGTGCGACGTCCTGCAGACGCCTACCGTGAAGGATACGAGAGAGGGCGACGCGATAATCTCGCGGATAACGTCGGCCAAGCGGTTTTTGGGTTATTTCGCGATGACCCCGGTGGCCATTTCCAGGCTGGCTATCACGACGGCGCCGCTGGAAAGAAATTCAGGCCACCCGCCGATGAAGTGCGCAAACCGGCCGCAGAGCTCAATCCCTTTGACGACAAGGTTGCAATCAAGATTGTATGTCCGAACTGCGGCGCGCTCGATTGGTTTGAATGGAAGTTTTTGGGCAGGCTCAAGGATCCCGTCTGCGGCCATACCTGGTACGCCGGCTCAGGCACCTACACAGTGATGCAGATTCGGGCGGGTTTCGGCGCCGGCAACAAGTTTGCGAAACATATAACGTCTGGGGTGACTGGCGAGGGAGCATGGCTCTTTAAAGCCCCGTTTTGGTGCGCAGGCATCATTCTGGGTCTTGCCATCAGACTTGAGTTCGGGGTCATGATGATCCCGATACAAGCCATCGTGGGGATCTGCCAGCCCCATAAGACCACAGACCAGATCCTCAGCCGAAGCATCGCAATTGTTGTCCCCGTAGCCATTCTGGCGCTCCTGATCTACCAAAGCTCACGAATGCCCTCTGGCACGATGCAACAGTCGAGCATGGTTCAGTCCCCAGTGCTACAACAGCCGTCCCCGCCGATAAGCCCAACACCGGACTCAACCACAGCGTCGCCACCTGCCGGGAACTCGATGGGCGGCCGGGCGGGCCTCGTTCAACCGAGTTTCAATTGCGGTAAGGCTCGCACTAAGGTCGAACTGCTCATATGCCGTGACTCTCGTTTGGCGGTATTGGAGGTCGAGATGGCTTCGGCGTACAAGCAGACTCTGAGCAGCCTGCCGCCAGACGGTCAAATTATGCTGCGAAAAGAACAGTTGGCGTGGCTGAAAAACTACGGCAGGACGTGCAACCAGAGCGTGAACGATATCGAACGCGCCAATTGTGTGGCCGGGTTCTTATCGAACCGCACCAGAATACTACAAACGCCCCGGACCATTGCCGCCGCACCACCTTCTTCTCTCCAGCAGTCAAATGGCCGGCTTCCGGTCGATCTTGCGCGGCATTGCCGAAGCCATGGGTACAATGGCGTTCGCAACAAGGATGGCAGCGGCTACGGATGGGTTTGCACGCCGGGCGATGCTTCCCTTAGTGTCGACGAGGCCTGCAGGGAGCAGTACGGAAACGGCTTCTCCGCCGGTCTGACATCGCCGCCTCCGGGCGGAATGAACGATTGGTTCTGCCGCCGATAACGCAAGACCACCCGTGCTGAGGTTGACACTTGTTGAAACTTGAGGAACGCCACAGCTACAGAAATGACTACAGCCGTTTTCTCAGTACCTGAGAAAACGGCTGTATCTATATGATTTCATTGGTCGGGGCGGGGCGATTTGAACGCCCGACCCCCTGCGCCCAAGGCAGGTGCGCTACCAGGCTGCGCTACGCCCCGACATCTGCACTCATTTGATTCTAGCTCTTGTTTGCGAACCGCGGCAGAACTGCCAATACCCCAATGGATCTCTTATATGCCGTTATGCGCCGTCCTAAACCAATGCTTCAGCTCTTCCTGGGCCATACAAACTGCGAACGTACCGATGGCCTGTGTGGAAACGGCCTGCGAGGCTTTGTTCTGGTTGCCACCGCCGGCACGCAATACGCATGAACATCCGCTTCGGTCAAGGCGTATGGGCCCGGCACGGTGTCGTTCTCGGCGCCCTTCTCCACCGCCGCGGACAACTTCCTCATGCAAAGCTCGGGAAGATCCTGGTACTTCACGTGAAGGCGGCTCACGATGGCCATATCGGCGGTCATGGAGAGCTGAGTATGCTGGGCTATCTGCCCAGGACGCCTCTCGACAATGCCGTCGAACTGGAAGAAACGGATGCTACCCCGCTGAACGAATCCAACGTACGCAATCCTCAACACGCGACCTTTCTATCGAGAGAACAGAGGTGAGCCGCGACGGAATTTGCTCGGTTCAATCGGTTTCTTATTCAAAGTATACGCCCTGTGGCGCCAGAAAGCGCGTGCGCTCCGGATTGCGGGGCCAGGAGCCCGACGCGCCTGCGGCATAGTGCGCAGTGGTCAACTTCCGCTCGGGTTTCTCCTCCGGCACGTACCAGGAGTTTACCTGGTGTGGACTATGTGTTATGGTGTTCGCAGCGGCGGAGAGCCGCCTTTGGACGGCGATTGCGTTTGGTAACGGGATGACCGTCGCAGTATGATCGCGGCCGGCCTTGCGATCCCGGGTTCAATCCCCCCATAGAACCAGGAGGTACAGGGCCTTGCGTATTCACTTGATCAACCCGAGCGACGTGTCGTTCGGCATCGGCGTGATCACGCCGCGGTGGTTGTATGTCATGGCCGCGGCCACGCCCGCCGAGTATGGCGATCCGCTCATCACGGACGAGACTCTGGAGCAATTCGATCCGGGCACGGTGAAGCCGGGCGATGTCGTGGGCATTGGAATCCACACCGGAAACGCATACCGTGGGCTGGAGGTTGGGCGGATCGCGCGCGATCGCGGAGCCTGGGTGGTGTACGGCGGGATTCACGCGACACTCTATCCCGAGGAGGCGCAACAGCTCGGCGGTGCGCATGCCGTGGTGAAGGGTGACGGCGACATCGTGTGGAGGCAGGTGCTGGCGGATTGCGCGGAGGGTGCGCCGCAGCCACTCTACGATGGCGGGCGCGTCGCGGCGAATGGCTTCCGGCCGGCTCGCTGGGATCTCATGCCGCCGAAGAGCTACATGTGGGCTTCCGTGCAGACACTTCGAGGGTGTCCCAAGCACTGCTCGTTCTGCTCCGTCTGGCGTACCGACGGGCAAGAGCCACGACAGCGGCCGGCGGACAACGTCGTTCGCGAGATCGTCGAGCTGCGGCGCCTGGGGTACCGGTTCATAGCGCTCGCCGACGACAATTTCTACCCGGTCACGCTAACGGACATTGAACTCGCGCGCAAGCAGGGCAACCGGGAACGCGAGGCGGAGCTTCTGGCCACCCGGGCGGAGCGCTTCGACCTGATGGAGCGCCTTGCCGAACTTCCCGGCGACATGGTTTTCTATACCCAGATCACCATGGAGGCCGGCGAAGATCCGGAGTTCCTCGAGGCCATGAGAAAGGCCCGGATCAAAGGCGCCCTGGTGGGTGTGGAGGCGGTAACGGCCGAGGGCTTGAAAGCGATCTACAAGGACTTCAACTCCACTGGCGAGAGCCTGGCGAAGCGCCTCCAGACCTTTCGGCAGTACGGCGTGCATGTCCTCGGATCCTTCATTTTCGGACTCCCGACAGACCGCGCGGACACGTTTGCAGCAACCGCGGCGCTCGCCAAGGAAGCGGATCTGACCTTCGCTCAGTTCGTGATGATGACGCCGTTCCCCGGCACTGTCGATTTTCTACGGTGGGAGAAGAACCTGGGCGAGAACGTGGAGCGGGTTGGCGGCATTCCGTTGACGCGGTACTGGCTGATCCCCCTGTCCGCTCGTCCGAAAATGTTCATGCCTCATCCCAGCATGAGCTCCGAGGAGATCCGGACGCGGACACAGGGCGTCTGGGACAGTTTCTACCGCACGTCCGAGGTCTGGAACCGGTCAAAGTGCGTGAAGTCGTTGCGGGGGCGTCTGGCCTTTTTCTTCGTCTCGAAGCTCTACCGCCAGATGTACGCCAACACGGGCATCAGCACTGACAGCGGCAGGAGAAAGACCGCAACGAAGTGGGCCCGCTGGCTGGCATGGCCGTGCCAGCGCCTGTTCGCGGCGAAGCCCATGCCGTCTCTCGCAATGCCTCGGCCCAGACCTGTCGAGTTGCCCGTCATCGGCTAACAGCCCGTGTCTAAAGGCAAGAAACACCTGGCCCTGAAAATGTTTTGCCTTTAGAATCGACGTATGGCGATGGGCACGCGCAGGAAGAGGGAGCGGCAGGAAGCTCTGTGGTACGGC
>JBEKZH010000066.1:0-31303 GCA_049510065.1 Bryobacteraceae bacterium
GCGGAATCGCAGACGGTCAGAATCATCATCGCAACTCCATCCGGTGGACGGAGCCAGCGCGACGGCAGGATGATCGAGCGAGCCAGGGCCGAGGTCGCCGGCGCGCAGAACACGCCCACTATTGAAGAGGTCCGAAATCTGCTTGCCGTCATTCCGGGTTCGCTGGCCGACGAAGTTACGGCCGAGCGCGGGGAATACTGATTGGCGAAGTACTTCTTCGATACCAGCGCGCGCGTGAAGTATTACCATGCCGAATCTGGGACGGTCGCGGTCTCCGTAATCGTCGCTGAACCTGGCAGTCAGATTCGCATATCCACGCTCGGGCTCCTTGAGACACAGGCAGCTTTCGCCATGAAAGTGCGCTCGGGGTTCTTGACCGCCAGGGCGCGGGCGCTTTTCGGGTGCGGCTGATGCCTGGACATCAGCTTCAACGCGCCGCCGTTCCTCTTGCAGGCGGTGTGCGCCGTCAGCTCGCCGATGCCGCTGCTGTCCAGATAGGACACTTCGTGCAGGTCCAGAAGGATATTCGGTTTGCCTGCGACGATGAGCTCCTCGATGGCATCCCGGAATTGCGTGGTCGCGTCGCCCAGCGTCAGACGCCCGCTGAGATTCAGAACGGTGACACCGTCGATCTCCCAGTTGATGAATACGATTTGGACGTAAAGGAATTGAGTCCGGTTCCCGGTCAGCGCGCGGCGCCGGGTGCCGGTCCGAAAACGTACCAGCCTTCGAGGCCGGGTTCGTTGACGGGCTGCATGGACTGCAACACGCGTGCGAGCGCCATGGACGGCGGCGCATCGTACCCGGGCGGGTATGCGATGAGCTGGTAGTGGGGCGGCAGTCCCGCGGCATGTTGCTCCGGAGTGACTAGGTATCCGGCGCGCTCGCGATCGTACAGCGCAAAGTCGAAGTGCCTCAGTTTCCCATCGGCAAGCAGGACGGCGAGAGGATTCACCGGAAAATAAACCCGGCCGGGATGGCTCTTCTCGTAGCGGCAGGCGATCTCAGCCGGGGTATTCGAGAGCTGGGCAAGGTCATCGGGGAGGTGCCACGCCAAGCCGAGAGACGCGATGATAATGCCCAGGAGGAGGGCGCGCTGAAGGAGCGGGGGAATCGGAGGCGCCATAGTGAGCCCGATGGTGACGGCGAGCAGGACGAAGAGAGTGACCACGCCGAGGTGATTGATGTCGCCCCCCGGTGTGTTGAAGGCGCGAAACGCGAACGGGACCTGGAAAATGGCCGCTAACAGAAAAACGAGCCACCGGTTGGCATTCAGCCTGGCGCGCACGCTGCCGGTGGCGACGAACAGCGGACCGGCCAACAGCATCGCCAGCAGGGGCAAAACGACGGCCAGCGAGACGCGCTCCGCGTACACGCCCTCCAGCAACCGGCCGAGGCCTAACTGGCCGCGCAGGTGGAGGGCCCATGTGTACGTGTTGAAGAGCAGATCCTGGGGCGGCCGGAACGCCGCCAGCAGAGCCGCGCCGATCAGCGCGCCGGATGCAAGCTGAACGAGCACATAACCACAGAATCGGCGCGGTCCTTCGGCGAAAAGCAGGAAGCAGGCGAGGGCGACGGGGAACGGGGCCATGGTCTGCTTGCAGGAAACGCTCAGCACGCTCAGCGCCGCCGAACAGGCGAGCATGCCAGCTCCCATCGGACCACGGGCCGTGGCCAGAATGCCCGCGGCGCACACTGCAGCAGCCAGCGCGGCTGCATCCACGTGGATATTCACCGCCGAGTAGTTGGTTCCGGGGCTCGCCAGCACCAGGGCCGAGCAGGCCAGAAAGCCGTATACGCCGCTCAGGCGGGCGCCCTGGCAGGCGCGCATGTGGATCCAGAACAGCGGTGTGAAGTAAAGCACGGCGCTCAGCACGCACCCGGCCAGCAGAGCCAGCAGCGGATCCTTCAGCACGGCCAGACCCGCGTATATGACGTAGCCGACGGGCGCGTGCAACGTACCGATGATGGGCCCGAGTGCGTGCCGGGCAGGATACAGTTCGTATCCGTACGCCACGGAGAAGGCGCTGGCCAGCCGGGACTCGTTCCACATCCACTGCGTCCCGCGCACGACGCCGTCCAGAAGATCCGCCGCGAAAATCAGGAGCAGGAGGGGAAGCGCGTAGCGGAGAACGCGATCCAGACGCGCGATGGCGCTCGCCGGTGCCGGCTCCGTTTCCGATGGTGTCAACGTCAATGCTCGCTCGGGTTGCGCCCGCTCAGGGTGCGACGCAGCCTGCCCAGATGGCGAAGGTAAAGCCAGTACTCTTTCGGCAGGGCTTTGCTGTACCCGGCCCGGCGCTTTTGGAAACAATAACCGGCCTCGGCGATTCTGCCAACGCGACTGCAGCTCAGGGTCTCGATGAGCGTCTTGTAGCCGGCCGGGTTAAAAGCGATGCCGCTGATGGCGGAACGCCGGACCAGATAGCAGCCGGTGAGTGGGTCGGAAACTCGCCGGAAAATGTGCGGGACGAGCAGCCGGCCGAGCAGGTAAGCGCCACGCGATGCCAGGCGGCGGTACAGGTTCCAATCGCCGACGCTGCCGCTTTCGCAGTAGCGGCTGGCCGCCACCAGATCTACCGCGCCGTTCTCGTTGCCGGCGGTCAGCGCCAGCATCCGCGGCAGAATCTCGGGCGGGTGCTGGAAATCGGCATCGATGGCGCCGAGCCATTCGCCGCGGGCGGATTGCCAGCCCCGGATCACCGCCGAGGCGAGTCCCCGTTCCCCGCGCCGGCGAAGCACGCGCAGGTTGGCGAGCGACGGCATCAGGCCGGCGGCCAGCTTCCAGGTGCCGTCCGGACTGTCGTCGTCCACCACGATTACTTCGAACGCCTCGCCCAGTACCGGCCGCAACTGACCGTAGACGGACTGGAGGAAACTGGCGATGTTCTCCGCTTCGTTGAAGGTGGGGACCACCAGCGACAACTTCAGCGCGGGCGGCGATTCGCAATGCGGCGGCACCAACAACGCGTCGCCTGGCGTGGTGAGCAACTCTTCGACCGCGTTTTCAGCCACCTGGAGCATCCTGGCCTCAATCAGTATAACCCGGCTTTAACAGCCCGTGGTGGAATTCACTGCGCGTCCAATTCGTGGACGGGCAACGAGATTCCGCGAAAACCGGTGGATTGTTTTCGGTGGCTTTCCGGTGCGGAAATTCGTCGGCCGTCCCCGAATTGGCCGAACGGCCACTATTGCCACTGTTAATTCCAGTTCATCAGCAGGATCTGCGGCCCCCACTCGGCCAGCCGCACCGCGCTGATGGAGGCCGGCCGGATCTCGAGCCGGTGCATGAGATCGATGGGCATGCCCAGGAAGTGCACAAGAGTCAGGCGGATGGCATCGGCGTGGCTGAACACGGCCACAGTCTGATCCGGATGCTGCCGCGAATATCTGGTGAGCTGCTCCACCATGCGCGTTTGCACCTCCGTGGCCAGCTCGCCGCCGGGCGCGCGCGTGGAACTCCGAAACGTGTTGTAGAGTCTCCACTCGGGCAACTGGTTCAACTCCTCCAGGGTCTTGCCGGCCCACTCGCCGAAGTCCACCTCGCTCAGCGCCTCGCTCTTCATGACGTTCAGGTGCAATCGTCTGGCCGAGGGCGCGGCCGTTTCGAGCGCGCGCTCCAGAGGGCTGCTGTAGATGGCGTCGATCTTCCAGCGCTTCAGGCGGCTGGGCAGATCGTCCGCCTGTCTCTGCCCGGCCTCGTTGAGATGCACGCCCGGGAAGCGGCCGGTGATGGTCTTCCCCACGGCGTCGGTCGTGCCATGGCGGATCAGCAGGAATGTGGTCATCCGCTTCCATTGTGGCCCATTCGCTATTCTGGAGACCTGGACCTGGAAAAGACACTTCTGCGCAAGGTGGGCGAGGCCATTCATCGCTTCCGCATGATTCGCGACGGCGACCGCGTGGCCGTGGCGTTGTCGGGCGGGAAAGACTCGTTCACGCTGCTGGAAGCTCTGCTGCGGTTGCAGGAGCGCGCGCCGGTGGCGTTCAGCGTTTGCGCCTTCACTGTGGAGCAGGGCAAGTTCCTGCGCCCCATCCAGCCGTTGGGCGAGTACCTCAAAGAGCGCGGCGTCGACTGGACGTATTTTCACGACAAGCCTTCGCTGCGACTGCTGGAAGAACAGCCCGATCACGGATGCGACCTGTGCAGCCGCTACCGCCGCCGCGCCGTCTACGAAGTGGTGCGCGGCCTGGGCGCCAACGTGATCGCCTTCGGCCACACCGCCGACGATTTCTGCGAATCGTTCCTGCGCAATGCGATGTTCACGGGCCGCGTCAGCGCGCTGCCGCCGGTCACCTGGTCGGGCGCGAAGGACTTCCGGCTGATTCGCCCGCTGGTGTTCGTCAGCGAGAAGATCACCGCCGAGTTCGCGGCGTCGCTGGGCGCGCCGTTGGTGCCGTGCGGCTGTTCGCAGAAGACCGGTACGGTGCGGAAGACGCTGCGCGGCATGTTCGCGGAGCTCGAGGCTGCGCACCCGCACCTGCAGGAGACGCTGCTTGCGGCCATGGGCAACGTGGAGCTCAAGCGCCTGCTGGACACGCGCTATCTGGATCTGGACGGCGCGAGCGCCGGAGAGGCGGAACAGGATCTGCTGCCGATTCTGGGGCAGGACGGCGAGGGGCCGGGGTGATGGCGGAGCCTCGGTTCGGCGCCCAGCCGTCGCCGGCCGACTGGGCAGTGGGTCAGTGTCAGGCTTGCCGACAATACGTCCATACGTCCATGTGGTTGGACACCGTTTTTGGCAAGCCATTGCAACCGAAGACAGGGCCCCCCTTACAAGGGATGAGAATTCCGATCGACTTGATGGTCTGCTCCTCCAATTAGCCGGCGCCCTAAGTCAAGATAGAACGGCAATCGCTCTGCAATTGATCGCGCGAAACCGTCAACTCCTGGAAACAGAACGGCAGAGTCGATGTTCATCCTCCGTAATGCCGTCGCGAATCTCGCGAACTCATCCATACCCATGCTAAGCCGAAGCTTGATGATGTTCTTCGGCAAGTTCCAGCCCTTCATCATCTTGATATTCTGAAGAAATCTCGCACCGGCATTTCCAAGGCACAAGAAAAGACCCTGTTGGATAATCAGCCGTCTATAACTATTAAAGTACATCGCATTCTCTGTGTACACAAACTTATGGGGAGGGTCGGCAAAAACCAAGGGTAGGAAAGTCGTGTCGTTGCGCATCTCGTCCACGTTCCGAGCCCTTATTGTGCCCTCTCCTGCGATCTCGCTCGCGCAAAGACAGGACCATGGCGCGCTCAAACACCACACAACCGGGCATTTTCGCTGCTGCCCCTTTTCAATAGCGAACTTAGCCGCAACAAATGGCGAGAAGCGAGGCAGTACAAGGTGTCGGCGTTTACCATCGCATGGTCCGGCCCTTGATACCGCCTCCGAAAATCTCGGATCATTTGTCGCTCGACCTTGGGCGCCTCTCTGAGGCTTGCGTTCCAGTCATTGAGGGTTCTTTCAAGTGAGGTCGTCAGTGGCCAGTCATCTGATTGCCCTCTGAAGATCCACTCTGTCCTTCTCACATACCTGATACTTGTCGTCATCGAACCGCACCACAAAATGCACCGATTGTAGCTTGAGGGACGACAACCCCGTACCGCTGCTCTCCATGTTCTGGGTTAGAGCTAAATCAACGTTTGGCTCAAAATTCGAGGTCAATTGCAGCTTGGTGAGTTCACCTGTTTTCCACGCGCAGAACCATGTAACTCCGATGAGCACGACGGTCAGGACCGTCACAACGAGGGCCGTGATGGCCTGCACAGCGGCGGCATTCTGACCTTGTCCGAGCCACCACATGAAACGCGCCCATTCGCAGGCCATCGCCTCTTTGCAAGCCTGAACGTCCGCAGAAAGCAAGACTGCTGGTCAGGACAACGAGGATTCACCCTCGCCAGGGAGCAGGCCAGACCACCGGCACCAGACTGGCCATTTGAATGCCGCTCCCGCGCGGACGTATGCTGGTAGCGGGACCCTGATTTCATTCCCGCCGGCTCGCTCGACGCGCGCCACTTTGCAGTGCTGTCACTATCACACCATCAAGAGAAGAGAGGAACATGAGCGCTCCCGCTGTCGGTATCTCCGATCGCCGGGCCGCGCGCTTCTACGATTCCACCGTCGGCCAGAAGATTGTCATGGCGGTCAGTGGAGTGGTCCTTTTCGGATACGTAGTCGCGCACCTGCTCGGCAATCTTCAGATCTTCCTCGGACCTGACCAGATCAATCGCTATGCGGAGTTGTTGCACGCCTCGCCGCCGCTGCTGTGGGCGGCACGAATCTTTCTGCTGGTCATGCTGTTTCTGCACGTGTGGTCCGCGGTCCTGCTGGCGCTGCGCAAATGGGATGCGCGCCCGCTGGCCTACGTGAAGAAACGCGCGGTGGGTTCGGACTACGCGTCGCGGACCATGTACTGGAGCGGGCCCATCGTCGCCGTCTTCGTGGTGTACCACATCATGCAGTTCACCCTCGGCGTGGGCGGTACGCCGTATCTGGAGCTGCACCCGTACGAGAACGTGGTGCACGGGTTCCGCAATCCGCTGGTGGCCGGTTTCTACATAGTGGCCATGATTCTGCTGTGCACGCACCTGTACCACGGCCTGTGGAGCATGTTCCAGACCCTGGGCGTCAATCACCCGCGCTACACGCCGTGGTTGCGCCGCGGCGCGAAGGTGTTCGCGATTCTGATCGGCCTCGGCGAGATTTCGATTCCGATCGCGGTGCTGCTGGGTGTGGTGGGAGGAAACGTCCTATGAAGCTCGATGCCAGATGTCCTGCAGGACCCATCGAGAGCCGCTGGGACCGCGCGCGCTTCGACATGAAGCTGGTGAATCCGGCCAACAAACGGAAGTACACGGTGATCATGGTGGGGTCGGGTTTGGCGGGCGGGTCGGGCGCGGCGTCGCTTGGCGAGCTCGGCTACAACGTCAAGTGCTTCT
Organism: Bryobacteraceae bacterium; assembly: GCA_049510065.1. Lineage (GTDB taxonomy): Bacteria > Acidobacteriota > Terriglobia > Bryobacterales > Bryobacteraceae > CAWACP01. The sequence continues at coordinate 6,946 of JBEKZH010000066.1, forward strand.
GCTTCCAGGATTCGCCTCGGCGCGCACATAGCATCGCGGCGCAGGGCGGCATCAACGCCGCGAAGAATTATCAGAACGACGGCGACAGCATCTACCGGCTGTTCTATGACACGGTGAAGGGCGGCGATTTCCGCGCTCGTGAATCGAACGTCTACCGGCTGGCGCAGAACTCGGTCAGCATCATCGATCAGTGCGTGGCCCAGGGCGTGCCGTTCGCGCGGGAATACGGCGGGCTGTTGTCGAACCGCTCCTTCGGTGGTGCGCAGGTGTCGCGAACGTTCTACGCGCGCGGGCAGACGGGCCAGCAGTTGCTGCTGGGTTGCTATCAGCAGTTGGAGGCGCAGGTGAGCGCGGGAACGGTGACCATGTACCCGCGGCACGAGATGCTCGATCTGGTGGTGATTGACGGGAAAGCGCGGGGGATCATCGCGCGCAATCTGGTCACCGGCGAGATGGAACGGCATCTGGCCGACGCCGTGGTGCTGGGCACCGGCGGGTACGGGAACGTTTTCTACCTTTCGACGAACGCCAAAGGGTCGAATGCGACGGCCATCTGGCGGGCGTACAAGCGCGGCGCGGCGTTCGCCAATCCGTGCTTCACGCAGATCCATCCCACGTGCATTCCGGTCTCCGGCGATTATCAGAGCAAGCTGACGCTGATGAGCGAATCGCTGCGCAACGACGGGCGCATCTGGGTGCCGAAGCAGAAGGGCGACAAGCGTCCGGCGGACCAGATCCCGGAAGACGAGCGCGATTATTATCTGGAGCGCAAGTACCCGAGCTTCGGCAATCTGGTGCCGCGCGATGTGGCTTCGCGCAATGCCAAGTACGTTTGCGACGAGGGCCGCGGCGTGGGCGAGAGCGGGCTGGGCGTGTATCTGGATTTCTCCGACGCCATCCACCGGCTGGGCGCCGACGTGGTGAAGGACCGCTACGGCAACCTCTTCGACATGTACCAGCACCTGACCGCGGAGAATCCGTATGAAGTGCCGATGCGCATCTTCCCGGCCATGCACTACACCATGGGCGGGCTCTGGGTGGACTACTTCCTGATGAGCACCATCCCGGGCCTGTTCGTCATTGGCGAGGCTAATTTCTCCGACCACGGCGCGAATCGGTTGGGCGCGAGCGCGCTCATGCAGGGTCTCTCCGACGGGTACTTTGTTCTGCCGTACACGGTGGGCGATTATCTCGCGAGCGCGAAGCCGGAGAAGACCTCCACCGGCGATGCCGCCTTCGCCGAAGCCGAGCAGCACACCGTTGGCATGGTGCAGCGGCTGATGAGCGCCCGCGGAAGGCGGTCGGTGGATTCCTTCCACAAGCAGCTCGGGAAGATCCTGTGGGAGAAGTGCGGCATGGCCCGCAACGCGAAGGGGCTGGAGGAAGCCATCGGGCAGATTCGCGAGCTGCGCGAGGAGTACTGGAGCGACGTGAAGGTGCTGGGCGGCGCGGACGAACTGAACCAGGGGCTGGAGAAGGCGGGCCGCGTGGCCGACTTCTTCGAGCTGGCCGAACTGCTGTGCACGGACGCGCTGGAGCGGAACGAATCGTGCGGCGGGCATTTCCGCGACGAGTATCAGACGCCCGACGGCGAGGCCCAGCGCAACGACGACGCCTACTCATACGCGGCCGCCTGGGAATACCAGGGTCCGCAGAACCCGGCGGTGCTGCACAAGGAGCCGCTGGAATTCGAGTACGTGCATCCCTCGCAGAGGAGCTACAAATGAGACTCACTCTTCACATCTGGCGGCAGAAGAGCCCGAAGGACAAGGGCCGCATGGCGCGCTACGATCTGGATGGGCTGAACCCGAACATGTCCGCGCTGGAGATGCTGGACGTGCTCAACGAGCAGTTGACCGAGAAGGGCGAGGCGCCGGTGGAGTTCGAGAGCGACTGCCGCGAGGGCATTTGCGGCACCTGCGGCTTCATGGTGAGCGGCGTGGCGCACGGGCCGATGCGCGGGACCACGGTGTGCCAGCTCATGCTGCGCAATTTCCAGGACGGCGAAGAGCTGTGGCTGGAGCCGTGGCGCGCCAAAGCGTTTCCTGTGATCAAGGACCTGGTGGTGGACCGCAGCGCGTTCGACCGTATTATCGCCGCGGGCGGCTACATCACCGCTCCCACGGGCAGCCCGCAAGACGCCAACGCTCTGCCCATCGCCAAGGAAGCTGCCGACCGGTCCATGGACGCAGCGGCCTGCATCGGCTGCGGCGCCTGTGTGGCGGCGTGCCCGAACGCGTCGGCCATGCTGTTTACCGGCGCCAAGATCACACACCTTGGTCTGCTCCCGCAGGGGCAGCCGGAACGCGACCGGCGCGCCCTGAGCATGGTGACCCAGCACAATGCCGAGGGCTTCGGCGGCTGCACCAATATCGGCGAGTGCGAGGCGGTGTGCCCGAAGGAGATCAAGATCGAATCGATCGCGCACCTGAATCACGATTTTCTGGTGGCCAGCGTGCGGAATCGTACGAACGTGAAGCCGGTGTCCAACACGTCGAAGTACAAGCGCGATCCGCTGCACGTCGAGGGGTAAGTCAGGGCATGGCCCACAGACTAAAGTCTGTGCCACCTTTGTCAGAAGCTTGTCAGCAGATGGTGGCACAGGCTTCAGCCTGTGGAGGGCACCCAGGTCGTCCTACCAGGGAATCTGGAGGTTCGCGTCGAGCACGAAGCAGTTCCTTCCGGCGGTGTGATTCCAGAAAGCGGCTTCGCTGGTCAGGTTCGCGTTGAAGGTGGCGCACACTTCGAAACTGGTCCCGGCAGTCGGGCGGTACTCGTAGGCGGCGTTCGTTTCCGGATCGGTCAGGCGGCGGATATTCAGCCCGGTCAGTGTGCCGGGGATTTTCGCGCTTTGGCTGTACGAGTTCTTCACTGCGTATGCGATGGTGCGCAGATCCCGCGCCCGGGTACGGTCGGCCTCGATGTGGCGCTGCTCGGACGGCGGTCCAACCACCCCGAGTCCCACGCAGAACGCCGCAATCACCACAGCCGCCGCGGCGGCGCCGAAGCCGATTCCACGCTTCCTCTCGCGAGCGACATCGGTGGATCGGTTCCAGCGGAGTGAGACGACGTAGTAGGCAAACACGGCCGCGCAGAGCGCGATCACGGTTGCCGATTTCAATACGAAATGGGCGCTGAGTTCTCCCATCAGGAAATAGCCGAGGAAACAGATCAAGTCGCCGATCATGGTGCCCGCTGTAACCAGCAGGGCGATCCAGGTGAGCCATTTACGTACGCCGGATTGCCGCCGTTCCGGATGGTCGGCCGCCTCGCGGAAGATCACTCTCATCACGATGAGGAAGATGGGAAAGGCGACCGCGATGGAAGCCATCTGCCAGGTCACCTGGGAGCGGAGATCGGGGACATATCCTCCGGAAACCGGATCGGGAATCCAGCGGTCGATGAACTGGAACAGCATGGAGCCCAGCGCGGTGATCCAGGTGGCCAGCGTGGAAAACGACAGCAGGTACAGGAACGCGTCGCGGGACGATTCGCCGGAGGCGGCGCGTTGGGGGACGGGCACCCCGGTGGCCCGCTCCCAGTAGTTTCCCAGCGCCGCATAGACATCGTCGGCGGGCCAGCCGCGGCGTATCAGCAGCGCGGCCAGAAATTCGTCGGAAGCGTCCTTCGCTTTGCTCGCGTCGACGAAGGCTTGCAGATTGACTGTGTCCTCTTGGTGTGGCATGTCGGTCATTGCGAGTGCAATTCGCGGACCGTACGGGCGGGCCCATTTTTCATCACTTCGGCCTGCGTGATCCAGCCGCGCGGTGCATTCGCTGTATGCCATGGTACACGCAATGTGCGGATCGCACACGATGGGCGCCTCTGCCGCGATAATCGAAGAAGTGACCAGCCAGCGCTGCCGCGCCATTTTTGAAGCCGCCGCGACCAGGCGATTCGTCGTCGTCGGGGACCTGATGCTCGATGAGTTCGTCTGGGGTAAGGTGAGCAGGATCTCGCCCGAGGCTCCCGTGCCCGTGGTACATGTGACGGGCGAGTCGTGGTTTCCGGGCGGGGCGGCGAACGTCGCCCGCAACCTGCATGAGTTCGCCGGGAGCGTGGCCGTGGCCGGCACAACCGGCGCCGACGCGGCGGGGGAGCGGCTTCTGGGCCTGCTGGCGGACATCGGTATCGATGTTGCCAATGTCCATCGGGACGCCGCGTGGGCCACCATCGTGAAGACGCGCATCATCGGAAGGCAACAGCAGATCGTACGGGTGGATCGCGAGCGGCCGCGCGCGGCGATGGCGCAACGGATAGAGGGCATCGAGGCGCTGGTGTCCGCCGCCGATGCCATTGTGGTGGCCGACTACGGTAAGGGCGCCATTACCCAGGAGCTTGCCGACCAGCTTTGCGATCTGGCGCGGAAGCATCAGAAGATTCTGGCGGTGGATCCGAACCCGGGGAACCCGGTCCGCTGGCGGCACGTGACGGTGATCAAGCCGAATCGCGCGGAGGCGCTGCGGGCCGCGGGCGTCGAGGACGATGGCAAAGCGATCGACGCGGTGGGGCGCCAGCTCCTTGAGCGATGGAACGCGGAGCTGCTGCTGCTCACCCTGGGCGAGGAGGGCATGATGCTGTTCGAGCACGGGAAGCCGCCGTATCACACGCCTACGCGGGCGCGCGAGGTCTTCGACGTTTCGGGGGCGGGCGACACGGCCATCGCGGTTCTGACGGCGGCCCTCAGCGGCGGAGCCACGCCCACCGAAGCGGCCGAGATCGCCAACGCGGCGAGCGGCATCGTGGTGGGCAAACTGGGCACGGCGGCGGTCACTCTGGAGGAACTGGCAGAGAGTTTCGCATCGCGCTCCTGACGCAACGCGGCTGCCGCCGCGTGCCCATTGCGAGGTTCGTACCACCAGCAGCTCGAAACAGGCTATGCTGAGGATGATACACGTCATTTTGATGTTTCTTGGAGGCTGATCATGTTCGCCAGGTTGCGTTTACAGGGCCTGTTCATAGCTGGATTCGTCTTCGCCGCATGCGCCGCATGGGCCCAGACCGGTGGGATTGAGGGAAAGGTCATCGGCGAGGATGGCTCCCCGTTGAAGGGCGCAATAATAAAGTTCCAGCGCGAGGACATCCGCGGGAACTACAAGGTTGCGACCGACAAGCGCGGGCACTACGTCTACACCGGCCTGCCGCTCGGCCAGTATCGGATTTCCGTGGAGGTCGACGGCAAGGAGCGCGACTTCGTGGACAAGGCCAAGAACCATTTCGGTGGCGATGCTCTGGTGATCGACTTTGACTTGCACGCAAAGGCACAGCAGAACGCCGCGCTGAGCAAGGCCGCCGAAACCGGCAAGCTCTCGAAGGAACAGGAGCGCGGGCTCACCGCCGAGCAGAAGGCCGCCATCCAGAATCAGATGAAGGAGGCTCAGAAGCTGGCCTCCAAGAACAAGGCCCTGAACGAGGCCTACAACGCCGGCCGCACGGCACTGGCGGCGGGTTTGACGGCGGTGGCAGGGAAGCAGGCCGACCAGGCGGTGGCGCAATTCACCGAAGCAGTGACGCAGTTCAACAAGGCTGCCGAACTCGACGCGAACCAGGGGGCCATCTGGAGCAACATGGCGGAAGCCTACGTCGGTATGGGAGACGCCAAAACGGACGCCGCGGAAAAACAGGCCGCCTATGACAAGGGGTTCGAAGCGTACCAGAAGGCCATCGCGATCAATCCCGACGACGGCGCCCTGCACAACAACTATGCGCTCGCGCTGGTAAGGGTGAAGAAGATCGACGAAGCGCAGAAGGAATTGCAGGAGGCAGCCAAGCTGGATCCCGCCACGGCCGCGAAATACTACTACAACATGGGCGCCATTCTCACCAACATCAATCAGAGTGAAGCCGCCGGCGCCGCGTTCAAGAAAGCCATCGATACCGATCCCAGCTACGCCGAAGCGCAATACCAGTATGCGATCTACCTGAGCGCGAAGATCCCGCCTCCGGGTCCGGACGGAAAGGTGGTTGCTCCTCCGGGCATGAAGGAAGCCCTGGACAAATACCTCGAACTGGCGCCCAACGGTCCCAACGCCGACTCGGCCAAGGGTTTACTGGCGTTGCTGTCGACCAACGTGCAGACCACGTATCAGAATCCGAACGCGAAGAAAGCGCCGACGACGAAGAAGAAGTAACCGGCAGGGCAGGCCCCGCCCCTGCAATAACCCGGATGTGATCTGGAGACCCCGATGCCTGTGTCACGCATGGCGCTCCGCTACACTCTGCGCATCCCGTTCGTGATCGCGCTGTCCACGCTGGCCGTTCTTGCCGGGGCTGCCGTGCCGCAGCCGGACGCGGTTCGTTCCGCGATCTTCGTATTGGGGCCGGCTGCCGGGAACCCGGGTCTCCAGGCCGCCCGCTCTGCTGCCTTTGCCTGCCGGCGCTGGCTGAAGGAGCCGGGCGCCAGCGCGGAACTTCGCCGCGCCGGAAGCTCCGAGAGCGTAGCCCTGGACAAGATCGCCAGCAAAGACCTCGAGAGTGCGTTTCTGACAGCGGCTAGGGACGCCAGCGATCGCGATCCCGCCGACCTCATCTCCACGCTCGACGACGCTGTCCACGCGCTGGCAAACCGTCCCGGCCTGCGGGTTGCCGTGGCCATCGTCGATGCGGCCCCCCTGTCGAGCGAGACGCAGGAGTCGCTCCGGCAGATCATCCAGTACTCCTCCAGCAACTCGGTTCACATCGTCCTGCTCGATCCGTCGAAGGCTTCAGCGGAAACTGCCGGCGAAATCTGGGAACTGGCTGGCTCCACCACCAGTGGTGCGTTTATTCAGGAGTCGAGAACGCTGGCGAGCACCCTGCTCTCGGTCTCGGGGGTGCAGCCGACGGCCGCGGACGCAGAACCCGCTCTGCCCGAACGCGCCGCTCCGAGTGCGTCGTCCAACCTGTCGGCGGACCTGCCCGTTTACGTGCGCTTCATTCAGATCTCGAATCGCAGCACGTCGACCCAGTCCCAGTTGGCGGCGCTCAGCATCGGTCCTACGGGCGGTGTGAATGGCGCCAATGTCGGCGAAGCGGCATCCAGGGTAGAGGGCGCGGGCGGTCCCTTGCACGGCTATTTGATCGTCCAGGCGCCGCTCAGCGCTCTGCATTTCGACAAAGACGATCGGACGGGCGCCTACTCCGGCCATGCAGTGGTGAATGTGACCGTCCGCAGCGACTCCGGCAAGACCGCCGGGAAAGCGGTCTGGCACGCGGCAAAGGATGTGAAGATTAACGGCCCTCTGGCGAAGTTTCACGATCGGGAGGGGGGCAACCTTTACTTTCTGCGCGAGGTGCAACTGCAGGGCGGCAAGTTCACTCTGGAGGCGTCGGTGGAAGACGTGCTGGCCAACAAGACCGCGAACATCAGCGAGCCGCTGAAAACCGGTTCCAGCGTGCCCGGCCTCATGGTCAGCGATGCGATGTTCGTCAAGTCTCTCAAGGGAAGTGTCGACAAGTTCGAGGCCGACACAACTCTCAACTACCAGGGCAACGCGATCGCCCCGCTGCTCGGTCCCGTCTTCCCGGCGGACACGCCATTCAAGGTGGAGCTGTACTTCATCCTCTATCCCGACATCTACGGACCCCAGCCGGGCATCACTCTCGAGATCCTGCAAGGGGGCAAGGTGGTCAGCCAGGCCAGCATGCCCTTCAAATCGATGTTGCAGAGCAGCGGTCAGGAGATCAAGGGCTCCGCGATCACGGGTGAGCTCCAGCACGGCTTCGACTACATAGCGTCGATGAACGTGGACAAGATGAGCGCCAGCGACTGCCAAGCGCGGTTGACGATCCGTCAGGGCGGGAACGTGGTGACGCGGGTGGTGGATTTCCGCGTGGCCGAAAAGTCGAACTGATATACACTGAGAATAACCTCCAGGAATCAGGAAAGGTGGTTTACGCCGCCTTCGGGCTGTCACCCCGTCATCCTGAACGTCACGCTAAAAACGCGGCCGCCGCGCCGCGTAAGAGCAAATACAACGCAACAGCAGCGCGTGCCTGGAACCTGCCTGGCAATAGACGAAGGTAATTACTCCATGCCTTTATCGCACATTTTTCTCCGATACACTCCGCGAATCCTGTTCGCTATCATACTCTGCGCTTCGGTTATTCCCGGCCGGGCCGCCGTGCCGCCGTCCGCCGCTCCCGCGGATACGGAGCCAAAGTCCGAAATCGCCTCCACTCCTTCGACTTTGCAGAGCAACCTGGCGTGGGGCCTGCCCGTCGACGTGCGCTTCATTCAGATCTCGAATCGCAGCGGGTCGACGCAGGCCAGAAAGCGATATCTCACGGGCCCCGGCTTCGACCAGGGGACGCAGGTGATCGGCGAATCGGCATCCCGGGTTGAGGGCGTCGCCGGTCTCCTGCAAGGTTATCTCATCGTGGAAGTTCCGATGAGCGAACTGCGCTTCGAGCAGGACCCTCGCAGGGCCGCCTACTCCGCCCATGTGGTAGTGACGCAGATCGTCCGCAACGCCGCCGGCAGGATCGTCTGGCAGGCGAGCAAGGATGTGAAGATCAATGGCCCGTGGGCAAAGCTCAAGGAGCGCCAGGGAGGTAACGTCTACCTGATGCGCGACGTGCTGTTGCCGAGCGGCCGCTACACACTGGAGGCGACGGTGGAAGACCTGCTCGCGCGAAAGACCGGAGGCGTTCGCGAACCGCTGACGACAGGCTCCGGAGTACCCGGCCTCATGGTCAGCGATGCGATGTTCGTCAAGGCATTCCACGGAAATATCGACAAATTCGAAGCCGACAGTGTTCTCAACTACCAGGGCTACGCCATCGCTCCCCTGCTCGATCCGGTCTTCCCGGCAAACGCGCCGTTCAAGGTGGAAATGTATTTCATCCTCTATCCCGACGTATACGGAGCGCAGCCGGAGATCGCTATCGAGATCCTCCAGAACGGGAAGGTTGTCAGGCAGGCTTCCCTGCCCTTCAAGACACCGCTGCGGGACAGTGCTCAGGAGGGTAAGAGCACGTCGGTGGTCGGCGAACTCCAGCACGGTTTCGACTACCTCGCGTCCATCAACGTGGAGAAGATGAGCGCCAGCGGGTGCCAGGCGCGGCTCACCATTCGCCAGGGAGGGAACGTGGTCACGCGTCTGGCGAATTTCCGTATCGCGGACGAGACTGTTGCGGGTGCGGACATGTTCCCCGAGCCAAAGACCTCGAACTGATACACTTGAGGGTGATTTTCCATCGATCAGGAAGGCCGGTTTGAACCGTCTTCGGGCTGTCACCCTCACAATCTTCAGCGTTGCTTTGATTGCCGCAGCCGCGCCGCAGACGCCCGACAAAGGGAGCGCCGGCGTAGCCGTGCCGGGCGCGCGCCCTCCGAAGCAACAAACCGATAACCAACTCGATGCGGATCAGACCCTGTTCACGGTTCTGGCGGCGATCAACGCCGCCGGATACGATACCGGCGCAAATTCAACAGCGGCCCATCCGTTGCGCGCGTACATTCGCCAGCAGCTTGCCGACAAGGACCTGCCTTCCATCCGCGCTCTGAAGGAGTTCTACCGCGATCACAAACACGGCGACCCGTCCGAGGACCTGGCGCAGTACATCTCCTTCGCTCTGTCGGTTGGCGGCCCGCCGGATTTCGATTTCCTTACCACCACCAGCCGGTTACCTCCGGATGTCCGCCAACTCTCCGAACTCCCGACGCTTCTTTCGGCGTTCTACTTCAAGGCTGACATTGACGACCTGTGGCGGCAATCGCAACCGGCCTTCGACCAGGTCATCGCCTTTTACCATAGGCCGCTGTCGCGAGCGATTCTGGAAGCCAATGCGTACCTGCGCAGCGAGACCAGCGGTGTGCTGGGACATCGCTTTCAGATCTACGTCGACCTGCTGGGGGCGCCCGGCCAGATTCAGTCACGCAACTACCGCACCGATACCTACGTGGTGATGACGCCGGCCATTGCCGCGACGCCTGAGCGCACCCAGGAACTGGCCGCCGAGCAGGTCGCGGACGTTCGCCACGCCCACCTGCACTCGTTGCTCGATCCTCTTGCGGTGCGCTACTACCAGGAGCTGGACGCAAAGCAGGATCTGCTGGAATTGGCCAAAACGGCGCCGGCGCTGGAGCCCTTGTACAAGAACGACTTCATGATGCTGGCGACCGAATCGCTCATCAAGGCCATTGAAGCGCGCCTCAGCGCGGGGCCCGCGGCAAAGCGCGAGACCATGGTGAGCGAAGCCCTGCACGAGGGGTTTGTGCTCACGCCGGCCTTCTACGATGGCCTTGCCGATTACGAGAAACAAGACCGCGCGATGCGGCTGTACTATCCGGATCTCATCAAGTCGATCAACATGAAGACGGAGCGGCAGCGGGTGGCGGGAATCCAGTTTGCGACGGCAAGGGTCAAACGCGGGCCGGATAGAGCGAAGCCCGTCCAACCGAAACTGACCAATGCCGAGAAGCTGCTGGCGGAAGCCGAGGAGCTCTCTGATCGCCGGCAACTCGACGTGGCTCGCGCGACGCTTCAGAAAGTGCTGGAGGAGCCGCCCCAGCCGAACGTACGAGCCCGGGCGTATTACGGACTGGCTCGCATCGCGGTACTTCGGAAGGACCCCGAAACGGCCGAGAAGATGTTCCTGAAAGCCATCGATGCCGAGCCGGATGGGGAGACGCGTTCCTGGGCATACTACTATCTGGGACGTCTCGAGGACGCGGCGGACCAGCGCGAGGAGTCGGTGAAGTATTACCGGCTCGCGGTGGACACGCCGGGCGGCTCTCGCAAGGCGAAGGATGAAGCGCAGAAAGCACTGGACGGCGAATCGACCCCGAAGAACGGGAGCAGGTGAAGCACTATTTGTAGAGAACGAAGGAACTTTGAACCTATGAGGAAAACGACAGCAATCCTGGCGGCACTGACTGGAATCGTTCTATTGGCCGGAGCGGCGTGGGGGCAGAATGCTCCCCGGCCAAAATCGCAAAAGGAACTCGACGGGCTGAAGGCCATTGACGCGTCACCGAGCATCGACGTGAAACTGCAGAAGATCGACGATTTCCTGGCCGCGTTCGCGGACAGCGATTACCGGCTGATCCTGCTGGACACTGCCGTGGGGATGACCGCGGACAAGAACGACTATCCACTGGCGATGGCGTGGGGCCAGCGCGATCTGGACGTCAATCCGAACAGCTACATAGCCATGCTGTCGCTGGCCACGGTGACGGCCGCCAATACCAAAGAGTTCGATCTGGATAAGGACCAGAAACTCGCCCAGGCGGACAAGTGGGCGAACGGCGCACTGGACGCTCTCAAGACCGCGCCGAGGCCCTTTCATATCCCGGAAGAGAAGTGGCCTGACGCGAAGAAATTCTACCAGTCGTCCTGCCATCAGGCGCTGGGCCTGATTGCCATGGCCCGGAAGAAGTTCGATGCAGCGGCCGCGGAGTTCCAGACCGCATTCGACATTCTGCCGGAAGCGAACTATATGGTTCGCGTGGGAGACGCCAACGTCAAGGCCGGCAAGTACGACAATGCGATCGCGGCATTCAACAAAGTGCTGGCCATGCCGGGCCTGACTCCGGTGGTCAAGCAGATCACGGAGAACAAGAAGAGGGACGCGTTGCGACGGAAGGGAGTCGCCGCCCCCGTGGCCCCTGCACCGCCCGCGCCCGCTGCCGTGCCGCCGCCACCGCCCGCCGCGGCGCCACCGGCGGACACGCCCCCCGAAAAAGTCCCGACGCAGAAGTAGGTTCGCGGAGGCTCGATGGGGTGAGCGGCGAACTGACAGCGCTGGAACAGATCCTCGGTCACGAGTTCGTGAACCGCGAGCTGCTGTCCCGCGCCCTGACGCACAAGAGCCGCGTGCGAGACGGCACCCCCGAGCCGGGCCACGGCGACAACGAGCAGCTCGAGTTTCTGGGCGATTCGATCCTCGGTTTTTTCGTCACCGATGCTCTCGTCACGGAGCACCCCGAGTGGGCCGAGGGCCGGCTGTCGCGCGTGAAGGCGTATCTGGTCAGTGCCGTCCACCTCTACGATGTCGCCCAGACGCTGGGACTCGGCGACTATCTGTTGCTGGGCCGCGGCGAGGAGATGAGCGGAGGCCGCGAGAAGCGAGCCCTGCTCGCCGATGCGGTGGAGGCTCTGATCGCGGCGCTGTATCTCGACGGAGGGTTGGACACCGCGCGGGCGTTCGTCCGCCGGCACATCCTGGCGCGCCTGTCCCTGCTGGACGCCGACACCGAGGCGATTACCGACTACAAGAGCGCGCTGCAGGACATGGCGCGTGCGTTGAAGCTCCCGCTGCCGAAGTATTCCATTCTGGAGGAGCGCGGGCCCGAACACGCCAAGACCTTCCTGGTGGAGGTGAAGGTGGGTCAGGAATGGAGCGGCAGCGCGGAAGGCTGTTCAAAGAAGAGTGCCGGCCAGCAGGCGGCGCGACAGGTGCTCGATCAACTCACCGAGTGGGGCCGCTGACGGGTCCGGCGGGAGAGGCTTTGCCGTGTCCCTCGGGCGGCGTGGCCGGAGGCGCAGTCGCCGGGTTCGGGCTCGCGGATGAGGGGGCGCCGGCGGCACGCTGCGGCTCCGCTCTCAGGCCGGTCGCGTTGAGGACAACGACATCGACGCGCCGGTTTCGCGAGCGCCCTTCTTCGGTATCGTTGCTGTCGGCCGGAGCATTGTTGGCGTAGCCGGCGATGGAGAGCTTGTCCACCGGAACACCGTCCTCGGTCAACAGGCGCATCAGGGCGATGCTGCGGGCGGCGGACAGCTCCCAGTTGCTCTGATACTGTTCGGTGTGGATGGGCACCGAATCGGTGTGGCCCTCGAGGCGCACCGGATTCGGAATCTCGGTGATCGCCTTCGCAATCTTGGATACCGGTTGCCGGGCGTCCGGAAGAACCACCGCGGTGCCGGACGGGAACAGCGCCGCCTGCCGGAAGCTGACCACCAGGCCACGGGGTTCCATGGTGATCTGGATCTTCCCGGACTTGATCTCCTCTTCGAGGTCTCTGGACAGCACCTGGAGAGAAGGCAGTAGCTCGGCCAGCCGTCCCTGATTTTTGTCGAAGATCTTCTCGGCGCCTCCCGGACCTTGCATCTGCGCGTTGCCTTTGCCTTTGTCTCTTGGCGATCCTCCGAACATGGTCACGACAATGGAGGACAACTGGCCCTCGGAAAGAGCCTTCTTCACGGATTCTTCCACCGCTTTGGCCTTGTTCTTGTCGGTCTGCGAGGTGGCGAACATCACCACGAAGAATGCGAACAGGAGGGTCATGAAATCGGCGTAGGAAACCAGCCAGCGCTCGTGGTTTTCGTGGTCCGCGGCTTTCTTCTTTCGTGCCATGGGAGCCTCATGCGGCCTTCGCCGGCGCTGCCGGTTTGGCGGCGGCGGGCTTGTCCTTCTTCGCCTTCTCGTTCTTCGGCTTTTTCTCCTCGCCGCCGCTGGTATAGGCATCCAGTTTGCTGCGGATCAGTTTGGGGTTGAGGCCCTCGACAATGCCCACTACGCCTTCCACCACCAGCTCCCTCATATCCATGTCGCGCCTGGCGCGGGCCTTGAGTTTACTGGCCGCGGGCAGGAAGAATATGTTCGCGGCGGCTACGCCATAGACGGTGGCCACAAAGGCCACGGCGATGCCGTGACCCACCTCTTCGATGTTGGACAGGTGCTTCATCACCTGAATCAGTCCCAGCACGGCTCCAATGATGCCGATAGTGGGCGAGTAACCACCGGCGGCCTCAAAGACCTTCGCCTCCGCTTCGGTGCGCTCGTATTCGATGGCGATCTGCAGTTCCATCATCTTGCGCAACTCCTGGAGATCGGTGCCGTCGACGGCCAGAGTCAGCGCCTTGCGGAGAAACGGATCCGCGATCTTATCCACGTCGGATTCGAGCGACACAATGCCGCCCTTGCGCGCCCTGGTGGCGTAGCCGATGATCTCATCCACCGCGCCCTGAGAGGAGACGGCAGCGTCGAGGAAGACGTCCTTGAACTTCTTGAGGGCGCGCACCAGCGTACCCAGGGGCGTGCTGATCATGATCGCGCCGAACGTTCCGCCGAGGACGATAAATGCGGCGGTGATCTGGGCGACGTCCCCGATTCGGCCGCCATCGAGAACCAGCCCGCCGAGGATCCCTCCGAGGGCTACCACGAGGCCGCCAATGGTGGCCAGATCGGGCTTGACGCCGCCCTTCTTCTGGGCCTTTTTCGTCTCGGCGTCTTTCGTCTCGACCTTCTTCTTCTCCTCTGCCATGGCGGTTTAGAAGACCGGCTTCCGTTCCGGCTCGGGGTGCAGGACCTCGCGCCGGAAACGGATCACCCGATCGATTACCTCGTCTGCGCTCTCGAGTACGATGAACTTCTGGCCGGTGGTAAGGCTTACAACCGTGTCCGGCGTCACTTCGACATGCTCGATGAGATCGGAGTTGATGACGAGCGGGATTCGGTTGATGCGCGTAAGTCGAATCATGGGCCGGTACAACTGCCTTATCGGCAGGGGTGCCGGAACCTGGAGTCTGGTCTGCGGCCCCTGGAGCTTATTGAAGAAGTCCGAACACCGCTGGCTGACGCGCGCGGCTCAGACCAACGGCCACGTGTTTGCGGGCACTCACCGAGCCGCGACCGCCAGGAAGCGGAGGCCGGATGGCCTTCTTCAACATCTTGTTAGTGTAGAAGTTCCAGAATTGCGCACAACTCCCGGCGAATTTCTTCGAGCGCACCGGCGGGAGCGGGCTCCGGAAACAAGCCACCCTGTTGGCGCGCCGTCTTCCGGGCCGGCCCGGATGCGGGGACGGGCTTTCCGCGTCCTTCCAGGAACTTGCGGGCACCTTCGATGGTGAATCGCTTGTCGTAGAGCAGCCGTTTGATTTCGAGGACCGCTTCCACGTCCTTGCGCCGGTACAGGCGATGGCCGGTCCCCGATTTCTTCGGCATCAGCGCGGAAAACTCGGTTTCCCAGAAGCGCAGAACGTACGGCTTGATCCCGGCCAGGCGGCTCACTTCGCCGATGCGAAAGTACAGCTTGTCCGGGATTTCCTCAGCAGATATCTGCGCGGCAGGATCGGTCATCCCAGCGTCATTCTACCGCACAGGCCGGGCATCGATGCGGCCCTGTGCGGCCGGCCTGCGGTCTCACCCGCGAGTGCGCCGCCCAAGGAGGGAAGCGGCGATTCGCGGCGGCGCACCCATGGCGCACCAGGTCAGCCAGTGCGAGAGCGGGCCTGTCCTCCAGGGGAACGCGGAAGTCCAGCTCAGGTCGGCCGTCAGAGACCAGGCGGCGAACACGAACGCCATCATGGCAACTACGGCACCGAGCAAACCGGCCAGCATGCAGGAACTGCGCAGCGCCTGGGCGTACCATTCCTTCCACGCCGCGCCCTGCCCGCCCGCATGCGTTTCGGTTTCAAGCCAAAGAACCCCTTCCGCAGTCTGCAGATGCAGATTCGTGGTGACTCCAGCCGGCGCAAAGCGCGCGCGCATCCTCCACTGCGAATTCATCGGTCCCCTCCCTGCCTGTAGCCTTGCCGTGCACGTTCGCGTCCACTCGCCGGGTGAACGACAGGGCTGCCCAGCGTGACGGCGGCGTGCCCGATGTGCGATAAGTGCGCAAGGCGACACGTCCTCTCAGGGAAACATCCAGTCTTTGAATCGCGTTCGCTTCAATGCCGCTCCGCGCCAGTTGGCTGTGTGCTAAATTACACGTGATAGAGGAGATCGGCTGGACGCCCACTCGCGGGGCCAAGAACGTCGCGGAACTGGCACGCGGCGGGTACTCACACGGATATGGCGGTCACCAATCGCATCAACAACCGGTACGAGATCCGATCCACGCTGGGGCAGGGTGGCATGGGCGTGGTGTACCGCGCCTACGATTTCGTGACCAGACGGGATGTGGCCATCAAGACCATGCGGGACATGGCGGACCCCGCGGCCCTCGAGTTGTTCGCCAAGGAATGGACCGTTCTGGCGGGCCTCAGCCACCCCAACATCGTGGACATCCTGGATACCGGCGAGTTCGAGGAGAACGGACGGCGCAAACCGTATTTCGTGATGCCGCTGCTGCCGGGCAACACGCTGGATGCCCTGATCAGGAACGCCAGCCAGAGGCTGACCGTGAACCGGGTGGTGGAAATCCTGGTACAGACCTGCCGTGGCCTGCAGGCGGCGCACGAGCGCGGTCTGGTGCATCGCGATCTGAAGCCCAGCAATATTTTCGTGCTGGAGGACGACACCGCGAAGATTATCGACTTCGGCGTCGTGCACCTCACCGGCACTCATTCGGTCACCGGAATCAAAGGCACGCTGCAGTACATGGCGCCCGAGCAACTGGAACTGCAGCCCGCCACCTCGCTATCCGACGTTTTCTCGCTGGGCGTGGTGGGATACGAGACGCTGACCGGCCGGAAACCCTTCGCCCGGCAGTCGGAAGGCGACACCGCGGAGGCAGTGCGGAAGTTCATTCCTCCGCCGGCCTCCGAAATTAATCCGGCGGTGAGCCAGCTCATCAGCCGGGTGATCCACAAGGCCATGGCCAAGCAGCCGTGGCACCGCTTCTCCAGCGCGCGAGAGCTCGCCGAGACGCTGACAAAGGCCCTGCACAATCAGACGGTGGAGAGCTTCGATCCGGCGAAGATCCGGCCGCGCATCGAGCGCTCCACTAAGGCCTTCAGCGAAGGGGACCTGCAGTTCGCCGCCGAGATTCTGGGCGAACTGGAAGCCGAAGGGCACATCGACCCGGACATGTCCGTGCTGCGCCTGCAGATCGACCAGGCCGCCCGGAAGAAGACCGTCCGCCAGTTGCTGGAAAGCGCGCGCACCCGCTTCGAGCAGGAGGAGTTTCCGCTGGCCCTGCAGAAGATCCAGGAAGCGCTGCGGATCGAGCCGGACAATGCCGACGCCCTCGGCCTGCGGCAGGACATCGAGAGCCGCCGCAGCGAGCGCCAGGTGGACAACTGGTTCCGGCTGGTGAAGGAGCACCTTGGGCGCAACGCCTTCACCGAAGCGCGCGAGGGGCTCGATGAGATTCTGAAGATCAATCCGAAGGACACGCGCGCGCTGCAGCTTCGCGCCGAGGTGGAGTTGAAGGAACAGGACGCCATCCGCGTCCGCAACGAGAAGGAGCAGCTCTACAATGCGGCCAAAGCCGCTTTTCACAGCGGCGAAATCAGCACGGCGCTGAGCCGTCTGGAACGCGTGCTCAAGTTGAACCGCGAAGTGCCCGATCGCGTGGTGCCCGAGCGCGATTCGCTGTATCAGGGCCTCTACAACCAGGTGCGCAGCGAGTACGACGCCATTCGCATGGCCTACGAAGAGGGCCGCCGCGCGCTCACCGAACAGAATTCCACGCGCGCCCTCGAGATCTGCGATCAGTACCTGAACAAGTACCCCGGCCACCCGTTGTTTCAGGCCCTCAAGCTGGAGGCGGGCGAGCAACAGCGGCAGCAGCTCTCCGCGTTTCTGGCGGAGACCGGCCGGCGCGTGGACGCCGAGCCGGACCTCGACCGTAAGATCGCTATCCTCAAAGAGGCCACCGAGACGCATCCGGGCGAGCGCCAGTTTCAGGATGCGCTGAAGCTGACCCGCGAGCGGCGCGATCTGGTGAACTCCATCGTGGCCCGGGCGCGCCAGTACGAGGAGCGCGCGCAGTACGCCGAAGCGATCGGGCAATGGGAGATCCTGCGCAGCATCTACAGCCCGTACCCCGGCATCGAGTTCGAGATCGACCAGCTCCAGAAGCGGCGCGAGCACCAGACGCAGGAGGAAGCCAAAAGCCGCTGGACCGAGCAGATTGACCGGGCCGTCGAAACAAGCAAGTTCGAGCGCGCCCTCGATCTGGTGGGAAAAGCACTCGAGGAGTTCCCCAACGACGCCGAGCTTTCCAACCTGGCCGCGCTGGCCCGCCAGGGCATTGAGCGCAGCAACGAAGCGAAGCGGTTGTTCGAGGAGGGTCAGAAGCTCTGCGCCGACGGGCGATACGAGGAAGGAACCGAGCGGCTGCGACAAGCTTCCGAGCTGGACGAGCGCAACCCGGCCATCGCCCAGGCGCTGGCCAATGCGCTGGTGGAAGAAGCGCGGGAGCTGCTGGAAACCGATTGGAGACCCGCCGAGAAGCTGGTGGAGCAGGCGCTGGTGCACGACGCCACAAACGCGGCGGCCAGGAGCCTGCGTGCGCTCATCGAAGACAGGAAACGGCGCGAGTTCGTGGCCGAGGCGGTGGGGCGCGCGCGCCAGTTGCAGCTCGAAGGGAAAGTGGAGGAGGCGCTGGAGGAGGTGGATCGCGCTCTGGTCAACTGTCCCGGCGAGCAGCGCCTGGTGCAGTTGCAGAGCACGCTGCGCAACTCGCTGGCCTCGGGCAGCCGCGTGCAAACGCGCAACTACTATCTGAAGCAACTGCGCGAACTCATTGCCCGGGTGGCGGCTGTCGCGGACCCGCAGCAGCTTCGGGCCGCGGTGGACCAGGCGCGGGGCATCGCGTCGCGGTTCCCCGAGGATGCAGAGATACGCGCGCTGGCCGCGGAGGTGGAGCAGCAGGCGGTGAAACAGCACACGCCACCCGAGCGCAGGCAACCGCCTGCGACGCCGCCAGAGCAGCCTTGGGTTGCGCCACCAGCCGTGGTGGACCCCTCGCTGGTGCTGCCGCTGGAAGCGGCCGAAACAAGCGCGATGAACGCGTCGGCGTTCTATCCGGCCAGCGGTCCGAGCGCTCTGGAAGAATCGGAAACAACGGCGTTGCCAATAGCCGCGCCGCCGCCGCCATCTACGCTCTCGGCGGGAACGCCGGAAGGGCCATCCGCTGGCACGCCGCTCCCGGCCGAGCCGCACCCGCCGGCGCGACAGAATCCTCTGGCCGCGCTCGCCGGCCTGCCGCGGATCGTCTGGCTGGCTCTGGCGCTGGTTCCGCTTCTGGCGGTTGTGGTCTGGGTCCTCCACATGGCGCGCCGGCCCTCTCCACCGGCCCCGCAACCTGCTTCGATCCCGCAGTATTCGATTGCCGTGCAGGCGAGCCTGCCGGGTGCGCTGATCCGCATCGACGGCCGGCCTGTGCAACCCGGCGTCGTGCGACTCAGCGCCGGCGCACACACAGCCAGCGCCGAGCTGGAAGGGTATCAGCCGATCACAACGCAATTCGTCGCCGCGCCCAATGCCCCGCCCCTGCGATTCGATCTTAAGCCTGCCTTGCAGCGGGTTCGAATCGTCACCGGACTGGATGCGGGGCAGGTTGCGCTCGACGACGCCGCGCCCGTCGGCCTGCAGGACGGCAGCTTCTGGGATGACGACGTCAGCCTCGCGGCGCACAAACTGCGCGTCACCGGTCGCGCCGGCCAGACGCTGGCGGTCACCTTCTCCGCGGCGGTGGCGAAGCCGGCAACCCTCGACGAACCCGTGACCAACCCCGATGAGGTAGTGGTCAGCACGCTGGGCCGGAGCGCCATCGTGTACTGCGGCGCACCGTCGTGCCAGGCCGGCATGAAGGATAAGCCGCTCCAACCCGTGCCGGCCCACGGGCTGAATCTCAATAATCTCCCTCCCAACAGCGAGCTGGTGGTTTCCGACGGAAAGAACACGCGCAACCTCAGCATTGAGTCCGCCGCGGCGCCGGTGCTGGTGGTTTACCTGACGACGAACGACAACGTAGGCACGTTGCGGATCACGTCGAATGTTCCCGATGCGCAGGTCACCCTGAACGGTCAGGCGCAGAAGCGCAGCCTGAAGGACGGCAAGTGGTCGCGCAAGCTGACGCCGGGAGCGTGGGTGGTCCGCGTGTCGAAGGATGGCTACATGGACGCGGGCGAGCAGCACGTGGATCTGGCCAAAGGAGACACCAGGGCGCTCAACTTCGATCTGAAGCTGGCAGCCGTGGGCGCAAAGCTGGCGATCGATGGGGCGATTCCCAATACCGAGGTGTGGATTGACGGCAGCCATGCGGGAACGGTGAATTCGTCCGGCTCGTTCAGCGGGGACGTCGGCCTCGGAATGCATGACATCGAGCTGCGGAAAGACGGGTTCGAGAACCTGCCGCTGGCCAGGCGGAGTTTCAGCGCGGGCCAGACCCTCCACCTTTCCGCCAGCGACGTGCGCATGCGCGCCTTTGGGGTGGTGAACTTCCAGGTGATACCGCCAGCGGCGCAGATCTCGTACCACCGCGCCGGCGACCCACAGACGCATCCGGCGCACAACAACACCGCGCTGCCGCTACCGCCGGGTCAGTATGTCATCACCGCCAGCGCGCCAAAACGCGAGTCGCGCGAGGAAAACGTGGAGGTGGATCCGGGAAAGCCAGTCTCGATCTCCTGGACGCTCGCCGCGCTGGCGGCGGCTCCGCAAACGCCCGCACAGCCGCTCACCGGCGCCGCCGCATTCGAAAGCGCGGACGCCTGGCAGGAGCAGAACGGCTGGTGGTTCCATAAGGGCCCGTCCTGGGCGTGGCTGAAATCGACCCGCGGCGCGTTCAGTATCGACATCGCCCGGAAGGGTGCGGGCATCTTCGGAGCCGGCGGCAGGATCGACTGGCAGATCGGCTACCGCGACGAACGCAACCGCGTCACCTACCAACTGGATGAACACAAGCTGTTCCGCCGCGCGTTTATCAACGGTAACAAGGTGGATCACACGACCAATCACTCGCTGAAGGGCGACGCGTACCAGTTGCGCATCGACATCGAGCCAACCAGGGTCGTAGTGCGCGATGTCAATGGCAATATTCTCGACGACTTCCCCGATGCCGGCGCCGACTTCACCGCGGGCAAGTTCGGTTTCAAGGGCGACATCCGGCTGGTGGTGCGGTAGACGGAGGCTAAAGCTCTGGCAGGTGGTCGATAGGGATCTGGTCTGCAGGGATGTGGACGATCTTGCCGTCTTCCTCGAAGGACATGGGCACGCCGGCCTGACGATGACGGATCACGGCGGCGCGGAAAGCGGCGCGAAGCGCACGCGTGTGCAGGGCCGTATCGCGGAGTTTTTCTTCCATCGGGCGATTATCTGTCATCGGTATTTCTGTACGGGTTCCCATATTTCCGGCACAGCTACCTGGGTCGTTTCCTCTCGTGAGCCTTCGGCAACCAGGCGCGGCCCGTCTGCTCTCCTATTGTCATAGAAGCGCCAGCCCTCTGCAAGCGGCGTGTAGACGCGAAAGAAGTTCTGCAGGCCACTTTCATACCGCCTCCGAATGACATCCTCCGGCACGTCGTGACCACCGAGCGCAACGCGTTCCGCGACGCGCGCTACGGCAAGATCGGCCGAAGGAACCCACAGGTAGTCCACGTAGAACTCATATCCGGCTGCTTTCAGCTTCACGATCCACGGCGCGAAACTGCGACTGGCCAAGGTGGTCTCGAAGGCGAAGTCTACCCGTTCCTCGGCCAGCTCCCGCAGGCGCTTCAGCATGACCCGGCCGGCCTCCATCGCGGCGGCGCCGGGGTGGAACACGGAGATGCCTTGCGCAATGAAGTCGGCGTTTACAAACTCTGTGACGGCGAAAGCGCGCTGCAGCAGGAACGGAGCAGCAGTGGTTTTTCCGGCGCCGTTCGGCCCGGCAATGATGATCACATTCGGCACGCTGCGCCGATTATCTCATTCCCCGTGCGTATCCTTGTATTCGTCCAGCCAGGCCATCTGGATCGCCTCCAGCTTGCCTTCGGTCGACTTCAGCGGGTCGTCGCCAAAACCGTCCAGCTCGGTGATCCACTTGTGCAGGTCGGTGTAGCGGAGGTGGGTGGGGTCGAGATCGGGGAACTTCTCGGCCAGCGCCAGGGCGATGTCTTCGGTGTGATCCCACAAGAGTCCGGCCATCAGATCTTCGTTCCTTTCAGAGCGCCGCGCACGGCGGTGTTCACCATGTTTTCGGCCAGCTTCGAGGTGGCCTGATTCAACGCTTCGATCTTACCCAGAATCACGTGGTGATCGTCGGAGTTCACCGCCACCAGCAGCTCGTTCACGGCGCGATCGATAGCCGCACGCTCCTCGTCGTCCAGCTCCATCCACGCGTCATTCAGCTTCGCCTTTTCGGTTGCGCGCAGGATTGTCTCGGCCTCCACGCGGGCTTCGCGCGTCTGCCGTTCGCGGAAATCGTCTTCGGCCTTTTCGAATGACTCCTCGATCATGCGCGCCACCTGTTCGTCGGTCAGCCCGTAGGACGGCTTGACGTCCATGCTCTGCTCGGCGCCGGTGCGCTGGTCGCGCGCGGTCACGTTGAGGATGCCGTTGGCGTCGATGAGGAACCGCACCTCGATGCGCGCCATGCCCGCCTGCATCGGAGCGATGTCCTTCAGATCGAAGCGGGCCAGACTGCGGCAATCCCGGGCCAGTTCGCGCTCGCCCTGCAGCACGTGAATCAGCACGTTCTTCTGGCCGTCGACGGCGGTGGTGAACGATTCGGTGGCGCTGGCCGGAATGGTGGAGTTGCGATGAATGAGTCTGGCCACCACGCCGCCCATCACCTCGATGCCGAGCGAGAGGGGCGTGACGTCGAGCAGCAGCTTGTCCTCAACCTCTCCGGAGAGGATGCCCGCCTGCACGGCCGCGCCCAGGGCCACCACCTCATCCGGATTCAGCTCGATGTGCGGCCGGGTGAGGAACAGCCGCTCCACGGCGTTGCGGACCAGCGGAATACGCGTGGACCCGCCCACCATCACCACCTCGTCGATCTGTTCCACGGCCACTGCGGCGTCGCGAATGCACTCGCGGCAGGGGCCCAGCGTGCGGTCGACAATGGGCGCGATCAGACGGTCATAGACTTCGCGGTCGATGGTGCGCCCGTAGTGCCGGCCATGATAGTCCAGCTCGATGACCGTCTCGGGGATGAAAGAGAGCTGTTCCTTGGCGTGGATGACGGCGCGCCGCAGCCGTTGCACCAGTTCGTGGTCGGCGGCCGGGTCGACGCCCCATTCGCTGGCCACGTCCTCGAGCGCGATGCGCAGCAGCAGGTTGTCGATATCGTCGCCGCCCAGGTGCGTGTCGCCGTTGGTGGCCAGCACCTCAAAGATGCCGTCGTGCAGCCGCAGAATGGAAATGTCGAACGTGCCGCCGCCGAAGTCGTACACGGCGACGATGCCGTTCTTCCGCTTGTCCAGACCATAGGAGAGCGAGGCCGCGGTGGGTTCGTTCACCAGCCGCAGGACTTCCAGACCGGCAATGCGCCCGGCGTCTTTGGTGGCCTGGCGCTGCGCGTCGTTGAAGTAGGCGGGAACGGTGATGACGGCCTTCGAGACGGTCTCACCCAGAAACGCTTCCGCGTTCTTTTTCAACTGGCGAAGAACGAATGCGGAGATCTCCGGCGGTGTCCAGGTGCGCTCGCCGAGTTCCAGTTGGATGACCGATTCGCTGCCCGGCGCGATGCGAAACGGAAACAGCTTCAGCTCCTGCTGGACATCGGCGACGCCCCGGCCCATCAGCCGCTTTACGGAATACACCGTGCGCTCGGAGTGCGTGATGAGCAGCTCGCGCGCCGGGTTGCCCACTACCACATCGCCTTCCGCGGTGATGGAGACGACGCTCGGGACCAGTTTGTCGCCATCCTCGCCGGGAATGATCTTCGGGCCGGTGAAATCCATGAACGCGACCAGGCTGTTGGTGGTGCCAAGGTCGATGCCGACCACACGGTCGCGCTTGCCGAAGTCGATTTGAAAAGTTCCCATGTTCGTTCACGCCAGCGATGGCAGCAGCGCGTCCACCTCACTTACCAGATTCTGAATGTACTTGCGCCGATTCAGCAGAGACCGGATGGCGGCGAGTTCCTCGCGGCGCTGCGTTTCGTCCCAGGCGCGGAACAGCTCATCCAGTTGGCGGTCCACGTCGCGAAGCATCGCGAGGAAGTTCGCGCGCGCGGCTTCCAGTTGCGGGCGGGCGGAATCGTCGCCGCCGCGCACCTCCTCCAGCACCATGTTCAGCTCGAAGACTTCTTCCAGCAATTCCGGGGGCACGTTGCTGGAGCGCTGTTCGCCGATATCGAATCCCTGCTGCCTGAGAACGTATTCCGCGCGGGCCACCGGATTCCGCAGCGTCCGCCAGGCGTCGTTCAGAACGGAAGAGGCCTCCAGCGAGTACTGCCGCTCGCGTTCGGATTTGCGCACGAAGCGGTCCGGATGGAGCGCCCGGCTGAGAGCGTAGAAGCTTTGCTGCAGATCGTCCGGCGAGATTGCGAGGCGCGCCGGCAGGCCGAACAGCGCGTAGTAATCCGTGGGTGGCGGCTGCAGAGCGTTACAGGCGGAACAAAACAGCGGCGCGCCACCTGAAGGAGGTTCGGTGGCGCGGCCGCAATTCCAACAGTTACTCACGCGGAGAAGGAGGTGCCGCAACCGCAACTCTTCGTTGCGTGCGGGTTATGAAAAGCGAATCCGGACTGCATCAATGAATCGTGCCAGTCCAGCGTCATCCCATCCAGAAACACCATGCTCTTGGGATCGACGAATACCTTCACGTCGCC
>JBEKZH010000067.1:0-31234 GCA_049510065.1 Bryobacteraceae bacterium
GACCGCATTATTCGGTGTGCTATGGAAACCGCTTGCTGACGCGCGCGGCTCGGAACTGAGCCGTGACCGTAAGGGAGCGGTCTCCGGTAAGAGCACACCATCACGCGGTCAAAGCCCTAGTCGCCTTCTGCCTCATTACCATCCGGAAGGAAGGTGGCTTTTCCTGACGTGCGCAGCTAAACCAGCCGGGAGCGCCGAGACGAGTCTTGGCGCGGCAGACACAAGTGTCCGCGCCACGTCCGGCCGGCATTTGCGGCTTTTGTGGGGCAGCCTTGACCCGGGCGAAGCCGCACTGGTCTCCTTATCCGCGGATAAGGTCTGCATTCGTCGTTCTCCTGGGGTCAGGGCTGCAGCCGCCTTTCAGGCGGCTCGGGCTACTTCGTCGTAGCGGTGGTCTTCTTGCGGCTGTCCTGAATTACCTTCGACTTCGCTACCTGCTTCTGGAAACGGTCCACGCGCCCCTCGGTGTCCACCAGCTTCTGGCGGCCGGTGAAGAACGGGTGGCAACTCGAACAGATTTCCACGCGGATGTCGCCTTTGTGCGTGGAGCGGGTAACGAAAGTGCTGCCACACGCGCAGGTCACTTTGGTCTCGTTGTAGGCGGGGTGAATACCGGCTTTCATGTCGTCCTGAACAACTATCGTAACACACCAAAAAGCGCGAACCCCCGCGGCGCCGGTCGCTTCACGGCAGCCGCGGGGGTCAGGGTAGCCGAAGGCCCGGCCTTCGAATGAACTCTCTCGCGTGATGTGACCGGTCCACAGGAACTGCGGACTCGTCACTGGCGAGCCCTGAGCTTTAGAGCGGCGACTTCAACAGTCGGCCACCTCACGCGTGGATTGAAAACTACAATCGCTACCAGTACTCATTTTTCGACTGGACCACCTCCTTTTTCAGTGATAAGACCATGGTACGGCCTGCTCCGCGGCCTGTCAAACCGAAACGGCGC
Organism: Bryobacteraceae bacterium; assembly: GCA_049510065.1. Lineage (GTDB taxonomy): Bacteria > Acidobacteriota > Terriglobia > Bryobacterales > Bryobacteraceae > CAWACP01. The sequence goes on from JBEKZH010000067.1 coordinate 950, forward strand.
GCCCGCCCGCAAGCTGATATACTCGTTGCTTACTCGACAACCTAAACCCCTCCGTCCCGGCAATTCGGCCACAGTCGCTCGTACTGTTCGCCCTCGCCACCACAGGTCATCTTGGAGCGGGCGGTGTCTCATCCCCAAGGGAGAACTCGCCGTGCCGTTCGTCGTCCGGACATCCCCCGCGTTCTTATTACTCGTCGTCATGTTTCCGGCCCTCTGCCTGGCGCAGGAGCCCGCACCCGCCGACGAAATCGCGAAGCTGCGCGAGCAGATCGCCACGCAGCAGAAACAGCTCAATGAGCAGCGGCAGTTGCTCGATGGGCAACAAAAGGCGCTCGACGCGCAGCAGAAGGCGCTGGATCGTCTGCTCGCCGCACAGGTCCCCGTTGCGCCAGCGGCCGCCGCGCCGTCGGATATCCACGGCCGGCCATTCTCGCCGCTCTCCTTCCACATCGGCGGCGCCGACTTCGCGCCCGGCGGGTTCCTCGACTTCGCCACCGTCTGGCGCTCCACCAACGTGGGCACCGGGACTGTGACTTCCTTCGGAACCATTCCATTCAGCAACACCTCCGCCGGCAGGCTGATGGAAACGCGGTCCAGCGCGCAGAACTCGCGCCTCACCCTGACCGTCACCGGCAACCCGACAAAGAACCTGTCCGTCACCGGCTATGTCGAGGCAGACTTCTGGGGATCGCAGCCCGCCAACGGCTATGTCACCAGCAACAGCGACACGCTGCGGCTGCGACAGTTCTGGGTGGATCTGCAAAGAGGCAAATGGGAGGTGCTGGGCGGCCAGGCATGGACTCTGCTGACGCCCAACCGGACGGGCGTCTCGTCGGTGCCCGCCGATCTTTTCATCGGCCTCGGAGAGGATTCCAACTACCAGGTGGGCCTGACCTGGGCGCGCGCGGGGCAGCTTCGCGTCGTGTATCACCCGGACAACAAGTGGGCGCTCGCCGTGTCTCTGGAGAGCCCGGAACAGTATGTCACCGCCGCCACCACCCTGCCCTCCTGTGCCGGCTCGCAGATCGGCAACGGCACCGCCACCTCCACCCCGAACGTGCGTCCCGATATCGTTGCCAAGATTGCCTACGACACCAACGTGTCGAACCGGGCCCTGCACTTCGAACTCGCCGGCTTGTCGCGGCAATTCGAGACGTCGCCGGCGCCGGGCGTGCACATGAGCGGCCAGGGCCTGGGCGGGTCGTTCAACACCGTCATGGAACTGGCGAAGAACTTCCGTCTGATCCTGACCTCGTTCTATAGCAGCGGCGGTGGCCGCTACGCTGCCGGCCTTGGCCCCGACCTGGTTGTGGGACCCGACGGCTCCATCTCGCCGGTGCACTCCATGTCCGGCATCGCCGGATTCGAGTACCGGCCCACCGCGAAGTCGCAGATCTTCGCCTACTACGGCGCCGATTACTTCCGCCGCAACTATGTCGTGCTGGGCCCGGGAAGCTACCTCGGCTTCGGTTTCCCCGGTTCGCCCACGTCGGCGAACAGGCAGATTCAGGAGTCGACGTTCGGCTACATTCGCACGTTCTGGAAGAACCCGAATTACGGCGCGGTGCAGATCATCTCGCAGTATTCCTGGCTGACCCGCGCGCCCTGGTCGGTTCCGGCGGGAACTCCGGCCAGCGCGCATGTTCACATGGTGTTCGGTTCGCTGCGGTTCACGCTGCCGTAGCGGTGGCTGCAACTGAAAATAGTTGCAAAACCCTTCGGGGAAGGGCAGAATATCTTTGTGGACGCGCGGAGCGGATGAGCCAACACGAAAAGCCCCTGGAGCGGTTTCGCGGCAGGCCGAGCGACTTCACGTGGGACGAACTGACGCGGCTGCTGGCGGGATTTGGCTACAAGGAACTGAGGGTGCCGGATCTCGTCGGAGGTTTGCCCGCGCGAATGGCGTGACCATCAACCTGCATAGACCTCATCCTGGAAGCATCCTGAAGGCCTATCAGCTAAGAGAGGTGCTGACGCATCTGAAGCAGGAGGGACATCTATGAACGGCGCCATGGAGCACAAGGGATACATTGGTTCGGTCGGCTACAGCGATGAAGATGAGGTGTTTCACGGAAAGCTGGAAGGAATACGCGATCTGGTCACGTATGAGGGCACCGACGTGCGCAGTCTGAAAAAGGCATTCCGCGAAGCCGTGGATGACTATCTGGCCACGTGCGAACGCCTTTCGAAAGAGCCCGACACTCCGTTCAAAGGCTCGTTCAATGTGCGAGTAGGCGCCGAACTGCACAAACGCGCCGCGGTGTACGCCGCCGAACACGGCAAGAAGCTGAACGCAGTGATCACCGAGGCATTGGAACATCACCTGAAGTAGTCTGCCGCACCGCGTTACCGCAAATTGAACTTCTTCATCTTGTAGCGCAGCGTATCCCGGGTGATGCGCAGCAGGCGCGCCGCCTGCGTCTGGTTTCCGGCCGCCTTCTGCAGCGCGTGAATCAACAGGCGCTTCTCCTGCTCCACCAGCGACATGCCGTCCACCACTTCCACCGGGCTCTCGCTGGCGGCGGAGACCGCGGCCGCCGCATTGGAGCTGCGCACGGCGATGGGCAGACTCGCCGCGGCAATCACGTTGGATTCCTCCAGAATCATGGCCCGCTCCACGGCGTTACGCAGCTCGCGGACGTTGCCCGGCCAGTCGTGCGCCAGCAACAGATCCTCGGCCTCCTGGGACACGCCCTCAATGTTCCGCTTGAACTTCCGGTTGTAGTGGTCGACGAAAAACCGGGTGAGCGGCAGGATGTCCTCGGGGCGCTCGCGCAGGGAGGGCACCAGTAGCTGGATCACGTTCAGGCGATAGTACAGATCCTGCCGGAACGCACCCTCCTTCACCGCCTCGCGGAGGTTCTTGTTCGTGGCGGCGACAATGCGCAGGTCCACGCGTATGTCGCGCAGGCCGCCGAGGCGCCGGAACGTCTGCTCCTCCAGCACGCGCAGCAGCTTGGCCTGCAGCGACAGCGGAATCTCGCCGATCTCGTCGAGGAACAGGGTGCCTTTGTCGGCCAGCTCGAACAGCCCGCGCTTCTGCGCCCGGGCGTCGGTGAACGCGCCCTTCTCGTAGCCGAACAGCTCGCTCTCCAGCAGCGTCTCGGGAATCGCCGCGCAGTTGATGGCCAGGAACGGCTCGGACTGGCGCAGACTCTGGTAGTGAATGGTGGCGGCGATGAGGTCCTTACCAGTGCCGTTCTCGCCCTCAATGAGGATGGACGTCGCTTCGCTGATGGCCACGCGCCGCACAAACACCAGCATTTCGCGCATGGCCTGCGATTCGGCAATCACCTGGCGCTTGGACGGCTCGGCCTCTTCGGTGATGTCCTTGATGGTGGCGGCCACGCCCTCGAGCTCGCCGTCGCCGTTGGTGAGCTGGACGGTGCGAATCACCACCATACGCTCGCGCCCGTTGTCGGTATGCAGCCGCACTGTGCCGCTGGGCATACAGGCCGCCGGTCCCAGGCCCTGGGTGATGGCGCAATCCCCTTCACACGGACCGCACTTGAAGACGTCGCGGCAGTGTTTGCCCACTAACTCTTCGGCGGTCATGCCGAAGAGCCGTTGGGCAGCCTGATTGACACCCGTGATGCGCGAGTCCTTGTCGTACAGAAACAACGCGTCCGACATCTGGTCGAAGACTGCCTCGAGAACGTCGGCGCGTTGCCAGCGAGAGTCCAAAATGGCCACTGAATACTCCGCAGTTGGTCTTTAACATACATTATACGCGGGCGAGGGGTGCTGAGTCCGGGAAATGGGTGATTTGCCCCAAACGGCAGCTCTCTTGTGTGAGTTGCCCCCTCGCCAAACCGGTGGCGCAGCCGTAAGTGGCTGCGGATCTATGGCTTTGCGCGGCAGACGGTGATCTGGCTGCCGGATTGCAGTCTCCCTTTGCGGAAGGTACGCCCGGACCATTCCCGGCGCGGGTGCGTGTTTTCGCAGAAACAGGATAGACGAACATGAAAACCGTGCAAGTGGCGATTCGCGATGCAGGGTGCGCGCAGAGCATCTGCAACGTCCTCCGGCGCGAGGGCAGGCATACCGTTCTGGTGGTGGATCAACCGGACCTCTCCCTCGAAGGCGTGATCGTCCTCGACTGCGAGCATCTGGAACGCGTCGGAATCGCGGCCGAGCAGCCCGACCGTTTTGTCCTCGTCACGCGAAAGGACCCGGACCGGCTGGCCCGGATCTGGAATGCGGGCATTCGCCACGTGGTCTTCGAGGACGATTCGCCCAACACGGTGCAACTGGCCGTGAGCGCCGCGGAACTGCGCCAGTCGCGGCCCGCTCCGGGGAAAGAAACCCTGGACCAGCGGGGAGCGGTGGGCGCCCAGCCGCGCAGGCATTCGCAACTGCGCCGCGGTTCCGGTCTCCCCATCCTGGGCGGAAGCGGGACGGACCGGTGCCGGGCGTGCCATCACCGTTTTCCGGCCGCGAGTCCGGCCGAATTCTAAAGGAGCTCAGGTATGATGATTCCACTGGTTGTGTTGTGGTGCTTGATGGCGGTCGCGGTACTTGTCCTGGCCGCGATGCGCAAAATGGCGGCGAAAGACGAGAGCGACGTGCTCCACCCCGACGACGAGGCATTCGCGGCGCGACAGGCGGCCATTGCGGCGCGCCTCGAGAAGATCGACACCTGGGGCAAGATCGTCACGGCGGTCACCGTCGTGTTCGGCCTCTGCCTGTGCGCGCTTTACCTTTACAACGGCTGGTACGAGAGTCAGACTATCCGGTAGGAGCCTTCCTGGGAGGCCGGTCTTCGGGCCGGCCTGACTGTCGAACCGGCCGGCGAACGAAGGCGTCGGAGCGTCTTCGATACAGCGAAGCCCGCCGATGCTTGCCAAAACCGAGCTCGACCTCATCACGCGGCGGCCCACTGCGGAACGCCGCGTCCTTGAGTTCTTCTTTTCCCCCAAGACCGTCGCCGTCATCGGAGCCTCGGAAAAGCCGGAAAGCGTGGGCCGCACCATTCTCTGGAATCTGATCAGCAGTCCCTTCGGCGGCACCGTCTACCCTGTCAATCTGAAGCGTCACAGCGTGCTGGGGATCAAAGCGTATCCCCGCGTCGCTGAGCTTCCCGAGCCCATTGAGCTGGCCGTCATCGTGACGCCCGCCGCCACCGTGCCCGGGATCGTCCGCGAGTGCGGGGAAGCCGGAGCGAAGGGCGCCATCATCATTTCGGCGGGCTTCCGCGAGGCCGGGCCGGCGGGCGCGCGGCTGGAAGACGAGGTTCTGGCGGAAGCGCGAGCCGCCGGGATTCGGCTGATTGGGCCGAATTGCATGGGCGTCATGCGGCCGGTAACGGGATTCAACGCCACCTTCGCCCCGGCCCTGGCCAGCCGCGGCAACGTGGCGTTTCTCAGCCAGAGCGGAGCCCTCTGCGCCGCCGTGCTCGACTGGAGCCGCCGCGAGCAGGTGGGCTTCAGCGCGTTCCTGTCCATCGGCTCCATGGTGGACGTGGGCTGGGGCAGCCTGATCGACTACTTCGGGAACGACCCGAAGACGCGCAGTATCGTCATCTACATGGAATCGGTGGGCGACGCGCGCAGTTTCCTCTCGGCCGCCCGCGAAGTGGCCCTGCAGAAGCCGATCATCGTGATCAAGGCGGGCCGCACGGAGCAGGCCGCGCGCGCGGCGGCCTCGCACACCGGAGCGTTGTCGGGCAGCGACGAAGTGCTGGACGCGGCGTTTCGCCGTTGCGGCGTGCTGCGGGTGAACAGCATCTCCGACATCTTCTACATGACCGAGGTGCTGTCCAGCCAGCCGCGCCCCAAAGGTCCGCGCCTGCTCATCGTGACCAACGCGGGCGGGCCCGGCGTGCTGGCCACCGACGCGCTCCTGATGGCCGGCGGCCAACTGGCCAGTCTCTCGGAGACCACCGTGGCCACGCTCAACGAATTCCTGCCGGCGCACTGGAGCCACAACAATCCCGTGGATATCATCGGCGACGCCGACGCCAACCGTTACGTGAAAACCGTGGAAGCGCTGGCGAAGAACCCGGATGGCGACGGTCTGCTGGTGATCATGGCGCCGCAGGGCGTGGCCAGCCCGGTGGAGGTTGCCGAGGCCCTGCGGCCGTTCGCGAAGTTGAACCAGCGTCCGATTCTGGCCAGTTGGATGGGCGGCCTGGAGGCCAGTCCCGGGGAAATGGCGCTGAACAGTTCCGGCATCCCCACCTTCCCCTTCCCGGATATGGCGGTGCGGGCGTTCCAGTACATGTGGAAGTACAGCTACAACCTGCGCGGGCTGTACGAAACGCCGGTCCTCACCGAGGAGCCGGGTGTGAAGATAGATCGGGCCATGGTCTCGGCGATTATCGACCATGCGCGCGCCGCAGGCCGGACCGTGCTCACCGAGGTGGAGTCGAAGGAGATCCTCAAGGCCTACTCGATTCCGGTGGCGGAGACGGTGGTGGCGGCTACCGCGGACGAGGCGGTGCGGGCGGCCCGGCAGACCGGCTATCCGGTGGTGCTGAAGCTGCACTCGGAATCGATCACGCACAAGAGCGATGTCGGCGGCGTGCAGCTCGACCTGCGGCACGAGCAGGCCGTGCGCAACGCCTTCGAGACCATTCGGCGCTCGGTGGACGAAAGGGCCGGGCCGGGCCATTTTCAGGGCGTCACCGTGCAGCCCATGGTTCCGCGGGCGGGTTACGAGTTGATTCTGGGCGCGAGCGTGGACGCGCAGTTCGGACCGGTGCTCCTGTTCGGCGCAGGCGGCGAACTGGTGGAGATCTTCAACGACCACGGCTTGTCCCTGCCGCCGCTCAACACCACGCTGGCGCGCCGCCTGATGGAGCAGACCCGCATCTACACCGCGCTGCAGGGCGTGCGCGGGCAGAAGCCGGTGGACATGAGCGCGCTGGAGCGCCTGCTGGTACGCTTCAGCCAGCTTGTGGTGGAGCAGCCGGCCATCCGCGAGATCGACATCAATCCGCTGCAGGCCATGCCCGACCGGCTGGTGGCGCTGGACGCGCGCATGGTGGTGTACGCGCGCGGCGTGGATCTGGACACGGTGCCGCGCCCGTCGATCCGCCCGTATCCGAGCCGCTACGTGGGCGAGTCGAAACTCAACGACGGCACTCCGGTGGTGATCCGGCCCATCCGCCCCGAGGACGAGCCGCTCATGGTGGAGTTCCACCACACGCTTTCCGAGCGCAGCGTGTACATGCGCTATTTCCACTGGATGAAGCTGGACCAGCGCATCACCCACGACCGGCTGACGCGCATGTGCTTCATCGACTACGATCGCCAGATGGCGCTGGTGGCGGAGAACCAGGGGAAGATCCTGGGTGTGGCGCGGCTGGTGCGATCGCCGCTGGCCAACGACGGGGAAGTGGCGGTGATCATCAGCGACGCGTGGCACGCGCGCGGGCTGGGGTCGCAACTGACGGAGCGGCTGGTCGGGTTCGCGCGCGACGAAAAGGTGGCGCGGCTAAACGCGAGCGTGCTGTACGAGAACCGGCCCATGCTGCGGATTCTGGAGAAGCTTGGCTTCAAGCTGATTCCCAGCGCCGACCCGGAGACCGTGGAAGCGACCATGGAGCTGGGGTAGGGTCGTGGGGCAGCCTTTCAGGCTGCGCTTTCCAGCGGGTCCAGCCGGCCGGAAGGCCGGCTTGCGGGCAGGATTGCCCGCCCCACCGGAGGTAGATCGTGACAAAACGAATCTCGCTCCTTTCCATTGTGTTCTTCGTGGGCGCGGCGGCCGCGGCGGACGCGCCGACGGGCATCCGGGGCTATCCTTGCGCAAATGGCACGACATCATACGTCGCGAAGACCGGCCTGACCTCGTGCAGGGTTTCGCGGGAGACGGCGTTTGGCGAGGTGCGCGTCCCCGAAGGCTCGACGATTTCTCTGCGGGAGGACAAGCCGGCTTTCACGTTTCTCAGTCGCGATACCCGGATCGACGGCTACACGTGCCGCGGCGGCGGACATGACTGGAGCACCGCTTTCTACCCGAGCGGGGAACTCAAGGTCTGCTGGCTCGCATCCGACCAGGAAGTGCAAGGCGTTCCGTGCATGCGCGCTTCCTTCTTCCATGACGTCTTCGGCGGCACGGTCGGGGCGTTCTTCTACAAGAACGGGAAGCTGCGGACCTGCAAGGTGTCCCGGAGCGCGAATATTCAAGGACGTGATTTCGGGCGAGGCGAGCATATCTTCCTGGACGCGAACGGCCTTCTGCGGTAAGTGTCCCGCTCCGTCACCGTCACGGCTCGGTAAGCGGCTGTAAATACGACTCGACAAGGGTGTTACAAAAGGAAGGTGCCAGAGTTGCCCGAAGTCGAGACCGTGGTGCGCACGGTGGCGCCGAAGCTGACCGGCCGGCGCATCATCGGCGCGCGGTTTTCCTCGAAGCACGTCATCCGCGAGAGCTTCGCACGGCTGACCCGGCGCGTCGCCGGACGCAGCATCCACGGCGTCACCCGCCACGGCAAGTTCATCGTCATCGCGCTCGACCGGGGCAATCTGCTGATCCATCTGGGCATGACCGGGCGCCTCATCGTCGACGGCGAAACCGGGCCGTACACACGCGCCGTGTTCGAGCTGGACGAAGGCGAGCTGGTCTACAACGACCCGCGCCAGTTCGGTCGCATCGAGTGGAGCGAAGGCCTGCCTGATCGGGTGGCGCGACTGGGGCCGGACGCACTGGCTGTCACCGAAGCCGAGTTCGTCGCGCGCTTGAAGGCGCGGCGGCGGGCGCAGATCAAGCCCCTGCTGTTGAATCAGGCCTTCGTGCGCGGGATGGGGAACATCTACGCCGACGAAGCCCTGTTCGCGGCGGGCATTCACCCGCGAGCCGACGCGGCCCGGCTCAGCCGCGTGCGCGCGAGCCGGCTGCATGAGGCCATGGTCAACGTTCTGCGCGCCGCCATCGCCAACAAGGGCTCGTCCATCTCCGACTACGTGTACGACGAAGGCCGCGAAGGCAGCCATCAGCAGCACCTGCTGGCGTACGGGCGCACGGGCGAGCCGTGCGAACGATGTGGCGCGACGATCCGGCGAATCGTGCTGGGCGGGCGCGGCACGCACTATTGTCCAAAGTGCCAGCGCGCGTGACTCATCCAAAGTGCTAAAATCTCCCGTACCTATCCGAGAAGGAGGAACGATGAGATTCGGACTTGCCGCCGCCTGCCTGCTGATGGCCTTGCTGGCGGGCTGCAAACATGACACCAGCGCCGATGTTCAGGCGCTCAAGGACAACGAAGCCCAGTGGAACAAGGACTGGGAAGCCAGGCACCTGGACAACCTCGTCGGGCACTATGTCGACGACGCTGCATTAATCATCACCGGTGGTCCGCCGACGGTTGGACGCGAAGCGATTCGCGCGGCGTTGAAGGAAATGGTGGCCGATCCGGCCCTTTCCCTGAAGTTCCAGGCGACGCGCGTGGAAGTGGCCAGCTCCGGCGATGTCGGGTGGACGCAGGGTTCCTACACGTTGACCGTGACGGACCCCGCGACAAAGAAGCCGATCCACGATTCGGGCAGCTACGTCACCACATACAAGAAAGCTGCCGACGGGTCCTGGAAAGCGGTCTCCGATATCGCGTCGTCGGGCGTGCCGCCGGCAAAGCCGTAGCATCCTCAAACGTCGATGCGCACGCGCTTGACGTGCGCCGTCTCGCCGGAAACTATGCGGACGCGGCTTTGCGGGACGCCGAAGTGGCCGGCCAGGAAGGCGCACAGCTCGCGGTTGGCTTTGCCTTTCTCCGGCGTGGCGGCCACCTTCACCTTCCACGTGCCGTCGGGGAGTTTGCCCACGAGTTCGGTGCGAGAGCTTTTGGGCGTGACCTTGACGGTGATGTCCACTTACGTCTCCGCCAGCACTTCCGCGATGGTTTCCAGAAGCACGCGCGTGCGGCAGGGCTTACGCAGCACGCGCGCCACGGGCAGGCCGGCCACGGCGGCGCCGGTGAGTACGATGATGGGCGCGCGCGATCCGATGGACGCGATCAGGTTCATGCCATCCTCCACCGTGGGCAGGCGAAGGTCCATGAGCACGAGGTCGGATTCGCGATGCGCCAGCGCGCTGGCCACGTCGGCGGCCGCGAGAACCTTGTATCCTTCGCGCTCCAGCACCAGCGTGCGCACGGCGAGCTGATCCGGATCGTCGTCCACCAGCAGCAGCGTGGCCATCACTTGAACGTAATGGCGGCGATCACGAGCTTCGGCATCTGATTGTTCCAGCTCGCGGGGATGTTTTCGAAGGGCAGGCGGAAGGCGCGGATATCGCCGGGTCTCAGCGCGGCGCCGGAGCGCTTGACGATGGGAACGCGCTCGCGCAGCACCACCTGTCCGTAGTCGTCATAGAAGACGCAGACGATCTCCACCGAATGCAGCGCGCGGTTGCCCTGGTTCTGGATGTTGCCCTCGATCTCGGTGAGGGTTTGCTTGAGGTAGGTCTCGGCGGCCTTCATGCGCACGTCGCTGAGATCGAGGTGGTGCACGTATTCCGCGGCTTCGGGCGTGAGCGGGGTAACGCTCGGTTGCGGCGGCGTGCAGCCGACGAGGGCGAGAACCAGCACAAGAATCGACGTGTATTTATTGCCCACTGACGGTCATCTCCTCGATCACCAGCGTTGGCGAGGCCGTGGAGCCGCGAAACCGGAGGTCGTTCGCGACCGCCGAGATGCCTGACAGCATTCGGGCGAGATTCGAGGCGATGGTGATCTCAGAAACAGGATATGCGAATTCGCCGTTCTCAATCCAGAGGCCCGCGGCGCCGCGCGAATAATCGCCATTGACGACGTTCGCGCCCTGGCCGATCAGCTCAGTGACGTAGAGGCCCTGGCGGATGCCGCGGAGCAGGTTGGCCGGCGCCGTCGGGCCCGCTTCGAGGAAGAAGTTGCCGCGGCCCACGCCCGCGTTTCCGGTGAGACCGCGGGCGGCGTTGCCGGTGGTTTTCAGGCCCAGTTTGCGGGCGGTGTAGGAGTTCAGCAGCCAGCTTTTCAGCACGCCGCGCTCCACTACAACGGTGCGGCGCGAGGGGACGCCTTCGTCGTCGAATGGAGTGGTGCCGAACAGGCCGGGGATGGTTCCGTCGTCGACGATGGTGACGTGCTCGGGGGCGATTCTCTCGCCCAGCCTGCCGGCCAGAAACGACGCGTGCCGCCAGACGGAATCGCCGCTGACGGCCTCGAAAACATGGGCCAGCAGGCTGCGCGCGGTTTCCGGATCGAAGACCACCGGAACTTTCGTGGTGGCCACCTTACGTGCGCCAAGGCGGCGCAGGGCTCGTTCGGCGGCGTGCCGGCCCACTTCGACGGCGGGCTCCAGCGCCGCGGCAGTGCGCGCCACGGTGTACCAGGAATCGCGCTCCAGCTTGCCATTTTCCCCGGCCACCGGCGTGACGCTGAGCGAGCAGTTCGAGGACTGGTAGGCGCCGCAGAAGCCCAGAGAATTGGCGAACGCGCGCGAGCCGGTATAGGAATCGAACGAGGCTCCTTCGGAGTTGACGATGCGCGGGTCGGCCGCCAGCGCAGCCTCTTCGCCGTCCATCGCCTGGCGAATCTTCCAGGCACTTTCGAGGCGGGCGACGTCGTCCGAGTACAGCGCGAGGTCGCCCGCGAGCGCGCCCAGTTCGGCGGCGTCGGGCATGCCGGCGGAGGGGTCCTCGGTGCTGATGGCCGCGATCTCCAGAGCCGATGCGACCAGATAGCGCAGGCCTTCGTCAGACAGGTCCGACGTGTAGGAGGAGCCCGCGCGCCTGCCCACCAACACACGCAGGCCGGCGGAACGCGAGCCCGCTTCCTTCAGCGTTTCGAGCGAACGCATGCGCACCTGCGCGGTGAACTCGTCGCCTTCCGAGACGGTGCATTCGGCGTCGGTTGCCCCGCGCTCCATGGCCAGGCGGATGGTGCGAACGGCGATGTCCGGATCGATCATTGCCTGGACTCCAGACAATTCGGTGACGGGCACCGAGATTCCGCAGCAACCAGTGCCGTGTTCTTAGCGGCTCTACGGTGCGGAAATTCGGTGCCCGTCACCGAATTGCTCCCGCGGTCCCGCCGACGGTCATGCGGTCGATGCGGATGGTGGGGATGCCAACGCCCACGGGAACGCTCTGGCCTTCCTTGCCGCAGATGCCGACGCCTTCGTCCAGCTTCAGGTCGTTGCCCACCATGCTCACGTACTTCAGCGCTTCCGGCCCGTTGCCGACGAGCGTTGCGCCGCGCACGGGGCGGGTGATGCGGCCATCCTCGATGAGGTAGCTCTCGGAGGCCGCGAACACGAAATTGCCGCTGGTGATGTCCACCTGGCCTCCGCCGAAGCTGGCGCAGTAGAGGCCGCGCGGCACGGAGCGCACGATGTCGGCGGGGTCGCTCTCGCCCGCCAGCATGAAGGTGTTGGTCATGCGTGGCATGGGGATGTTCTGGTAATTCTCTCGGCGGCCGTTGCCGGTGCTCGCCTGGCCAAGCAGCCGGCTGGACAGCTTGTCGGCGAGGTACCCGCGCAGGACGCCCTTCTCAATGAGCAGATTCTGGCGCGTGGGTGTACCTTCGTCGTCCATGTTGAGCGAGCCGCGGCGATGCTCCATGGCGCCGTCGTCCATCACGGTGCAGAGCTCGCTCGCCACCTGCTGGCCGATGCGGCCGGAGAACGCCGAGACGCCCTTGCGGTTGAAATCGGCCTCGAGCCCGTGGCCAACGGCTTCGTGCAGCAGGATGCCGGGCCAGCCGGGACCGAGCACCACGGTCATCTCGCCGGCCGGGGCTTCCACTGCTTCGAGCTGCACCAGCGCCTGACGGGCCGCTTCGCGGGCGAAGGCTTCCGGGCTCTTCGCGCCGGTGAATTGGTCGAGCCCAACGCGGCCGCCGCCACCGGAGAAGCCGCTCTGCGGTGTGCCGCCGTTTTCGCGCGCCAGAACGCGGACGCCCATGCGGGCCATGGGCTGGCGATCCGTGGTGATGGTGCCGTCGCTGGTGGCGATGAGGACATGGCGCAGGCTGTCCACCCAGGAGGCCTGCACCTGGAACACGCGGGCGTCGTACGCGCGCGCGGTGGCGTCGGCGCGTTTCACCAGCTCGGCGCGCTCGGCAAGGGCGGTCTCGGTGGGCGCGGTCAGGACCGGGTAGAGATTGCGTTTGGGGCCCTCGTCGAGCGACGTCTTGTCCACCTTCGAGGGGCCGGCGGCGATCATGGCGGCCACGCGGCAGGCCTTGCGGATACTCTCCGGGCTGAGATTGTCGCTGTAGGCGTAGCCGGTTTTCTCGCCCGAGATGACGCGCACGCCCACGCCGAGCGAGACGCCCTGGACGGCGCTCTTGACGATGGATTCGTCCATGCCGATGCTGCTGGTGGCGAGGTATTCGAAGTAGAGATCGGCGTAGTCGCCGCCGGAAGCCAGGGCGTCGGCGAGCCAGCCCTCCAGATCCCCGGTGGTGATGGCGAATTTCCGTCCGAAGAAGGAATCGGGGAGGGGCATAAACTCAGCGTAGCGCACCGGGTGGGGAGGGAATAAAGGGAGTAAGGGGAGCAGAGGGAATAAAGGGAGGGGGATCGGGCTGGGCGGGCGGTTCGGATTGGCTGTGTTTTCTACGGGTTGCGTCGTAATTGGGTTCGTTTTGTTGTGCCGCATCGCGGGCGGCCTGGGCGTCCAGTTTGCGGAGGGCCAGGAGCTGTTGCAGGGCTCGAAAGCCGGTTCGCTCGATGGCCGCGGCGTAGCGTTGCATGGTGATTAAGGGACCGGTGGCGTTGTTGATGAGCGCTGCGGCGAGTGCGGCGTCGGAATCGCCGGGGTCCGCGAGGCCGACAATCTGCTCGACCACGGCGGCTTCGAGACGGCGGGCGCGGGCGAGCCGCCAGCGGGATTGGGCCATTTCCTCGACCAGGAACTGCTCGTGGGTGTTGGTGGGGGCGAATGTGCGGTGGTACTCGGCGATTAATTCGTCGAATTCTTCCTGATTTTCGTTAGTGAGAACGCGGAAAGCCGCGGAGAGGCCGTGTTTGGTGGCGTTGGCGCTGGAGCGGGATTTGCCTTCGGTGGTGCGCGGGCCGGTGCTGGCGAGGGCATTTCTGCGGTTCGCCAGGATTTGTGATTCAGTTGACATGGCGCCCCGACGGTAGCATGGGGTGGGCAGGATTCTCGGTGGGCTGATGGTTTGATTGGGGTGGGTTGTTGTGAACGCTTCAGGGCGGGAACCGGCACGGACCGCGATGTCCCACTTTTGATACACTGGCATAGTGCGGCCGATCATCCTCCATCCGAAGGCGCGGGAGGCGATACGCCGGTTTCCGAAAGAAGCGCGCATTCGCCTGGGGAAGGGACTCTTTCGCCTGCAGATGGGGGAGCAGATTGGGATGCCCAACTCGCGGCCAATGCCGGGAGTGGCCGCCGGGGTTTCGGAACTCCGCGTGAAGGGGGCAGACGGCAGTTACCGCGCCTTTTACTATGTCGCGTCATCGCAGGGCGTTCTTGTCTTTCACGCCTTTGTCAAGAAGACCCAGCGAACGCCTCCACTCGAAATCGAGTTGGCCAGGAAACGCTTGCAGGAGCTTCTCGATGCATAAACTCAAACCGGTTGTTGCGAGAACGCCAGAAGAGTTGGCTGCCGCCCTGGGACTTTCCGGCGGCGCGGCCAGGGAATGGCAGATTCAGCACGTTCTGGTGAAGCGGCTGAAGGAAGTTGCGCGACGGCAGAAGATCACGCACGCGGAGATCGCGAGGCGGGCTGGTACTTCGCGAACCAGGGTGACTGCGATCCTGAACGACGATCTCGATCATGTGTCGAGCGACCTTCTGATCCGCATCCTTGCTTCGTTGGGTTATCGCGTGAAGGTCTCCGTGGTTAGGGCTGATAGCGCGGCGTAGGTATCGGCGGTTGGTGCCGATGGCCTTGCCGGGGACTGTCGGCTTTGTGGAAGGTTTGCCTGCTGGTTGCCGTGTCGATGGAGCTAAGGTGGCCGACTTCCCGTTCGGGGGGAGCGCAGACGCGTTCGACTGCACTCCCGGTGTTCTTGAATTAGGCTGACGCGAGTTCGGCCTGTTCAGCGGGCTCCGTCGTAACTTCAAGCAGCTTGCTTAGCTGAGCCTCGTACTGCTTAATACCCACGCAGCGCAACATGCGGTTGTAGTACAGTTCCCCCAACTCCTGGGAAAACCCAGTGCCGTTGGTGTCAGCGTTATATTCAGCAATCGCGACTAGCGAGACGTCCACCAGATACTGCTTGAGGCGCTTCTGGGCCTGCCCAGACATCGGGCCAGTCCCCCGAAGCTCAATATATCGCGGGCTCGCCAGATTTACGCGGACCATTGGAACGTCGAGGTCCTCAGCCTCCCGCTCAAATTGGAACGAAGCCGGCACCTTTGGATCGCCCAGCTGCTCGATCTTGATGCAGCAGTCACCTACGCGCGGTTGATTCTTCGCCAGACCAATATTGCGAGAACCACAGCCGTCACCAGCACCCCTACCCGGGAGTGTCTCGGCGCAAACCGTGGGCGTGAAGCCATCGTCGGCCAGCCATCGGCGGTCGCACTCTCCACATTCCCACCGGTGACGGCGCGGTGGGGGCGGAGTCGAATGTGGCTTAGGGTGTTCTCCATCCTTCCTAATGTCCCCACCCTTGAACGGATTCCGATGCACTCCCTTGAGCGCGAGATTGACCTCGCCCTCGGCTTCACGAAGCGCGTCTTTCGACGCTTCATCTTGGCTGGAGCGCGTCGCATTGTACCAGGCTTTGTGTAGACCTTTGAATATCGAGTGCAAATAGAGCCGAAGTGCCTCTACGGCTTCGGTTCCGGGGCCGCCTGCAAGGGTCGTCTTGTTATTCCGCAGCGCATCCTTCAAGGCCAGTGAATTCATTCTCGCGTAACCACACACCGCATTACAGAATGCGCCGATCGAGGACGCGTGTTCTAAACCCAAGAAAGTCAGCAGTGGTAGCGTCCGTGCGCTCTGAACACCTTCGAGGTTCGGTGCGTAAGGCAGCGCCCCGCAGATCTCGAGGAGGAGTGCGGGCTTTTCAAGATTCTGCATCTGTCCGTCGCTGCCCCTCCCGACTACTCGGAAGTCGAACTCCACCGCTCCGGGCAGATCATTGGCCGGCGGGACCACTTCCGTCTGCTTTGACGTTGGATCGAACATCGTGAGCGACTGGTTTGATCGGCCCTGAGCTTGCACAAGCCAGTTCTTCACTGGGAAGCTCCATGGGCGCAGTGAGATTCGTCGCTGCGTCGAGAGTCCTTGAGGGACATTGCCGGTGAGCTGAATTGTAAATGAGTGGGCGGAATTCTGTAGCCACTCTCTGGCGTACGACAAGCGCTCGAGGAGAACCTCGAATGGTATTCTTGTTCCCTCGCGAATGTCCACGAGTTCGACCCGCGTCCCCATCTCCATGCGGCCCGCCGTGGTCCAAAGGTGTGGCACCGCGCTGCGGGCGTGCAAGCGAAACTCGTAAGCCCGCCACACTTCATCGGGTTCACCATCAGCCGGGAGGTTCAGACCCTTCGGGATATGTGGGAGTAATTGATCGCGATGTTCGTCGAGTCCCTCGGTGCTCCGGCCCGTCGTGGTTGTGACGACCACTTTCTCGGCAATCGAGGTATAGGTCTTCGTTCCGACTCCATTCCGCCCGGCACGGTCAATGTCCCGATGGACGTCGGAATCCGAGTATGCGCCGCAGAACCTAATGAGGAATTCTGCGTGGCTGAGACCCGTCCCATTGTCCTCGCAGATGATCCGCTTAGGCGTTAGCAGATGGCTGGAGCCAGTCTGCGTGGAGTTTTCAATTTCGAGAGTGAGCGTAACCTCCGTGGCATTATCCCGGGCGTTCTCCGTCAACTCGAGAACCACGGCGACGAGGCTTGGTGAAGATTCTTGCGCGTAGATGCGCGCTTGATAGGTGTTTACTGGATTCTCACCGAGGTGAATTACTTCGTGAGAAGGAGACGCAATTCCACTTCTTTGGCTCATGTGTGCTTCCTTTCCTTGGTCCCGGCCGCGGCCGAGCCTTTGGTTGCATTTCGCCGTTCACACCCTCCGCCGCCGGTCGGGTTTCTGGACCCGCCTAACGCCGGTGCTATATAAACGGCCTTTCGACCTAATTGTGTAGTACATTGCCCCAGAAGTCAACGGCTGGTGCGCCCATGGAGTACGACACGGGCGAACTGTTAAGACGGCGCGAGACTGGCCGGGGCCGCATCATGGAAGGGCGCACGTCCCCTCGGAGGAATGCCTTGGATGACGGGGTGCTCTATGTTATATTTGGATATAACTCGCCGAGGAAGGTACGCCATGCACAAAACCAATCTCCGCAAAGTCGGTGGCTCGGTCATGCTGGCCGTGCCGCCTGCCATCCTCGATCTGTTGCACCTGCGGGCAGGGGCCACGGTCGGCGTGGCTGTCGATGGCGGCCGCCTGATCGTCGAACCGCAGCGGTTGCGCTACACCCTGGATGAGCTGGTGGCCCAATGTGACGCCTCGGCCGAGCGGACCGCCGAAGATCGGAAATGGCTGGATGCCAAACCCGCCGGTGGTGAGCTGCCGTAATGGAGCGCGGTGACATCTACCTGGTGTGCACGCGCCCGGTACTCGTGGTGTCGCCGGCGGCCTTCAACCGGCTGACGAAAACCCCGGTAGTGCTGCCAATTACCAGCGGCGGAAACTTCGCCCGCACGGTTGGCTTTGCCGTGTCGCTCACGGGGGCGGGGACAAAGACGACGGGCGTTGTCCGGTGTGACGAACCCCGCGCGCTTGACCTGGGCGCACGCCACGCCCGCAAGTTGGAACGCGTGCCGGCGTCGATCATGGATGAGGTGCTGGCGAGGCTGGGCCCGATTTTCGAGTGAGGACAGATTTTCCGGCCGCGGAGCGCTCCGTTACCGTCGCGGCTCGGTGTGAAGCCCTGCGATTATCAACGATCGCAACGCCGAAGGGGCAGCCAGGGAAACGGCTGGTAGCTTCCTACTTCAACGCCTCGTTTGTCTCGATATCACGCTTCAGCACTTCGGTCACAAGCTCGGACAGATCGATGCCTCGCTGTTCGGCTTTCCCGGAGAGATATTCCCACACACTCTTTTCGATAGAAATGGGCATCAGCACCCTGGTGCCGGGAGGGATGTGGTGAAGTCCCCGAACTCCTTTGGTGAAGTCGATCTCGGCGGGCATATCGTCATGGTCAAGCGGTTGATTCTTCATAAGCCTTCCTCGTATTGCCGGCACTCATCCATCAGACCAGGTGATAGTGGCCGTTGCGCTCCAGCAGCTCGACGGGGATGCCGAAGAGCGCGCCGAGCCGGTCCGCGGTGAGCACTTCGCGCTTGCTCCCGTCGGCTTCGATGCGGCCGGCGCGGAGCAGGATGACACGGCGGATCTCGGGGATGATGTCGGCGAGATCGTGCGTGACCAGGATCAGGCCGAGGCCCGATTGCGCGAGGTTGCGGAAGATGCGGCGAACGTCGCGTTGGGCTCGCAGGTCGAGCGAGGTGCAGGGTTCGTCCAGAAGCAGAGCGCGCGGCCGGTGCACCAGGGCGCGGGCCGTGACCACGCGATGCACCTCGCCGGAGGACATTTCGGTCATGGATCGCGAGGCCAGGTGATCCACCTCCATGGTGCGCAAGGACTCCATCGCCGCCTCCACCATGGAGGTGTCGAAGCGATGGTAGGGCATCACGCGGACGCTGCTGAAGAAGCCCGAGAGCACGATCTCGAGCGCGCTGGCGTCGCGCATGCACGCGGCCACGAGATCGTTGGTGATGATGCCCAGCAGCCCGCGCAGTTCGAAGATGTTCCAGCGTTCCTGTCCGAGAATGCGCAGCGATGCGTCGGGCCGCGCCAGCGGATAGCACTCGCGCGTGATGGTCTTGATGAAGGTGGATTTCCCGCAGCCGTTGGGGCCGAGGATGGCGACATGCTCGGCGGGCTCGATGCGCAGAGAGACGTCGCGCAGGGCCAGGCGCTCGCCGCGCATGATGGAGACGTTGCGGAATTCGATCAGGGCCGGGGGATGCTCGGGCATTCCCTATCAGGATGGCAGAGTGAGCGCGGCCAATTCGGGGACGGGCACGAGATTCCGCAACGACCGATGGATTGCTTCCCGTGAGTTCCGGATGCGGAATGTCGTCGCACGTCCCCGAATTGGCCGAACGACCACTTACGGGTAGAGGCCGCGGAGCTGCGTGGCTTCGGCGACGCGGCTGATGCCGAGCATGTTGGCGGCCGTGCGCATGGCGACGCGGCGTTCCAGACGGAGCTTCAACACGTCGTTGAAGGCGGTCTTCATCACCTTCTCGAGCCGGTTGTACACGTCCTGCGCGTCCCAGAACAGATGCGACTCGTCCTGCACCCATTCGAAGTAGGAGACGGTGACGCCGCCGGCGTTGCAGAGGATGTCCGGGATGATGAACACGCCTTTGTCTTCGAGGATGGCGTCGGCCGCCGGCGTGAGCGGACCATTGGCCGCCTCGGCGACGATGCGCGCCTTCACGCGACCGGCGTTCTCCTCGTGGATGGCGCTTTCGAGGGCGGCCGGGACCAGGATGTCACAGTCGAGCGCGAGCATCTCGGCGGGCGTCAGCGGCTCGGCGTCGGGGAATCCGGAGACGCGGCCGGTGATTTCCTTGTGGCGAATCAGCATGGGAACGTCGAACCCGCGCCGGTTGTAGATGCAGCCGGTGGAATCGTTGACGGCGACCACGCGCACGCCCAGGCCATGCAGCAGTTGCGCCGAGATGGAGCCGGCGTTGCCGAAGCCCTGCACCACCACGCTCATCTGTTTTGGATCGAGATGCAGATGCTCGCACGCCGACAGGATGGTGTAGAACACGCCGCGGCCGGTGGCTTCGTTGCGGCCCAGCGAGCCTCCCAGACTCACTGGCTTGCCGGTGACCACGCCGGGGATGGTGTAGCCGCGCGTCATGCTGTAGGTGTCCATGATCCACGCCATGGTTTGCGAGTTGGTGTAGACGTCGGGCGCGGGGATGTCCTGTTCCGGGCCGATCAGCGGGAGAATGGCGCTGGCATAGCGCCGCGTGAGACGCTCCAGCTCGTGCTGCGTCATGACCTTGGGGTTGCAGGTGACGCCGCCCTTGGCGCCGCCGAAGGGGATGTTCACGACGGCGCACTTCCAGGTCATCCACGTGGCCAGCGCCTTCACTTCGTCGAGGGTGACATTGGGGTGATACCGGATGCCGCCTTTCCCGGGACCCCGGACGGTGCTGTGCTGCACCCGGTATCCCTCGAAGCGCCGGACGGTGCCGTTCTCCATGCGAACGGGGATGTTCACCGTGAGGGTCCGCTCCGGATACTTGATCATTTCCCGGACGCTCAATTCCATTCCGAGGGCATCCGCCGCGATCTCGAAGTTTTCGATCGCGATTTCGTACGCATTCTTTTCCGCAGTCGCTGCTAACATGGCAGCCTCCTTTCGAAATATGAGACCCGATGACGGGCCGCGCCGGATGTTGCCGTGCGCGGGTGAGAAGGAAGAAGATTCGAGCGTTGTCCACGGTTGGAGAAGAGATGTGGATGTACCGGGGAGAGGATTGCGGCGAAGCCGCGCGAGGCGGGCTGACTACCTACCATCTTTTTACCTCCAGCAGCCCGGGTTCGGGATGCTGAACGCAGAACATTCGTGTCGCGGCATGTTACGCCGCTGGCACTCCACTATGGAGCCGACTCGATCATATCACGGGCCCGGGGTGGGGCGGGCGGACTGAGTCGAATCCTTTTTCGAATGCCCTTAGTTGCATGTGGAACCGCAGGGTGTCTCTCTCCAGGAAATCCTCAGGATCCAATTCCGCCAGCTCCTCGGTTGGGATGTAATGCCCGCGAAGAAATCCGTGCACGATTCCGGCATCTTCGTCCGTTGCGATGGCACCGATGTCCGAACCCAGCAGAAACGCGTTGGTGTACTCGAAGTCTTCCAAATCGGCGGCAAACACGTCGTCGCCGAAGAAGCGGTCGCTTTTCGCTTCATAGATGCGCAGCAGCCATTTCAGATCGTCGAGGTCCTTCTGCCGGCGATGCGGATCGTCCGTGTACGCGACAATCTTCAGCAGCGCAACGACGGGTGGCGGGGCCACTTTGAACCAGACGTTGGGAGCAAACTGGATCGCCACGGAATGAGCAAAGACATGCTCGAAGCCGGCGAGGCTCATCGCAAACTGACTCTCGGGCCAAACGATGCGTCTGGCGGCACGCAGATTCGGACCGGCGGGCATTAGATCGATCAATGACCCGCCCGGCGCGAACCAGCGATGTTCTCTGCCGGGCGGCTGAGTCCACCCACACGCCTTGAGTGCGGCCGAGAGAGCTGAGAAATCTTCGAGGTCAAGAGCCACCACGAGATCGACGTCTCGGGTGAATCGCCCGAGTTCGACGAAGCAGAGCAGGGCAGCGGCTCCAATGATGGTGACTTCGGCGGCAAACCGTTCGGCAACCGCGTGGAGTTGCACGAGGTCCTCGATCTGCTCCCTGGCAAGCATGGATCAGGTGAGGAATTCCCGGCGAAATTCCTGGGCGGCTTCATGCGCACGGGGATCTTTGCCGCTCAGCAGTTCCGCATAGATGAGCCAGGGCGGTGCGAGCATATGGTGTTTTCGTTCCTCCCAGAAGACCAGATCTCCGAACGCGCTGAGGATTGTGATGGGGCCTTCGCGATCCGGCAGCAACCGCAGTTGTTGCGCGATTGCGCGGGTCGACGGCTCGAGAAACAGGGTAACTTCGGGTCCGCGATAGAACCGCTGAAGGAGGTCGGCGGCGGCGCCGCCACTCAGCGAATACCGGACGCCCGATGGCACTTCTTTCCGAAGGCGGGAGAGAAAAGACTCTGCCGTTTTCTCCGGCGAACGAAACGTGCCCAGTGTGAGCTTCGGACGGAGCACCTGCGCGTAGCCCGATATTAAGCGGTCGGCCAGCAGGTTTGCCGGCCCGAGCTTGTACCGGCTACCCACTCGAATGAGCAGGCCCTCGACCATCATCTGGCGCCGGGCTTGTGAAACCTTGCTCTTGCTAATCCCGGCGGCGGAATCCAGCCGGCGGACCGGCCAGTTGACGGACTCCGGATGAGTGACGAATTGAAAGAGCAACTGGAGTTGGGCAGGGCTGGCGGGGCGTCGCTCGGATACCGGCTCCGGTGCTGGAATGCCGATGACCGTCCAGTTGTAGGCATTTCCCAGCTCGATATGGATGTTGCCGGCATCGTCCGCGAAATTCACTTTGGCGTCGATGAGCGCTTCCGCGGCCTGACGAGAGATATGACGGGCGAGAAGGATGATATCTGGTGTGCGATCCGTGCGCAGGTGATCCAGCCACGCGAGTAGTGGGCTGACCGCGGAACGAGACAAGTAGGATCGCTTCGCTTTAACCGCGAGCTGGAACCGGCCGTGCGGAGTCCTGATCAGAAGTTTCCCGTCGTATTCCGGGTCTCGCCCTTTCTGGGCAGGCCTATAGTTGAGAGCCCTGATGAACGGTACGCGCCGGAGGTGGTTGAGGGGCTCAGGTTCGTGATGAGGTTCGGGGGCCACTTGTCCATGATAATACCATGTCCACAAGTAGTGGACAATAGTGATATGTGGACAGGAGCGCTTCCGTTCTTCCAGCCAGGAAGGTTGTATTTCGTTCCTGGATGCTACTGATCGCGCGGCGTCAAGCCGGCTGAAAGCCGGCTGCAGACTGAAAGTCTGCCCCACAAACTCAGAGAACAATCAGTTGCAGGGAAGGCTGGGAGACTGAGTGGCATTGGGATGAAATCCTGCCCCACGGCTACCAGAAGTAAGTGGCCACCACGGTGGGCGACGCGGGCGTGCCGGAGATCACCCGCACGTGCAGGACGAGTTGCAGGTTCTTGTGCTGCCAGCCTTTCGGAGCCGCGCGCAACGCCTCGGCCATCAGTTCCGGACGGCTCACCAGTTCCGCGGCAGCGTTGGTTCCGTACTGCGTGGCCCCGGCGATTTCCAGAAGCATGGTGCGCGTCTCCGGGTGAAACACGCGCGACACGATGGCGTAATCTTCGTCCGTGCGGCGATCGAGACCGACATGAGGCAGCGACCATTGTGTCGGCTTGCCGTTGTCGGCGACCGTCAGCGGCCGGTTGTCAGCGTCGATGAAATAGCGGAGCTCGCGGCTGATTTCCTTCCATCGTGTATAAGAGTATCCGACGAGGACGGTGGGCGACGTGCGCAGGTCGGCGAAGGAGACATCGCTGCCGATCTTCACCTGCCAGCGCTGATTCATGCGGCTGAGCAGCGAGCCCAGCCGGGAAACCGCCATCAGATCGCCGCCCCCGACGAACTGGTCGGTGAGCAGCGTGAATTCGTTGAGCCGGGGCGGTCCGGTTTCGCCGGGCGGGCGGTCCAGCGCGTACACCGGCACGTACGCGGCGGAGAGCAGGACCGGTTGCGAGCCCTGCAGCATGGGAGCCCAGAACTGATCGAGAGTGGTCTCCGGCTGCCCTGGACGGAGCAGGAGGAGCAGCGAAACGGCCAGCACTGCCACGGCCACGAGGATCGCCACTACAGCCCAGGATCGGCGCTTCTCGGGTTGCCCGGCTGCGGGCGGGTGGTCCTTTTCATCGGGAGGAGTCACCGCGCGGAACTCGGGGATGTAGGTTCCAGCGGGCAGGTCGATGTGCAACGAATCGGCGCGGCCCTCGGTGGAGTAGTAGCGGTCCAGGCGCTTGCGAACTTCGCCGGCCTTCACGCGAACGGTGGCGTCGTCGGCCGGGTCGTAGGAAGCCGGCCTGGCGAAGACGTCGATTCCGATGGTCCGCTCTTTCAGCGTGTCGGTGCGGCCGGCGAGCGTGTTTTCGACGACGTAGCGGAGAAACTCCTGGGAGCGCCGGCTGGTGCGGAATTCCTGACTGGCGAGAACGCGCGCAAGTTCGTCACGGACGGCGGCCTGCTGATCCCGCCCCGGGCCAGCAGCGTCCCGGCCCGTGACGTGCGACGCTGCGGGAGTACGCCCGTCCGCCATCGACTAACCTCACCACCCAAAGCCGTTTCCAGCCAATTATATCAGTGACGCGCGGGCGCCTGCGGCAGCGGCTCTTCCACTTTCAGGAACTGGTCCGCCGCTATGTTCGACAGCCGCTGCAACGCGCCGCGCGGCCACTGAATTTCGATCGACTGGACCTGTTTCTCGTCACCGAGTCCGAAGTGGACGCGCTTGTCGCTGGAGGACATGAATCCCACGCTGACCGAGACGTGGTTGTACAGCGTGCGGCCCGAGGCGGTGGTCAGTTTCACTTTCGCGCCGATGGCGTCGCGGTTGCTGTAGCGGCCCACCAGCTCCAGAGTGAGCCAGTGATTGCCGTTGCCGCCCGAATTGAGCAGGATGCGCGGCCGCTCCATAAGCGAGGTCACCACCAGATCCTCGAAGCCGTCGTTGTTGAGATCGCCGATGGCCGACCCGCGCTGATAGCCGGTATGCAGGAAGCCGGGGCCCATCCGATCGGATACGTCCACGAACTGCTTCCCGTCCAGATTCCGGAACATGGTATCGTGCTGGCGCGCGTTCGGCTTCACGTTGTCGACGTCGCCGTTGGCGGAGTACAGGTCCTTCCAGCCGTCGTTGTCGTAGTCGATGAAGGCGGTGCTCCAGCCGGAGAGCTGCTCGCTGAGCTGTTGCAGCCGGACCTGGTCGGGGACGTAGCGGAAGAAGTCGCCACGGTTGCGGAAGAGTTGCCAGATCTGCCCCATCAGGTTGTTCGAGAAGATGTCCACGCGGCCGTCGTTGTCGTAGTCTTTGGCGTCGCTGCCCATGGAGGAGACCGCCTTGGCGTCGTCGTTGTAGGCGACGCCGAGCTGCAGGCCCTGATCCTCGAACGTGCCGTTTCCCTTGTTGATGAACAGAGAGTTCGGATCGGTATCGTTGGCGATGAAGACGTCCTGCCAGCCGTCGCCGTTGAAGTCGGCGATGGAGATTCCCATGCCCTTGCCCGGCGCGGCGGCGAAGCCCGACTTTTCGGTGACGTCCTCGAATCGGCCGTAGCCCAGGTTGTGATACAGCCGGTGCGCGGCACGCGGGTAAAACGTCGGGCTGCAATAGTACTCGACGCCGGCGACGCTGCAGCGCCGATCGGTCTGGGGAGTCCAAGTAGTGTAGTTGGACACCACCAGGTCCAGCAGGCCGTCGTTGTCGTAGTCGAACCATGCCGCGCCCACGCTCAGGATCGCGGGAGGCTTGCGGCCGATGCCCGACTGCCCGGTGACGTCGGTGAAGGTACCGTCGCCGTTGTTGTGATACAGCGTGTTGCGCGCGGCGCCGCAGAGGAAGATGTCTTCGTTGCCGTCGTTATCGTAATCGCCAATGGCAACGCCCAGATTGTAGTCGAGGTGTTCGCCGAGGAGCCCGGCCTTCGCGGTCACGTCCTCGAACGTGCCGTCGCCCTTGTTGCGGAGCAGGCAGTTGTAGAACGCGGGGCCGGTCTTCTTCAGCTCCGGCAACTTCGCGCCGTTGGTGAAGAAGATGTCCATCCTGCCGTCGTTGTCGTAGTCGAAGATGGCCACGCCACCGGCCATCGGCTGCACGAAGTATTTCCGCGGCGACAGATCGTTATTGGTGATGTAGGAGAATTTCGAGCGGCCGGTGATGTCGACGAAGTGCGGCTGCGCGGGCTGGAACGCGATTGCGCCGGCGACGAAGACGCACGCCGCGCCGGCCGTGAAGAGCGCCGGCTTCACTTGCCGCCGCTATCCGGCGCCGGCACGCCCGAGACGTTTCGCTTCACCGTCTCGGTGTTTTGCTGGATCTTTTCGGAGGCGCTCTTCTGCAGTGCGAACTCGCGGGCGGCATCCTCTTTGCGTCCCAGTTCCTGATAGGCGTGGGCGAGCGTGAAGTGGATGGTCGGATTGCCGGGCGCCAGCTTCGCTGCCGTTTCCAGCGGCCCCACGGCGTCGGCCGCGCGGTCGGAATCCAGCAGGCAGCGGCCCAGACCGAAGTACGGCTCCGGCAGGCCGGCATTCATCTTCGTTGCGTTCGTGTAATGCTCGATGGCCTGCGGCAACTGGCCGCCCTTGCGGGCCAACTCGCCCAGGAAGTATTCGGCCCCGGCGTTCTGCGGGTAGACCTTCAACTCCTGTTCGAACTCCTTGCGCGCTTCGTCGTTGGACGTGGCGGTGGCGGGCAGCGTCAGGATGATCTGGCCGATGCGGTAGTGGATTCCCGGCATGCGCGGTTCGCGGTCCAGCAGGATGCGGTACTCGGCGATCGCCTTCTCCCAATCGCCGTGCTTCTCGAAGTTCTCGGCATTGATTTCCACCACCAGCGGCGAATTGGGTGCCACGTCCATCAACTCCTGCGAGCTGCGCGACGACAGGTCGGAGAACACGTGCGTGGCCATGAACAGGATTTCGGGATCGTGCGGGAACTCCTGCTCCAGCCAGGCCAGCAACGTGGTGGCGGCGCCCTGATGGTTCAACATCATCGCGCAGCGCACGCCCGCGGCGCCCATGCGACGTTTTAGCTCGCGGTTCTGGATCTGGCTGTCCTGTTCCAGCGCCTGGCGGATGAGGGGCATGGCTTCGGAGCAGTTGCCATGTTCGGCCAGTTCGGTGCCACGCTCGGCGGCAGACTGCTCGGGCGCGGCAAGGGTGATGCCAATGGAAAACGCCACGGAGATGATTACCGTAACGGCTGGCTGGCACATGGAGGACTTGCTTATTATATTGGAACGCGGCCGGGGGTTGATCGGGTGGGCCGATTGACAATCGGCCGCAGGTTAACAACCTGCCCCCCACATAGCAACGAAGCGGCCTCAGCTCTTGCGGATGTCACGGTGAGTCTCCTTCACCTTGTAGCCGGCTTTGGCCAGCCGCCTGGCTATCTCGCTGGCGATCATCACCGAGCGATGATGTCCGCCGGTGCAGCCGAATGAGATGGTCAGGTAGCTCTTCCCTTCCTGGACGTAGTGGGGGATCAGATAGACCAGCAGATCGGCGATCCGGTTCACAAACTCACCGGTTTGCGGAAAGGATCGAATGTATTTCGCCACGCCGGCGTGCCGGCCCGTCTTGTTCTTGAACTCGGGAATGTAGTGCGGGTTCGGCAGGAAGCGCACGTCGAAAACAAGATCGCTGTCCATGGGCAGCCCGTGCCGGTAGCCAAAGCTGGTCACTTCGATGCGCAGGTTCGATTCATCGCGCTCGCCGGAGAATTTCTCACCGATCATCTCGCGAAGTTCGTGGACGTTGAGCCCGGAGGTGTCGATCACCAGATCGGCGGCCTCGCGGATCGGCTGCAGACGCTCGCGCTCGCTCTGGATGCTCTGGGCCACCGACAGGTCCGTGCCGAGTGGGTGGGGCCGGCGCGTCTCGCTGTACCGGCGCATCAGGGTTCGGTCGTCGGTCTCGAGGAAGACCAGCCGCACCGGGACCTTGCGGCGCAGGCTGTTGAGGAGGGCGGGCAGTTTGGCGAGTTCCTCTCCTTCGCGGATATCCACCACCAGGGCGGCATGGCGCACCTCGTGGGAGGAATGCACCAATTCCGCAAACTTGGGGATCAGGCCGACCGGCAGATTGTCCACCGAATAGTAGCCGAGGTCCTCGAAGGCGCGCAGAGCCGTACCCTTGCCGGCGCCGCTGAACCCGGTGAGGATCACCAGTTCCGGGGAATCGGAATCGGCCTTTCGGTTCGCTTGTTTGCCGGAACCGCTATTGCGCTGCGCCACTAGTCTTTAGTGTAAGCGCTGACCACTCCATTACTGTCGTGGCTCGGTAGCTGCCTGCCAACACGGGCGCTAGCTCTCAATCAGATCGAAGTGGCCGTCCTTGCGGCGGAGCAGTACGTTCCGCCGTCCGGAGACCGCCTCGTCGAAGACGAAGTAGTCTTCACCCGCGTCGATTTCGAGCATGGCCTCGTCCACGGTCATCGGTTTGAGGCGGTGGTCCGGAGTGTCGGACTGGCCGACCCGAAAGATCTTCGGAGCTGCACGCTTCACCGGGGCCGCCGCTTTGCTCTTTGCGACCTTGCTCGGGGCCGGCGCGGACTCGGCCCGCTTCGCGCTCGCTTCGGGCGTCCGCTGTAGCGCCTCCTTGTGGCGCGTCGTATCGCGCCACCTGGTGCGCAGCTTCGCCAGTTGCTTCTCCAGATTGTCGACCGCGCCGCTCACTGCCGTGAACAGGTCGGCATCCGCGCCCAGCGCGACCAGATGGTGGTCCCACACATTGACGTTGATCTGGGCCTGGTGCAGGAACCGCTCTTTGGTCAACATGACGCGCGCCTCCCTCTCCTCCCCGCGGCCCAGCAGTTTGGAGATGCGCGCAAGCCTGGCGTCCAGCTTTTTCGCCTGATTGGGCGGGAATTCCGCCTCCCGGCCCGTGTAGACAAGTTTCATCGAAATAACCTCCGGTCGGAGATCTCAGGTTCGCACGCGCCGTTGATGGGTGGAGGGAATGCGCATGTCCTCGCGGTACTTGGCCACGGTTCTCCGCGTGACATCGATTCCTTCGCCTCTCAACCGCGCGGTGATCTGCTCATCGGTGAGCGGCCTCGCGTGGTCCTCTTCCTCGATCATCTTCTTCACCCTGCGCTTGAGGATCAGCAGAGGCGTTCCGCTGCCGGCCGCGCCCTGCACGGCTTCCGAGAAGAAATAGCGCAGCTCGAACACGCCCTGCGGCGTATGCGTGTACTTGCTGGCCACCGCCCGGCTCACCGTGGAGGGATGCACGCCTATCTCTTCGGCCACTTCCTTGATCATCATCGGCTTGAGATAGTCGATTCCCTTCTCGAGAAAATCCAACTGGCGCCGCACGATGGACTGGCAAACCCGCAGGATGGTGTGCTTCCTCTGCTCGATGTTCTTCATGAGCTGCAGCGCGGAAGCGTACCGTTCCTTTACGTAGTTGCGGACTTCCTTGCTGGGCTCCTGATCGCGGTCGAGCATGCGCTTGTACTGCGC
The DNA here is from genome assembly GCA_049510065.1 of Bryobacteraceae bacterium. Taxonomy (GTDB): domain Bacteria; phylum Acidobacteriota; class Terriglobia; order Bryobacterales; family Bryobacteraceae; genus CAWACP01. The sequence continues at coordinate 29,785 of JBEKZH010000067.1, forward strand.
GTTCAGCCGGAGTTGCGGAAGGTCGTCCTCATTGAGCTGAATAAGGTACTCGTCGCCGTCTTTGGAAATGTAGACGTCGGGTTCGATCTGCCGCGCGCCGGGAGCCGAATAGCGCAGGCCGGGCCAGGGGTCCAGCCTGCGGATGACGCTCACCGCGATCTGGATGTGCGCCGGAGGCCGGCCGAGCAGGCGCGCCAGGTCGCGATACTGCCGCGATTGCAGCAGCTTCAAATGCTGGTCCACAATCTGCCAGGCCACGCCGCCGCGCGCATTCCTGCTCTCCAGTTGCAGCAGCAGACACTCGCGCAGGTCGCGGCCCGCGATGCCCGCCGGGTCCAGGCTCTGCACCACGCGCAACGCCTCTTCCATCTCCGCGGCGGTGCGGCCGTCCGATTCGGCAATCTCCTCGAGGGACGCGGTCAGACGCCCGTACTCGTCCAGATTGCCGATGATGCTGACCGCGGCGTCTCGCACGGCCTCGGGCATCACCAGAACCGAGAGTTGCGACTGCAGATGATCCGCGAGAGTGATGGGGGAGGACAGGAAGGTCTCGAACGAGGGCTTCTCGACGGATTCAGACGCCGGGCTTTTGTACCCGGGGTCCAGATAGTCGTCGAAGAACGACCCGAAGTCGATCTCGTCGAACGGGTCCTTGTCCTCCCTCGTCTCAGGCGCTTCGGGTGTCTCGACGGCGGGTGGTCCGGCCGGCCCCTCGGGGCCCACTTCGAAGGTGGCGGGCTCGGCCTGTTCCAGCGCCACCATCTCCGGCGCTTCCACGGCGCCCTCGGCCTCGCCCGTGGCCCCGTTGCTCAGCGCTTCCAGAATGGACTGGTCCGAAGGATCGGCTGTGCGCTCATTTTCGAGCAGCGCCTGCACTTCCTCGGGGGTCAGCTCATCGCCGGATTCGGCGGACTCCTCCAGAACCGGGTTCTGGGCGATTTCCTGGACGATCATGTCCTTCAGCTCGAGGCGGTTGAGCTGCAGGACCGTGACCATCTGCACCAGACCGGGGGTCAGGATCTGCTTTTGCGCAACCTTGAGCTGCAGCCTCTGCGAAAGCATCGTTTTCGCTTACATGATAACAGCGTTTCGGGCTGGTAGTGCCCGCCTTTCCTTGCAATTCATGGACCGCTTTGCCGGGGCCGTGTGGGACACATATTGTACCCCTGGCCGCTCGCGCAGGAGCGATCATGCTTGCCGAGGCGCCGGCGTCGGCTGAAAGCCGGGGGAGGCCGATTGACAATCGGCCGCAGGTTAACAACCTGCCCCGCAGAGCAGCATAGCCGCAACCAAACGGAAGGGCGGCCTGAGAGGCCGCCGCAGGCTACGAGCCCAATGGCACTTAACTTTTGGCGGCATTGGTTTTCTGGGTCTTTCTGGTGGGGAAACCCTGTGGCTTGGGCCAAACGACCCGGGGTGCGGATCGTCTGGGTCGGTTAGGCAGCTTCGA
>JBEKZH010000068.1:0-30919 GCA_049510065.1 Bryobacteraceae bacterium
CGCCGTACCACAGAGCTTCCTGCCGCTCCCTCTTCCTGCGCGTGCCCATCGCCATACGTCGATTCTAAAGGCAAAACATTTTCAGGGCCAGGTGTTTCTTGCCTTTAGACACGGGCTGTTAAATGGGGTGGAGTTCCAGCCCATAAAAGGAATGCTGTCGAATGTGCCCATGGCCGCGGCGGTGACACCAGGAATTGTCCGAAGCCTCCGCAGTGCCTCGCGGACGAAGAGTGCGCGCGTTTCCTGGTTCGGATACTTCCTGGCCTTCACGTCCCCGGGCGGAGGTAGCCACACGCTCCCCAGCAGAACGCCGTCGGGCTGAAAGCCGGGTTCCACGTTCAGCACGGCCAGCAGGCTTCTCCCCAGCAGACCGGCGCCAGTCAACAGCATCAGAGAGAGCGCGATCTGGCCGGCAATCAGCATGGCCCGCGAACGGTTCCCCGAGGGCCCTGTGCCGCGCCCCGCGGACTTGAGGCCGGCCATGAGATCCAGGCGGGAGACGTGAAGAGCCGGCGCGAGGGCGGAAAGAATTCCCGAGGCAACCGCCGCCAGCAGGACAAACGCCACAACGCCGGCGTTGATACCGGCAGCGCTGATCTGCGGCAGCTTTAGCGATTCGGCCCGCAGCAGCACGGGGGCCAGCGCCGCTGCCACGCCCAGCCCGGCGACGCCCGCGAGCAGCCCCAGCACCACGTTCTCGACGACGAGCTGGCGAATCAGATCCCCACGAACCGCTCCGAGCGCCGTGCGCAGGGCAAACTCACCACGCCGGCCGGTAGTGCGCGCGAGGATGAGATTGGCCACCGTGGCGCAGCAGATCAGCAGAACCAGTGTTACGGCGCCGAACAGGAACAGCAGGATGCGGCGTGAGTCTCCCGCCAGTGCTTCCTGCAGTCCGTCGATGCGCGGAGTCCATTGTCCCGCCGCGGGATAGTCAGCCGGGAACTGCCGACGCACGTTTTCGGCGAAGACCTCCAGTCTGGCCTGCGCCCGCGGGGCATTCAACCCAGGCCTGAGGCGGCCGATCGCACTCGGGAACATCCGCTCGGTCCGGCTCGGATTCGCTGGGAAGGCGCCGCCCCGATAGCTGCCGGTCAGCCATACGTCAACATCCCCCTGCAGAGTCAGGCCGGGATGGTGAAAGTCCGCGGGCAGCACTCCCACCACTACAAAGGGGTCGTAGTCGAGTCTGATCTTCCGTCCCAGAACGTTCGGATCGGCGCCGAACAAACGCTGCCATGCGCCACGGCTCAGGATCGCCGATTGGCTGATCCACGGGTCGCCGTCCTCGGGCAGGAAGAGCCGGCCCAGCGCCGGTTTCGCGCCCAGCATGCGGAAGTACCCCGGACTCACGGCGAGCGCTTCAATGCGGTGCGGCTTTTCCACGCCCGTGAGGTTGCCGTCCATCGGCCACACTACGGAGGTTTCCTCAAACACTCCAGAACGCGACCGCAGGTCTTCGAACTCTGGCCGGGAGATTCCGATGTCCCGTGTATTGGAGCCGCGAAGATCGCCCTTCACGGCCACCAGCCGGCCAGGTTCCGGGAACGGCAGCGGGCGCAACAGCACGGTCTCCACAACGCTGAAGATCGCGGCGCCGGCGCCTATGCCAAGAGCCAGCGTGAGTCCGGCAACCACGGACGGCCCCGGGTTGCGCCCCATTGTCCTGAGTGTATGGCTCAGGTCCTTTCGTATTCTGGTCAACATGGAATAGCCTGGTCGAGCGTTTCGCTCAGATATACTCCTCGCCGAAGTGCTCACGGACGGTGGCATGCAAACACTTGACCGACTCGGCTTGGTCGGAGCGGCAAACCAGCGTGGCGTCGGCGGTGTGCACGATGATGAGATCCTCGCACCCGATGGTGGCGATGAGATGCCGCGGATCGTTCGAGGCGATCAGCGTCCGGCTGGTTTCCCGCAGGACGCTTCGCGCGCCCGATACCGTGTTGCCCTTATCATCGGCCACCAGTGCTTTGGAGAACGCCGACCACGAGCCGACATCGAGCCACCGAAGCTGCATGGGTATGACAGCAACCCGGACCGACGCGTCTCGCGAAGCAGGCTCCATCACCGCATAGTCGATGCTGATCTTCTGCAATTCGCCGTAGGTGCTGTCGAGCACGGCATCGCGCTCGGGCGTATCCCAGGCGTCCGCAATCCGCTCGATCCGGCCGAACATCGCCGAAACATAGCGCCGTATGCAGTCCAGAATCGTCGAGACGCGCCAGACGAACATGCCGCTGTTCCAGAGGTATCGCGCGGGTCCAGCCTCAAAATATGTGCGAGCGGTTTCGCTGTCGGGTTTCTCATGAAACTGCTGCAGCGAGAAGGCGACGCGGTCCCGCGGCTCTCCAAGTTCGAGATAGCCGTACCCGGTGGACGCGGAATTCGGCTCGATACCGAACGTCAACAGGGTATCGGGATGCCGCTCCACCAGTTCATAGCCAAGGGAGACCGTCCGCTGGAACACGTCGAACGGTTCAATAAGGTGGTCGGCAGTGAACACGGCCATCACCGCTCCGGGATCACGCCGGCGGATGACCGCGGCGCTGACGCCGATCGCGGCGAGGGTATCCCGGCCCACCGGTTCGCCGATGAACTGCTCTTCGGGGAATCCGTCCAGCGCCTCGAGAATCCTGCCTCTTTGCCGCCGGCCGGCGCAGATGTACAGGGCGGATGGGTGCACCAGACCCTCCAGGCGCGCCACCGCGCGCTCGAGCAGGCTGCGTCCGCCGGCGAGCGGGATCAACTGTTTCGGCAGCTCGTTCCGGCTCATGGGCCACGGCCGGACGCCTGATCCTCCCGCCAGAATGAGAGCGCAACGGAGAGGGCGTTCCATGGTCAGGCGCGCACCGCCAGAGACTGCAGCCGAAGCGCCCACTCGCGGGCGCAAACGCCCTGCGGCAGCGAAATGCCGGCCGACTCCATCCAGTCCAGGGTGGCTTTCGACAAGGTGCCGGCCAGTCCCGGCACGATTCGGTCCAGTGGTGTGCCGCCGTCTTCCGACAGTATATTCAGCGCGGCGCCGAGTGAATGGACAACCCGGGGGAACACGCCTGTCGCGGCAACGTCCGGCCTCCCGGATGTCGCCAGTTCGTGCGCGAAGACGAGAAGAGCCGCAACCATCGCGGTGCGGTTGTCCGAGTGCTTCAGGGTAAACGCAAGGTCGCGTGTACTGAACTCGGAATCACGATCAAACAGGCGCGGGAGGGACCGCTGGATCTCGTCCGCCCGAATCGTCGCGCGACGTCCGTGAAAGGCATCGTGATCCACGCGCACGGCAATCTCGGCCGAACTGTACCGATCGGCGGCGAGGAAGCCGCTCTTCTGCTCGGGCGTTGCGTGGTCGATATCGAGCATCCAGCGCCAGCGCCGATACGCTTCGTGCTCGCCTTCCGCCGGGAATACCCGGGCGTTCCAGAGCGTGCGTTCGGATTCGGGCGTATCGCTGCTCCAGACCTCGGAATCCGATACGCCAGCGGCCCGCAGCCACGCCGCCAGTGGCTTGCCGCAGAACGTGGCTCCTCCCATCACGGAATGCTTGAAGGTGTCGTCGACGCCGTAGTACCTGATGAACCATGTCTTCCGGTTCTCCCGGTCCACGCCGGGTGAGAGATCGAGACAGGCTCCTTCCGGGAGTTCAAACGGCTCGGATACGTCCACACCGACCACCACATTGCGGCGCTGCAGTCGTAGCAGGGCACGTAGACGGCAACCCTCCACCCAGGAATCGAGGCCGTCGATTGTTCCATCGCTCTGTGTGTCGGTGCCGATCGCCAGAATCGTGTTCGGAGGCGGGGCGCCCCGATCCTGCGTAACCAGTTCCAGACCGCTGGTGATCAACTGGCTGGTCGATCCGAAGTGCAGAAAACTGCACTGGCGCAACACCTGGAGATGCAGCGGAATGTTCCGAAGTTCGGTGAACAACCGGGCCAGTACGGTCTCGTCGAGTTTGGATCCACTCGACCGCACGGTGCGCAAGTATTCTTCGAACGTGGCGTCCGTACCCAGCGCGCAGCAGATCTCGCGATACAGATCGATCCCGTGCGTGAGGATGATGCGCCAGGACGACGGGGTCCAGGCAATCCCGGCGGGGCCATCCGGCGAGTCGCCATGCGCGGTGCAGAACGAGCCAAGAAGCCCCACTGCCGCGCCTGCGTCCAGACTCATGACGCCGATGTCCAGCACGGACCGGCCGTCCGCGATGATCGCTCCGGCCTCCGCCTGCCTGCGAATGTCCGGTTTCTGCAGGTAGAGACGGACGGAGCCATCGCTGTTGGGACAGAGCACGCCGTGACGCGCTGCCTCGGCGGGCGATACCCAGGCGCCAAGCGCCGTGATCCCCGCGCGGACCGAACTGACCTCGGAGGGATCGAAGCGAATGAGCGCGTCTCCGGAGGTGACCACGATCTGTCCGGCGCCAGGCAAACCGGCGGGAAGGCCCAGGAATTCAAGGACCAGCCGGTCGAACAGAGTCGGCGTGAGCGCGGACTGCGTCTCCCCGGGGAGAGGGACGAAGATCTTGCCGCAGGGCGAGTAAGCAGGCAGGCGGCGTGAATCTCCTCCCGCATGCACAATCAGGATGCGCAGGCCGCCGAGAACTCTCTCCGCAGCCGCGAAATCGGGGATGTCCTGGCCCGAATCCGATTCCCGGCGAAGCACTTCGAGAAGACACTGCAGCGTGCTCCCGCCGCTGCCGATGCGACGCCCCTCGGGGTCCGCGACAACAAGCGTGTCGCGCACCTGAGTCAGTTGCCCGGTCTCGCGACGCATGCGGATCTGCGCCTCGTAGGCTGCCGCCTGGTCGTCGTTTGCCGCAGTCAGGATGAGATAGTGCCAGGGCTCGGGTGAGTTCGACATTCTGGATTCCCGCTTCCGCCTCGCCGTGCACCGGTTTGCAGGGAGCCCCCGGCGGACAATGGAATCTTCCGTACGGTTCAGTTAACGATAACTTCTGCCAGGGCCTCCTGTCAACCGAGCGAGAAATCGGCGTGGACGCGAATCCGGTCAGCGATTCCCCTGCGTTGACTCGCGCGGTACGACCTTCGGCTCCAGCATGATGCACTTCGGGAGAGGAGGGACCTTGGATTCAATCAGCGACAACACCAGCTTTCCGGCTCGCTCTCCGATGGCGGCGCTCTGCTGGTCGATGCTGGAAAGAGGTACACGAAGCGACTTGTCGAAGTGGAGATTCCCACAGCCGATCACCGCGATGTCCTGAGGAACCCGCAATCCCGCTTCGAGAATCGCGTCGATCACGCCAATCGCAATCGGATCGTTGTAGCAGAAAACTGCATCGGGCCGGGGATCCAGTTCCAACAGCTTCTTCATAGCCTCGTTGCCGCTGATCCAACTGTCCACATCGGCCGACCGTCCGGTTACGACATAGCCCTGGAGCGGAGTCAGATCGTTTCGCGTCAATGCCTGGTTGTAACCTTCCAGCCGTCCGATCGCCGTGCTGGTGGCGGGTCCCCGGATGTGTGCGATTCTGGTGCACCCCACCGAGATCAGATGCTCCGTCGCCATTCGGCCAACAGCGATGTCGTCCACACCGACGAAGTTGGCGGGCATCCCGAGGAAGGCCCGGTCGATTAGAACATAGGGAACCTTCTGCTCCTCAATTCGCCGGAAGCTCTCCACGGTCCATTGCGTCGAAGCAATCATCAGCGCATCCAGGCGGCGGCTCAGCAGCCTCTTGATCTCCTGACGTTCGAGATCGGGGTCGCCCTGCGACGACGAGATCAGCAGGCTGTAGCCCTTGCGGCGAAGCGCATTGGACAGCCCTGTTGCCACCTCCGCGAAGAACGGGTGGACCAGATCCGGAACGATCAGGCCGGCCGCGTATGTTCGTCCCGTGACCAGTGCGCGGGCGGCCGGATTCGGCTGATAATTCAACTCCTTGATCCGCTTGAGCACGCGCTGCCGCGTCTCTTCGCCGATGTCCGAGTGATTCCGAACCACCTTGGATACAGTGACCACCGACACGCCGAGCTCGCGTGCGATATCTTTCATCGTTACCGACATGCTTTTACATTATGTGCTCAACTCGGGTCAACGTGGCGCACTATGTCTGCAGATCGAAATACATGCGGTAGGGCACTCCGGGCCCCGTCCGATAGAAGGGTGCGAACCTGCCCCAGGCGGGCGCGAACACGCCCTGGGAAGGTTCGGCCACGCGGAACCCCAGTGAATCGCCCTCGCGGACGATCCACCTGGAGAGGTCGCGATCGCCTGGCATTCGCGTCGGCCACAGGTTATTGCGGGCATCCTGCACCAGCACCACCGGGCCATAGACGAGTGCGACGCGGCGCGGGTGCTGCGTGTCGATGGGAACCAGACGAAGGTGCATGGGAATCCGGAGGGTGACGCGATCCCCCGGGCTCCAGATTCGCTGTATGGCCGCCCATGTCCCCGGCTCCGTCTTCGTTTCTATCTTCTCGCCATTTCACCGATAGTTCCGTACCGCGTGACCATCCGGGCACTCGGAAGCTCAGCCGAAATGACGTGCTGGTTCGCGGGTGAACAATAAACGTCGAGGTTTCGGACTCCGGGTATGATGTCTGCTGCTCGATTCGAATCTCCTGGCCGTCCAGGCTCCACGAGACCGTTGAGGGGACAAACAGGTTCACGTAGAGGCCGTCGCGATCCTTGAAGTAGATGAGGTTGTGGTAGTCAGCCACCGCCTGGATGTACGTTCCGGCGCAGCAGGGATACGGGTCCCAGTAGTAGACCTTGCGCGCGCTGCCAATGCGATCCTCGGGTCCCAGTGTGTAGCGGCGTAATAGAATGTTCTCCCGCCCGGCGCCATGGGAAGAGCCGCCCCGATGCCGTTGTACACAATCCGCTCGATCCAGTCTCCGAAGCGGGCCTCGCCGGTGAACTGGATCAGGTAGCGCCCCAGCTTGAATACGGCCCACGACCCACAGGGGGTCTCAAACGTGTTGGCTTCCCTCTCCAGCGATCTCCCCAGGGCTCCGTCCGCGACTACCAGCTTCTCACTCGGTCCGTAACCGCCGGTAGCATAGCACTGCACCTGCTGGAAGTGGTCGTGCGCGTTGACGATGGTTTCCAGATACCGCCGTTCGCCTGTCACCGCGTACGTCATGGCCGCGCTGCTAAGCGTGTTTGCATGGCTGTATGCGTGGAAGCCCGCGGGGTTCAGCGGCATCTTTCCCGTGAACATTCCCCAGTAGTGTTCGTAACGCCAGAGGTCGCCGAACGCCTTGTAGCGTGAGTCCCCGGTCAACTGCCAGCCGCGGTACAGGTTCTCGCACAGCGTGTACCACTCCGGAGGAAAACCCGCTATGTCGAACCCGGCTGGAGTCGATCGGGTGCGATCCAGGGTTTTCATCGCCCAGCCGGTCACTCGCTCCGCCAGGGGGAGGGCGTTCTTCTCGCCGCAATACTGGTAAACGTCCAGCAAACCGCCGAGCAACTTATCCCAGGCGTAGTGAGAGTAGCGCAGGTCCACAGCGAGAGTGGGATGGTAAGGCGCTCCGTCGGGCCCGATTGTCTTCGCCCATTCCCGCACGAGCTGGCAGGCCTTGTCGCGCATCGCGACGTCACCGGCCGCTTTGTACATACGCGCCATGCCACTCAGCCATTGCCCGAAGACCATGGACGTGTCTTCGGAGCCCCATGCACCCATGTCGTTTCCCGGGGCGGGCACCCCGACCCTTTTCCGAAACCCCTTTAGAATGTCGTCGTCCGGGAGGTTGTAGTAGTAGTCTCTGGTGGCGAGGTATTGGTCTCTCAGTCGGCCATTCGAGAGCAGAACAGCGGTGTAGTTGAACGGTTCGAGGAATATCCGGGCCTCAGCGGAGGGGGAGCGCCCCGCATCCAGCGCCGGGAGGCTGGCGGCTCGCAACACCTCGGGAGACAGAGAGGCTCCGAACGCAAGACCCACGAACTCCCGACGGCTGGGGTCGCAATGCAAGCGATCATGCCTCCCAGGTTGAGTAGATCACAGCAGGGAGACCGCGTCAATCCACTACATCGTTACAGTGATCCTGTCTTTTCGCACACTGCCGTCCCCGCAGCGTCCACCGGCGAGTCGACGCGGCAAGGGCGGGCGACAATTGGCGGAGCCGGAGGATCCGCTCAACTCCCGACAGAATCTGTACCGATTGAGACGGCGAACACGGCAGATCTCTCTGGTGTCGATGTCGGGTCGGCATGGGGATTTAAGGCTATTAGTATCATAGTTTTACAGATATTCATGATGACGGGTTTCGCCACGTGGGAATCGACCCGCGCGGCGATCCGGACTGCAAGCGCTGCCAATGCATCCTGCGATCCTCTGCCAACAGTCCACGACTGCAGGTTTGGGCACTGGCCCCTGCAAGCGATTCCTCTTGACGACCATGAGGAGCACTAGTATAATCCCACTATCGACGTTAACGATATAGTAATCGTCGTTTGTAGGTGGACAAGGGTCTTGGAATCAAGCTTTCCGGCAGATTGGAGGGCACCCGGTTCGGGTGTTCGGATGACCGCCGCCTCGCCGACGTGTTTGTCAAGGAAATCCACGTAAGGAGAAACTATGGCATTGTCAGCCAAAGAACACCGGTCGAGGTACTGTTGCCTCACCGGACTTCTGATCCTTCTCGGCCTCTGGGCTTTCACGGCGCCGGTCGCCCTGGCTCAGCAGGCATCCGCTACGGTTAATGGCGTCGTCTCGGATCCAAGCGGGGCTGCTATCCCCAACGCGCAACTCAACCTGACCAACGTGAATACCGCAGTCATGCGAAGCACGATGGCCAATGGCGATGGCGCATACGCCTTCCTCAACGTCCTGCCCGGTGTTTACACGCTTCAGGCCAGCGCCCCAGGTTTCGGCAGTGTGACACAATCGGAAGTCACACTCCAGGTGGATCAGACCGCCACGTTCGACTTCCACCTGAAGGTCGGCGAGACGCAGACGAGTGTAACCGTGGAGGCAACTGCCGCCGCGGTGGAGAGCTCGACTTCCGAGCTGGGCACGGTGGTCAGCAATCAGGAAGTCGTCGAGCTTCCTCTGAACGGACGTAACTTCACGCAACTGCTGACCATCACCCCGGGTGTCGTCAACATCCATACAGACCAGAGCTCTGGTGGCGGCGCAGGGTTCGCCGGCAACGCGCTGGGAAGCTTCTCCTTCCCTTCGGTGAATGGTTCGCGCGTCCGGAGCAACACGTTCCTCCTGGACGGAGTTAATAACCTGAACACGTTCCTGTCCATGTACAACTTCCAACCGATCGTGGACGACATTCAGGAGTTCAAGACCCAGGGGCACAACGACCTTGCCGAATACGGCGGCGTGACAGGCGGGATCGTCAGCGTAGTCAGCAAGTCCGGCACGAACCAGTATCACGGCACTTTGTGGGAGTTCCTGCGCAATGAGCAGATGGATGCCCGCGGCTTCTTCGAGGCGGCCCGCGTTCCGCTTCGCCAGAACCAGTTTGGAGTCGCCGGCGGTGGCCCCATCTCGATTCCCAAAGTCTATAACGGTAAGAATCGGACCTTCTTCTATGCCGCTTACGAAGCATACCGGCAACGCCTGTTCAGCGAAACCGGCACGCTCGGGGCCACCGATGCGATGCGAGGCGGCGATTTCAGCGCGCTGAGCACGGTCCTTTACGACCCGAACAGCACTACCTACGACGCCGCTACGAACACATACTCGCGCATTCCCATCCCCGGCAACAAGATCCCGTCGAATGAGATCAGCCCGATCGCGCAGGCGTATCAGACCCTGATTCCCAAGGCCGGATCGCTCATCAACGGAAACAACATCTTCCTGCCGTCCTCGTCCGCCACGAATCAGGACGAGGGGTCCATCCGGGGCGATCAGTACTTCAGGAATTCCGACCAGTTCATGTTCCGGTACAGCCAGTACGAGCAGATCGGGAACACTCCGAACAACGTGATCGGCAGACAGACCTCGGATGTTTTCGGGAAGAATATCGCCGCACATGAGACCCACACGTTCGGCCCAACGGCGATCCTGGATGTCTACTTTGGGCGGAATCGTGGAGAGGACCTCATACTCACTTCAATGCCGGGAGAAACTTCGTCGTTTCTCAGCAACCTCCAGAGTCTCGGGCTGGTCAAGAATTTCATGACCCTGAATGGTCAGACCTATGCGCCTACGATCTCGATTGGCGGCTATGCGAGTTACCCGTATCAACAGCTGGAGTATACCGGCCTTGGCGATGTCTGGCAGTTTGGCGGTACCTTCGCGAAGATTATCGGCAAGCATACGATCAAAATCGGCGCGGATTTTGAGACGAACAACTTCGACGCGCCAATTGGGTACTCCAACGAAACGTTTGGCACTACGCAAACGGCGGGTCTGGGCGCAAACCAGGGCGTCGGCGGCAATTCGTATGCTTCCTTCCTCATGGGAGTTCCCGGCGGCGCCGCGATTCGGGATGTCCATGAAGTCAATCACAGCGGCTGGTCGAATGCCTTCTTTGTGCAGGATCAGTGGAAAGCAACAAGCCGGCTGACCGTCAACATCGGATTCCGCGATGACATGAAATTAACGCCGATCTACGGTTCGGGCAAGGATCTGTACACCGGCGACGCCGATGCGGTAACCGGGCAGTACATTCTGACGGCTATTCCTCCGAATTGCTCGGCTACCGTCGGTGCGCCCTGTCTCCCCAACGGGATCTATGCTTCGAATGGACCCGATCCATACACGGGACTCCCCCCGAATGTCATCGTGGCGGGGGCGAATCATCGGATCCTGCAAAACTCTTTCGCGGACTGGGCCGGACGGCTGGGCCTGGCGTACCGGCTCAGCGACAAGATGGTTGCCCGCGCCGGTTATGGGCGCTTCTACGACATGTGGGGTGCGGTGAGCCAACTATCCCAGAATTTCGGCGGAAACTGGCCGGCCGTAGCCACCCTCAACAATCCAGCCCTGAATCAGAATGCCATCACGGCGCCGATGACGGATCCACTGAACCTCGGCGGCGGTGGCGGCATCGTCTATCCACGGATCAGTTTCGATCAGGTGAGCCAGTGGATGGTCGATCCGAAGTTCAAAACGCCCTATATGGATCAGTGGAACTTCGGCATCCAGCGGGAGCTGCCCGCCAATGCCGTTCTGGATGTGAACTACGTCGGTTCGGTGGGCCGGCGTCTGGACTGGGGCCCCGTGCAGAATGTAGCGACTCCAGGCCCGGGTCCCTCCACGCCTCGTCAGCCGTACCCGTACATGTTCCCACAATGGTTTGACCAGAGCGTGGGGAACAGCAGGTACAATGCGCTGCAGGTTTCCGTCAACAAACGCGCCAGCCACGGTCTTGCGTTTCTGCTGTCCTACACGTTGTCGAAGTCGACCGACGATGGCTGCTCCGCCGATATCGGAGCCGACTGCAACGTGCAGAACGTGTACAACCGCGCCCAAGATACGCAGGTGTCCGCCTTTAACCAGACGAACACCTTTTCCGCCTCGTTTACCGCGCAATCGCCATTCGGGAAGCCGGGCGCCAATGGCAACAAGCTCGTCAATGCACTAGCGGGCGGATGGCAGTTCAACGGCATCCTGCAACTCAATTCTGGTTTGCCATTCACGGTGAGTACCAGTAACTCGATTCCGAACGACGGCGGCTTCAACCAGGAGCGAGCGGACCTGATTGGCAATCCGAATTCCGGAGGCCACTCGGTGGCAGCATGGTTCAATACCGCGGCCTACGCGAATCCGGCGCCCTACACGTTCGGCACCTCGAAGGGTAACTCTCTGGTCGGGGACTGGTGGAAGGATCTCGATATCTCCCTGTTCCGCCAATTCCGCGTTGGCCTCGGCGAAAAGAGGTACTTCGAATTCCGCGCCGAAGCATTCAACGTCCTGAACAACGTTGTCTTCAGCAATCCGGACGGGTATTTGCCGGATACGAACTACGGCCGGGTGACAGGGCAGTCGAACCAACCGCGTCAATTGCAGCTTGGTTTGAAGTTCTACTTCTGAGACAGCATCTCCCTGAGCTGTCTTCTGGCGACGTCAATGCCGTGTGCGCATGGCACGGCATTGGCGTCGCTTTTCGTCTGCGGGTTTGAGGATACGCTGGTGTTACAGGTATGAGTCACCCGCAACCCCGCTCAGGCCCTTTTCGCTACGGCCCGTGTATCCGCCCAGACATCCTCCGCGCGACTCTGTGGTCACTTCCGGTTCTGTGCATTGCCGGCTTCGCGTTGTCTGGCGCGGCCGGGGAGCAACGAGCGCCCCTGCCTGTTTTCCTCGACGGGACGGCCAGGTCGGGCATCCACTTTCAACTTCTTTCCTCCCGCACGCCGCAGAAGTATCTCATCGAAACCATGCCCGGCGGCGTCGCCATGCTGGACTATGACGGAGATGGATTGGAGGACCTCTTCTTCGTCAATGGCGCGCTCCTGCGGAGCCCCATGCCCCCGGGAGCAACGCCGGACAAGTTCGATCCGATTTATTGGAATCGCCTGTACCACAACAACGGTGACGGCACCTTCACCGACGTCACGGAGAAGGCCGGACTCCGCGGCCACTCATACGGGATGGGGGTGGCGGTGGGAGATTACGACAACGACGGGCACCCGGATCTGTATGTCACCAATTTCGGCCGAAACATCCTGTATCACAACAACGGCGACGGGACCTTCATGGATGTCACGGACAAGGCGGGTGTAGCCGGGGGCGGCTGGTCGGCCAGCGCGCTCTTCGTGGACTATGATCGCGACGGGTATCTCGACCTGTTTGTGGCGCGCTATCTGGACTGGGACTTCTCGAAGAACATGCCGTGCGGCGCTCCGGAGCACGGGCAGCCAGCGTACTGCCACCCCGATGTTTTCAAGTCACCAACCTATGTTCTCTATCACAACAACGGTGATGGCACGTTTACGGACGTGAGTGCGAAATCCGGGATCGCCGCCGCTCCGGGAAGGGGCCTTGGCAGCGCGTTCAACGACTACGACCAGGACGGGTGGCCGGACATCCTTGTGGCCAATGACGCCATCGCGGAGCAACTGTTCCACAACAATCGCGACGGAACGTTCTCGGAAGTCGGTCTGCAGACCGGTCTTGCGTATGACGAAGACGGCCAGGCCTTCTCGGGAATGGGAGTGGCGTTCGAGGACTATGACAACGACGGGTGGCCGGACATCTTCATTGGTGACCTGGCGAATCAGAAGTACGCCCTCTTTCACAACATGAAGGGGACGTTTCAGTACGTCTCTGGCCAAACCGGGGTGGCCCGGATGACCATGCCGCACTCCGGCTGGGGTACGGGCCTCATCGACTACGACAACGATGGCTGGAAAGACTTGTTTGTTGCGCAGTCGCACGTCATGGACAACATCGAGTACTTCCAGGGAAACGTGCGCTATCTCGAATCTCTCCTGCTTCTGCGCAACGTGCGGGGCCGCTTCGAGGACGTGTCCGCGCAGAGCGGCGAGCCGTTTCGGACGTTGCAGGCAGCCAGAGGCGCGGCTTTCGGCGATCTCGATAACGACGGTCAGATCGACATCGTGGTGAATTGCCTCGACGGGAAACCGATGCTTCTTCGCAATCAGGGTAGCCGCAATCACTGGCTGACCGTCAACACGGTTGGGACGGTCAGCAATCGCGATGGCATCGGAGCGCGTCTGCATCTGGTGAGCGAGTCCGGAGCAAGTCAGTACGCCACCGTCACCACCGGCGGCAGTTACTTCTCCGCCAGCGACAAGCGTGTCCACTTCGGTCTGGGCGCGGACAAGGCGATTCGGTCTCTCGAGATCGCATGGCCCAGCGGGATCGTCCAGAAGATTGAGAATCCCGCGATCGACCGAATTCTCACGGTTCGGGAACCGTCGAAAGGAAGCCGGTAACTGTGGGAATGCAATGGCCGCAAATCGCCTGCGCGATTGTCCTGGGGGTGTTTGGCCTGCTCGCGTTCGCTCCCGCGCCGCCACCGATCCGCTTTAAGGACATCGCCGAATCGGCCGGCCTTCGCTTCGTCACCCAGAACTGCCCCACCCCGGAAAAGCACCAGCCCGAAACGATGCCGGCCGGAGTTGCGCTGTTCGATTACGATGGAGACGGCCTGCTCGATATCTATCTGGTCAACGGTGCGGAGATGCCATCGTTGGTGAAGACGGGGCCGAAGTACTACAACCGGTTGTTCCACAACAACGGCAATGGAACCTTCACGGATGTGACCGAGCGGGCTGGCGTGGCCGGAAAGGGCTATGGCATGGGCGTTGCGGTAGGCGACTATGACAACGACGGGTGGCCCGACCTCTTCCTCGCCAACGTCAACGGAAACCAGCTCTTCCACAATAACGGCGACGGCACGTTCACCGATGTGACGGCCAAAGCGGGCGTGGGTGGCGGAATGCTGCATGGCCGGAAGATGTGGTCGATCTCCGCCGGCTGGCTCGACTACAACAACGACGGACTGCTCGACCTCTTTGTCTCGAACTACTGCGAGTGGGATCCCGCCCACGAGCCGGCTTGCATGGGGTTGAACGGCCGGGGCTATTGCCATCCCAATAGCTTCGCGCCGCTCCCGAATACGCTGTATCGCAACAACGGAGACGGGACTTTCACGGATGTTTCGGAGGAGACTGGGATCGCCGCCGTGCGGGGCAAGGGGATGGGAGTGGTTTTCGCTGACTATGACGGCGACGGATTCATGGACGTTTTCGTCGCCAACGACAACAGTCCGAACCTTCTGTTCCACAACGCAGGCGGGAAGAGGTTCGAGGAAGTCGCTTTTCAGGCGGGCGTCGCCTACGACGAGGACGGCAACGCCCTCGGCGGCATGGGGGCGGACTTCCGCGACGTGAACAACGACGGCTTGCCGGATATCTGGCACACCGCGATTGAGAACGAAACCTTCCCGTTATTCGTGAATCGCGGAGCGGGACAGTTCGTCAATGCCAGTCAGCCGAGTGGAATCGCGCGGATGACGAGGGCGATGTCCGGCTGGTCGAACGGGGTCGCCGATCTCGATAATGACGGCTGGAAAGACCTGTTCGTCGCCCGCGGTAACGTAATGGACGACATTGATGCCGTCTCCCGGCATTTTCATTACGCCGAGCCGAACTCGGTCTTCCGGAATCTGGGTAACGGGCAGTTTGAAGACGTGAGCGCGACGGCCGGCGCCGATTTTGCGCGACCCGCCCCCAACCGCGGACTCGCCTACGGAGATCTGGACAACGACGGCCGCATCGATCTCGTTGTCACCGCCCTGGGCCAGCCCGCCAGGGTGTTTCGCAATGTTTCGGCGAACCACAACCACTGGATACTTCTGAAACTCGTCGGCACCAGGAGCAACCGGATGGGAATCGGTGCGCAGATCCGTGTGACCACCGGCGACGGTCGGAAGCAGTACAGCGAGGTCACGACAAGTACCGGGTACGCGGCGTCCAGCGATCCCCGGGTTCACTTCGGTCTGGGCGACTCCGGCGTCGTGCAGGAGATCGAGATTCGATGGCCCTCGGGCATCCGGCAGGTCCTTCAGAACGTGCGGGCCGACCGCATCGTTACCGTCGAGGAACCATCGAAAAGCACTGGCGGAGGCGACTGAGTTACCGATGCCGTTAACGAAAATGTCGGCCTATACTGGTGTCATGGAAGCGCCGTGCCCGTTCTGCCGGCTTCTGCTGCCGGCCATTGTGCTCTTCATTGTTCCGCTGTCCTGCGGGGCGCAACTGCCGGAGGAGTGCAAGCTATCGGCCGGGCTGGTGAAAGCCATCCACGGGGAACCCTCAGCCCGCGTGTACGACGCGGTTGGCGCCTGGTTTGCCGAGCAGGGCAATCTGAAGTGCGCGGTTTCGGCTTTCGAGGAGGCGGTTCGTGTGGAGCCCGGCTCCGCGGAAGCCCATTATGACCTCGGGGTGGCATATATACGTTTGAATCAACTCCCGGCGGCGACCGAACAGTTTCAGCTCGCGGTGAAGAGCCAACCCGACATGGTGCTGGCATACTATTCGCTCGGTTCGGCCCTGCAGGACATGGGCAGGAACGCCGAAGCCGAGGCGGCATTTCGGGAGGCGCTGAAGATCGATCCGAAGTCCGTTCCCGCGATGGACCATCTGGCGCAGATACTGGCATCGCAGCACCGGTATGACTCCGCCATCCGCTATTGGAATGAGGCGCTCGCGATTCAGCCGGACTCCCCGGATATGCTGCTTTCCCTGGGCGCCACCACCTACGAGGACGCGGCGGTGAAGGAGGCGGCAGGCATCATCGGCGCTAAGAATGCCGGGACGAAAGAAGCTATCCGAATACTGCTGGAACTGACCCGGCAGCATCCCGACATGAAGGCAGCGCACTTCACTCTCGGCAACATCTATGCCAATGAATCCCGCTTCCGGGAGGCCGCGGACGAGTACACCGAGGTAACGCGCCTCGATCCGCAGGATACCGTGGCGTTGCTGGCACGAGTCAAGGCCCTGGCCACGGTCTCGGCGTTTCAGGACGCGCTGGCTCCGGCGCTGGATTACGTTGGCCGGAAACCGGCCGATCCCGAAGGCCGTGTTCTGCTCGGCACCGTCTACAAAGGGTTGGGAGAGTATGGGAAGGCTGAGGCGGAACTCGAACACGCGGTGTCGGGGAGCCCCGATGACTTCCAGGCGCAGTACCAACTCGGGTTCGTGCTCGCACGCAATCAGAAGCCGAAGGAGGCCCTGGCCCATCTGGAAAGAGCGGTCGCACTCAAACCATCGGATTCATCCGCCCAGTTCCAACTAGCCGCCGTCCTGCGCACACTGGGAGACAGCACGCGGGCGCGCGAGATCGCCGAGAAATTCAAGGAGAGCAAGTCGGAAGAATTCAAGGTGAATCAGTTGGCCGCAAAGGGCAGTGAGGCGAACGAGTTCCTCGAAGCCCATCAGCCCGGGCGTGCGGCGGAAGCCTACCGCCAGATGCTGGAGATCGAACCGGGCAACGCGCGCACGGAATACAATCTGGCTTTGGCCTTGGCCGCGGCGCACGACACGAAGGGAGAGCGAGCGGCACTCGAGAAAGCTGCGGAAATGGACCCGAAGATGGCCGTTGCCCGGGGAGAACTGGGGTTACTCGATCTCTCGGATGGCAAACTCGATTTGGCTCAGAAGTGGCTCGAAGAGGCGCTGGCAATCGACCCGCAACTGATCTCTGCGGAGGGCAACCTCGGCATGGTCTTCGCTTTGAAAGGCGATAACGCCCGGGCGGAGAAGGTGTTTCGGCAGGCTATTGAAGACGATCCGGACTACACGCAGGGGTACCTGAACCTCGGTCTCGTGCTCGCCCAGCAGCAGAAGTTCGCGGATGCGGAAGGCCCGCTGGACAAGGCGCTGAAACTGGCGCCAGAGGATCTCCGCATTCTCTCGGCCACAGGCAAGGTGAAAGCGCGGCTGGGTAAGAGCGAGGAAGGCGCCGCGCTGCTGAGAAAGGTTGCTACGCTTGCCCCGAAATCCGCCGGCGCGCACCTCGATCTGGCCATCGCTCTGGCCGACGGTTACGATCTGCCCGGCGCCCTGTCCGAAACGGCACAGGCGGTGCAACTCGCCCCGCAGTCCGCCGTCGCGCACTTCAATCATGGCCGGGTTCTGTTCGATCTCGGACGGAACGCGGAAGCCCGGCCGGACTTCGAGGCCGCTTGCCGGCTTGCCCCTCAACTGCCGGAGCCTCACTACTTTCTGGCCGTGCTGGAGAATCAGGCGGGCAACTACAAGGGAGCGATCCCTCTGCTGCAGACGGTGGTGAAGCTGCAGCCACGCAACAAGGTGGCGTGGTATCTGCTGGGCCAGAGTCTCGAACACGAATCGCAGACGCAGGAGGCCATCACCGCCTGGAAGCGGGCGATCGCCATCGACCCGGACTATACCCAGGCGTTGTGGAGCCTGTCGCGTGCTCTGCGGCCGCTGGATGCCGCGGAAGCGGACCGCTTCATGAACCGGTTTGCCGCCGTGCAGAAAGAGAGACGCATCATCGACCGGGCGGAGACTCTGGCGAACGACGCCGTCGCGTCCATGCAGGCGCATCAGTTGCCCGAAGCGATCCGGCAATTGAAAGAGGCGATTGAAGCGTGTGGCGACTGCGGCGTGAAGGCGGACCTGCACAAGAAGCTCGGCCTGATCCATTGCCAGGCGGGCGATCTGGACAACGGCGAAAAGGAGCTTCGCTTCGCCCAGGCATCCCGGCCCGGTGACCCCGAGATCGAACGCGCTCTGGCGCTGATCGCTCACGCCCGGCTGAAACCCGCCGCGTCAGGGTCCCCAGTAAAGGCGCAGTAATGGGTCGAAGATCCCGGCGCGCCACTCTCGTTGTCGGCGCGAGCATTGGAGTCCTGCTCTGCCTTTATCTGCTGTCGGCGCGGAAGGCTCTGTCGCAGATGATCTCAACTGGCGCCACCGATCAACCGGTGCATCTGCTCCCGCCCGGCATGAAGGCGCCGGTCGTGGATTTTCGGGATATCGCGTCTCAGGCCGGACTCAATGCGGTGGTGATCTCCGGTGAGCTGGATCAGACGTTCGTGGTGGAAAACACGGGTACCGGTGTGGCTGTGCTCGATTACGACAACGACGGCCTGCCGGACATCTTTCTGGTGCAGGGGGATCGGCTGAAGCCGGGCCCGACGCCGCTCACGCCGCATCTCTATCACAATCTCGGCGGACTCCGTTTTGAGGACGTGACGGAGAAAGCCGGCATCGGTCACCTCGGATGGGGGCAGGGCGTATGCGCCGGCGACGTGGACAACGACGGGTATGTCGATCTGTTCATCGGCCAGTGGGGGCACAACGTCTTCCTGCACAATCAGGGCAATGGGACGTTCCGCGATGAAACGCGCGAGCGCGGTCTCTATCGGTCGGAGTCGCGCTGGAGCACCGGCTGCGCCTTCATCGACTACGACCGCGACGGCTATCTGGATCTGGTAGTGGCCAACTACATCGACTTCAACGCTCAGGAGACGCCCCGGCCGCGCACCAGCAGCGGGTGCAACTGGAAAGGCGTTCCTGTCCCCTGCGGGCCGCGAGGACTCAAGGGCGAGACGATGACTCTCTATCACAACGACGGGCACGGTCATTTCACCGATGTGACGAAACAAGCCGGCGTGGAAACACCGCACGAGTACTATGGCTTCACCGTGCTGACCGGCGATTTCGACAACGACGGATGGCCCGATTTCTTCGTGACCTGCGATTCAACGCTAAGTCTCTACTTCCGTAACAAGCGAGACGGAACTTTTGAGGAGGCGGGACTGCTCAGCGGCCTGGCCGTCAATGAGGATGGCAGGGAACAGGCGGGCATGGGAGCCACAGCCGCGGACTATGACGGCGACGGATATCTGGACATCTTCAAGACCAACTTTTCGAGCGATACCAATACGCTCTACCGGAACCTCGGAGATGGCACCTTCGCGGATGTGACGAGCAAGGCGGGTCTGGCGGTCCACACGCAGTACGTGAAATGGGGCACGGCCTTCCTGGACTTCGACAACGACGGGTGGAAGGATCTCTTCATCGCCGACGGCCATGTTTATCCGTTCATCGAGCAGTACGGACTCGGCGAGCAGTTCAAGCAGCCGCGGCAGTTGTTCTGGAATCGGGGCGATCGGCAATTCTTCGATATGTCTACTACGGGAGGGCCTGGAATCACGGCGAAGCACTCCTCCCGGGGCATCGCCGTGGCGGACTTCGACAATGACGGATCCATGGAGATCGTGGTGGTGAATCTCTTTGAGCCGCCCTCGCTTCTGAAGAACTTCGGTCCGCACGGGAACTCCCTGCTGATTCGAGCCGTGACGGCGACCGGGCGCGATGCCGTCGGCGCGCGCATCACCGTGACTGCGGGAGGCCGGAAGCAGATCGACGAGGTGCGCAGCGGCGGCTATTTCATTTCGCAGGGCGACTTCCGCGTACACTTCGGCCTGGGTCACGAAACGAAGGCGGACGTGAACATCCGCTGGCCGCAGGGCGGGACCGACACGTTCCGCGGCGTCGACGCCAATCAGTGGATTGTGGTGCGGGAAGGAAAGGGCATCATCGAGCGGCACCGGTTTGCCGGACGGTAAACGATAACTCTTGCGTTATTCATGGCTGAGTGATAAGTTCAAATCTGGTCTCCACACGATGCGAAAAAACGCTTTGTTTCTACTCTTTGCGGTAGTCGGCGCGTTCGTGCAGACCCCGAACGCGGATGATGTGGTATGGGAGAAATCCATCCACAAGTTCGACGAGAAACGGAATGCGCTCCTTCAGGAGGTGGACAAGGAGGGCCGTGCCGGGCCATTCCAGCCAAACTGGGAATCCCTGAAAAGTTACGAGGTTCCGGAGTGGTATCTGGACGCGAAGTTCGGCATCTTCATCCACTGGGGCGTCTACTCGGTGCCCGCGTTTGGCAACGAATGGTACCCGCGGTTGATGTATCAGCAGGGGAGCAAGGAGTTTCAGCATCACGTTGCGACATATGGCCCCCAGTCGAAGTTCGGGTACAAAGATTTCATCCCCGGGTTCAAGGCCGAGAAGTTCGACGCGGCCGCGTGGGCGGACCTCTTTCGCAAGTCGGGTGCGAAGTACGTGATTCCAGTGGCGGAACATCACGACGGATTCGCCATGTACAACTCGGACCTCACCGACTGGAGCGCGGTGAAGATGGGTCCTCACCGGGATCCGGTCGGCGAGTTGGAGAAGGCCGTCCGCACGGAGGGGTTGCACTTCGGCGTCTCCAGTCATCGCGCGGAACACTACTTCTTCCTCAATCAGGGCAGAGAGTTCGACTCCGACGTTCGCGATCCGCGCTTCGCGGCGTTCTATGGTCCGGCGCACGCCGGCATTACCAACAAAGACAACGCCCACTGGCAGGGTGGTGGGCCCAGTCCGGCATATCTGGATGACTGGCTGGCGCGCGATGCCGAGCTTGTCAACAAGTATCACCCGGAGATTGTCTGGTTCGATTGGTGGATTGAGACGAAAGAGTTTGAGCCGTATCTGAAGCGCTTTGCGGCATTCTATTACAACGACGCCGCGAGCCGCGGTTCCACCGCCGCGATCAACTACAAGTGGGATGCCTACCCGCCCGGCACCGCCGTTCTGGACATCGAGCGCGGCCAGTCGGACAAACCGCTGCCACGGTACTGGCAGACCGACACGTCCGTAAGCGTCAAGTCCTGGGGGTACATCGAGAACGATACGTACCGCTCGCCGGAGTCGCTGATCCACCAACTGGTCGACATCGTTAGCAAGAATGGCTGTCTACTCCTGAACGTTGGGCCCAGATCCGACGGTACGATTCCCGAAGGGGCGCAGCAAGTGCTGCTGGCCATGGGACGCTGGCTTTCCGTCAACGGCGAGGCAATCTACGCGACGCGGCCCTGGACGATCTCCAGTGAGGGCCCCACGAAAGTGGTGGGCGGATCTTTCAACGATACGGCCACCCAACCCTACTCCAGCCAGGATATTCGATTCACCACGAAAGGGAACGTGCTCTACGCCATCGCACTCGGGTGGCCGGGAGACGGAAAAATCACAATCAAATCGCTGGCGGAAGGTTCCGCCGCCGGCCTGGGCACTATCAACAGCGTTCAACTGTTGGGCTCCGAATCCACAGTGCAGTGGAAGCGCGACCACGACGGGTTGAAGATCGAATTGCCTGCGCACAAGACGGGAGAATACGCGTGGGCGTTCCGCATCACGCACTCTTCCCGTTGAGGGTGCCGGCCGGACCGCACGCGTCGCAAAGCGATTGACGCAACGATCCCGTAGAGGCTATAATATTACCGATTACTTTATCGTTACGCCTAGGTGCGCATTGCACGAATATGAAGGATAATTCGGAACTCACAATAGACCGCCGGCTCAATCGTGACGACCTGGTCGTCATCACGGGCGCCGGCGGGTTCATCGCGGGCGCACTGGCCCGTTATTTCCACGACCTCGGCTACACCCGAATCCGCGCCGTTGATCGCAAACCTCTTCCGGAGTGGTACCAGCGCGTGCCGGGCGTCGAGAGCCTGTCGATGGATCTGAGCGAGAAGGAAAACGCCATCCGGGCCGTCGAAGGCGCCACTGAAGTCTACAATCTCGCCGCGGACATGGGCGGCATGGGTTTCATCGAGCATTTCCGCGTCGAATGTCTCCGCAGCATTCTGGTGAATACTCATCTCACCGAGGCAGCGTGGCGGGCCGGCGCCAGGCGCTACTTTTTCTCCTCGTCCGCCTGTGCCTATAATACGGACCTGCAGAAGGACCCGAACGTCCGCGCGCTGAAGGAGTCGGACGCGTATCCCGCGATGGCCGAGCGCGGCTATGGCTGGGAGAAGCTGATCTCCGAGATGTTCTGCCAGGAATACTGGGCGGAGCGCGGTCTGGAAACCCACATCGCCCGTTTCCACAACATCTACGGCCCGCACGGCACCTGGTTCGGGGGGCGCGAGAAGGCTCCCGCCGCGATCTGCCGCAAGGTGATCGAGGCGCAGGATACAGGCAGCGGGACCATCGACATCTGGGGCGACGGGTCCCAGACGCGGAGTTTTTGCTTCATCGAGGATTGTGTGCTCGGCATCGATCAGATCATGCATACAGACCAGCTCATCGCGACTCCGATCAACCTTGGATCGAGTGAACTGATCTCGATCAACGATCTCGTTACTATGGTAGAAAGAATCGCCGAAGTGACGCTCAAGCGCACCTACGATCTGGATGCTCCGCAGGGCGTCGCCGGACGCAACAGCGATAACACGTTCATCCGGAGCGTCCTCGACTGGGAGCCGCACATTCCGCTCAAAACCGGCATGGAGAGGACTTACGCATGGATCGCTCAACAGTACGCCGACCGGAAGGCGGGCAAACGGGTGGTCAGGGACTGACAGTGGAACATCCCCAGATGCTGGTTGCGCGGCCGCCTCTCCCGCTCAGGGACAGGGTTGGTGCGGGGCACCAATGCAGCGATGCCGAGTTGGTTGCCAGCCGGATTCCCCATCGGATCGCGCTGGCCGGCGGCTGGATCGATCAGCCGTTCCTGTCCAGGCACAACCCGGCGCCGCCGGGGAGCATGGTGGTGGTTGCGCTCGAGCCGGTCATCTGGTTCATGGATCGTTGCGGTATGGCAGGCAGCACGCGCCGCATTGCGACAAAGATCTGGGACGGCGCCCTGCCGGACCGACCGCCGGCCGAGCTGGTCCGCGAGTTGTATGCAGCGGAAAACGCCAGCAAGGCCGAGCCCTCGGGTTCGCAGGACATGATCGGCCTAGTTTATCCTGGCATCAGTCGGCTGGACTACGATGCCGGTGTGGAGGGGGGCTGCTTCCCGGCACACATCGAGTCGAACTGCGATCCGGAAGTGGCGCAGTGGGTGGAACAAGTTCTTCACCTGGTTCCGATCAACCAGCGGCCGGCGGGCTACAACCCGCTGGGAATTAAGAACCTCAGTCCCCAATGGATTCAGGACCTGGGTGAGACCGGCAAGGAGTGTTTCGACGCGATCCTGAAGAAGAACGTTCGCCGCCTTGGGGCTTCCATGAATCACTGCATGAAGTGCTGGGAGGCGATCCTGCCCCACACGGTCGAGCACCCGACCATCAACATCGATCTAAGGGCGATTCTCTCGTGGTTCCAGGCCCGCTACCCTGGAGCCATGTATTCCGGGTGCGGCGGTGGATACATGATTGTCGTTTCCGAAAAGCCTGCGCCGGGCTCTCTCCGGGTGAAGGTGCGGATCCGGTAGGCCGGTCCGGATTGAAAGGGGAGCATGCCATGCTGAGAGCCGGAATCCTGAATCCAGCGATCAATTTCCTGCTCAGCCGCGTTCGCCACACCAACACGCTGGTGATCGCGGACCGGGGCTTTCCGTTCTGGCCGCAAATCGAGACCGTGGACATCTCGCTGGTCGACGATGTACCCCGGGTTCTCGACGTCCTCCGGGCGATCCGTTCCAACTTTGTGATCGGTCAGGCCTTCATGGCGGAGGAGTTTCTTGCGTCCAACGGGAGAGACACACAACTGGACTTTGAGCGGGAACTTTCGGGCATACCGGTTGTCTTTGAACCACACGTGGAGTTCAAGAAGCGCGTTCCCCGAGCCATTGGGTTGATCCGAACCGGAGAAACGGTGCAATACGCCAATGTGATCATCGAGTCGGCGTGAGCCGCCCGATTCCCGCGCGCCGGGCGGAGCGTTTCCCCGTCTGGCCGCGTCCGCATTCGCACTGAGGCGGCGAGACTGAGTTTGGAGGCGTGATTGGACGTCATCGCCCTCATGGCCGGCGGCTCGATCCCGCCGGCCTTTCTTCGCGGAGACGCTATTTCGGACAGCATCCCAGGAACGGATTCTGCTCCATGGAGGCCGGCCGGCAACGGTCGCTCGCGGGCGTCGCAGACTAGCCTGTGTGACCGTAGCACAATCGTCTATGGGTGCGCGACATAGAAGTGGAGATCAGGCGGCCCGGGACTCCCAGTAGTCCTCAAACTCGCCATTCATCTGGCAGCAGCGGAGAGCGTGCGGACAGTCCAGAACATCCCGGACTGTTTGAGACGCGCAGCGATGACGGTCTTGCAGCCAGCCTCGATAATGCCGGACCCGACAAACAAGTGCTGGTCGCGGAACCTGGGGTAGCGCATCCGTTCGGCGTTCTTGTTGAAATGCTCGGCCTGGGTGCGGGTTTCCTCAACCAGATTGGGATCGGCGACCTGAATGGAGCGGAGCGAGCAGACCAGTTCCTCAATCCTGCCCTCGTCGAGGTGGTCCTGTTCGGTGGTGATCCAGCACTCCCGCTCGGCCTTGTCCATGGGGAATGGCTTGCGGGCCAGATCCCACACGTGTTGGCGCGCGTGAAAGAGATCGACAATCTGAATGGCGCCGGGGAAGTGTTGCTGGGCGATGTTCCGGATCCATTCGGCCCCGTCGCCGATCACCACTTTCTTCTGCGCCCGGCTCCAGCCGCGATTCCAGGCTTCCAGGTAGAGCCGCTTTCCGAACTCTTCTGCCGTTTCGATGGCACCGGTATAGGTGGTCGAGCCCGGGTCGCGGATGGGGTAACCCTCCGCGTCCCACCTGGTCTGGGTGAACACGCATCCCAGCTTGGCTTCGCGCGTGTGGGCGGGCTCTCCTGCCTTTTTGCCGGCTCGTCCTTCGGCCTCTTTCTTCACCACCGGCACTCCGGTTCCATCCATGAGCACATACAAAATGGGCACGGGCTCTCCCACCACAATCGGCAGATCCAACTGCGTGGATCGCTGGATTTGCCGCTGTTCGCGCGCGGCAATGTCCGCTCCGATGCTTTCGGCGGTTCGCTCCATGGCTTTGCTGTTCACCTCCAAATCCGCCAGCGATTTCATCTGCTGGCGTCCGTGATCGAAAGGAGCCTCCTGGCCCACGACGGCCAGCATGCGGCGGATGGTTTCGGCATTCACACGCCTGGAGGCGGGAGAGGTAGGCAAATGGCTTCTGCCTGGGACACGCTCCATCCCGGCCGCGATTTCGTTCAAAGCCTTGGGCCACCTCCCAACACCAAGACGCAGGAGCAGCTCATTGCGGAGATTCGGCGGTACCTCCAACCCCGCGAGAGGTACAGCAGGAAAAGCCTATCGTGGAAACCGGCGGCGAATAAGCGAGGACGTCTCGGTCTTCTCCTACAAGCACTGTTTGAGTCGACCCTGCTCCGACACAAAAGCGCCTGTGTCGTTGCCAAAGGCTCTCCAGCCTTCGCGTGCCGAACGGGAGAACAGCTCAACTTTCAAACCCGGGCATGTCGCTTCTACAAGCGAATAGAACTCTTCCGGTTTTCGCGAGTGTTCCCGCCGCGCCGCCTCAAGCACCGTGCCGTGATTTCCGTGAAGGAATACCGGCTTGCCCCGGACCGCGAGCATGCAGTGCTCGGTTTGTCCGCGCAACCACTCTCCTGTACCCATCCGATCCTTCACCCACGTCAGAAGCGTCCGGTACTCGAAACCCCATGAGTCTATGACGTCAAATGCCACTCGCAAGTGAGCGTTAGTCGTCCACAGCCACAGAGTCGCATCGTCGTCAGCTATCTCCTCCACCGGCATCGCTTTGATGTCGTCAATATCCATGGTCGGGTACGGTAGATCGTTGCCGCTGTCGTAGCGCCACGGCGGATCAGCCACAATGACTTGGAACGGTCCGGTCGGCAGCGCAGGTGGTGAGGCGTCCAGTTCTCTGGCCTGCCTAAGGACCGTGAGCCTGCGGTAGGCGCCGGCCACTTTGCCGCTGCGATCCATCTGCTCGACAAGGTGACCATACTCCTCCGGATCCTCCTCTGCCGCCTCGATCACCGCTTCGGCCCGGTCGATTGTGGTGCGGCCCACGCCGAGGTATCGGGCAATTCTGTCACGCGCTTCCCCGGCGTCGTCTGCCTCACTGGCTGGGTGGCCGAGGTCAGCTCGGGCGCCCTGCCGCTCCCGAGCCGAGCGGCGTTCCAGCGGTTCGATGGCACGCTTCAGGGCTATAATCTCGCTGGGCAACAGATCCTTGCGCACGAAGTTCTCGTGCGCTTCCCCCCGCGCGGCCTGGTAGAGATCAACGACGGTCACCGGCACGTCGGTCCAGCCGAGTTGCCGGCAGGCCTGAAGCCGCCTCTGCCCGGCAATGAGACGTCCCTCGGGGGTGACCACAACCGGATGAAGCAGGCCGACCTCCGCGATGCTGTCGGCGAGCGCGCGGAGATCGCCCAGTTCCTTCCGGTACCGGAACCCGATCTGGATTTGGTTAATGTTCATATGCGCCGAACATCTGGCAGCCCTCGCGGACAGGAATGCGCGACGAGCCGTCCATTCCTCCGTCCGACAGCCTGATCCCGCGGTAGTTCCAGTTGCGCGGGCGGTTCATGAGCAGAGTGTCGGTCGCATACACAGCAAGCGCGCCAAGCGCCTGCAGGATGTCGGCAATGGCCGGTGTGCCAGGACAGGGGAAGCGGTCGTCGTTTACCATGTCGGGAAACATGCAGCCGATACAGGCTCCTTCCCGGTCCTGCACGAAGACGTATCCGTGATCGCCGTCCCGGCTAACGGCGGTGAAGATAACCGGGATGGCGCGACTGCGGAAAAACCGGCTGGCGGCAACGCGAGCCGGGTTGTTGTCCACTCCACAGATCGCGACATCGCACTCAAGGTCGATACCGCGCGCAATCGCTTCCTCGAGGCGGAACGCATAGCCGCGAATCTCCGTCGCGGCAATGCATTCCGGCTTGAGATTCCGGGCCAGTGCCAGCGCCTTGTTCCGGCCTATATCCCGCGCATAGAAGCGCTGGCGGTTCAGATTGCTTGGCTCAACAATGTCGTTGTCGAGCACTGTGGTTCGGCCTATGCCTTTGCGCACCAGGGTGGGCGCGATCTGCGAGATGATCCCGCCCGCCCCGACGCACAGCACGCGGCTCTTTGAGAAAACTTCCTGATCGAAACCGGGGATCTTCTTCTGGCGGTCCTCGGCTCCGGCGACCGCTTTTCCGCGCAGCTTAGTCGATTTTCTCAAGCCGGTACACGTTGGGCTCATACTGCTTCACTCCCTCCCCATAGATTTCGAGTTCGAACTTCTGGTCTATCCGCACAAACCGCACAAACCCGTCGCGGCTGAAGATCGCCATGAGCGCCAGATGACCCGCACGTTCCAGCCGCCGCTGGAAGTCCGAGTCGATGCCAGAGGGGTGCGTGGCATCCGGGCCGTTGCCCGGATGGCTGTGAAAATGGGCCAGGAACTTGTGGCCGAACTGTTCCAGCCGGATCAGCAGATTGTGCGTGGACGGAATCTCGGCGACTACGCCCATCCGGCTGCGGTGCTGGTGAGCGAACTCGGCCCACTGATCGAGCACGTGGACGCCGCCAACCTCGGCGCCGGTAACGAAGAAGAACTGCTCGTCCTGGTCGGCCGTGAGTTTCTTCGCGCATTCGTGGAGGAAGAGCGAACTGACCGCGTACTGCCTCGGTCCGTCCTGCCTAGCTGTGTTCTCCTCAACGATCCGGTCCAGCGTCGACAGGAAATCATTGGTCCGGCGGATCTCCTGGCAGACCCGCGTGGTGCTCTTGCGGTTGCG
Source organism: Bryobacteraceae bacterium (assembly GCA_049510065.1). Taxonomy (GTDB): domain Bacteria; phylum Acidobacteriota; class Terriglobia; order Bryobacterales; family Bryobacteraceae; genus CAWACP01. Next base: position 27,971 of record JBEKZH010000068.1, read on the forward strand.
CGCCGCCTGGTTGAAGCGGCCGATGAGTTCTTCGCGCCGGTCGAGCAGCGCTTTCTGTTTTTCGTCAAGATGTTTGGTTCTCATTGTTCGTAAGCCTCCGTGATCAAACGTTCGATGGCGATGATGCCGGAGCTGACGTCTTTAGGCTCACGGCCCATGTGGATGAGGTACCAGTCGCGGCCACGGTGCTGAAAGCACGTCCAATGGCTGTGGCTGCGGATTTCCCCGGACGGGTTGTACAGATAAAAGTCGATGCGACCGGACCGTTCCTGTTCGATCCAGCCCACAAAAGCGCCGTAGGGAGTCTGATACGAGCCCGTGTATCGGTTCCCCGTTCTGGTCCAGCCGTGCTCCTGCCAGTACGGGATCTGGCGCCGCTGGACGGTAATAGAGGGGCCGTGCCCCCGCACCACCCGCGAGAAGAGCTCGCGGATGGAGGCGGGGGCAGGCCGGGTGCCGAGGTCTTTCACGCGCACAGCGCTTTGACTCCGACTTCGGCTTTGGTGGAAGCGAAGATCTTCTCGCCGTCCTTAACCTTGTCGTACACGGACTCGGTGGCGGCGAAAAACGGCTCATTCGGGCCTTTGGACAACAGGTAGTCCGGAAGGTCGAGCTGATGGAGGATGTCGCCGGCACTGGTGCCCGGCTGGATCTCCACGTCGCGGATCTGACCGCTTCCTGCGATAACCACAGACAGTTTCTTCATACGTTCTCCTTGTCTCTCGATGTGGGAGGCGGGTCCTCTCCCATGAGCAACTGGTGAAATGACAGGCGCGTTCGATAGAGCGGAATCGCGCCAAAGAAAAGAGACCAGAGAGAAAACTTCTGGTCTCCTGGCGCCATGCGCCGTCATGAATCGGGCGCAGGCACAACATCGGTGAGCCTGCCTTCGGTGAACGCGAGGTCGCGTTCCACGGCACGGCCGAGCGGGCTGCGAACCTGCTCAAGTTCGGAAAGCAGGAAGTAGCCGAACTCGCTGTCGAGTCCGACGACGAAGCCGAACAACAGAAGATCGTCGTCCTGCGGGCTGCCTTCCATCACGTACCAGCTCCAGCCGGTTCCGGGCATGAACAACTTGCAGTAAATCCATGGCTCGGGCTCGGCCTCCTGGGAGTAAATGGGCGGCAATCGCGCGCGCAGCTCGTCTGTCAGAAGCGTCATGGGCTACATTCCTTCGAAGAGCTTTTTGGCTTCCTCGAACTTCTGCAGCTGACGCTTTTTCGCCTTGAGCTCCTCTTCGGCTTCGGCGATTTCGGCGCGCAGCTTGTCGGTTTGCTCGAAGATCACGTCAACGGGTGTCTTCTTCTTCCACGGTTTGCGGCCCTCGGGTTTGGGGGTCGCTTGTTTGGCATCCGGTGCTTTCGGTGCGGGCATACACTTCTCCTGTTTCAATGGCCCGTTGGCCATGTTCTGTTGCTGATGGAGCGAAGAGGTCGGCTGCAAAACTGCGCCTGATCTCCGCTCGGAACGGTTGCGTGCTGTTACCGGCGGTCGAAGGGTGGCGGTAATCCCAGCCGCTTCATGGCGGCCGTGACATCCCACTGGCCGGTGAACATCGAGGCGAACCGGTGGACGTCCATGTTGCAGGTCGCGACATCCGTGGTGAGCGTAATGCCACTCTTCACGTCCAGCTCGTGCCAGACGTGGTCGAGATCCGGATCGGGAAACGGTGTCAGGAGGTCGGCAAGGCCGACCTGGCTCGGGATGAAGTACTCGCCCGAGTCGAGGGTGGCAGCGATAGCCTCCCGCTCCTGTGTCGTGATCTCGCCTGTGAGCACAACACGAGCGAACTGCTTGAAGTTGCCGGCATCGCGGTAGAGATACTCAATGCGCGTGTTCATCTGTAACCTCGTCGTGTTGCTGATGCTGCTGTTGCCCGACCCACTGTTCGAGCCTGGCGATAGCCTGCCGCTTCGCGGGAAGCTCGATGTGGGTGTAGGTGGCGTGGATTTTCGAGCCCGCGGAATGGCCCATAAGCGCCATGCGGATTTCCTGCAGGACGCCGGCTTCCATCAGGCGGGTGTTGAAGGTGTGGCGCAGATCGTGAAAACGGATGTGCCGGATTCCGGCATTTCTCAGAGCCGTCTTCCAGGTGCGTTTGACGATGCGGACAGGTCTGCCCTGAAACTCGATGACGAGGCCTTCGGGCTTGCGAATCTTAACCAGCTCGTCATGCAGGCGCCCGGTCAGGGGGATCTCTCGGGATTCTCCTTCCGGGGTCTTCGAGCGGGTCACGGACAGCACCCGGCGCTGAAAGTCGATGTCCTCCCAGTGCTGGCCGGTGATCTCGCCCCGGCGCATGCCGGTATCGAGGGCGGCGATGATCATGGTGTGGATGTGCCCGGTGGCGGCTGCCAGTAGCAACTGCTCCTCGGCGAGACTGAGCACCTGCCGTCTGGTCCGCCGTTCGCGAGCCATTCTCATGCGCGCGAGTGGGTTGGACTCGAGCAACTGTTCGTCAACAGCCCAGTAAAGGATGTGACGAAGCGTGCTCAGGTCCCGGTTGATGCTGGCGTCCTTGATCGCCGGGTTCCGCTTGTGCCGCGCTGACCGAAATTCGTCAGTCGAAGATTTTGTGATCCTCGGCACGGCAGTCTCGGAAAAGAACGGCAGCAGGAACTTCAGGTGATACAGGTGGTGCGGGCGAACCGAGCCGCTGGCGATAAAACGTGCGGCCAGCTCGCCGAAGGTCATATTCGGATCGGTTTTGACGATCTGGAATCGCCGGTTGTTGACTTCCTCCCGAAGCTTGCCCTCGATGCCCTCGGCCTGCCTGCGATTGGAAGTCCCGGTGGAATACTGGTGACGGATACCGTCTGCGTAGAAATACGACCACCAGACGTCGCCGCGCTTAAACAGGCTCACTTGTTTCCTCCTTGTTGTTGGCTTTCAATCCAGCGAACGACCTGGTCCTGATAGAAGACCAGTCGGCCGCTGGCCCCGAACCGG